>JAAFIW010000027.1 GCA_013297875.1 Comamonadaceae bacterium | reverse complement strand
CAGCTACAACCCCCACAAACCAGGCCGGCCCAGCCATGCGCTACACACCTACTGGGTGGGCAATCTGCGCTTGGTACTGGACGTTGTGGTCTCGCCTGGCAAAGAGCACAGCGCGGGCAAAGCGCGTGCGGGCTTGATGGGTGTGCTGGACAAGCTTGAGCCCCAGCAGCGCCCAGTGCTGGTACGGGGCGACTGCGGCTTTGGCAATGAGCCGTTCATTGCCGAGCTGGAGGAACGCGGCCAACCCTATTTGCGGCCATTTTTGCCCCTCTTCGTCGCCCATGGCGCGCGCCATGAGCTCCTCAGTCGGGCCAAAACTGACTTGCAACTGCATCCGTGGTCTATCCAAACCCTAATGGAAATTCTGGGCTTATTGAAACTCCGACAGCGGCACACAGCTGCAAAACAGATTCCGATCGCCGTACACGTTGTCCAATCGACCCACGGGCGCCCAGTATTTGGCGTGGTGTTTGCTGTTCAACGTGGCTGATGCCACGCTGCGTGGGTAAGGCCGTGTCCACTCGTCGGCTGCCACGGTTTGCGCGGTGTGGGGGGCGTGTTTCAACGGGTTGTTGTCTTGCGGCCATTCGCCTTTTTCGATGCGGGTGATCTCGCCGCGAATCGCGATCATCGCGGCTATGAAGCGGTCGATCTCGGCCAGGTCTTCGCTTTCGGTGGGCTCCACCATCAAGGTGCCTGCAACAGGAAAACTCAGGGTGGGCGCGTGAAAACCGTAGTCGATCAGGCGCTTGGCCACGTCTTCGGCGCTCACACCGCAAGCGTCTTTAATGGGGCGCAAATCCAGAATGCATTCGTGGGCCACGTGGCCGCCTTCGCCGGCGTACAAGGTGGGGTAATGGTCTTTCAGGCGGGCGCTGATGTAGTTGGCCGACAAAATGGCCACCTCGGTAGCCTGCTGCAAGCCCTCGGGGCCCATCATGCGGCAATACATCCAGCTGATGGGCAGCACGGCGGCGTTGCCCAGCGGGGCGGCGCTGATGGCCCCCACGCCATTGACGGGAATGCCGCCGGTCGCGTGGCCGGGCAAGAACGGCACCAGGTCTTCCACCACACACACCGGGCCCACGCCGGGGCCACCGCCGCCGTGGGGAATGCAAAAGGTTTTGTGCAGGTTCAGGTGGCTCACGTCGCCGCCAAATTCGCCCGGCGCGGCCACGCCGACCAGGGCGTTCATGTTCGCGCCGTCCACATACACGCGGCCACCGTGTTGGTGAACCAGCGCGCACAGGTCTTTCACCTGCGCCTCAAACACGCCGTGGGTGCTGGGGTAGGTGATCATCATCGCGGCCAGATTCGCGCTGTGCCGCTCGCACTGGGCTTGCAGGTCGGCCATGTCCACATTGCCGTTGTCGTCGCACTGGGTCACCACCACCTGCATGCCCACCATTTGCGCGCTGGCAGGGTTGGTGCCGTGGGCTGACGAGGGAATCAGACAGATGTTGCGGTGCGCCTCGCCCCGGCTGGCATGCCAGGCCTTGATGACCAACAGGCCCGCGTATTCGCCTTGGCTGCCGGCATTGGGTTGCAGGCTGATGCCGGCGTAGCCCGTGGCCTGACACAGCCACTCGCGCAGTTGTGCGTCCAGCTGCGCGTAACCCAGCCGCTGGTCGGCTGGTGCAAACGGGTGAATGTTCGCGAACTCGGGCCAGGTGATGGGAATCATCTCGCTGGTGGCGTTGAGCTTCATGGTGCACGAGCCCAGCGGAATCATGGTGCGATCCAGCGCCAGGTCTTTGTCGCTCAGGCTGCGGATGTAGCGCAGCATGGCGGTCTCACTGTGATGGGTGTTGAAGACCGGGTGGGTCAAGAACGCGCTGGTGCGGCGCAGTGATGCGGGAATCAGGGGCTCGATGCCTTTTTCAAACTGCGCGAAGTTGGGCGTGGGTTTGCCGTCAGCAAAGATGCTCCACAGCAGTTCCACGTCGGCACGCGTGGTGGTTTCGTCCAACGAGATGATGATGTATTCATCCCATGCTTTTCGCAGATTGACCCATGAATTCATTGCTCGAGCAGCTATGGAATCAGTAGCGCCTTGGGTGTGCACGCACACTGTGTCAAAGCCGCCGCTGTGCGTGCCCAGCGTCAGACCCATCTGCTCCAGCCCCTTGGCAAAGATCGCGGCGTAGCTGGCCACGCGCTGCGCAATGCGCTTCAAGCCTTCAGGGCCGTGGTAGACCGCATACATGCTGGCCACCACTGCGGGCAAGACCTGTGCGGTGCAGATGTTGGAGGTGGCTTTTTCGCGGCGAATGTGTTGCTCGCGCGTTTGCAGCGCCAGGCGGTACGCCGGGTTGCCGTGCGCATCCACGCTCACGCCCACCAGCCGCCCGGGCATGGAGCGTTTGAAGGCGTCTTTGCACGCCAGAAAGGCCGCGTGGGGGCCGCCATTGCACAGCGGCATGCCAAAGCGCTGCGTGGAGCCGACCACGATGTCGGCCGAGCCCAGCGGGTCGCCATTGCCCCACTCGCCGGGCGGGGTTAGCAGGGTAAGTGCCAGCAGATCGGTGGCCACGATGTAGGCCGCGCCTTTGGCATGGGCTGTCTTCACATCGTTGCCTTCTTCGCCCAGGCGACCGCTGGTGGACGGGTATTGCTCCAGCACGGCGAAGTAGTCGTCGCCCGCAATCAGTGCATTCCATTCTTCTTCTGACTGCGCAGTTTTGATTTCAATGCCCAGCGGCGCCGCACGGGTCTGCATCACCTCAATGGTTTGCGGGTGCGCGTCACCCGCCACGATGCACACATTGCCCGTAGCCTTGACGCTGCGCCGGGCCAGGGTCATGGCTTCGGCCGCTGCCGTAGCTTCGTCCAGCATCGAGGCATTGGCAATCGGCATGGCTGTGAGGTCGCACACCATGGTCTGAAAGTTGATCAGTGCCTCCATGCGGCCCTGGCTGATCTCGGCCTGGTAGGGCGTGTAGGCCGTGTACCAGGCGGGGTTTTCAAGGATGTTGCGCAAGATCACGCCGGGCGTGTGGGTGCCGTAGTAGCCCTGGCCGATGAAGTTTTTGAACACCTTGTTTTGCTGCGCCATGGCTTTGAGCTCGGCCAGCGCGGCGGCTTCGGTGACGGGCGCGGGCAGCTTCATCGCGCTGCTGCGGGCAATGGCGCGCGGCACGATGCTGTCAATCAGGGCGCGGCGCGAAGCCTCACCAATGACCGACAGCATGTGCGCTTCATCGGCGGCTGAAATGCCGATGTGGCGGGCAATGAATTCGGCGCTGTTTTCCAGATCGCTCAAGGGCTTGGCGGCTTGCATCAACATGGTTTACTTTCTTTGAGGGTGTTCACGCGCACGATGACGGAATGACTTTGCCGCTGCGCGGCGTCAATGACAGATGACGGGGCGAGGTCGGGGCGGTGCAGGTCATCTGTCATTCACACGCAGCGAAATCATGCCCGCACAGCGGGCTTCATCAGGCGGAAAAAGTGGCGTAACTGGTCTCGTCCATCAGCGCGTCCAGCTGCGCCGCATCGGCCAGCTTGATCTTGAAGAACCAGCCGGTACCTAGCGGGTCGCTGTTGGCCAGTGACGGGTCAGCGCGCAAGGCTTCGTTGACTTCGGTGACCTCGCCGGTCAAAGGCATGTACACATCAGCAGCGGCTTTCACCGACTCCACCACACCCGCCACGTCTTTTTGCGCGAAGCGCTTGCCGACCTCCGGCAAATCAACAAACACCACATCACCCAACGCGTCTTGCGCATGGTGAGTGATGCCGACCGTGACGATGGCCCCTGCGGTAGCGGTCGCAATGCCGTCTTGAATCTTGACCCACTCGTGGTCTTGCGTGTACTTCATGCTCATTTCTATGCTCCTGTAAAAAGATTAATTGGGGTCAGAGTCGAATTGATTACTAATGAGTTGCTTGCCAGCATTAGCCGCGGTAATACCGGTTGGGCACAAACGGCATGCTCACCACTTCCATGGGCACCGGTTTGCCGCGCACGATGGCGTTGACGCGTGTGCCCAGCGCCGCAAATTCTGCGCCCACGTAGCCCATGGCAATGGGTTTGTCGATGTTGGGGCCCAGCAGGCCGCTGGTGGTTTCGCCAATACGCTGGCCCTGCGTGTTTTGCAGCTCGCAGTGCTCTCGCACCGGCACGCGCTCCAAGGCCAGCAGGCCCACACGCTTGCGTGTGAGGCCCTGACCACTCAGTTGCGCCAACACCTTGGCCGCACCTGGAAACCCGCCTTCTCGCGCGCCGCCGGTGCGCCGCACTTTTTGCATCGCCCAGTTCAGGCCTGATTCCACCGGCGTGGTGGTGGTGTCGATGTCGTTGCCATACAGGCACAGCCCGGCTTCCAGCCGCAGCGAGTTGCGGGCACCCAGGCCCACGGGTTTAACTTCAGGTTGTGATAGCAGAGCGCGGGCCAGCGCATCCGCCGCATCACCCGGCACCGAGATCTCAAAACCATCTTCGCCTGTGTAGCCGCTGCGGGTGATAAAGAGATCAGCGCCATTCCAGGTGAAGGCTGCGCCGGTCATGAAAACCAGTCGCTCAACACCTGATACCAGCCGTTCCAGCGCTTGCATGGCCAGCGGCCCTTGCAAGGCCAGTAGTGCCCGCTCGGGCATGGGAATCACCCGGCAGCGAGCACCTATTTTTTGCTGCATGTGTGCGATGTCGCCCGCTTTGCAGGCACCGTTGACGATGACAAAGATATCGGCGTCGCGGTTGACAAACATCAGGTCGTCGATCACTGTGCCCTCGTCGGTCAGCAGCAGCCCGTAGCGCTGTTTGCCCACCGGCAAGTCGATCACGTCTACCGGCATCAATGACTCAAACGCCGCCGCGGCGTCCGGACCCACCAGCTTCAACTGCCCCATGTGCGAGACATCAAACAGCCCGGCGGACTGGCGTGTGTGCAGGTGTTCAGCCATGAGTCCAGCGGGGTATTGCACGGGCATGCTGTAGCCGGCAAAAGGCACCATGCGCGCGCCCAATTCCAGGTGCAGCGCATGCAAGGGCGTGATGAGCAGGTCAGAGGGGGGTGAAGAGGTGGACGACAAAACCTTGAGCTCCAACAAGCGCCACAGCGCGGCTTTGACAAGCCTGTGCTGCGGTGAACCCTGCTGTCCCTGGTACCTGAGAGATTCACCCGCGCAACCGTGCACGGGCTTGCCCCTTCGGTGGGTTGAATCCCCGGTTTCCGCAGGGTCAACCTCTCTCCAACAGAGTCGGTTTTATCAGTCCTTTTGCCTGAGCGTTTTCGCCTTCGGCGGCTACCGGCAGCGGCAGCTCTCTCCTGAAGCGGCGATTGTATCGGTGCGCGGCAGTCCCACAGTACATCTTTCAATACCAGCTCAACCTCGCGTACCTGGCCTGAGATGTTTCGCACCTGTGCTTGCACGCGGGTTCCGGCTGGCTGCATGAACAGTGCCCGCAGGGCGGGCGCGTCCCATCGTCCAATCGGGCGCGAATTCAGCGTCTGCAGTCGCTCGCCTACCACCAGGCCAGCGGCAAAAGCCGGCCCGCCAGCAAACACATCGCGCACCAGTAGAGAGCCTTGATCAGCGCGCAGCACAATGCCACTGCGCGAAAATTCAAAGGGATTGGCCAATTTCGCGTTGGGCCGCATGTACAGACGCTGCTGGCGGTAGTCCAGACTCATCTCAAAGCGTTCCAGCACAGCGCCACCCAGGTTGCACAAGGGTTCTTCCACTGAGCATGGCCTACACCCTGTGGCAGGCGGGGCGGTGTTTTGCACTGTTTGCGCAGGGGCACCACTTCAGCACCACGGCGGTGACCCATTTGCGCGGCGTAGCAGTCGGCATGTTTGCAGCAAGTGTGGTGGGCGCGGTAAGCCCCACAGTGTTGAGCGTGGCGTTGAGCTGGGGCATGCCCCCAGGGCTGGGGGCGCTGGTGATGGGTGTCACCTCGCAAGCTCTGATGCTCCTGCTGTTTGCCGCGCTGGTCTGGCACATTGCGGAGGTGATGCGGCAAGCCGCTGCTCTTGCCGAAGAAAACGCCCAGTTTGTCTAGTCGCGCAACATGGGAATCATTGTCAAACTTGATGTGGTGCTGGCCGACCGCAAAGTCAAATCCAAAGACCTGGCCGAGCACATCGGCATCACCGAAGCCAACCTGTCACTCTTGAAGCAAGGCAAGGTCAAAGGCGTGCGTTTTGACACCTTGCTGGCTATCTGCGAGTACCTGAAATGCCAACCGGGTGATGTGTTGATCTACCAGCCAGACGGCCCACTGGGTGAGCCCAAAAAGTAAGCCCGTGACCTTCTTATTGCAGTGTGAACTGCATGGTCGTGCCCGCCAGCACCAGCACGTCCTGATCAGCCATGAGCCGGGGCTCGTCGTTCAGGCGCACGCCATTGAGCGTTGGGGTGATGGTGGCCTCCATGCAAGAGACGAAGTAGCCCTGGCGGCGCTGCGCAATGGCCACCATCGCCACGCCCGGTGTTCCGAATGTGCCCACCGCCTTGACGACCGGTATCTCCAGCCCCGCCGAAGACCCTGACAGAACCTTCAAGAAGGCCTTTCGCCCACCCGTTGCCACGGCCTGCTTGTAACTCTCCAGTGGCATGGCGGTCGTTTTATTGCTCTCCTGCGGATTTTCATTGCTACTCAGGTACTCAATGCGCACCTGGCCGATGGCAATCACGTCGCCGTCCTGCAGCAGCTGCTTTTGCACCATGTGCCCGTTGATGTAGGTGCCGTTGGTGCTGCCCAGGTCTTGCACAAACACGTCGGCCAGGCCTTTGAGCTCAAACACGCAGTGCTCGCCGCTCACGGCGGAATCGGTGAGCACAATGTGGTTGTAGGGCTTGCGACCCAGGGTGGTGCGGTCACGTTTAATGTGTACGTGGTGAATTTCAACGCCGTCCAGCGTCGCGATGAGTTGCGGCATAGGTGTTCCAGCAAAAAATAAAAGGGCAAGCCACCAGAGGCCCGAATGCGACAAGGATAACGCCAGCGGGATCGCCCTGGATAGCCACGTAGGTCTGTGTGAGACATCCTTTTGATAGTCAATCGCTACTAAATTAATAGCTGCTTGAGCGCTACCAGACTGCACGTGAGCCTGAAAATGTCTAAAGCAAGCTGAAAACAGGGCATTTGATCGCTGATCCCGACCAGCCCTGGGCCGTAGGACAGCGTGGCGACGGACACACGTTTTTTACCACCGGTTTCACACGATGTTTTGTAGACTGCCCCCATGCCCTACCTTTTACTCATCGTCGAACCCATTGGCCAACGCGAGTCGCGCAACGACGCGCAAGGCCGCGCCGCTTACGACAGCATGCTGGCCTATGCCGGTGGCCTGCAGGCCCAGGGCGTGCTGCTGGGCACGCAATCACTCACCTCGCAAGCGGCCCGTGTACAGGCGCGCAATGGCCAAACCCAGGTGGTCGACGGCCCCTTTGCCGAGGCCAAGGAAATGATCGGCGGCTTTTTCCTGCTCAATTGCACTAACCGCCAGGAAGCCATTGCCCTGGCTGAGCAATGCCCCGCCGCGCAATGGGCTACGGTGGAGGTGCGGGAACTGGGGCCTTGTTTCCTGTAGTGGTGATGAGTCGTATGGGGAATGCCTCGGACCCCTTAACACAAGCCCGCCAACGCTTCACCGACGGCCTGGCCCATTTCCAGGCTACTCGCCTGATTGAAGCCGAGCAGTGCTTTGAAGCCGCGCTGGCGCTGGCACCGGGCCGCCCTTCGGTGTTGACCAATCTGGGCGCGGTGCGCGTCAAGCTGGGCAAGCATGCCGCTGCGGTGGCGCTGCTGGAGCAGGCCTGCCAGGCGGAGCCGGACAACCTGGAGGCCTGGTCGCACATGGGCCTGGCGCAGGCGGCGCTGGGGCAACACGCGGCGGCGCTGGCCGCTTTTGACCGGGTGCTGGCCCTCAACCCGCGCAGCGCCCCGGCCTGGAACCACCGCGGCACCTTGCTGCGCGAGTTGGGGCAACTGGGCGAGGCGGCGCGCAGCTATGAGCAGGCGCTGGCGCTGGGCGCAGACCCGCAGGTCACTGGCTACTTTCTGGCTGCGGTGCGCGGGCTCAATGCGCCGCAGCACCCGCCGCGCGAGTATGTGGAGTTCTTGTTTGATGGCTACGCCGCCGACTTCAGCCAGCACCTGACCGGCGCGCTGGCCTACCGCGCGCCGCAGCGGCTGGTTTCTGGACTGGGCGCACGCCGTTTTGCCCACGTGCTGGACCTGGGCTGCGGCACCGGCTTGTGCGGCCCGCTGATCAAGCCGCTGGCTGAGCGGGTTGACGGTTTGGACCTGTCTGCCCCGATGCTGGAACAAGCCCGCGCCACCGGGGCTTACACCGAGCTGGTGCACGCCGACATTCACGACTGGTTGGGTGGCACGCCAACGCGGTTTGACCTGGTGTTGGCGGCCGACGTATTTATATACGTCGGCGCTCTGGAAGCCGTGTTTGCCGGTATGGCCCGCCTGCTCACGCCCGGCGGCGTGTTTGCCTTCACCGTGGAGGCGCTGGACACCGCCCAGGACTGGCAACTCATGCCCAGCCTGCGCTACGCCCATTCCCAGGCCTACGTGCAGCGGCTGGCGCAGGCCAACGGCTTGACTGTTCAGGCCGTGCAGCGCGCGCCGCTGCGCGAAGACCAGGGGCGACCGATTGATGGGCTTTATGTGTATTTGACGCGTCATTGAAAATTTATTGCGCGGCGCTGTCGATTCGCTGCCCGACGGCGCGGGCCTGCAGTCCAGCAGCAAAGGCTGGCGCGTGCGCCACACACCGAGCCAGGCCAGCGTGCAGGTGATTGACGGCCCGTTCACCGAAACCAAAGAGCTGATCGCCGGCTACACGCTGATTCAGGTGCGTTCGCGCGACGAAGCGCTGAAGTGGTCGCGCCGCCTTCCCAACCTGCAGGAAGCGGCAAGCCTGCCGAGATCGAAGTGCGCCAGTTGTTCGAGCTGGAAGACTTCACACCCGGGCCGGCGGTGGAGCGCTTCAAGGCGATTGACATGCTGGGAAACGCCTGATCGCCGCGCTCAAATGACTGCCATTGCCTGCAACTCTTAACCCACCCTCAAGGAGATAGCTGATGAACTACGTTGATGGATTTGTTCTTCCCGTTCCCACCGCCAAACTCGATGCTTACCGCGAGATTGCGCAACTGGCCGGCACCATCTGGCGCGAGCATGGCGCTTTGAGCTACTACGAATGCGTGGCCGACGATGTGAAGCCCGGCGAGCACACCTCGTTTCCGCAAAGCGTGCAGCTCAAAGATGATGAAACGGTGATTTTTTCGTGGATCACTTACGAGTCGCGCGAACACCGCGACGCGGTGAATGCCAAGGTCATGGCTGACCCGCGCATGGTGCCCATGATGCAACCGGGCGCCATGCCGTTTGATGGCAAGCGCATGTTCTGGGGCGGCTTCAAGCTGCTGGTTTCGGTTTAGACGACGCTACTAAAAATATAGCTGCTCGAGCAGTGAATTCCTGGGTTGAAAGCACTTTTTATTCATTTTTTTAACACTAGGAGCATTTTCATGACCACAACCCCCGTGAAACCCATCCCCGATGGCATGCACTCCCTGACGCCACACCTGGTGTGTGCAGGTGCCGCGCAGGCTATTGACTTTTACAAAGCCGCCTTCGGCGCGGTGGAGCACATGCGCCTGCCCACAGCCCATGGCAAGCTCATGCATGCCGCCGTACAGATTGGCAACTCCATGTTGATGCTGGTCGACGAGATGCCTGAATGGGGGTGCTTGGGCCCGCAAGCGCTGAGCCGCTCGCCTGTCACCATCCATTTGCAAGTGGAAAACGTTGACGCGGTTTTTGCCCAGGCGGTTGCTGCCGGGGCCAGCGTCACCATGCCGATTGCCGATATGTTCTGGGGCGACCGCTACGGCCAGGTGCGCGACCCGTTTGGTCACAACTGGTCGATTGCCACCCACACCCGCAACGTGAGCCCCGCAGAAATGGTCAAAGCCATGGCCAGCATGGGCGCGCCCGCTTAAAGCAAATTCAAAGGTATCGCATCATGCAAAAATTTTCGCAGCCAAAGCCTAGCGGGTGGTGCAGGCCATGGTGGGCACTAAGAAGCTGAATATCGCAGCGCTGCTGGCAGCTGCCGGCTAGCGATGAGTTGTTTTTGCTACCGAATAGATAGCTGCCTGAGCAATAAATACCTGGGCAACTGGCCCTTTTGGCTTAAAACGGCCCCATTCACCTCTAAAGGAAACACCATGACCCGCCAGATCTACGTCAACCTGCCCATCAAGAACATGGATCGCAGCAAAGCCTTCTTTGCCGCTTTGGGCTTTTCGTTCAACCCGCAATTCACCAACGAGCAAGGCGCTTGCATGGTGATTGCGCCCAACATTTCGGCCATGCTGCTGGTGGAGCCCTTTTTCCAAACATTCACCAAAAAGCCGATTGCCAATGCACACAACACCACCGAGGTGATTGTGTGCCTGAGCTGCGAAAGCCGCGCCGAGGTAGACGCCTTGGTGGTCAAAGCCGTGGCCGCAGGTGGCACCGCGCCCAACCCCACGCAAGACCACGGCTTCATGTATGGCCACGGCTTTACCGACCTGGACGGCCACATCTGGGAGCTGGTGTACATGGATCCCAACGCCGCGCCGCCGCAGGCGTGATGCACAGCGCCACCCACCAAACCATCGCCACCATCTGGCGCCTGGAGCGCGCCAAGATCGTGGCCAAGGTGGCCCAGATGGTGCGCGATGTGGGCCTGGCCGAAGACCTGGCGCAAGACGCACTGGTGGCGGCGCTGGAGCATTGGCCGCGGGATGGCGTGCCCCACAACGGTGCGGCCTGCCTCATGACCAAGGCCAAGCTCCGCGCCTTGGACCGCCTGCTGATTCGCCGCGGGCTGGTGGGCCTGGAGCGTGCGCAAGCATTGTGTGCCGCGTCAGGCCGGGCGCTAGGCAGCTACGCCTTGCAAGCGGCCATAGCCGCCTGCCACGCCCGCGCCACACAGCCCGAGCAAACCGACTGGCCCCGCATCGCCGGTCTCTACGACGCGCTGGCACAGCTCGCACCGTCGCCGGTAGTGGAACTGAACCGCGCCGTGGCCGTCAGCATGGCCTTCGGCCCGGCAGCGGGGCTGGAAATCATCGACACGCTGCTGGCAGACAAGTCCCTGCAACACTACCAGTGGCTACCCAGCGTGCGCGGGGACTTGCTGGCCAAGCTGGGGCGCAATAGCGAGGCGAAGGTGGAGTTTGAGAGGGCGGCGGGGTTGGCGGGGAATGCAAGGGAGCGGGCGCTGTTGTTGGGGCGGGCGGGTGACCTTGTAGATAGCGGTAAGTGACTATAAAAATAGTAGCTGCTTGAGCAGGTTTTACCTGGGCAATAAGCAGATTGCTGGTTCTTTTCCAATCCTGGAAACTGGGGCTACAAAGGTTGACGATGTCCAGTTCGGGTTTTGCTGGACGACTCACTCGCCCGGGATTTGTCATACGCTTTATTCTGTTGCCCAATCTTTACGAGATTCTGCTCGGCCCAGGTTTTGACTGGCTGAAGCAAGGGCAACAGCCCGCAGCCGAGATTCGTCAACGTGTACTCCACCCGTATCGGCCTTTCATCTAGAACGTGACGCGTTAGAAGGCCATCGCGCTCAAGACTACGCAGAGTTTGCGTGAGCATTTTTTGAGATACCCCTTGGACGCTGCGCCGCATCTGTCCAAAGTGCATAGGGCCTTCGGAGAGCTTCACCAGCACCAGCAATGCCCACTTTTCTCCGACACGCGACAGTACACCGCGGGAGGGGCATTCGCTCAGAAACGCGTCAGGTTGAATTTTCATTTTGGTAGTTACCAGCAGGTACCTGATTGTCATTAGAAACTATATTAAATACCATTCCAATTCTTCGCATCACAAGTGCCGTTATGGCGCGATGCGAAGCAATCAACCACCAGAACCAGGAGTAAACAGATGAAAATTGCATTGTTTGGAGCGGGTAGTGTTGGCAGTCATCTAAGCAGGCTGCTTGCCGATGCGCAAGATGAAGTTGTGGTTTGCCTTCGCCCCGGCTCTACAAGAAACACCAGCTTGCAGACAGCCACGTTTGCAGAAGGTGCGGCCAAGGCGAGCGTTGTAGTTGTCGCAGTTCCGTTCACAGCCGCTATTGGCCTATTGAGTCCACTGACAGAACTTCTGAAGGGAAAAATCGTTATTGATTGCACCAACCCGCTCAACGACGACTGGTCGCCTTTGCTATTGGGTCAGGAGTATTCAGCGGGTGAGGCTATCGCCAATTCGCTGCCAGGCGTGCACGTTGTGAAAGCATTCAACACGATTTTTGCCGATGTCATGCCCGCTGATCGGCATGACCGTGGAGGACAGAAGATCACGGCATTCGTGGCTGGTGATCATTCAGAGTCAACCTCCGTGGTATGCAGCCTTGCAGAGAGCATCGGCTTTGCTTCCATCGACGTTGGCCCGCTTCGCATCGCACGTCAACTTGAGGCCCTGGCACATCTAAACATCCAGATTGCGGTGCGTCAGGGCGGTGGAACCAACTCGGCGTTTATTTACCACCAAGTTAAGGGCTAGCCGCTTTGACGGGGTGCGGGCAGAAACAGCCCGCTATCTGGCTAAGTTCTGAGCCAGCGCATGATTGGCAATGTCATCTGAACCCGTTGGAACCGCCATGCCACGCCGCACCCCCGAGTACACCCAAACCAAACCTCGCCCCCCAGGCGCAGACTTCGCCGACTACTGCTGCGAGCTGCTGGGCAGCTTGGGCGAGGTTCAGGCCAAGCGCATGTTTCTTGGCTGGGGTTTGAGCGTGGATGGCCTCACCGTTGCCGTGATCGCCTGGAACACGCTGTACCTGAAGACTAACGCCCAGACGCAGCCGCAATTTGCAGCGGCAGGCTGCCAGGTGTTTGAGCATGAGGCCAAGGGCATCACGCGGCGCATGCAGTACTACACCGCGCCTGAAACTGCGCTTGAATCCCGCGCCGCCATGCAGCCTTGGGCCGCTTTGGCCTTGCAGGCAGCAGTGGCTGCGCTCAAGCCGGCAAAGGCGGTGAAGCCGCGCAAATCGAGTGTCAAAAAATCAACGCAAGACTCCTGACAACACGGTGTCAGGAGTGCCCACGCAAACTCAGTGGCTCCATACTTTTTGAAAGATGAACCACATGACGCACACCCTCGTGAACCCCGAAAAACTGCACAACCCTATTCCCTTTGGCTACAGCCACACCGCCGGCATTCCGGCTGGCGCGGCGCTGGTGCTCGTGGCCGGGCAATACGGATCGACACCGGATGGCGCGCTGGTCTCGCCCCACTTCGCCGAGCAGGTGCAGCAAGCCTTGCACAACGTAGGCGTTGCACTGGCCGCGCATGGGCTCACGCTGCGCCATGTGGCGCAGCTCAGAACCTATGTGGTGAACCCCGATTTTGAAAAGCTCGGAATCATCGGCCAGGCCGTGCAGGCCGGGTGCGGCGACACGCCTCCGACGCAAACCCTGATCGGGGTGTCAAGCCTGGCCATGCCCGATATCCAGTTTGAGGTTGAAGCGGTCGCCGTGCGGCCTTGAACGTAGAAACTCGTCACCCATGCGCCCCGCAGATCGCCTCTTTCAAATCGTCCAACTCATTCGCGGCCGCCGCCTGACGACGGCGCGGTGGTTGGCTGAGCGATTGGCCTTGAGCGAGCGCACGATTTACCGCGACATTGCCCAGCTTCAAGCGCAGGGTGTGCCGATTGAGGGCGAGGCGGGCGTGGGGTATCGCCTCGGCCGCGGGTTTGACTTGCCGCCGCTGATGTTCACGCTCGAAGAAGCGCGTGCCTTGGCATCTGCGGTGCAGCTGGCGCAGCAATGGCTGGACCCCGCGCTGGCTGCCGCAAGCGAGGCGGCGCTCTCGCGTGTGCTCAGCGTGTTACCAGCTGATGTGCGCGAGCGAACGCGCAGTCGGCACATGGTGGTTGCGTCATCAGGGCTGAGCGATTCGTCTCGCCACAACATGCAGTTGCTGCGCCAAGCAGCACAAACAAAGCACAAGGTTCACATCGCGTACCAAGACGCGACAGAGACCCGAAGCGAGCGGATTGTTCGCCCGCTTGCCTTGTTTTATTGGGGCAAGGTGTGGACACTGGCCGCGTGGTGTGAAACGCGGCAGACCTTTCGCAACTTTCGCCTGGACCGCATGGAGCGCTTGACCTGTCTTGACGAGCGCTTCGAAGACGAAGACGGCAAGTCTTTGGACGACTTCATGGCCATGGAGGCGTGTGCGGCGGGTTCGAGCTGACTTCGGTTGGTTGGCAAAGGCATGCGGATAAAGGCACATCACTATAAAAATAGTAGCTGCCTGAGCAGGCTTCACCTGGGCGAGAGCCACTTTTACGTTGTCAACGTCGCGTGACATAAACTCGCCTCGAAACGCCATCAAAATCTCCTTTTGTTGATCAATACGAGGGCTCCATGATGTTCATCCAGACGATCGTCGAAGACAAACATTCCGGCATTCGCCGCAGGCGCTTACTGAAGGCTGCTGTTCCGATGCTGCTGCTTTCGAGCCGGGGTACCCAAGCGCAGCAACCGATTCCGGTTGCGGACATGCACAGCCACTTTGGCTTTTTCTCGAAAACAATGGACAACCCCGGCTTGGCCGAGGAACTGCGCAACCATCGGGTCGCGCTAGTCGCATGGACCTTGGCAGGCGATATTCGCTGGATACGCCAAACCGATACCGGCATCGTGCAATCTGGCGAGCCTGTGCCAGGCGCTCTGACAGAGTTTTTTCAGACCCGTTTTGATCGAATGCGGGCTTCTGTGGTCAAAAGTGGCCTGCGAGTCGTTCTGTCCGCGTCCGACGTGGATGACAGCCTTGCGGGGGAACCTGGCGTTGTGCTGGCTGCTGAAGGCGGCGACTTTCTGGAAGGAAATATCGATTTGTTAAAGGTGGCCTTCGACAAGGGCCTTCGTCACCTGCAATTGGTGCACTACATCCGCAACCCAATCGGTGACTTTCAAACCACGCTACCGACTCATAACGGCCTGAGCCAGTTTGGCAAGAGCGTGGTGCAGGCGTGCAATGTTCACGGCGTACTCATCGACTTGGCGCATTCGACCGGGCCCTCCGTGGATCAGGCTTTGGAAATCTCCAAAGTGCCAATGATCTGGTCGCATGGATGGGTCGATGCGAACGAGGGGCAGGCGCAAGACCCGTTTGGTTACTTGCAGCGCCGGCTTTCCTTAGCGCACGCCAAGAAGATTGCGGCGCAAGGCGGCGTGATCGGCCTGTGGGGTCTGGGTCTTTCCACCCCGGGACCAGCGGCTCTGGTAGGCCGGGGTGCCTGGACGGTGGGGCGGCAAGACACACGCGGCTATGCCAGGGAACTGGCAAGCCTGGTGAACATGCTGGGGCCAGACCATGTGGCTATCGGGACAGACATTGAAGGGGTGGGCCCTAACTGGTCGGTCAACCATTACGGGCACGTGCGCAAAGTGATCGACCATCTGCAGGACATGAAGCTGCCGAACGACGTTGTGGAAAGGATTGCCTACAAGAATTACGCGCGGGTTCTCAAGGCAGCGATCAACCGGGCAACTTAGAAGATTTCCCAAAATTCACTACGAAAAATATAGCTGCTTGAGCAGTATTCATAAGGGCTGGATGCCGATTTGGCTCTAAAAAACTGCGCCAGCACAATGAAGCGTGAACTCGCGTAGACACGAAGCCTTTCAATGCGTTCGGCTGATATGCGGCGAGCAGGTCACGTTTCACAGTTCACCGACACAATCTGCTGATGCCCGCGCTGCTGCTCTCCATTGCACTTCGCCTACTGGTCTGCGCCGCCGTGACCTACGTGGCCTGGCTGTGGCTGGGCACGGTGGCGTTTGCCACTTGCGCGCCTTTGGTGGGTGTGCTGCTGGCCCGGCCCTTGATCGACATGGCTTCGCTGTCGCACCACGCTGTGAAAAGCCAGGCGCTGAGCCGGCTGAGTGGGCATTACTTTGTGCACAAGGGGCACGGGTTTGAAATTGTGGAGGACGAGCAGCAACTGCGGTGGTTGCGGCTGGCCGAGGTGAAAAAAGTGATGGCTGGTTTGCCTGGGCACGAGGTGCTGGCGCGTATGTACCCAGGCGGTGTGCAGCTGATGGGCCAGCCGCCCCGGCCCTGCATTTCGGTCACCGCGCTGACGGCGCTGCTGGAAAAGTCAAGCGACCCGGCGTCACTTCGTTTTCGGGTGTGGCTGGCGCGGGTGGTGGCGCACCCGGCGCGCGACGATCGGTAGGCCGGAACTACCCCACCGCCAGCGCCGTCACCCCGCCATCGTCCATCAACACCGCCACCCAGCCCGAGTCACCCAGGCTCACCATGGCAGCCACACGTGAGGGCAGGGTGTGTTCGCCCACCACGCGCCACTGGGCGGCTGCGTCCAGCAGCAGCAGGCGCAGCCCGCTTTGATCGGGGATCAGCAAGCGCTGGCCGTGCCAGGCTGACAGGTTGAGCTGCCGTGAGCCGATGCGGTGGTTGCTCACACCTGAGCGCACGGTGCGCGCCAGCAACTGCGCGCCTTCCTGCTGGTAGGTGTGCAGCACGCCGCCAATGTGCGGCGTGTGAACGGCCAGCCAGTGCTTGCCGTGCGCGGTGGGTGACAGCCAGCGATTGGCTGTGCCCAGTGGCGCGCCCAGTGCAGCGATGCGCAGGGCGTTGGGCGCGGCGGGGTCGGCATCGAGCAAAAGCAGTTGGCCACCTTGCGGGCCTGAGCGCACCGTGAGCAAACCGTCGCGCTGGCCCAGCGAGACTTTGCGTGGCGCAATGTCTTCCAGCACGTGGGGTTCACCCACGGTCAGCTCGCGCATCACGCGCAGGCTGTGGCGCTCGAGCAGGTAAGCGCGCGTGGCCTCGATGCGGTCGCCCAGCACGCCATGTGGGTAGCGCTGGTCGTTGGGGCCGCCCAGCACCACCACGTGGCCGCCATCGCCCGAGCCATCCAGATCAGCCTGTAGCAAGCCCGCATCGGGTAGCACAGCCACCTCCGAGCGGGCCACGCGTTGCCAGGTTTGGCTGCTGTCGGGCTCCAGACGCACCACACGGTGCTGCGCGGCAGACGCTTGAACGGCAATGACGGCCAGCGGCAAAACCAACAGCCCGGCGAAGGGGGCGATGCGCTCGCTCGATTGGCCCACCCGCCCAGCTTCCAGCACCCACAACGCACCGTCGCGCTGGCGGGCGGCGATGCGTCCGTGGCCCACGCCCAAAGGCGTTTGGCCATCAAGCCCCTCGCCCAGACGCTGGGGTGCGGCGTTTGCAGATGCTGAAGCGGAGGGTAAGGCCCACAGCGTGCCGCTGACACCTATTCCCAACAGGCCGCTTGGGCCGCCAGACGCCAGTTGCACCATGGCTTCAGGACTGGGCACGCCCCGCGTCGAGAGGGTTTGCGCACGCGCGCTCCGCGCAGTCAGTAAACCACTACCCACTGCCGCCAGGGCAGAGCGACGGGAAATCACGAAACCAGTTTCACAAAGCAACCTTCAAGGCTGCACGAATGCCGTCAACGCTGGTGTCACCCGCCGAGCGGGCCACTTCTTTTTTGCCCTTGAACACCACCAGGGTGGATTGGGATTTCACTGCGAGCTGGCGTTGAATGTCTTTGTCGGTGTCGAAGTTCACTGAAAGCACGGTGAGCTTGAGTGCGGGCTCGGCTTTCAGGCCGTCCAGCACCTTGTCTTGCGCACGGCAGGTGGGGCACCAGTTGGCCCGAAAGTGCAGGGCAACCGGTGCATCAGACTTTTGGGCCAATGCCAGCGCGTCGGCAGAGTAGGGTTTGATGTCCAGCGCTTGGGCGGTTGCGGCGGCGCACAGCAGCAGCGTGCTGGCAATGAATTTTGTAAGCGTCATGGCGAGTGTCCTGGGTTGATGTCAACAGCAAAATGCTTTGACTAACCCCCTCAGTTCGGCGTCGCCACCCCACAAGTTACAGCTGCGTGTCTGGCACCCCAAATTTACTTGGGCAAGACCATCGGTTTCAGCGTGCCGCAGTCGCCGCCCAGCCACTTGCCCGTGGCGTCCATGGTGGTGGTTTGCGGTTTGCCTTGGTGGGTGCCGTTCATGGTCATTTTCAGGGTGTAGGCCGTGTCGCTGGTGTAGGTGAACACGCCTTCGCCGCTGGATGCCGGATTGGTACAGGTGTATTTCATCTTGTAGCCGGTGGCGGTTTTGTCGTTGGTGCTGGTGCAATTGCCCTGCTGTTGCGGGGGGTTGGCCATCTGACCACGGTCAATCATTTCCTTGCTCATGCAAACCTTGCTCACCATGCCGCCACCGGCCGCCGCGCCAAAGCTCACGCCCTGTTTGTCCATCATTTCCTGCATCTGCTTGCGCTGGGCAGGCGGCATGGCGGCCATCTGTTTTTCCATTTGGGCCATGGCTTGTTCCATTTGCGGGTTGCCACCCATCTTGCTGCTGACCTCCCACAGGCCCGGCTTCATGTTCTGGGCCGATGCGCTGGCGGCGCAGGCCAGCAGGGTCAAGGTGGTGATGTAACGCGAATTGTTCATGGCGATCCCTCTTCTTTAAAAGTGGCTATTTTGTCGGCTACAGCGCGTAACCGTGTGTCAAATCAGTGGCAAATGGCTGGAATTCTTCACTTCTTCCATCACCGGGTAAGTGCGGGTTTCGCGCACGCCGGGCAATTGCCACAGCACGGTGCCGGCAAAGTGGCGGTAGGCGGCCATATCGGCCATGCGGGTTTTGAGCAGGTAGTCAAAGCCGCCGGCCACCATGTGGCATTCCAGAATGCTGCCATGCGCCTGCACCGCCGCCTTGAAGGCCTCAAAAACATTGGGCGTGGTGCGGTCCAGCAGCACTTCCACAAACACCAGCATGCCCGCACCCAGCTGCTGCGGGTTCAGCCGGGCCTCGTAGCCGGTGATGAAGCCGTCTTTGCTCAGCCGCTGCACCCGCGCCAGCACGGCGGTGGGCGACAGCGCCACGGTTTCGGCCAGCTTGAGGTTGGACATGCGGCCGTCGCGTTGCAACGCGTCCAGAATTTTCAGGTCAATGCGGTCGAGGTCGGAGAGGGTGGGTATAGGCATTTTTTAGTCAATATGGCTGGTAGCCCATGTGAATACTGCTCAAGTAGCTATGTTTTTGATAGTGATGTCCAGTCTTCCAGCTTCAAACCCGCGATGCGTTCGAAGTGGCGGGTGTTGTGGGTGACCAGGGTGAGGTTTTCCACCAGCGCATGCGCCGCGATCCGCGTATCCATTTCTCCGATGGAGATGCCTTTCAGGCGCAGCTTGGACTTCACCTCGCCGTATCGGTCAGCGGCATCAACTGTCCAGGGCCGTGTGGGTAGTTGTTCCAGCAGCGCGCTGATGCGGCGCAGGCGCTTGTCTTGCGCAGGCATCAAGCCCTGACCAAAACGCACCTCTGCATGTGTGATGACGGATATGGCAACTTCTTGCTCGCGCATGGCATCGGTCATGCGCGCGGTCAACATCGGGTCGATGCCTTTGACAAAGTGGCTCACGATATGGGTATCCAGCAAATACAAAATCACCGCTTGCTGCTCCCGTCAGGGTCTTCAAGAGGCGGCAAAGAGTCTGCCCAGTCGGCAAACGGATTGCGATGCTCATCGTCCTGGCGGGGTGGAATGAAGTCTTCGGTGAACGGGTCGTCCGCAATCATCTTGAGCAGCAACTCCAGATCGCGCAGACGCTTTTCCTCCGTGTCTTTCGGCTTGAGCGTGATCTCGCCACTGACCTCATTTTTGGATATCCACATCTCCGTGGCGTTGACCCGAAACGCTTTGGGCAGGCGCACGGCCTGGCTGTTGCCGGTGGTGAAAACTTTGGCGGTGGCTTGCATGATGGCCTCCAGGAAGGAATATGTATATACGAAAACGTATGTATTTTAACTTCTCAAGCAAGTTGCCCACGCTGCCCAAATGACTGGCGCAAAAAGTCCACCAGCAGCCGCACCCGCGTGGGCAAGCGGTCGCGGCTGGGGAACAGGGCAGAGATGGGGCGGGCGTTGGCTTCCGCCCATTCCGGTAGCAGGCGCACCAGGTCACCGCGCAGCAGGTCGCCGGTCACGGCGTAGTCGGGTAGCAAGCCCACCCCGGCACCGCAGCGCACAAACTCGCGGGCCGCGATGCCAGAGTGGGTTTTCACCGCCGCGTTCAGCCGCAGGCTGACGCGCTGGGCGGTGCGCAGGTTCAACAGCTCCAGCTTTTGCGGATGGGCCAGTTGGGTGATGCTGACCCAAGGCAAGCTCAGCAGGTCGTCGGGCGCCGCGATGCTCGGGTGCTGCGCGGCAAACTCGCGGGAGGCACACAGCAGCATGTGGCAAGACCCGATTTCACTGGCAAACAAGCCCGTGTCGGGCAGTCGGCCTACACGCAGCGCCAGGTCAAAGCGCTCTTCGATCAGGTTGGAGACCGAGTCTTCCAGCACCAGGTCATACGTCACATCGGGGTGTAGCTTGCGAAACTGGCCCAGCTGCGCAATCAAAAAGCTCACGCCAAAGTTGTAGGACGAGGTCAGCCGGATCAAGCCACTGGCACCCACGCGCTGGGCTTCCACGGTGGCAAATGCGGTTTCGCCCGCAGCCACCATGTCGCGGCAACTGGCGTAAAAAGCATGGCCCTCTTGCGTGAGCGACAGCGCGCGTGTGCTGCGGCTAATGAGCTGCGTGCCCAGCCGCTTTTCCAGCGCCGCCACATGGGCGCTGACCACCGATTTGCCCAGGCCCAAGGCCACGGCCGCCTTGGAAAACGAGCCCTGCTCGACCACCTGCGCAAAAACCGCCATGCGGTTGAGTTCTTTCAGCACGGTTTTGTCTCCTGATGACCAACGCAATGACAAATGACCTCGCTGCTGCGCAGCCTGATGACAGATGACCAGGGGGATGCCCGTCATTTGTCATTGCGACCCCGCAGGGCGCGCATTCGTCATTCAATTCATTGTCCGCTTTTTACGGACAGTCTTTCCGAAAGATGATGGCTAGTCTTGATTTGAGCGCCGACGTACTCTTCGCTACCGAACAGTAACTGACGCGCACATCAGCTCGGTGGTGACGTCAACACGGAGACAAACACAATGAGCGGACCGCTTTCCGGTATCCGAATCGTCGACATGACGACGATGCTTTCTGGCCCCTGGGCAGCGATGATTCTGGCCGACCAGGGCGCCGACGTGATCAAGGTCGAAGTGCCGGGCGTGGGCGACCATGTGCGTTCGCTGGGCAACCAGCGTGCCGGCATGTCGGCCATGTTTTTGAACATCAATCGCAACAAGCGCTCGGTCAGTGTCGACGTGAAAAACCCAGAGGGCCGTGACCTGGTTCGCAGATTAGCCAGCACGGCTGATGTGTTCATGCAAAACTTTCGCCCCGGCGTGGTGGATCGGCTGGGTGTGGGCGAGACCGATATTCGCAAAGCAGCGCCCGAGATCATCTACACCTCCATCAGCGGCTTTGGCGACGAGGGGCCGTGGGTGGGCAAACCGGTGTACGACCCCATCATTCAAGCGGTGTCGGGCCTGACCACCGTGCAAGCCGGCTCAGACGCCGAGCGCCCGCGCCTGATTCGCACGGTGTTGCCCGACAAGCTGGCGGCCGTGACGGTGTCGCAAGCCATCTCAGCCGCCCTCATCAGCAAGCTGCGCACCGGCAAAGGCCAGCACCTGCGCATTTCCATGCTCGACTCCGTGCTGTACTTTTTGTGGGCGTCTGACATGGGTGCCCAGACCTACCCCGACAAGGAAGTCAGCCACCAGGAAGCAGCCAGCTTCATCGACCTGATTTACGAAACCAAAGACGGCCACATGACAGTGGCCGTGATGAGCAACAAAGAGTGGGTGGGTTTGACAAAAGCCCTGGAAAAGCCCGACTGGCTGGCCGATGAGCGCTTTGCCACGCCCAGCGCGCGCGACCAGCACGTCAACGAACGTTTGATCATGACGCAAGAGGTGTTGAAAAGCCGCAACACAGCCGAGTGGATGGCCCGGCTGGAAGCGCAAGACGTGCCCTGCGCCCCCGCGCTCAAACGCAGCGAGGTTATTAACCATCCGCAAGTGCTGGCCAGTGGCACGATTGTGGAAACCCAGCACCATGCGGCGGGCCGCCTGCGTCAAGCACGGTCACCTGCGCGGTTTGCCGGCACGCCGTCGGTGCACCGCCGGGGCGCGCCGCTTTTGGGTGAGCACAACGACGAGGTCTTGCGCGAGGTGGGCTATTCGCAGGCGCAACTGGATGAACTGCGCGCCAGCCAGGTGATTGGCAGCGAGAACAAGGCTTCGGCATAACTCTTCACAAAACTGAACTATGAAAACCATTCTTGTTGTTGGCGCTGATCGCGGCATTGCCCACTCCATCTGTCTGATGCTCAAAGCCCGTGGCGAACGCGTGATCGCCGCCTGCATGGGCGCAGGCGACAGCTTGCTGAAAGCCGATGTCGAAGTGATTGGCGGCATCGACATCACCTCGGCACCCGCCGTGGCGATGTTGGGCGGAGCGCTGAAAGACAAGCAGCTCAAGCTCGATTGGCTCCTACATGTGGCTGGCGTGCTGGGCTTGGACGAACTGGGCAGAATTGACTACGACGACATGCGTCGCCAGTTCGAGATCAACACCCTGGGCCCGCTGCGCGTGGTTGAGGTCTGTCTGCCGCACCTGGATGCAGGTGCCAAAGTGGGTGTGGTGACCAGCCGCGTGGGCTCGCTGGGCGACAACGGCTCGGGTGGCATGTATGCCTACCGCGTCTCCAAGTGCGCGGCCAATATGGTCACGCTGAACCTGCACCACGACCTGAGCCAACGCGGCGTGGCCGTGGTGGCTTTGCACCCCGGCATGGTGGCCACCGATCTCACCAAAGACTACCCCGGCACCTTCAACTACATCCAGCCCGAAGACGCCGCCAAAGGCCTGATCGCCCGCATGGATGAGCTCACGCTACAGACCTCGGGCCAGTTCCGCCACGCCAATGGCGACACGTTGATCTGGTAGCGCCGCCCATTCACGTTCCCCACTGCAAACCACCCACCCACAACGAAGGAGACACGCATGATTGCCCTGTACCAATACCTGCCCGCCTGGACCGTTCCCTGCATCAGCCCCTATGTGACCAAAGTGGCTTACTACATGACCATGAACGACATGAAGTATGAGATGAAGCCGGGCAACCTGGCCACGCTGGACAAAGACACCCCCGCCGGCAAGCTGCCCTGCATCGTGGACACCGATGGCACCACGGTGAACGACTCCACCCACATCATTGAGTACTTTCGCGGAAAGTATGGCGAGGGCATTGATGCCGGTGCCACACCGTCTGAGCATGCGGTGATGATGGCGTTTAACCGCATGATTGACGAGCACACCTATTGGGTGGCGGTCATCCAGCCGCGCTGGCGCGAAACCGCAGGCTGGGAGAAATACCTGCGCATCATTGCCGGGTCTGACGATGTGCCACCCGGCCTGCGCTCGTTTGCAGACGACTTTCGCTTTCGCATCTTGAATGAGTTCATGAACGGTGGCTGGGGCCGCATGCCGGCTGATGTCATTTACCGACGCGCCCGCACCGACATGGACACGCTGTCCAACTTCCTGGGCGACAAACCGTTTTTGATGGGTGACAAGCCGCGCTGGGTCGACGCATCAAGCCTGTCGATCTTGCGCCAGATCATTGACTCGCCGTTTGACTACGACACCAAGGACTACGGCGCGACCAAGAAAAACCTGGTGGCCTACATGGCCCGCATGAAAGACCGCTTCGGCATCTAAGCCTGTGCACGGCACATCCATGATCACGCTGTCCTACTGCACTTCACCCAACGCCCACAAGGCGCTGACGAGTCTTGTCTGGCAGCTCCGCAGGTCTACAGCCAGTGCCCACATAACTTTGTGAACCGATGACCCCATGACCATGACCCAAGCCCTCAAACCCGCCATGTGGATCAACGGCCAGGCCGTGCACACCGACCACACCCTGCCGGTGATCGACCCGGCCACCGCAGAGGTGTATGCCGTCGCACCCGACTGCAGCCGCAGCCAGCTCGACGAAGCCGTCGCCGCTGCGCAAAAAGCTTTCATCCATTGGAGCGCCGTGCCCACCGCCGAGCGCTACCGCCTGGTCAACGCCTACATTGACCGCGTGACCGCCGACACCGAGGTGCTGGCGAATTTGCTCACCCATGAGCAGGGCAAGCCGCTGCCCAAGGCCAGGAGCGAAGTAGGCGCAGCCACGTTTTTCGCCAAGGGCTATACCGCTGTGGAACTCAAGCCGCAGGTGCTGCGCGAAACCCCCACCCAATATGTTGAGCAACGCCACCGCCCGCTGGGCGTGATCGGCGCGATCACGGCCTGGAACTACCCGGTGTTGCTGGCGATGTGGAAGATCATTCCCAGCGTGCTCACGGGCAACACCATCGTGCTCAAGCCCTCGCCCAACACGCCGGTGGCTACCTTGCGCCTGGGCGAAATTGCGCAAGAAGTCTTTCCACCCGGCGTGGTCAATGTGGTCAGTGGCGGCAACGATCTGGGTGCCTGGATGACCGAGCACAGCGGCATCCGAAAGATCGCATTCACGGGCTCCGGCCCCACCGGCAAACGCATCATGGCCAGCGCCGCAGGCAACTTGAAACGCCTCACCTTGGAGCTGGGCGGCAATGACGCCGGCATCGTGCTGGACGATGTGGACGCCGCAAAAATGGCAGCTGATTTGTTCTGGGCCAAGTTTTCCAACTGTGGCCAGGTGTGCGCAGCCCTGAAGCGCATGTATGTGCATCGCAGCGTGTATGCCGCCGTGTGCGAGGAGCTGGTCAAGTTCGCCAAAACCATCAAGATCGGCCCCGGCCTGCAAGAAGGTGTGGATATCGGCCCGATTCAAAACCGCATGCAGTTCGACCAGGTGCACGCCGTCATCGCTGAGGCGGTGGCAGAGGGCGCGACCATTCTTTACCAAAGCCCGGTGCCCGCTGGCCCTGGGCTTTTCTTGCCCATCACCATTCTCACCAACGTCAAGCCCAGCATGCGCGCGGTGGCCCACGAGGTGTTTGGCCCGGTGCTCACCATCACACCGTTTGACGACGAGACCGATGCCTTGCGCTGGGCCAATGACAGCGAATATGGCCTGGGCGGCTCGGTGTGGAGCAGCAACCCCGAGCGTGCAGCGGTGCTGGCTGCGCAACTCGACTGCGGCGGTGCCTGGGTCAACCAGCACCCGGCGATGGGGCCAGAAATTCCATTTGGCGGGGTCAAAGGCTCGGGCATCGGCGTCGAGCTGGGCCGCGCGGGTTTAGAGGAATACACGTCGATTCAGGTGCTGAACATCAAGCGCTAGCGGGCCTTGACACATGAATCGACGTCCGTTGCCGCGGAATGCGGCTGTTTTGTGGAAGTGAAAAATAGGAGATCAGAAATGATGCTTGCTAGAGATGACTGGTATGACATTGCGCGCGATGTCGACTGGACACTGTCCTATGTGGACAGCAAAGAAGCGTTTCCCGAATCCTGGTCTGGCGTGGGCCCTGTGCCTGCCGAGGCCTGGAATTCGTGGGACGAGCCCTACCGCGTGACCTTTCGCGACTATGTTCGCGTACAGCGTGAAAAGGAAACCGGAGCCCTGGCGGTGCGCGATGCCCTGAAGCGCGCCAATATCTATGAAAAGCTCGATCCGGCGCACACCGCATCATCGCAACTGCACATGGGCACCACCTGCATGGTGGAGCAAATGGCGGTCACGATGCAAAGCCGGTTTTGCCGCTTTGCGCCTTCGCCGCGTTGGCGCAGCCTGGGCGTGTTTGGCATGCTGGATGAGATTCGCCACGCCCAACTGGACTTGGCCTTCTCGCACGACCTGCTCAAGCACGACGAGCGCTTTGACTGGTGCAACAAAGCCTTTCACACCAACGAATGGGGTGTGTTGGCCGTCAAGAATTTCTTCGACGACTGGATGCTGAACGCTAACTGCATCGAAGCGGCAATGGCCACCAGCCTCACGGTGGAGCATGGCTTTACCAATATGCAGTTTGTGGCCCTGGCAGCTGACGCGATGGAAGCGGGCGATGTGGATTTTTCCAATCTGCTGTCCAGCATCCAGACTGACGAAGCGCGCCATGCGCAGCTGGGCTTTCCCACGCTGGAAGTGCTGATGAAGCACGACCCCAAGCGCGCGCAGTATGTGTTTGACGTGTCGTTCTGGCGCAGCTTCCGCCTGTTCCAGACGCTCACCGGCACCTCGATGGACTACTACACACCAGTGGCCCAGCGCAAGATGTCGTTCAAGGAATTCATGCTGGAGTGGGTGGTGCACCACCACGAGCGCACCATGAAAGACTATGGCCTGCAAAAGCCCTGGTACTGGGAAACATTCCTCAAGTGCCTGGACCATGGCCACCATGCGATGCACATCGGCACCTGGTTCTGGCGGCCCACCTTGTTCTGGAAACCCAACGCAGGCGTATCAAAAGCCGAGCGTGCGTGGCTCAACAGCAAGTACCCCAACTGGGAAGACAGCTGGGGCACGCTGTGGGACGAGATCATTGCCAACGTCAACAGCGGCAACATGGCCGCCACCTACCCCGAAACGCTGCCCGCGCTGTGCAACATCACGCAGCTGCCGCTGGGCTCGGCCTGGGACCGGCACAACCTGCAGATGTACACCAGCGAATACAAAGGCCGCCTGTACAACTTTGACTCGGACGTGTCCAAGTGGATTTTTGACACCGAGCCCGAGCGCTACTGCGGCCACACCAATGTGGTGGATCGCTTCCTGATGGGCCAGATCCAACCGATGAACCTGGGCGGTGGTTTGCAGTGGATGGGCATCACACCCGAGGTGATGGGCGACGACGCTTATGCCTACAAGTGGGCGGCCGAATACGCAGCGCCGGCCCGCAAGGTCGCTTGAGCCGCTGAAAAACAAGGAGACAAACATGGCGTTATTTCCAGTTTACGGCGTGTTCAAAGGCGACTTCGTGCCCCACCTGGTGGCCGTGGACACCGATGACACCATGGCCCAGGTGGCCGAGAAAATTGCCGTGCATGCGGTGGGCAGGCGGGTGCCCAAGCACCCAACGGCCACCACCTACACGGTAGACATTGGCGGCACACAGGTCGATAACGCACAACCCTTGGGGCAGGTCATCGGGCAGACCGGCTTGAAGCCGCTGCAGTGGGTCACGGTGGGTTGGGCCAGCTGAAGTGTTTTAGCTCCTTCCCCCGCTGGGGGAAGGCGGGGATGGGGGCATGAGCGCTACAACTATTTGCCAGC
Organism: Comamonadaceae bacterium; assembly: GCA_013297875.1. Classification (GTDB taxonomy): domain Bacteria; phylum Pseudomonadota; class Gammaproteobacteria; order Burkholderiales; family Burkholderiaceae_C; genus JAAFIW01. The sequence goes on along the minus strand of JAAFIW010000027.1, from coordinate 30,603 downwards.
GTGTCGCCCCGCAGCCCCCATCCCAACCTTCCCCCGGAAGGGGAAGGAGCAAAGCGCCAGTCCCTAAGTTTCTAAACCAGAGGCAAACCATGTCTGAAGTCAGTAGCGCGAATTTTGTAGAAGTCTGCCTGGCCGACGATTTGTGGATGGGCGAGATGCAGGCCTTTGATGTGGGCAAGCACAAGGTCATCGTGATCAATGCCGAAGGGCAGTTTCATGCGTATGACGGGATGTGCCCACACCAAAGCGTGCAATTGATTGAAGGCAGTTTTGACGACGGCGTGCTGATGTGCCGCGCCCACCAGTGGACGTTTGACGCATGCACCGGCAAAGGCGTCAACCCCTCGTCGCACTGCCTGACGCGGTTTCCGCTGCGCATTGACCACGGGCGCGTACTGGTGGGTGACCAGCCGCTTGAGACGACTTGAATTTACAGGAGACAGGTATGACAACGACAAGCCGAGTAGTAATCACCGAAACCGTAGGCTATGACTCTGTGGGCCCCACGATGCGCGCAGGCGATATCGCCGAAGCCGTGATCGACGCCATTGAGCAGGACAACCCGGGCCAGGACATTCTGGTGACTGACCGGGGCGACTACATCCACATCCATGTGAACAAAGACTGTCGCTTGACGCGCAGCAGCCTGGAGCAGCACCTGGGCCGCGAATACCCGCTGCCCATGCTGGAGGTGGAAATGGCCTCGTTCACCGGCCGCATGCAGACCAGTGACACCGAATACCGCTGGTATTTCAAAACATAACCCTCCGGTATTTCAAAACATAAGCCTCCGGTATTGCAAGACCTGAACAGTCCCCAAAACCTACAACCATCACGAGACAAGCACCATGAGCCAAGACAAATCCTCCGCCGCACCCGGCCCCTCTGTCAGCCCGCTGCGCGCCAAGCGAGCCAAAACCTGGTCGAGTCTGGGCAATCTGGGGCGCAAACCCACCGAGTACGAGGTGGTCACGCACAACATGAACCACACGGTCACCAACGCCACGCCGCTGGAGATGGGGCCCGAGGTGCACGGCAACCAGTGGTTGAAAAAGCACCGCGACGGCATTGGCCTGAAGGTGGCGGGCGTGGACAGCTTTCGCGACCCTGACCAGATGACGTATCGCAAATACACCACGCAGATGGACGAGCAGGAAACCTATGTTGACGGCCTGCTGCGCCAGCACACCGAAGGCCAGGGCAGCGACGCCAAGCTGTCAGCGGCGATGCTGGACACGCTGGCTCTGACCTTCACGCCCACCCGCTACCTGGGCCACGGCTTGCAGATGATCTCCGCCTATGTGCAGCAACTGGCCCACTCCAGCTACCTGGGTAACTGCGCCGCTTTTCAAACCGCCGACCAGCTGCGCCGCGTGCAGCGCGTGGCCTACCGCACCCGCCAGTTGGCCAACGCCCACCCCAGCCGTAGCTTTGGCACTGGTGAGCGCGCCACCTGGGAAAAAGACGCTGACTGGCAACCGGTGCGCGAAGCCATTGAGCGCCTGATGCTGGCCTATGACTGGGATCAGGCCTTTGTCGGCCTGAACCTGGTCGTCAAACCGGTGGTTGATGAGTTGTTTTTGCATGCCTTTGCCGACATTGCCCGTGCCAACAAAGACGAGCTGGACGCTGCGCTGTGCGACAACCTGTTCCTGGACGCCCAACGCAGCCGCCGCTGGACTGCCTCGGCCTGCAAGGCCATGGTGCAAGCCGATGTGGAGAACCATCAGGTGCTCAATAGCTTGCTGGCCACCTGGAAGCCCACCGGCACACGTGTGATTGAAGCCGGTGCCCGCCTGTTGACCCGCCACACACCCAGCATCACGGCTGCGTCAGTGGTGCAGTCGGTGACGCAGGGCTGGGATCAGTCGCTGGCAGAGGCAGGCTTGCGCAGTTAAATAATTGCTATGTTTTATATAGCATCTTGAGCAATATTTACAAGGGCGAGTGGCCGTTTTGACTTAAATTTCAAGCTAAACCTTGAGTTTCCACCCCGTGCGGAAAATCCACCACACGGTGACCATACAAAGCGTCAAAAACCCCAGGATGGCCGCAATGCTGATGCCCACATTCACATCGGCCACGCCGTAAAAGCTCCAGCGAAAACCGCTGATCAAATAGACCACGGGGTTGAACAAAGCGATGTGTTGCCACAGCGGTGGCAGCATGTTGATGGAGTAAAACGCGCCGCCCAGAAAGGTCAATGGTGTGACCACCATCAGCGGCACGATTTGCAGCTTTTGAAAGTTGTCAGCCCACAAGCCAATGATGAAGCCGAACAGGCTGAAGGTCACGGCGGTGAGCACCAGAAAGCACAGCATCCACACTGGGTGCGCAATTTCGTAAGGCACAAACAGCCGTGCGGTCAGCAGTATCAACAAACCCAGCGCCACCGACTTGCTGGCCGCCGCACCCACGTAGCCCACCACCACTTCCATGGACGACACCGGTGCCGACAGCAGCTCGTAAATGGTGCCCGACCATTTGGGCATATAGATGCCAAATGCGGCATTGGAAATGCTCTCGTTGAGCAGCGACAGCATGACGAGGCCGGGGATGATAAAGGCACCGTAGCCAATGCCGTCAATGTCGCCCATGCGCGAGCCGATGGCCGCGCCAAACACCACGAAATACAGCGAAGTGGACAGCACGGGCGAGACGATGGATTGGGTGAGCGTGCGCAGGGTGCGGTTGATCTCGAAGCGGTAAATCGCGCGGATGGCGTGCTAGTTCATGCGGTTTCCTTGACGTCTGTGGAGACTGGAGCGGCGGGCTCGCCGCTGTGAATGAGGCTGACGAAGATGTCTTCCAGCGAGCTTTCGCTGGAGTGCAGGTCTTTGAAGTCGATGTGTAACTCAGCCAGGCGTTTGAGCAGCGGTGCAATGCCGGTGTCTTCGGTTTGTGTGTCGAAGGTGTAAATCAGTGCCTGGCCGCCGTCGCTCAGACTCAGCGGCAGGTCTGTCAAGGCCGCGGGAATGGCCTGCAGTGGTGTTTGCAGCGTGAGCGTCAGCTGCTTTTTGCCCAGCTTGCGCATCAGCACCTCTTTGTCTTCCACCACAATCAATTCGCCCTTGCGGATGATGCCAATGCGGTCGGCCATCTCTTGCGCTTCTTCAATGTAGTGCGTTGTCAAAATAATGGTGACACCGGCATCGCGCAAGGTACGCACCATCTGCCACATGCCCTGGCGAAGTTCCACGTCCACGCCCGCTGTGGGCTCGTCCAGAAACAGTATTTGCGGCTCGTGCGACAGGGCTTTGGCAATCAGCACCCGTCGCTTCATACCGCCGGAAAGCGCCTTGATCATGCTGTCTTTCTTGTCCCACAGCGACAGGTCGCGCAGCACTTTTTCAATGTGTGCCGGGTTGGGGGCTTTGCCAAACAGACCACGGGAAAAGCTCACAGTTGACCACACGGTTTCAAACGAATCGGTGGACAGCTCTTGCGGCACCAGACCAATTTGGGCACGGGCCGCACGAAAGTCACGCACGATGTCGTGGCCATCGACGGTCACGCTGCCAGAGCCCAGCTTGACGATGCCGCAAACCGTGTTGATCAGCGTGGTTTTGCCCGCGCCGTTGGGCCCCAGCAGCGCAAAAATCTCGCCCCGCCGGATGTTCAGGCTCACGCACTTGAGCGCCTGAAAACCCGAAGCATAGGTTTTGCTCAGGGCTTGAATGGAAATGATATTGGGCACGTGTTTTATGTAAAAAGTGCCACCAGCCCAGGTAAAACCTGCTCAAGCAGCTATTGAATAAATAGCAATTGCGTCATTCCCACGCACTCAATTCAGGTAAGTCGGTGCGTGAAACTTTTCCTTGAGGTACTGCCCGTTGACCACCAGCGCATCGGCGTCGTCCGCAAACACGGCGGTGGAGATTTTTTCCAGCTGGCCGTGCAGCAAGCCTAGTTGCTCCACCAGCAGGTCTTTCGCAGTCTTGCCGCCGTCCAGCTTGTGCATGCTGGCAAAGGCTGGCGGCAGCTTCAAGTAGCCGGATACGGTTTCCGGCAGATCGCGGGTGATGGCACCCATGATGGACTGCACCTGCGCCGGTGGCAGCATGGGCGCATCAGCCTGCCCAGTCAGCCGCGGCACCAGTGGCTCCAGCACCTTGGGAATGGCATTCAAAATCGCCAGCGCCTCGGCGGGCAATTGCTTTTTGCTCTGGTTGATGAGTTCCTGCACGCCTTCCACCAGGCGCTTGCCGTCATAGCGTTGGTACACCGAGGCGTCAATCACCTCGCGGCTGGGCACGCCCAGCGCACCGACGGCGTACAAGCCCAGGGTGATGGGTAGCCACCATTGATCAATCACCCCGACAAAAAACGCGCCTAAGCCCAACAGGGCCAGGCAGCAGCCGGCGATGTTGCGGGTGCTGTACAGGTAGAGCAGGAAGGTGTTGGCGGGCTTCATGGTGTGGAGGGTCAAATCAATTTGAACGCAGAGGACGCGAAGGATTCGCAGAAGACGCAGAAGGAACAGCCAAAAATTGGAGGGCTGCTGGAGTCCATTTTCTGGACTTCTTCTGCGCACTCTGCGAATCCTTTGCGTCCTCTGCGTTCTTGAACCCGATTGGGTCCACTACTGATAACCCCGAATTTCCTTGAACACCTGGGCCAGTGGCGTTTTGGTGGCGTTGAAGACGCGGCCGCCGCTCAGGCGGGCCAGGGCGTCGAGTTGTTCGGCTTTGGCCTCACCAAACTGAATCGCAAAAATGCGTATGCCTTTGTCGGCCTCGGGCAGGGCGGCGAACCAGGTCTCGAATTCCTTGGCGCTCAAGCCTTTGTTGTTCTCGCCGTCGGTCAGCAGCACCACCGAGTAGTAGCGGCTGGCGTCGGCCTTGCGTCGCACGGCGGCTTGTTGGTAGGCCGACTGTGCGGCACTGTAGATGGCGGTGCCGCCCGTGGGTTGCAATTGGCCGATGTAGTCGCGTACCTTGCCTTCGGTGGCGGCGCGGTCGGCTTTTTCCAGCTTGAAATTCACCGCTGGGCGCACCGAGTCGTCAAACGCAATCATGCTGATGGCTTCGCGCTCGCGTAGCCGCGCAAAGCGGCCCGACAAGCTGGTGTCCAGCCCGGTCAGGCCCTGCAGCGCGGCTTTCATCTGGTTCATGCGCTCGCCGGCCATCGAACCTGAAATGTCCAACACAAAAGTGGAGTCAGCCGGGCGGCGAATCTGGTTGTCAAACGCGTCCAGCACCGCATCGACCACCGCCAGCTTGGCCGGGAAGGGCAGTTCGATCAAGGTGGCCGGGTACAGCTTGGAGGTGGGATCAACACTGGCTGCTACCTCGGGGAGCAACGACTTGCGGAAGGTTTGCTGGCTCATCGGCGTTTGAAACGCGGCCGAGCGCACATAGGCCAGCAGCTTGTCATAGTCGGCGCGCCTGGCCGGGTTGGTCAGCATCAGCGGGTAGTCAGCCGACAAAATGCCGTCTTTGGGGTAGATGATGGCCAGCGGCTCGGACAGCTTGCCGCCAGCATTCAGCGCGTGAATCACCGAGCCGTAATTGATCATGCCGTCAATACGGTCTTGCTCTTTCACATACGCATCAGCCAGCCAGCCTGACGAACCCGCGGTGAGCGCCTGGGCCTTAAAAAAAGCCGAGAGTTGCGCGGCATTGATGTCGGACACCTCCAGCGCATCGCCCTTACCCGCCAGTGCAGCGGCCACGCCCATCAGGCCGGAAAAGCCGGTGTTGCTGGCACCTGGGTTGGTCATGCCAAAGCTGAAGCGGCCTTTTTCGGCGGCCTGGGCAATGTCTTTCCACGTCAGGTTAGGGTTGGGCGTGCCGTCGTTTTTAATCCAGCCCAGCTCGACGGCTTTGCTTTTTTTCAGGCCCAGCACCACCGGCGTGATCATGGTGCGCTCGCTGATATGCACTTTTTCTTTCACACCCGGCGTGAGCAGCGCGTAGCGGTTGCTGGCAAACCAGGCAGCATCGGTCCGCTCCCCGGCCGACAAGCGCTCCACGGCTTCCAGCGTCCCGCTGTAGTTGAGCTTGATTTTCAAACCCGTGGCCTGCTCAATGGCTGGCACCAACGGTTCCAGGTCTTTGAGCTCACTGCCGGCCAGGATGGTGAACTGGTTGGCGGGTGTGGCTTGGGTGGCGGTGGGGGAGGGGTCGGGGGCTTTGCCGCAGGCGGCCAGGAGGATAGGGAAGGCCAGGGTGACAGCCAACTTAAACAGGGATGGTTGGTGCACTGCCCCCACCCCTGCCCTCCCCCGGGAGGGGAGGGAGAAAAGCCAAGTCAGCGCGCGCATCACAGTGCCACCGGACCACTGATCTGCGTGGCCGCCGCCATGGCCTCACGCGCCTTGGTGCCTCGTGAGCGGTCAAGGTATTGCTCGGCGCGCTGCACCTGTTCTTTCATCATCAGGTTATTGCGGCCCATGGTGTCAATCGCCTTGCTGCGAAAGTTGTCCATCGCATCCATGGCCTTGAAGGTGTTGTCAAAGGTTTCCTTCAGGCGCTCCACGCCAATCAGCGGGTTGGCCGCAAACTCGCCCGTGCGCTCCACATGCTGGCCCAGCTGCTGGCTGCTTTGCGCGATCAGGCTGTCGATGGTGCCGCTCACGCCTTTGAGCATTTCCATGACCTTGATCTGGTTGCCGGTGGCGCGCGCCACGGTTTGCGCCACGGCCAGCGCGCTCATGCCGGTGGTGGCCACACGGTCGCAGCCGTTCATCATTTCGCGGGCGGTTTTTTTCAGCTCGCCTAAAGACAGGTAGCCGTTCACCGACACGGCCAGTTGCGTATACAGATCGCTCAAATTCTGGCGGGCATAAAACAGCACCTCCTGCTCCAGCGCACGGGCGCGTTCAGGGTCTGAGGTTTTGAGCTTGGCCACCTGGTCGGCCAGGCGTGCATCGAGTTGCTCGCAAAAGCGAATGGCTGCTTTCAAGCGCAGCATCGACTCCCACAGCTTGCCGCGGGTGCTTTCAATTTCCACCGCGTCTCGGTGCATGTCGTCTTTGGCCGCATGCAGTTGCTCCATGGCTTTTTGCAGCTGGGTGCCCGCGCTTTGGTACTTGCGGAAATAGCTTTGCAGCTTGTTACCAAAGGGAATAAAGCCCAGAATTTTCTGCTCGCTGAGCAGGTCGCCATCTTTGCCTGGGTTCAACTCGTCCAGCTGCACACGCAGGTCGGAAATGGCCTTGTAGGCCGACGAGTCTTCCATGCCCACAAAGTTGCGCTCCATGAAGCGGCCGGTCATGAACGCAGCGGCGCTGGAGACTTCTTCTTTCCCTAAGCGAAAGGCTGAGTCGAGCCGGTTTTTAAAGGCCTCGCTCTGCAGGTCTTCGGTCATCAGCTTGTCGATAAAGCCCTGCACCTGTAGATCGACTTCCTTGGCAGTGGCATCGGGAAGCGGAACGGCGTCTTTGGCAGTCACTGCTGGCACAGCAGCCAGCGGCTCAGGGGCGTCCAGCACAAAGCTGGGAATGACGGCGGCTGCAGGGGCGGTGGTCACGGGTTGTGTGCTCATGGTGGCTCCGGGTTAAGAAACTTCAAAGATTGACAAGCAGCGGGGACTTTTGAACGCAGAGGACGCAAAGGTCTCGCAGAGGGCGCGTTCAAAATTTCTCCAGCAGACTTACTGAGCGTACTTCTTCTCGATGTCAGCAATCATGCGCTCCAGCACCTCAAACGAGGGCGGGTCGATCACGTCAACCAGGGTGGTGGCAACGGGGAGTTTCTTGTCGGCCACGCGTTTGGCAAAAGCGTCCTGCCCGCTGGTGCGGTAGCCGTATTCCAGTGCCAGCGCCTGCAGGCCGGGGTCGCTTTCCAGCAGCGCGCCCAGCTTGGCACCTTTGGCACTCATGGCCACAAACACATGTTTGGTAAACAGCGTGGGGCGCGGGTACAGCAAAACCATATTGGCGCTCGCCCCCGGTGCGGTCTGCTTGGCCAGGTACTCCAGAAACTGCGACTCGTAAATCATCACCATCGGTGCTTTGCCAATGCCCATCGACAGGTAGTCGTCAAACGGCCCGGCACTCGATGCTTCCTGAAAGCCCTGCTTTAAAAAGATGCTGGTCATCAGCGGCAGCACTTTCTGCAGCTCTTCTTCAGACTGCACCACGTTGTTGCCATTGGCTACATAGCTGGCCAAGCCCAGGTACATCGCACCCGAGTTCGATTTGCGCACGTCGGTGCTGCTCACCAAAATGCTCTTGCTGGTGGCATACACATCGTTGCCTTTCAGGTCTTTCCAGCGCGTGCCCTTGTCCATCATCGCGATCAATTTGGGCATGTCCACCACGTAGTAGTTGCCCGCCTCCTGCTTGACCAGGCCTTCGCGCTCCAGCACCGGAACCAGCGTCTTCCACGAGGCAATCACCATAGGCGTGAAAAACGGAGTGAACACCTGTTGGGCCTTGACCATCTTCTGGATTTTCAGGGCCGCAGGCGCGCCTGCCGGGTGCGCAAAATCAAACGACTTCAAGTCGGGCCGCTGTGCAATGGCACGTGAACCCGTTTTCTCCACCTGCACGGTGATCGCGTTTTTCTGCAGAATTTCAACCACCCGGGGATCGTTGAAAAAACTCTCTTTTTCCGAGCCAATCAGCCCCCGCACCGTCTCCATCTTGGCCGCTTCCAGCTTGGCCGTCTGCTCGGTGGCCCGCTGCTCATACGAGCGCCAGCCCGCAAAGCCCACTCCAGCCAAAACCAACACAGCAAGCACGGGGCCAATAAGACGGTTCATGGTGTTTGAAATGTGAGCTGCAGGGCAGCGGTGAGCGGGTTATAGCAAAGCCAGAGCTTCCCAGATTGGGTTTGTGGGCTTGATTTCAAGTCTTTTTGGCTAACGTGCAGGCCCAGAGCGCACGGACAGCTATGAAAACGATAGTGTTTTGGAAACGTCAAGGCAGCTGCGCGTCACCCATGCGCGCCGCAATCGTGGCGGCGCGTGATGCCAGGTAGGCCGAGTTCAGCCGTTTTTCAAAGTATTTGGGTCGCGGTAGCATCACGGCCAGGCGGGCAGACTCGTAGACGCTGAGTTTGCCGGCGGGCTTGCGAAAGTAGTGCTGGGCAGCGGCTTCTGCGCCAAACACGCCTTCGCCCCATTCCACATGGTTCAGGTAAATCTCCAGAATGCGCTCTTTGCTCAGCAGCGCCTCCAGCGCCACGGTGAGCACCAGCTCCTGGCCTTTGCGCAGCAGCGTGCGCTCGCCCGAGAGCAGCAGGTTTTTCGCCAGCTGCTGGGTGATGGTGGAGCCGCCGATGATTTTTGGGGGTTTGGCGGGTTTGTTCGATGGCTTGGCCGCCACAGTCGGTGCTAGCTTGGTGGCCCGCTCCTGTGCCTTTTCGTTTTTGGCCCATGCCTTCTCGATGGCCTCCCAGTCAACCCCCTGGTGGTCGGCAAAGCGGTCGTCTTCCGAGGCGATCACGGCCAGCTTCAGGTTGTCTGACATCGCGTCATACGCCACCCATTCCTGCCGCCAGGGCAAGCTGCCCTTGGCATTGAACACCTGCCAGGCCTGCGAGCGCTCAAACGCGCTGGACTGTGGGTCCAGCACCGCCATGCTGGCAATACGGGCGATGAAAAACAGCTGCAGCAGCAAGGTGGCCAGGGCGACCAGGGCGATCCAGCGGGCGAGGGCTTTCATGTTCCCATTTGCGCCCGCAGCTCCGCCAAAACCTGCCCCGCCGGGGGCCGCACGCCGCGCCAGATTTCAAACGAGGCGGCGGCTTGCTCCACCAGCATGCCCAGGCCGTCTCGCGCTACTGCGCCGTGGCCTTGTGCCCAGCTTAAAAAGCCTTGTGCGGCGGGGCCATACATCATGTCGTAGGCCAGGGCACCGGGCTGCAAAACGGCGGGGTTCAGCGTCAACTCAGCCCCCGCCAGGCTGGCAGCGGTGGCGTTGATGAGAATGTCGAATTTTTGATCAATATCGGCCACTAGCCCATATGAATCCTGCTCAAGAAGCTCCGCATTTGATAGCAAAGCCAGCTCGGCATGGCGGGCCACCAGGGCTTGCGCACGCGCACGGCTGCGGTTGCTCACCACCACGCGGGCGGGCCCCGCCTGCAGCAGCGCGCCCAGCACGCTGGCGGCTGCGCCACCAGCGCCCAGCAGCAAGATGCGACTGCCTTTGAGTGGCACGCCGGCGTTGGTTTGAATGTCAGTCACCAGGCCCACGCCATCGGTGGTGTCGGCTTCGATGCGGCCATTCACGAAGCTCAGCGTGTTGGCCGCCTGGGCCAGCGCGGCGCGTTCGGTTTGACTATCTACCAGCGCCGCCGCTTCAAATTTGAAGGGCACGGTGATGTTGCAACCGCGCCCGCCTTCGGCTTGAAATGCCCGCACGGCTTGCGCAAACCCGTCCAGCGGTATTTCGCGCTTGCCATAGCGCAGGGTCTGGCCGGTGAGCTGGGCAAAGCGGGCGTGAATGACGGGGGAGCGGCTGTGGGCAATCGGGTTGCCCATCACGCAGTAGAGGTCCATAGAAGCTACACAAATTGGTGGTTGACCCCTTCCCCTTTCGGGGGAAGGCGGGGATGGGGGCACGCGTATGAAATAGCGAGTCGGCGCACGTGCCCCCATCCCGACCTTCCCCCGGGAGGGGAAGGAGCTAAAACCGTGAAGTCTTCGGGCATGTAGACGCTCAACGCTCCGTCAGCCGCGTTTCCAGCGTCTCGTCGCGCGTGAATTTAAAGCGCGAGACCACCACGATCTGGTCGGCTTTGCGGCGCATTTCGGGGCTGAAGTTGCCAAACGGGCCGGCGGCGCGGGCGATGGTTTGGGCCCGCTTGTCCAGCGCGATGTTGCGCGAGCTTTCCACCACTTCGGTGGCCAGCACGCGGCCATCAAAGTTGACGGTGACGATCATGGTCAGCTCGCCGTAGAGCTTTTGCCCTGCCAGTTGCGGAAAATTCTGCGTGCCTTTGTCTTCAATCTTGCGGCGCAGCGCGTCGTAATAAATCGCATACACCTCTTCGCGCGTGGCCGGGCTGATGTAGCGCTTTTTGGGGCGCGAGTTTTCTTCGTTGATGCGCTTTTCAATCTCGGCCAACAGCTTGATGAGCTGGCGGCGCTTTTCCTCGCGCGACATGGCCTCGGGGTTGGTGCTGGGCACCTTGGGGTCGGGCGGGGGCAGGGCGGCCAGCTCTTTTTTCAGCTGGGCCAGCAGCAGGGTTTGCTGCTCCTGCATGGCCTCAATCTTTTTTTGCTCGTCTTCGGCGGCGTCGCCCCGGTCGGTCAGGGCCGAGGGTGGCAGCGGCGAGGTGGCGCGGGCTTTTTCGGCCTCACCACCCCCAGCCAGCGAGGCCTGGGCAATGGCTTGAGCCCTGTCGGGTTTTTCGTTGCTGCGGGTGTTGACCAGCACCACCTCCAGCGGCGTGTCCTCAAACACGCGGTTAAAGCCCTCAGGGTCGATAAACCGCACGGTGAGCAAGCCGCCATGCACCAGCGCCGAGAAGGCCAGGGCGATTTGCAGGGTGCTGAAAGACTTGAGGTTCACGGGGCCGGATTATCGACAGTTGCGGTGTCAGCCGGTGCGTCGTTTTCACCGACGGGTGCGCTCATGTCCACCGCAATCGCAATCGGCCCGGCCACCAGCTCGTCGTCGCCTTCTTCGTCCATGGCTTCAGACACTTGCACATCCAGCCGCTCAATCACCGTGCCCGTCACGTCCAGCGAAATCAGGTCAATCGCGCCCAGCTTCACGCGCACATGCGCGCCGCGCGGCAAGTCTTGCGCGCCCAGCACCGGCAGCACCAGGGGCAGGTCGTCGGCGCGCACCAGGCCTTCTTTAAACACCGTGGCCGTGAGCTCGCTGATGCCGTTTTGCTGCACGTATTGCAGGGTCCAAAACCGCTCCATGCCGCCCTGGTAGCCGTTGTAGGCGCTGTAAGCCGCGTCAAAGCTGCTGATGATGGCAAACAGCTGCGCGTCTTTGGGTTTGAACGGGGCCACCAGCGGCGCAGTCTTTCCATTTCTGGCCACCGCAATGATTTGCCACTGGTTCACCAAATCGGTGTAGCGGCGAAGCGGCGAGGTGCTCCAGGCGTAGCTGGAAACGCCTATGCCCGCATGCGGCTGCGCCTTGGTGCCCATGCGCACCTTCACGCCCGGGGCCAGGCTGGCCTGGCTGCGGTAAATGCCGGGCACGCCGTGCGCGTGCAGCCAGTCACCCCAGGAGCTGTTGGCCAGAATCATGGCCTCGGCCACGATCAAGTCCAGCGGCGCGCCGCGTTGGCGGGTGGAGATGAGGACTTGTTCGGTGCCTGTGGGTTCGTTGCCGTCATTACCGACCAGTTTGAAGTTGTAATCCGGCCGGTTGAAGTTCTCCGGCTTGCCGCGCACCACCTCGCGCCCGGCCTTCAAATGCCTGGCCAGGCGATATAAAAATGATAGCTGCTTGAGCAGATTTGGTATGGGCAGGAGCCCCTTTTCATGCTCAAGTGCCTCACCCGGCTCGGGGTTTTCCAGCCGCTCGTGCGTGACCACCGCGTCCAGCTGGTCGTGCCGCAAATTCGCCGCAATCGGCACCCGCTCCAGCCGGGTCTCGCGGCTTTTGATCTCCAGCGTGGCCTCGTCAAACACCACATACAACGACACCGCCGGGCAGTCGCGCCCGGCCTGCAAGGTGTAGGTCTGCACCACCGCATCGGGCAGCATGGTGATTTTGTAGCCCGGCATGTACACGGTCGACAGGCGCTGGCGGGCCACGTTGTCCACCGCATCGCCCGCCTGCAAAGCCAGCGCCGGTGCCGCAATGTGAATGCCCAAAGTAACGGTGCCCGTGCCCAGCCCTTGCAGCGACAGCGCATCGTCAATCTCGGTGGTCTGCGAATCGTCAATCGAATACGCCTGCACCGGGGCCAGCGGCAGCTCGTCTTGAATGGCGGGTGCCGCCAGCGCCGGAAAGCCTGTGCCCTTGGGAAAGTTGTCAAACAAAAACCGCTTCCAGTGAAACTGGTAAGGGCTGTCAATCGCGCCCGCCTTTTGCAGCAGGTCCAGCGGCGCGGTTTGCGTGGCACGCGAGGCGTCGACCACGGCCTTGTATTCGGGCCCGTTTTTGTCGGGCTTGAAGAGAATTTTGAACAGCTGCTCACGAATCGGCGCCGGGCACACGCCGCTGGCCAGCTCCTGCGCCCAGGCCGCAATTTGCGCGGTGATCTGCTTCTTTTTCTCAATGGCCAACAGCGCCTGCTGCACCACCTCGGCCGACGCTTTCTTGAAGCGCCCCTTGCCCGCCCGGCGAAAGTAATGCGGCGAGTCTTGCAGCCGCAGCAGCGCACCCGCCTGCTGCGCCGCACTGGCCTGCGCGCTGAAGTAGTCCCGCGCCAAATCAGCAAAGCCAAACTCGTCGTCCGGCGCAAATTCCCAAGCCATGTCCAGCTCAATGGTCTGAGAAATCTCCTGCGCCTGCCGCAAAAACTCGGCAGGCGCCGGCTTGTCAAATTTCAGCATCACGTGCGCGGCCTTCACCTTCACACGCTTGCCACTTTCAAGCTCCACCTGCGCCGACGATTCAGCCTCAGACATCACCCGCCCTGCCAGGAATTTACCGGCGTCTTCAAACATTGCAAACATGAGCGGGATTGTCCCATGCGGGTTTGGGCTCGCGCGCCGGGGCAGGCGAAATTGGGTCTTCGAATGGGCGTTGGCGGAGGGTGGGTGCCCCTCACGCGTATTTGCGGCATCAGCGTCCCTGACAATTCAACAGTGAAAAACTTCAACCAACCCACGCCGACCTTCGGCCCTTATGACCCACCGGCCCCGCGCGCAACACCCGACACGTCAACCCCTGCCCGCCAAACCGCTGTGGCGATAGAAGAAGGCATACGCAACAACAAGCTGGAAACCGGCGTGTTCATTGGCGCAGACGGTAAGGAACTGCTGCGCCGCACCGGCCAGCCCAATCGCGTGGGCTTTGCCGAGGCCGAGCTGGCGGGCAAGGCGGGCAGCACCTTCACGCACAACCATCCGGGCGATGGCGCTTTTTCGTTGGACGACTATGAGGCGGCCCTGTTCGCCCAGGTGGCCGAGCTGCGCGTGGTGTCGCCACAGTTTCGCCACCTGCTGCTGTTTGGCGCTGCGCCGCCTACGCGCAAAACGCTGGAGCAGTTGGGTGCAGAGTGGTCGGCCCAATTGTCGGAGGTCGTACGGCAAGCCAACCAGGCCGATCAACTGCACCCGGCGTGGTTTGGTGTAGAGTTGCAACACGCTTTTTGGAAGCGCGCTGCCAAGCGTTTTGGCCTGACCTACTTGCGGGAGCGCTCATGACCACTGCAACAACCGATATGACCATGCAAGAGATGGGCGTGGAATTCGATGCCTGGAAGCTGCGCGAATTCGGCCCTGGCGTGAGAACCTTCTACAGCGGCCCCATGGATCCGCTGGTGCGCTGGGCCAACCAGGAGGCAGACAAATTGCGGGCCGAACTGGCCGAGGCTGCAACGGCAATCCAGCAATAGCGGCGCTACAGTCAGTTTGCAAAAGGCCTGCAGATGCGGGTCTTTTAAATTGCGCGCCACAGGAGGCTGCACATCATCGCGTTATTGCAATTTTGCAATTTTGCAAGTCAAAACAGCCGCTGGACCAAGTGAAATATGCTCAAGAAGCTATAAAAAGCAGAGCAAAAAATGCGTTTAAGACCGATCAAACGGATTGATCACTTGCACCCCGCAGCCCGCAAAGTCCCGCACATTGCGCGTCGCAATGATGAGTTGATACTCCTGCGCCGTCGCGGCGATCAGCATGTCTGGCGCGCTTCGGGTCAGGCCCTGCGCCTGAAACTGCCCCCGCAACATGCCCGCGCGCTGCGCGACGGACTCGGTGATGGCATACACCGCGTGCAGGTTTTGCACCAAGGCGTTGAATAAATTGAGTTTGCGCGCGTTGGGCTGCCACGCAAAGCCGAAATGCGCTTCTTCGATGGTGACGGCGGATATGGCAATCAGTTGGGCCGATTGCACCCATTGCATGACGTTTTCATCGGGCGTTTTTTTAACGAACTCGCTGACCACGTTGGTGTCGGCCAGATAAATGGTTTGCGCCATGGCCTATTCGGAATCCGCAAATTGATTCGTGCGCACCCACGCGGTGGCACGCGACGCAGCCGCGTCGGCACCCGGAATGCCTGCGTCGTCTGCCGGCTCGTGCTGGCTGCGCAAGGCCATTAAGGCGTTGTAAAAACTGGCAGCACTGCTCGCCGCCACTTCTGTGCGCTTGAAGTAATCAGCCGATACCAGCACCGCCACCGGCGTGTTGCGCTTGGTGATGACTTGCGGCGTGCTTTGCGCAGCGTCAATCAGTGAAGACAGTTGCTGGCGGGATTGGGCGATGGAGATAGACATCATTTGCCTTTCATGTACATGTAAATTGTACATAAATGACGTTTTTTGGATGATGATGCCAATGCGCGCTGGTCTCGGCCGCTGCGTACGTGAGCTGACTTTGCCCCTTCCCCCGCTTTGGGAAGGTAGGGATGGGGGCATGCGCGTGCAGACGGTCGTTCTTTGTGCAGCCCGGGAAAGAGCAACACCCCGCTGTAATCTGATTAGCCACCACTTGGTGCCATTTTTGCCATCCCGCCCATGAATTACTTGATCAAGCAGCTATCAAAAACAGAGCAAAAACCGCTCAAATTTTGCGCGGGGCGCTGCGCGCGGCTAACACCGGGCCGTCCCGGCCCCCAGACGGGCTCTGCCCGTCAAAGTCAATCCCCGGGCTCCGCCCTACCAACACCGGGCCTCCGGCCCCTGGCTGGGCTGGGGACCTCAGAGCAAACCGGAACCCCAGGTAGAGGTCGCGCCTGCCAGGCACGTGGAGGAAGCGCCGGGCCGAACGCGCGCTCTGCGCGCGGAAGATCCACGACCCGCCACGAACCGCGAAGCCTTTAACACCCTGGCCTGTGGCTCCGCTGGGGTCCGTCACGGCATCGCCCGCGTAGTCGCGCATGGCATCAGCACACCACTCCCACACATTGCCATGCATTTGGTACAGGCCCCAGGCATTGGCAGGCAGTGCTTTCACGGCGATAGTTTTTTCCCGGTATTCGCCCTTGGGGCCGTTGTTGTACGGGTAGTTGCCGTCGTAGTTCACTTGATTTGTGCCGATCTGCTGCCCAAAGCTGAACGGCGTGGTGGTGCCTGCCCGGCAGGCGTATTCCCATTGCGCCTCGGTGGGCAGCACCGCCTCAATACCAGCGGGCAAATGCGCCTGCAGCCTGGATAGAAATTGCTGCACGTCTTTCCAGCTGACTCGCTCCACCGGCAATTCCAGATCGCCTTTGAGACGGCTGGGGTTCTCACCGCCCATCACCCCCAGCCACAAGCCCTGTGTGCACGCCGTGTCGGCCAGCCACAGGCCTTCGGTCAAGGTCACCAGGTGCTGCGGGCCTTCATCTTCATGTCGATCCGGCTCATCAGGCGGCGAGCCCATCAAAAAGCTGCCAGGCGGCAGATAGCGCACGCGTTGGGTCAAACCACCGACTGCCAGCGTAGCCCACAAACCAAAGCGGTCGTCGCCCCAGGCGTCGGCCCATGGCGGGGGGAAGGGTTGAGGGTAGGTATCAGCCATGAGTACGGCAATCCAAAACGGCTGCCCGGGGAGCGTTCGGCTGCTGCCTACCAGCACCCCGGGGGCCTTGCAGTTTGAGCCCATGCCGCGTGGCACGGGCTACCGGACGCCTGTTTGGTCCATGGCCCGGTGAATCCACACCGCAGCGGCCATTGAGCTCAGAGCAAACCGGAACCCCAGGTTGTTGTTGCGCCTGCCAGGCTCGTTGTGGTTGCGCTGGGCCGAACGCGCGTTCTGCGCGTGGTTGATCCACGACCCGCCGCGAACCGCGTTTGGGGTTGGTTTTAGCTTGAACCGGACTTGTGCAAAGCGGGTGCTTGGCCAAATGAGGACGAAATGGCTTTGCCCCCTCTCCCGCTTGCGGGAGAGGGCAGGGGTGAGGGCCGTTGAGTCGCACAGGCCCCGTATCGCACAGCCCCTCACCCCAGCCCTCTCCCCAGAGGGGCGAGGGAGCAAAACCCACTTGGCGTAAAGATGTGTAGATACACATGCCTCCCGTGCGAGGGTTGGGATGGGGGCTGCGCGGCAACCCGGCTGGCAAAGCGTTGCAGCGCGCATGCCCCCCAGCAGGGGAAGGAGCCAAGCCTGCCGTCATGCGCAGGTTGGCAGGCAGCGGGCCCGGCCCATTGACCACTGTGACGCACAGGCTCCAGTACGAGGCCGCCCCATCGGCCACCCACTGCTTTTCAACAGCCACCACGCGGTTTTGCTGCAAAAACAGGTTGATTTCGTCTTGCGCATCGCCCGCAGCGAGCGCCGGGACGGTAAAAAAGTGCAGGCTGCTGTTCATTTTTTTCGCGCCGCGCTGCGCGCGGCTAACACCGGGCCGTCCCGGCCCCAGGGCGGGCTCCGCCCGTCCAAGTCAATGCCCGGGCTCCGCCCTACCAAGGCAGGGCCTCCGGCCCCCGGCTGGGCTGTGGACCTCAGAGCAAACCGGAACCCCAGGTAGCCGAAGCGCCCGCCAGGCACGTAGTGGTTGCGCTGGGCCGAACGCGCGTGCCGCGCGCGGAGGATCCACGACCCGCCGCGAACCGCGAAGGAAGCGCTTTTCTCGCCCTGCGCTCC
This sequence comes from Comamonadaceae bacterium, assembly GCA_013297875.1. GTDB lineage: Bacteria > Pseudomonadota > Gammaproteobacteria > Burkholderiales > Burkholderiaceae_C > JAAFIW01. The sequence goes on along the minus strand of JAAFIW010000027.1, from coordinate 13,002 downwards.
GCTGGGGTTCGTCACGCTTTTTCCGGAGTACTGGCGCATTCCATCGGCACACCACTCCCACACGTTGCCATGCATTTGGTACAAGCCCCAGGCATTGGCGGGCAAGGCTTTCACAGCGACCGTTTTTTCCCGGTATTCACCCTTGGGGCCTTTGTTGTACGGGTAGTTGCCGTCGTAGTTCACCAAGTTTGAGTTGATGTTCTGGCCGAAGCTGAACGGCGTGGTGGTGCCCGCCCGGCAGGCGTATTCCCATTGGGCCTCAGTGGGCAGCACAGCCTGCACGCCCGGCGGCAAATGCGCTTGCAACTTGGCAAGGAACGCCTGCACATCTTCCCAGCTGACTTGCTCCACCGGCAATTCCAGATCGCCTGTGAAGTAGCTGGGGTTGTCGCCCATCACCGCCAGCCACAGGCCTTGCGTGCATGCGGTATCGGCCAGCCACAGGCCCTCGGTCAGGGTCACGGGGTGCTGTGGGCCTTCGTTGGCATCACGCCCCGGCTCATCAGGCGGCGAGCCCATCAGAAAGCTGCCGGGCGGCAGGTAGCGCAGGGTTTGGGTTTGGGCTTGTATTTGCAGGCTGGCCCAGTTACCGAATTCGTCATGCCCATACGCAAACGCCCCCGTGCTTTTGACAACTTCTTCTTCATTGGCCAGGGGGCTGAAGCGCCAAGGCGCACCAAACAAGCTGCGGCGCAAGGCATAGGGCCCCGCGCGATCTTGGCCCCACTCGCTGGCCCAGGCGGGGCGCGACAGGTGGGCCAGCGTGAGTGCTTCGTTGGCGTGGCGCAGGGTGAGCGTGTCGGTTGCAGCGGGAATGGGCAGGCGATGGGCTGGCCCGGCCAGTTGCAGCCACTGTGCTGTGGCCCGGTGGCTGGTTTGCACCGTGAGTGCACTCGCGCGCAGGGGGCCTGCCAGCAGGCTTTGGCGCGGCTGGGGTGGTTCGGATTGCAGCAGGGCTGCGCCGCTGGCGAAGTCGTGCACCAGCCAATAGGGAACCGGATTTGCACGGGTTTCAAGCCGCTGCGGGTCGACCCACGCTGGCACGGTTGTGTGGCCGCCAGCCAACCAGCGTGGTGCCAGCAGCTGGGCGAACCGGTGAAACAAGTCAGGCGCTTGTTGCCGCACGGCCGGGTCAACACCGTGAACCAAGCGGTCGGCATAGCGCCACCATTTTTCGGTATCAGCCCCGGCGGCGCTGTGCGTCAGGCTGCCCAGCAGGGCCTGGAAGTAGCCGTGGGCTTGTTGCAGGGCTTGCTGGGTGGCGGGTTGGGCGCGTTCTGCGGGCGTGAGCAGGGCCGCCCAGCGCAGGGTTTCTTCATGGTTGAGCCCGGCGCGCAGGTGGCCGTGGTGCCGGGTGACCAGTGCTCGCACGGGTGGGTGCCAGGCGGGGTTTTGGGCAAACAGGTGCTGGTGGGGCTGGTTTTTGGCAGGGTCGTTGGCTACCCAGCAGGCGCTACCAGCCTCTACATCGGGGTGGTTCCAGGCGGCGGCTTCCAGGCCCGCGTTGCGGGGGGCATCGGTGTTGATTTGCCGCAGGGCGCGCAGCAGCGGCGGGTCTACCCGGTGGGTGCTGGCGATCATGGCCAGCAAGGGGGCCAGGCCCGGCACCTGGCTTGTGGCGGCCCAGTCGTCTGCGTGCTGGGGCGGGCGCTGCGGTTGGGCGGGGGCGTCGGGGCTCCAGCGCACCAGTGTGTAGGCGCGGGCCAGCGCCGGGGGAATTTGCGGGGCACCCAGGGGCACCAGGGCGAAGGGCAGGCAGCCTGCCTGGCGCAGGCTGTGCCCAAAGGCTTGCCAGCGGGCCACGTAGCCCGCACTGTGCGGCACAGCCAGCGCGAAATCGCTGGCCACCAGCACGGCGCTGCCGGGTGGGGGCATGTGCCAGGGGTGTTCTGCGGGGAGCGAAAAGTCTTCACGCTGGTGCTCATGCCAGTTTGACCAAGCACCTGGGCCCTGCTGCACCAGGCGCAGCGAGAGGCTGGTGCGGCCAAAAACCGCGATCAACCAGTGGCACAGGCGGTGCATGTCTTGGTGAAAGGGGTACAGGTGCTCTGAAAAATCAAGCACCACAATGAGCTGCCCCGGCCAGCGCGCAAGCAGCTTGCGCGGCCAGTGCTGGGGCATGCGCCGCTGGGAAATATGGTCAACAATTTTGGGCACATCGAGCGCGCCGGGTTGTTGTTGCTGCAGCAAGCGCTTGAGCAAAGGCATGAGGCGGGCCCGGGGCACCAGGTCTTCAAACGCGGGCGGTGGGGCGGTGCTGGGGGCTTTGGCGTTTTGCTCGGTGAGTGGGGCCAGGGGCTCGAAGCTTTGCTGGGGCGGGGCGGTTTCGGGCTTGGTGTGCTCGGTGACGAGCCACATGCTTTCGAGTTGCTGCACAGGCGCTGATGAAACAGGCGCAGCCAGGCTCAGAGATGTGCTGACCGTGGCGTTGATCGTGCCCGCTGAAACCCAGGCTGGGGTCTCGGGGGCTGGTAGCTGCCAATACCCAACGTCTTGCGATATTTCCGATGAGCAGGCTAACGAAAGGTGCTGCGGCTGGCCTGCCTCACGCAGGTGCAGCAGTCGCAAGAGGTCGGCGCGCGCCAGGCACCCGCTGGCAGGAGGCGTGGCTTCAAGCATGGGCTTGATGCCCCGTTAGGCATACACCAGCACTGATGAACAGCGGGTTTTGCCCCTTCCCCTCCCGGGGGAAGGAGCTCAATGCAGCGTTGTAGCGATTCAATTGGGGCCGACCGTTTCAGGCGCTCGCCAGCGAAGCCACGGGCGGGCGGGCCTGGTCTTGGTCTGCGCCTTTAACCAGCGCATATTGGTTCAAGCGCTTGAGCCAGCGGGTTTGCTCGGCCTCGCGCTGCTCGGGCGCGGTCTCACGCGTGAGGTCATGCAGCGCGGTGAGCAGGTCGATGTATTCAGCCAGGCCTACCCGCCCCAGGCCCAAGGGCTTGGCAGCCAGCCGGTCGGCCAGCACCTGGTCTGCTGCCCACCAACGGGGTCTTTCTTCAATGTGGAGTTGGGTGTGCACAGCGCCGCGTTTGACGAGCCAGTCTAAAAAGGCATCGGGGTCGCTGTCTGCTGGCGGGTTCTGGTTTAGCACCACGCAGCGGCGCAAAAACGCCAGCGGCAATTCGCGCTCTTCGTTGGTGGTGACCACGATGAGCGGCAAGCGAGTGAACTTCATCGCCTGCGGGCCTTGTGCGCACGGCACACTGAAGCTGCGGTTGCCCATCACATCGAGCAGTGCGTTGGGAATGTCGCTGTCGGCCTTGTCAATCTCGTCGATCAGCAGCACGGCTGAGCCACTTTTTTGCGCTTCAAACGATCGCCACATCGCACCCTTTTTCAGGTATTTCTCACCGGTGCGGTCGAAAGCACTTGAATCAATACGCGCCAGCTCGGCATCGGCCAGGCGTTCAATGGTGTCCATGCGGTAGAGCAGTTCCAAGGCCTCAAAGCGCGGGTGAATCACCTCGTAGACCAACTCCACCGGGCTTGTGCTCTTGAGCACTGCCGCCGCCGCACGCGCCAACTGGCTCTTGCCGCAACCAGCTTCACCGCGCACCAGCAAGGGCCGCTGCGTGGCCCAGGCGAGCGTGAGCGCATCGATTTCTGGCTGGCTCCACAGGTGGGCCGCGTCGCCGAAACGGTCGTCTGTGGGGAGAGGGGTTTGCAGGCCTTCTGTCAAGGCGATGAAGGGGTTGGTCATGGTCAGAATTGGCTGATGAGCGGGCCTAGAGCGGCGATGGCTGAAACGATGGCTGAGTGAATGGATTCAACCGATTTGGCTGAATCAGCCAGGGCTTTGAGGCTTTCCCAGACTTCAGTGATTGCGCCTTTATCAGGTGCAGGCTTCTCAGCTTGCGCTTTGAGTTGCTTACCCAGACCAGTCAGTGCCACTTTTTCGGCTGGTTGTGCCTGGGCTGCGACTTGAATCAGGTTGTCGCCCAGCGCTTGAAGCTGGTTTTTTTGAGACTCATTCAAATTCCACGTAGCGTGCACCGCCGAGTTATGGCCGCTTGCGATGTTGGTTTGTGCCGGGCCGGTGTTGGTGATGCTGATGGCGACTTGCGCTGGTTGGGTCATGGGTTGCTCCTTAGGGCTGGGCGTGGGTTGAGAGGTCGCTTTGATGAGGGCAATTTGGGCAAATAGCATTTGAATACTGGCATACAGGTCTACGGCGGTGACTAGGTCAAATGGCCACGCATCAACCTCTTGCGTTTCATAAATGATTTCCAGGCCTTCACCCGCGTAGGCCTGCGCAACCGCCTTGGCGGCACTGTCGCCTTTGTTGCTGGCAGACACGATGGCAAACACCGCACAGTTAGTGCCGTAGGGGTCTCTTTTTGCGCGAATGTTGGCGCGAAGAATGGCTTGCTCTTGCGGCTTGATCGGCCCGCTTTGCACCAACTTGTCTGCTGTGTGTTCACTTCCCGGTAAGAACTGACCGTACAACTCCCAGTGCATCTGGTTTTCATCCTGTTCACTATTTGGGCTGGCGCGAAGCCGATGGCCATGCTTGGGTGCCAAGCCGTTGGGCGTGTCGGCAAACTCCAGCTTTCTACCGGATGCTGCTGCCACATAAAAGCCCGCCAGCCTGAGGCCTGCCACGTCGGCCAATGCCTTTGACTCGATTTGTATACGCGGCAGGGTTTGAAAATTAGCAGCGGGTGGCGACAGCTTCAAATAGCTCACCCACACACAGAAAAGAGACACCGCAGCATCGCAGCACAGGGCAGCCTCGGCACCCGAATCTGTCATGTTGGCGATGGCAGGTTGCAACAGACCGGCGAAAGCGACAAGTTGAGTGGCGTCGTTCACTGATTGCAGCTTGCTCAATAACTCAGATGGCGCTGGCGGAGCTTGGAGCTGAAAAATCGCTTGCACGCCACGTGCCAAGCGGTCATAGAAGTTGGTGTGTTTTACGCGTTCTAACGCTTGCTGGCTTGAAGCGATTAGCGTGGCGATGGGCAGTTTCGTCGCTTCGGCGGCGTGGTGTGCCAGCTGCGACCTGGCGGTTCCTGTGTTGGACTCAGTAGTTGGCTCACCTTGAGTACCGATCACCTGTTGCCTGTCGGGTTGCCGCGCCATCGGCTCCAATTTGCTCAGCGCGGGCAGGTTGCGCAGAAATTCAAGCAGCGATTTGTGGATTTGTGCGTTGCGGTTTTGGGGCTTGCAAATGCTCAAGTGGTCGTCAGCCAGACGCACCGGCACTTCATCCGGCACATGCGGGTTACTGCTGGATGCGTCTACCACGGTGATTTCACTACCCACGCGCACGCCCAACACCTTTTTGCCCACAAAAATGCCTTTAGTTTCAGCAAATGTGCGCACGCCAAAGCCTAGCTTTTTGTGCTGGCTGCGAAACTGCTCGCTCAGGTTGCGCAGGTGGACGTCGTGGCTGGCCATGTTGCCTACCTGGTCGTTAATGCGCAGCATGAAGCTCATCACCTTGGCCAGGCTGGCCAGTTGCGAGCCCGCATGGGGTGTGGCCACAAACACAACGCCCCGCACCCGTTTGGCCAACGCCTCGTAGCGGGCAACACCCTGCGTCATGGCATTAACCAGCGCGGTTTTGATCACTAGGCCGCCCATGCTGTGGCCCACCAGCACCAGGTTGGATTGGCCCAGTGCGGGCTCGCTGACCAGCAGGTCGAGCACCGTGGAGCCCTGGTCGGGCAGCGGCATGGCGCTGTCTTTCCAGGCCGACAAGGCCGCGTCGTAACCCAGCACCCAGGTGGTCAAGCCCGTATCGGCGCCCACCCAGGCGGGCCACAAGCTGCTGTCGTTCTCGGGTTGGTGCATCCAGGTGGATTTGATGCCGCCGCCCAGCCCATGAATAAAAATGACCTGGGTTGTTTCAGCGGACGGGTTTGGTGGGGGGTCTGCCTGATGAATACGCTGTAACTGCGCCATGGTGCTCCTCCTGAGGTTTGTTGGTACCTGTTTTGGCTACGCTGTAACAGTTTATGTGGGCAACGCGGAAACCGCCATCACCCGTCGTGCGCGGCAGCGTGCCCATGAGCGAATGGGAGAGCACCGACGTGCTCCGCGCCTGCATCCAGGCCAACAAGGCGCTGGCGGCCTTGAGCGAGGCTGCGGCGCTGTTGCCCAACCCGGATGTGATGCTCAGCTCCCTGGTGCTGCTGGAGTCGCAGGCCAGTTCGGAGATTGAGAACATCGTGACCACCACGGACGCGCTGTTCGAGTACGCTGCCAAAGACCCGGCCAAGGCTGACCGCGCTGTGAAAGAGACGCTGCAATACCGCGAGTCGCTGTACCACGGGCTGGCGCAATTGCGCACCCGCCCGCTGGCCACCACGCTCATCGAGGAAATTTGCAGCAAGACCAAGGGCATGGAGATGCGTGTGCGCAAGGTGCCGGGCACGGCCCTGGTGAATGCGCGCACGCAGGAGACGATTTACACGCCGCCGCAGGGGGAGGGGCACTTACGCGAAATGCTGGCCGACTGGGAGCGTTTTTGCCATGCCGAAGAAACCGACGCGGCGCGCGGTGGCGAGATCGACCCGCTGGTGCGCATGGCGGTGCTGCACTACCAGTTTGAGGCGATTCACCCCTTTCTGGATGGAAACGGCCGCACCGGGCGGGTGCTGAATCTGCTTTATTTGGTGGACAAGGGGCTGCTGACATCGCCTGTGCTCTACCTGTCGCGCTATATCTTGAAAAACCGCAGCCGCTACTACGCATTGCTGCTGGCGGTCTCGCGCGAGGGCACGGCGCAGGCCTGGCAGCAGTGGCTGCTGTACATGCTGGAGGCGGTGCGCGAAACGGCGGTGTGGACGCTGGAAAAAATCAAGGCGATTGCGCGCCTGATGCAAAACACCCACGAGCAGGTTCAGCGCGACACCAAGCTGGGCAACCAAAAGGGCCTGGTCGAGCTGATTTTTCGCCTGCCTTATTGCCGCGTGGCCGACGTGGTGCAGGCGCAAATTGCCCAGCGGCAAACAGCGTCGGTGTACCTGCAAACGCTGGCTGCTGCCGGGCTTTTGCAACTGCAAGGCAAGGGGCGGGAAAAGCTCTATCTGAATCGCCGGCTGATTGATTTGCTGAAAAACGAGGCAGCAGACGGTGACGTGGCGTGACAAACCATACCTAACACCTATTCGGAAAGCCGGTGTTTGCGTTGAAAATCCTGCTTGTTTCACCTCACCGGGAGTCACCATGAACGCTTCTAAATTGATAGCTGCTGTAGCAGTATTTACCTGGGCGACAGCCAGTTTTTCTCAAAATTCAGCCCAGCCCGTGCCACAAAACGTGCTGCAGTTGCAAGCCAGCGCCCAGGTGGAGGTGACGCAGGATTTGTTGCAGTTGAGCATGAGCACCACCCGTGAAGGGCAAGACGCCAACGCAGTGCAGGCGCAGCTGAAAACCGCGCTCGATGCGGCGCTGACCGAGGCGAAGAAGACGGCTCTGGAAGGTCAGATGGATGTGCGCACCGGCAACTTCAGCCTGTACCCGCGCTACACAAAAGACGGCAAAACCAGCGGCTGGGTGGGCAGCGCCGAGCTGGTGCTGGATGGGCGGGACTTTGCCCGCATCACCGCCGCAGCGGGCAAGATTCAAACGCTGGTGGTCAGCAGCGTGCAGTTTGGCCTGTCGCGCGAGCAGCGCGCCAAGGTGGAAACGCAGGCGCAAAGCGTGGCCATTGAGCGCTTCAAAACCAAGGCCACCGAGCTGGCCAAAGGCTTTGGCTTTGCCAGCTACACGCTGCGCGAAGTCGCGGTCAACAGCAACGACGGCGGTGGCCCGCGCCAGCGCAACATGGTGATGGAATCCAAATCCATGCTGTCGTCTGCAGAGGCGCTGCCCGTAGAGGCGGGCAAAACCGCGGTGCAAGTGACGGTGTCGGGCTCGGTGCAGCTGAAGTAGCAAAGTGCGCTGGGGCGGCACATTGACATGCAAAAACCGCCATCAGCCCATACAAATACTGCTCAAGCAGCTATATAAAACATAGCGTCCATCATCTCAAAAGCCAGAGCCAGGCTCCTGCAAAAACGCCAGCTCCTGTGCGGTTGATGCGCGGCCCAGCGCCGCGTTGCGGTGCGGGTAGCGGCCAAAGCGCTCCAGAATGGCCAGGTGCGCCCGCTCAAAACGCAGGTTGTCTTCCAGCCCCGGCTGGGCAAACAGGCGCAGCGCCTCCTGGTGTACCGCCAGCGATTCGCTGTGCATGTAAGGCATGTAGGCAAAGCGGCGCTGCGCCACGGGCAGCCGCTGATCGTCTCCACGAAACACCAGCTCTTGCGCCAAGCCCAGCGCCAGCGCATCCTGCGCAAAAGCCTGCGGCCCATGCACCGACGCATCGCGCCACACATTCCGCGAAAACTGGTCCAACACCAAAATCTCCGCCAACCGGCCCGATGGCGTGCCCCGCCAAGCAAACAACTCCCCCCGCGCCGCCATCTGCAGCACCGCACCAAAGCGCTGCGCAATCAAGGCATCCAGCGCATCGTCTTTGGCGAAATGCTGTTTGGCTGTGAGTTCGTCAAACCAGAAGGAAAGGATGGTGGTGGGTTGTAGGGTCATGATGTCAGTCGATAGGGGGTTGACGGGGCAGGCTCAAGACGGCGCAGGCAACAGGCGCCGCAAGGCGCGAATCTTCTGCCACAGCACGGCCTTTGGGCTATCCATCGCCATCACCTGCATGCAGCGCTCCAACCAGCCCTGGCGCTGTTGCACGCGGTCGATGGCCTTGCCCAGATCGCGCACCACGGCAGGGCCGTAGGCCTGCTCGGCTTTGGCCAATGCCTCGCGCAAAGCGGGCAGCGGCAGTGCCATCATGGCCAGATCGATCAGGTCGCGGCTGAACACACCGTCGTCGGCCTGCCGGTCTGAATTGGCCAACAGCTTGGACGCTGCAAGATCCAGCGCGGTGAGCGTGCTGATGCCGCAGATCGTGTCTTGCGGGTCAGGGGGCTGCAACTCGATGCGCGCCTGGCGCACCACCTCCAGCTTGATGGCCATGCCGTCCATCTGCACCTGGGTGCGAATGCCGTATTGATCGGCCCGCATCTCGCGCAGCATGACCAGCGGCATCACGCCCTGGCGTGCAATGGCGTTCAAGCCGCTGGTGCCAGTGAGCCGTTGTCGCAGCTCACGGTAGCCCGCCGCATCGGACACCAAAAAATCAATGTCCACCGATTCACGGTACTCGCCATAGCGCAGGGCAATGCAGGTGCCGCCGCCAAACAGACAAGCATGCTGTCGCAGCACATCACCATCCAAGGCGGCCAGCACATGCGCAATGCGTTGGTGGTGTGGCCGCTCAAACATGGTCTTTGCTGAAAGCCAGGCGCAAAGCCGCCAGCAACGCCTGCTCCTGCGCAGGCATCGCGCCGGCGTCCAGGTGCCGGGCATTGCGCTCGTAAATGTCCAGCGCCTCGGCAGGCGTAAGCCATTCCGCGCCGTGCACCTGCCAGGCGAGTGCCTTGAGCTGCGGGTAGTCTGCCAAGCGCACGCGCGCTGGAACCCATTGGCGCAGGTCTGCTGGTTGGGTCGGCGCTGGCGCATTGGCCGGGTTTGCAGCCAGCGTCATACCCAACGCTGCCAGCACGTTTGCCCATGCCCCAACCGTGACCGAAGGCTCGCCTTTCTCGATGCGATGCAGCGTGACCCGCGACAGACCTGCCGACTCGGCAGCGACCACCGCGCTCACCCCCAAGGCTTTGCGATGCACACGAATCTGCTCGCCCAAGGCTTGAAGCTGGGCTTGGGCGGGCACCGTGGGCTGGGGAGATGTCGCTGGCATTTGTTTCCCATTATGGTCATTTTGATAAAAATGTAAATAATGGGAAACGGAATTTAGAGAACGAAGCGATTCGACATAGCGCCTGTCGAAATGGCCTTTGCAGTCGTCGATATAGCTCTGGCATCGCCACGCTGCTATCGTTGACGTTCGGGGCAAACCATTGCATTGCGACCCAAAACCTGATCAACGGGAGACGCCATGGCCACTAACACCAACCAAAAACTCGCCGTTTTGATTGACGCCGACAACGCGCAAGCGTCGGTCATTCAAGAACTGCTGGCTGAGGTGTCGCGTTACGGCACGGCCACCATCAAGCGCGCCTATGGCGACTGGACGACGACTAATCTGAAGGGCTGGAAAGAGGTGCTGCACCGCATGGCCATTCAGCCCATCCAGCAGTTCAGCTACACCACCGGCAAAAACTCCACCGACGCCTCGCTCATCATCGACGCCATGGATGTGCTGCACACCGGCAGCGTGGACGGCTTTTGCCTGGTCAGCAGCGACAGCGACTTCACCCGGCTGACCACCCGCATCCGCGAGGCCGGGCTGGTGGTCTATGGCTTTGGTGAACGCAAAACGCCCGAGCCGTTTGTGGCGGCGTGTGACAAGTTTATTTACACGGAAATTTTGCGGGCTGTGCCCGAAGAAGCCAAACCCGGGCAAGAGCCCGTGCCCGAACTCCCCAAGCTCAAGCCCATGCTGCTCAACGCGCTAACCGCCACCGTGCGCGAAGACGGCTGGACCCCGCTCTCCGCTTTGGGCAGCCAGATCAACCGCAGCCACCCTTCGTTTGACCCGCGCAACTACGGCGTGGCCAAGCTGGGCGAACTCATCCGCCAGCAAGCGGGGTATCTGGAAGTGAAAGAAGTGAGGTCGGGCGAGGGGGATTCGGTTCAGACGCACTTACATGTGCGGCGGAAGGCGGCGTCTGCCGTGAAGGTTTGAATCTCACGCACGTCCCGCAAAAAGGCTCGCGCACTGCGCCGGGCTCCGCAAAGACGTCAAGCTGCTGGCAATGCGTCGAGTTGACTTTTCAAAGCAGGCAGCGCGGTTTGAACGGTTTCCCACACCACATCAAGGTTGATGTCGAAGTACCCATGCGCGATGCGGTTGCGCATGCCCCGCATGCTGCGCCAGGGAATTTGTTGGTGCTGTTCAGCAAAAGCGGCGTACTGATCCATCACTTTGGTTGCAGCTTCGCCCAGCACGATCAGGCTCATGACCACCGCTTGTTGGGTACGTTTGTCCTGGACAAAGTCGGCTTGTGCCATGCCCGCAGTGAACGATTGCGCATCTGCAATCGCTTGCCGCATGTGGCTCAAATAATCTGGCAACCTGATCGATGTCATACAGGCCTGGACTCATGAAACACGGCGTCACGGAACTTGGCTGGCAGGTCTTTCAGGGTCAGCACATCAACCGACACGCCCAGCAGCTCCTGCAACTCGTCTTGCAGGCCACCTAAATCGAACAACGTGGTTCCGGGCAGCGGGTCAACCAACAAATCAAGGTCGCTCCCCTCGCCATCATCGCCCCGCACAGCCGAACCAAACACCCTTGGGTTGGCCGCACGATGGCGCACCACCGCCAGACAGACCGCGTCACGGTGAAGATTCAGGGCTTGAGAGGGGCGCATGGGGCTGAGTGTAATACCAGTGCTTTCATACACACAAATAGCTCCCAGCCCTTTTAAATACTGCTCAAGCAGCTATTAAAAGAAGAGCGAAATTCATGCATGATTTCGTCCAACGCCGACTCACGCGCATCCCACAAAAAGGCGCGCGCATCACGCTGCATAGACGAGCTCGCGATGGTGGTTGATGCTGGCGAGCACGTAAGGGTTTCGCACCGCGCCGGGCTCCACCAAGTCCACACCACGCCCGAGCAAGGCTTCCAGCGCAGCCTTGGCACCGAAAAACGAGTCCAGCCCTGGCTGCACGTCTGGCGCAAACTCCACCAAAAAGTCCGCATCGCTGCGTTCACGGTCAAAGTCATCCGCCCGCGCGGCAGAGCCAAACACCTCCAGGCGGCGAATGCGGTAACGCTGGCAAATGGCGGAAATTCCGGCGCGGTATTGGGCGATAGCGGGGTGCATGGCTGAAGTTTAAGGGTGCAGTGCAGTTACATGGCAAAACCATTTACAGCCCATGTGAATACTGACTAAGCAGCTATCAAAAAAAAGAGCAAAAGGCGCGCACCAGGTGCCACAGACCCCTTGTTTATGCCGCTTCAGCCAAATCTTTAAACACTTGCTTGAGCACCTTGGGCTGCTGCTCTGCAATGGTGATCAAGGTGCGTGCGGCGCCTGACGGTTGTCTGCGGCCTTGCTCCCAGTCTTGCAGGGTGCGCACCGACACGCCCAGCAGCTTTGCAAAGTCGGCCTGCGACAGGCCCGACTTCATGCGCGCGGCCGTCACCGCCGGTACCGCGATGCGCGCCACCACTTTGCCTTTACCTTCTCGCAGTTGGCGTGCGGCCAGCAGCAGCTCGGCCCCAATATCGCGCTTGGCATCGCGGGCGAGTAATTGCTTTTCAGTCATTGGCATGTTCAATCTCCTTTTTAAGCCGGGTAGGTTCCCCGGCTACATCGGCAGATAGCTTGTCAAGAGCGCAGTTATATGACCAAACCGCTCCTAGCCCATTTGAATACTACTCAAGCAGCTATTAAAAGAATAGCAATAGAGCGTTAGACCTGCGCCTTGCGACGCACGACTGGAGTAGGTGCTTTACCGGGCTTTTCAACCGTCACCGGGACTTTCAACCCAAACGCCTCAGCCATACGCTGCGCATGATTTGCGGACACCGCCAGTGCTCTGTCCAAATCTTTGGGCGAAGGTACTAAGAGATTGCCAGGCGTTTTTGCAGCTTGCGCCATTTTTTGGGTTCCTTGATTTGCAGGTTATTACCCTCTTGGGTCGCCAGCAGACTAGCCTTACCCGCAACCGAATTGTCAAACACAAGCCACCGGTCAGCCAGTGGTGTGTAGAGCGAAAAGAAATTATGCAGACTGCGGTCAAATCGCTGGCGAATGACGTCCGCAGGCACATCATGCCCACCCATTGCCACGCGCAGCTTGACCCGGCGTACCGCCAGCGACGGACTGGCCAGCGAAAAATAATAAATCCAATAGGTAATCCCCCGGCTATGCCGGGGAGACAGTAGCAGTTTGACGTATGCGTGGGTATGGATGTCCATCGCAGAAACTTCCAATCGTGAGCCGCCAAGCAAACGAAAGGAAGAAA
>JAAFIW010000037.1 GCA_013297875.1 Comamonadaceae bacterium | reverse complement strand
TACAGCCTTGCACTGAAGTGGCGATCAGCAACCTTAACCCAAATTCACAAGAATCCCTTTGTGAATCAACAGCTTGCGCTAATGGCTTCCATTAGAGATCGGCGCTAATGGAAAATTTGGGTTGAAGCCGGCAAATGGCTGACCAGACCTTCTCAGCGCCGTTTGGCGTCTTGCATTTCCTCACGGAGCGGTAACAATACAAACATGTCGGCACAAAATGCCGATTGACATAAGCCTCAAACCAACCGTTGGAAGAAAAAGATGAAAAGAAGAACCTTTGCAAAAGCAGGCCTGAGCACCCTCACCATGCCTTTGTCCCTGTCTTTGGTGGCCTGCGGTGGGGCTGAAAGCCCGGCCGATGTGGCGTTCAGTAGCTCGGCACCCAGCTCGGGTGCGGCTGTAGGCCCGGTTGTGATGGAGCGCCCACGTGTGGAGGCCTCCACCAAGCCCGTGACCAGTTATGCCGATGAGCGGATTTTTGTTGGCCCCAGTGGCGTGGTGTACACGCTGAACAAAGAGGCCAAGATGCTGCGCTACGAGCAAAACCTGATCAATCTGGTGCCAGCGGCGCAGGCCAACAGCCCGTCCAACCCGGTCGACCTGGCTTTTGACGCCAATGGCAACGCCTATGTGCTGGACAAGTCGCTGGCCGAAGTGCGGGTGTATGACGCGGCCTGGCAACTGCAGCGACGGGTTGCCCGGCAAGGCAAAGACGATGCCGCTCTGTCCAGCCCGTCTGCCCTGGCCGTGCACCAAGACCGCCTGTTTATTGCTGATTCGGCCAATCACCGCGTGCAGGTGTTTTCGCTGGCAGGCGCGCCCCTGCTGCGCTTTGGCAGCCTGGGGGCTCAGGCAAGTAGCTTTAACTACCCGATAGACATCAAGGTGAGCGCCGAGGGGCGCATCTATGTACTGCATGCCAACAGCACGGTCTCGGTGCACGAGGCCGATGGGCGGGTTGCTGAGCAGTTTGACCTGTCAAAAGACGCCCAAGGCCAGCGCCAGATTGTCCGGGCCATTGCCTTGACACCCTCGGGGCAGCTGTATTTTTCAGATGTGCGTACCAGCCGCGTTTACGCGCTGGAAGCCAGTGGCAAGGTGGTTGTCAAACACCAGCCCCAGTCGGCTGCTGGCAAGCCCGTCGCGGCACGCCACCTGGCGGTGGGGCCTGACGGGCAGGTGTATGTGTCAGGTCTGTTGCCTCTGGTGGCTTGAGGCAACTTCGAACTTACAGCGTCAGTTGCGCGACGGAAAGATGCCCGTCGTCGCAATGATGTAGTTCAAGCCGCTATAGGGCTGCATGACAGATATCTGGGCAGAGGTGCTTACAGGTGCATTCAAGGCGGTACCCGTGCCTGCGCTCTCGGTGTTGCCGCTCAGGGTGGTGGACACACCCCCCAAGGCCACGGGGGCTGAAGGCGTTGTGGCTGCTGGCAGGTAGACAGCCGCTGCGGTACCGCCCGTTGCCGCAGTGCCGGTGAGCACGCTGCCAGCGGCTGGTGTGGTGCTGCCGCCGGTTCCGGTGCTCACATTCACTGTGGTTGTGGCGGCAAGGCCGGTGGTGTCGTGCGTGTGTGCTGGCAGGTTGGCGGCCGACAGGGTAATACTGATATTGCCGGTGGCCGAGACCGTCTGGTTGTTGCCACCGGCCTTCTCGCCTAATGCCACAAGGTTGACACCAGGACCTTGACTCAGCCCGCCGCCCACCGGCACGCGCCCACGCAGATCAGGCAGGCCAAAGGTGGTTTGTCCGTTCCCGCCATAGTTGGTGCCCAACAAAGCAAACAGCGCTGAGTTTTGTGCAATTGATATCAGTTGTCCGTTGCAAAATGCCCAGCCGCGCGGCGGGTAGATAAAGCCGGCCAACGCGATGGTACCTATAAATACATCCATACGAGTGCTCCTGAAAGTCGTTCTAAAAAGTGACGCAAAAGACCTGATGTTCAGTTGCGCGACGGGAAGATGCCTTCCATGCAGATGATGAAATTCACACCCAGGTAGGGCTGCATGATGGATACGTTGGCGGCGGAAGTGCTTACAGGCGCACTCAAGCTCGTACCGTTACCTGCGCTGGCGGTGTTGCCGCTCAAAGCAGTGGAGACGCCGCCCAAGGCTGCGGGCGCTGTGGGCGCGGTGGCTGCGGGCAGGTAGATGGCCGCTGAGCTGGGGCCTGTTGGTGTGGTGCCCGACAGCACGCTGCCAGCCGCAGGGGTAACGACGCCACCGGTACCGGTGCTCACATTCACCGTGGTGGTGGCGCTCAGGCCAGTGGCACCGTGTGTATGCGCGGGCAGGTTGGCGGCCGACAGGGCAACGGTGGCGCTGCCGGTGGCCAAGACGGTCACGCTGTTGGTACCGGCCTTCTCTCCCTGCTGCACATTCGCAAGCCCGGGGCCTTGCGCCTGCGAGCCCACCGGCACACGGCCACGCAAGTCGGGCAGGCCGAATGTGCTGACACCGTCGCCGCCATATATGGTGCCCAGTAGCGCAAACATGGCTGAATTTTGTGAAATCGGCATCAATTGCCCATTACAAAAAGCCCAGCCGCGCGGCGCATAGTTAAAGCCCACCGGCATGATCAAGCCAATAAATGCATCCATTGCAGTGCTCCTAACGATTGTTGTAAAAAAAAAGACGATGGTAGGTCGCAAAAACTTACAAGTCAATCAGCTTGCGCCTGCAAGCGACTGTTGAGACCGGCGAAGCTAGCGCTTTTTTGCTACCAACTTAATAGCTGCTTGAGCAGTATTGGTATGGGCTAGAGGGCTAGTTGCGCATGGAAAGTCATGACTGACCTTCCCCTTTCGGGGAACGGTGGAGAGGGAGGGGGCACCAAACAACTGTCAGGACTTACGCAAAACCATCCGAACGCTTGGTTGTCATCCCCGCGCAGGCGGGGATCCAGGCGCGAAGACTACGAGGCCAATGGGTTTTGCAGTTCTCAGAGATGGATTCCCGCCTGCGCGGGAATGACTGAATTGGTTGTTTGCGTAAGTCCTATGTTTGCCAGCGTGTCGGGCTTAAGCCCCATCCCAAGCCTCCCCCAAAGGCGGGAAGGCGCAAGGCCGCTGCCCCAAGTTAGTTGCGTGACGGGAAGATGCCTTGCATGCAGATGATGTAGTTCAGGCCCAGGTAGGGCGGCATGATGGAAATCTGTGCCTGGGTGACCACGGGGGCTTGCAGGGGTGCGCCGGAGCCGGCACTGCCGGTGCTGCCGCCCACAGCGGTGGCCACGCCACCCAAAGTCACGGGGTCTGTGGCAGAGGGCGCATAAATGGCGGCAGCTGTGCCACCACTGGCGGTGCTGCTGAGCACGCTGCCGTTGGCCGGTGTCACCACGCCGTTGTTGCCGGTGCTGACGCTGATGTCGGTAGTGGCCGTCAGCCCCGCCGCAGGATGCGTATGCGCTGGCAGGTTGGCCGCAGTCAAGGTCACGTTGACCGAGCCGTTGCTAACGACCGTCGCGTTGTTAGTGCCGGCCATCTGGCCTTGCGCAATGTTTTGCAGCCCAGGGCCCTGTGCTTGCGAGCCAAAGGGCGCGCGGCCGCGCAGATCGGGCAGGCCGAAGGTGTTGACGCCGTCGCCGCCATACATGGTGCCCAGCAGCGCAAACATGGCAGAGTTCTGCGAAATCGCGACAGTCTGCCCATTGCAAAACATCCAGCCGCGCGGCGCATAGTTAAAGGCCACTGGCATGACCATTCCCATAAAAGCTTCCATTGAATAACCCCTAAAGTTTGTTGTGGAATGGCAATCGTAGAGTGCAAAATTTCACACGTCAATGTGAATCGGGATGTAATTTTGCAGGTAAAGTCGTCTTCTTCCGTCGAGGGCGGCGTCTGCTGTGCTTTTGTGGTTTTCTGAGGTGCTGGCAGGCAGTTTTTGCCCCAGGTGTGCAGGTTCTGTCGTGGGAGACAATATGCAAAAAAATGGCTATGGCCCTTTTAAATACTGCTCAAGCAGCTATCAAATAAATAGCGTTCTGGCTGTGGAAAACAAATGTCTTACGGCGCGTGTGCGCCTGTTCGCATGACCATGCCCCGCTACCACTTCATCTCTGGTCTGCCACGCGCGGGCTCTACCTTGCTGTCGGCCATCCTGTTGCAAAACCCGCGTTTTCATGCTGGCATGACCAGCCCAGTAGGCACTTTGTATTCAGGCATGTTGCAGCAGTTTGGTGCGGGCACCGAGTTTGGCCCGGTCATCACCACCGACGAGCGCAAGCGTCTGGTGCGGGGCCTGTTTGATTCCTACTACGCCAACCAGGCCGACAAAGCGGTGGTGTTTGACACCAACCGCATGTGGACCGCCCACCTGCCGATGCTGATGGACCAGTTCCCAGGCTCCAAGGTGATTGCCTGTGTACGCAATGTGGCCTGGGTGATGGACAGCATCGAGCGCAAATACACCGAAGACCCGTATGAGATCACCCGGCTGTTCAACAACGACACCGAGCGCGCCACGGTCTACAGCCGGGTGGAAACCCTGGCGCAGCAAAGCCGCATGGTGGGCTACCCGTGGACGGCGCTGAAAAGCGCGTTTTACAGCGCGCATGCCGCCTCCATGTTGCTTATTGAGTACGACCTGCTGGCGCATGCGCCGCAAAAAGTGCTGCCCCTGATTTACAACTTTATTGGCGAGCCCGCGTTTGCCCACGACTTTGAGCGCATTCAGTACGATGCGCCCGAATTTGATGCCCCGCTGGGCATGCGCGGCCTGCACAAAGTGCGCCCCGCCGTGAGCCTGCAAACCCGCGAAACCATTTTGCCGCCCGATTTGTTCCAGCAATACAGCAAGCTGTCTTTCTGGAAAGAAACTGCTGGCAGCCGTGCCAACGTGATCACGGCTAAATTTGTCCATTCGGCACCCGAATCCTCCACGACTTTCCCCGCCCTTTCAGCAGACTAGGAAACCACCATGACTTCTTCCACCACCTCTCAAGCGACCACCGTGGTATTTGTAGACACCACGCTGCCCGACTGGCAAAGCCTGGTAGCCGATCTGCCAGCAGGTGCCCAAATTGTGGTGCTGGATCCGCTGAAAGACGGCATCACGCAGATGGCCGACGCACTGGCTGGGCGCAGCGATGTGCAGGCGGTGCATGTGCTGTCGCATGGTGGCCCTGGCTTTTTGGTGGTGGGCAACACCATGTTGTCGTCGTTCAATTTGGCCGACTACCAGGGCAGCCTGGCCACCATTGGCAACAGCCTGGCACCCGGCGCGGACATTTTGCTGTATGGCTGCGATGTGGCCGAAGGCGATGCGGGCGCGAAGTTTATTACCCAGCTGTCGCAAGCCACCGGCGCAGACGTGGCGGCATCGACCAACGACACCGGCGTGCAGGGCGATTGGGTGCTGGAATTTCACAGCGGGGCTGTTCAAGCGTCTACCGTGCAAGTTGAAAGCTACCAATACGATTTGGCGACGTTTGTGGTCACCAACCTCAACGACAGCGGGGCCGGTTCGCTGCGTGCCACTGTTGCCGCGGCCACCGGCAACGGCCAGGCTGACACCGTCGTGTTTGACCCGGCTTTGTTTGCCAGCGGTGCTGTCACCATTACCTTGACATCCGGTGCCATTGATGTCAGCGGCGCATCCAATTCAGACGGTTTGACCATTGTGGGTGCTGGCGAGACCCTGCTGACCATCAGCGGCAACAACAGCTCGCGTGTTTTTGATGCATCAATAGCCAATACCTCGCCCTTGTCTATTTCTGGCATGACGGTGACCAATGGCAAATCAGCCATGAACTACGGCGGAGGCGCCATCAGGTCTTACTACTCGGGCTCGCTGACGCTCAGCAATGTGCGAGTCACCAACAGCAAGGCTGATGCCGGCGGTGCTGGCGTAGAGTTTTTCGATCTGGCCTCATCTTTCACCTTGAGTAACTCGACGATTTCGGGCAACTCAAACCTCAGCGCGCCATCCGTCGCGTACGGCGCTGGGCTGTCTGCATCAGGTTTCAACATCTCTATCAGCAACAGCACGATTTCGGGCAACACCAGCAGAAGCGGGGGCGGTGGTGCGTATTTGGGGGGCAATGTGGCCGGTAGCACGGTGTCAGTCACCAACACCACCATTGCCAACAACACACAATCAGGTGCTTCAGGTATCGGCGGGGGTGGCTTGGTTATCGGCTCGGTGCAGGGCACGGCCACCATTCGTAATTCGACGATTACTGGCAACAGCGTTACAACGAGCGGGCTGACAGCGGGCAACGATGGTGGCGGCCTTCACGTTCGAAACACGCCCAACATCACCATCTCCAACACCATCATTGCCGGCAACAGCAGTGTGGGTGTGGCATCAACGCAAAATCTGGTGGTCACTGCGTCCAGCACGCTGAGCGGAAGCAACAACCTGGTGACGTCGGTCGGCGTCGGGCCTGGTGGTACCAATTCCATGACCGGCACCGTCACCACCCTGGGCACAGCACTCGGCACCCTTGCCTACAACGGCGGCGCAGTCAAGACCGTGTCTATCACCACCGGCAGCAACGCCATCAGCGCCGGTACCACCGCCGGTGCCCCCACCACCGATGCGCGCGGTTTTGGCCGTGGCGGCACCATTGACATTGGCGCTTTCGAATTCAGCGACAACAACACTTTCAGCTTTTCGGGTGTGGTTTCGCCAGCCAATGGCGTGACCAATGTACCCACCACTTACAACCTGACTGTTGACTTTGGAGTCAATGTCACAGCGGCTGCCGCCAAGAATATTGTGATTTACCGGCAGTCTGACAACGCAGTGCTGGAGACCATTTCCGTGACCGACACCGGTCGCGTCACCGTGGGCGCGGGCATAGGCGGCGCCACCAGCAAAGTCACCATCAACCCCACAGCCGATCTGGTGGGCTCCACCACCTATTACGTGCTGGTTGACAGTGGTGCCTTTGTATCGGGCAGCGATTCGTTTAACGGTATTGCCAGCAACGCGACCTGGACGTTCTCAACCGTGGCCGACACCACACCGCCCACGGTTACTGGCATCACATCCAGCACAGCCAATGGCAGCTACAAAGTGGGTGATGTGGTCAGCGTGCAGGTCAATTTCTCTGAGGCAGTGATTGTCGCTAGCGGCACACCGCAGCTGACCCTGGAAACCGGCGCAGTAGACCGCGTTGTCAACTACGCCAGCGGCAGCGGCACCAGCACCCTGACATTCACCTACACCGTGCAGGCCGGCGACACCAGCGCCGACCTGACTCAGCAAAGCACCAAAGCCCTGCAACTGAGCGGCGCAACCATCAAAGACGCCGCAGGCAACAACGCCATTTTGACCCTGGCCGCACCCACCGCCACAGGCTCGCTGGGTGTCAACAAAGCCATCGTGATCGACACCACCGCTCCGCGCGGTGCACTGTTTACGCCGGTGTTTGGCGCACTCACCACCAATCCCTATGGCCTGGCGGATGCGGGTGTCTACTCAAGCCCCAGTTTTGTCGACATCGACGGTGACGGCGACCTGGACGCGCTCATCGGTGAACTGAATGGCAACACCCTGGTGCAACTCAATACCGGCAGCAGAACCGCGCCTGCTTTTGGTGCAGCCACCACCAATCCCTATGGTTTGGTAGATGCAGGGTCTCAAAGCACCCCGACCTTTGTTGACATTGACGGCGATGGCGATCTGGACGCGCTGATTGGCGAACGCAGTGGCGTCACTGTGGTGCAACTGAACACTGGCAGCACCACAGCACCTGCTTTCGCTGCGGGCAGCATCAACCCATATGGCCTGGCGAGTGTGAACCCGTTTGCCAACCCCGAGTTTGTCGACATTGACGGCGATGGTGACCTGGATGCGCTGATTGGTGAACGCTACGGAAACACCATCGTTCAACTGAACACCGGCAGCGCCACAGCGCCAGCCTTTGGGGCCGCCACGACCAGCCCCTACCAGATAGCCGTGGGCTCCATCGCCACCCCCAACTTTGTCGACATTGACGGCGACGGTGACCTGGACGCGGTGATCAACGGACGGTTTGGCAACACAGCGGTGCAATTGAATACGGGTACCGCAACAGCCCCAGCCTTTGGGTCAGCCACCGCCAACCCGTACGGCCTGGTCAACACGGGCAACCGCGGTAGCCCCAGCTTTGTCGACATTGACGGTGACGGTGACCTGGACGCGCTACTGGGCAACTACCCTGGCAATCTCCTGGTGTTTTTGAATAACGCCAGCCCCGTCGCCCCGGTCACATCCAGCACTGCCAACGGCAGCTACACCGTCGGCGCTGTCATCAGCCTACAGGTGGCCTTCAATGAAAACGTCACCGTCACCGGTAACCCCACCCTGCTGCTGGAAACCGGTGCAACCGACCGCAACGCCGTTTACGCATCAGGCTCGGGCACCAAGGTGCTGACCTTCAGCTACACCGTGCAAGCCGGTGATACCAGCGCTGACCTGGATCAGTTCAGCAGCACGGCTTTGGCGTTGAGTGGCGGCACCATCAGAGATGCTGCGGGCAACAACGCCCTTCTCACGCTGGCTGCACCTGCGGCCACTGGCTCCCTGGGTGCCAACAAAGCCATCGTGATCGACACCACAGCGCCGACTGTCGGCTCGGTGAACTCCAGCACGGCCAACGCCACCTACAAGGTAGGCGACACGGTTAGCGTACAGGTCAACTTCTCTGAAGCCGTCACCGTCACCGGCACACCCCAGCTCACGCTGGAAACCGGCGCGGTGGACCGCGTCGTCAACTACGCCAGCGGCAGCGGCACCAGTACGCTCACATTCACCTACACCGTACAAGCCGGTGATGTATCGGCAGACCTGGACTACCAAAGCACCACCGCCCTGGCCTTGAACGGCGGCACGATCAAAGACACCGCAGGCAACAACGGCACGCTGACCCTGGTAGCGCCCGGCGCCGCCAACTCACTGGGTGCCAACAAAGCCATCGTGATCGATGGCGTGGCCCCCACTGTGACCAGTGTGAACAGTAGCACTGCCAACGCCTCTTATAAAGTGGGTGACACGGTCAGCATACAAGTCAACTTCTCAGAAGCGGTCACCGTCACCGGCACACCGCAGCTCACGCTGGAAACAGGCGCAGTGGACCGGGTCGTCAACTACGCCAGCGGCAGCGGCACCAGCACCCTCACATTTACCTACACGGTGCAGGCTGGTGACACCTCAGCTGACCTCGATTACCAAAGCACCACCGCCTTGGCCTTGAACGGCGGCACGATTGCAGACGCCGCAGGCAACGCGGGAACCTTAACTCTGGTAGCCCCCGGTGCCGCCAACTCGCTGGGTGCCAACAAAGCCATCGTGATCGACACCACAGCCCCCACCGTCAGCTCGGTGAGCAGCAGTACGGCCAATAACAGCTACAAAGCTGGCGACATCATCAGCGTGCAAGTCAACTTCTCCGAGGCCGTCACCGTGACGGGCACACCGCAGCTCACACTGGAAACCGGCGCGGTCGACCGCGTCGTCAACTACGCCAGCGGTACCGGCACCAGCACCCTCACATTCACCTACACCGTGCAGGCAGGTGATGTGTCGGCAGACCTGGACTACCAAAGCACCACCGCCCTGGCCTTGAACGGCGGCACGATCAAAGACGCGGCAGGCAACAACGGCACGCTGACCCTGGTAGCCCCCGGTGCCGCCAACTCACTGGGTGCCAATAAAGCCATCGTGATCGATACCACGGCCCCCACGGTCAGCTCGGTGAACAGCAGTACGGCCAATAACAGCTACAAGGCTGGCGACATCATCAGCATACAAGTCAATTTCTCCGAAGCGGTCACCGTCACCGGCACCCCGCAGCTCACGCTGGAAACCGGCGCGGTAGACCGCGTCGTCAACTACGCCAGTGGCTCAGGCACCAGCACGCTCACCTTCACCTACACCGTGCAGGCAGGCGACACATCAGTCGATCTGGACTACCAAAGCACGACCGCCTTGGCCTTGAACGGCGGCACGATTGCCGATGCAGCAGGCAACGCGGGAACCTTGACCCTGGTAGCCCCCGGTGCCGCCAACTCGTTGGGTGCCAACAAAGCCATCGTCATCGACGGCGTAGCCCCCACCGTGACCAGTGTGAACAGCAGCACCGCCAACGCCACCTACAAAGTGGGTGATGTGGTCAGCGTGCAGGTCAACTTCTCCGAAGCCGTCACGGTGACCGGCACCCC
>JAAFIW010000043.1 GCA_013297875.1 Comamonadaceae bacterium | reverse complement strand
ACGATTTCCTCGTCGCTGATCTTGCGCGGCGTGATGCCCAGCGCGGTGCGGTGGTCGGCGATCATCTGCTCGACCAGCGCGCTCGGGATCGCGTTGCGCTGGCCCGGCACGTAGTCATACCAGCCCGCGCCCGTCTTCTGCCCGTAGCGGCCGAGTTCGCACAGCAGGTCGGCCGTCTTGCTGTAACGCATGTTCGGCTTCTCCTGGTAGCGGCGCTTGCGGATGAACCAGCCGATGTCGTTGCCGGCCAGATCGCCCATGCGGAACGGCCCCATCGCGAAGCCGAACTTCTCGACCGCCCGGTCCACCTGCTGCGGCGTGCAGCCCTCTTCCAGCAGGAAGCCGGCCTGGCGGCTGTACTGCTCGATCATCCGGTTGCCGATGAAGCCATCGCACACGCCCGAGACCACGCAGGTCTTCTTGATCTTCTTGCCCAGCGCCATCACGGTCGCCAGCACGTCCTTGGCCGTGGCCGCACCGCGCACGACTTCGAGCAGCTTCATCACGTTGGCGGGGCTGAAGAAGTGCGTGCCGACCACGTCCTGCGGGCGCTGGGTGAAGCTGGCGATCTTGTCCACGTCCAGCGTCGAGGTGTTGGACGCCAGGATCGCACCCGGCTTCATCACCGCGTCGAGCTGCTCGAAGACGGCGCGCTTGACCTCGATGTCCTCGAACACCGCCTCGATCACCATGTCCGCGTCGCCGATCTCGGCGTAGTGCAGCGTGGTGGTCAGCAGGGCCTGGCGGCGCGTTCGGCGAAGAAGGCGTGGCGCAGCGCCTTGCACTCGGGCGTCATCATCAGCGCGACGAAGGCTTCGCGCTCGTAGACCATGCCCGCGTCGAACTTGGCCTTGACCGCCTGCTCGATACAGTCGACGCAGCGGGCGGGCGCGGGGAAATTCTTCGCCATCGCCTTGGCGGTGTTGCGGGCGAACTGGAAGTAGGCGTCGGATTCGGGGTGGGTCGCCTTGAGGTTGCGCACCAGCGGCAGCGGGCGCACGGCGGCGACTTCCTCGGCGAAGGCCAGCGCGCCGGCCAGCAGGTCGCCGTCGATCAGGCGGTCGATCAGCTTCTGCCCCGGCACCTGGGCCAGGACTTCGCTCTTCACCGGGTCGCCGGAGACGATCATGTTCAGCGCGGTTTCGACGCCGAGGGCGCGCGGCAGGCGCTGCGTGCCGCCCGCGCCTGGGACGAGGCCGATCTTCACTTCCGGCAGCGCGATGCTGGCGCCCGGTGCGGCCACGCGGTAATGGCAGCCCAGCGACAGTTCCAGCCCGCCGCCCATGCAGACGCTGTGGATGGCAGCGACGACGGGCTTGGAGCAGCTCTCCAGCAGGCGGATCAGGCTGAGCAGGTTCGGCTCAGCGATGGCCTTCGGTGAGCCGAACTCCTTGATGTCGGCGCCGCCGGAAAACGCCTTGCCGGCGCCGGTGATGACGATGGCGGTGACGGCCGGATCGGCGTCCGCGGCCTGCACATGGGCGGCGAAGGCGCGGCGGGTGTCGTAGCCGAGGCCGTTGACGGGCGGGTTGTCCAGCGTGATGACGGCGACGGCGCCGTGGCGGGTGGATGTGGCAGTCATGGGGTGCGGGTCTCCTGCGCTAGCGGGCGGCCCGACCGGGGGGAGCGAGTGCGCCGGGCCATGCGGCGCAGTCTAGGAGAGGCGGGAGGTGTGGTCCTGTCTTTTTGGAGACAAGCTGCGGGGAACTCCGTAGAGGCCTGCGTCGACGCCGAGCCAGATCTGGCGGACGAGCATTTCGAGATCCTGCTGGCGCTGATGCAGGCTTACGAAGCGCGGCATCGCCCGGTCGATACGACTGACCCGATCGAGGCGTGGCAACCAGCTTGATCGGGCGGACATGGCGGTGCTGTTCTGCTGGAAAGTGTGGCTGTTCGAGCGCACATCGTCGAGTTCGAGGTGTAACCGGACCGATCGTGAATTTTTTACGCGCCAAATCGAAATGAAAAACTATGCTCCCAGCGCTTTGACGGCGTAACGATTTACGCCAGCAGCGGAGGCTTTGAGCCTGTTTTACGTGAGAGGAACCATGCAAGTCAGAGAAAAATTCAAACCCGGTGCGGGCTGTATCAGAAAAGCTGATACGCAATGCCTGGATTGTTAAGTAATTGTCGCAAATTTATTTACAAAATAAAATATGAGCAAGTTTGAGCAAGAGTTTCTCGAAAACTATTTGAAGTTTGGCCTCGGCGCAATGCCAAAATCTGACATTGACGCACTGGTCATGCACCTTCTCGATTGTTATGGCTTACATGGGTCTGGCCCAATGGCACACCACAGCAATCAGACCGTTAGCGAACGAGTGAAAACACCTGCAGCAAAAATTAAGAAACTTCGATATGAAGCAGCCTTGAAATTCGGCGGGCGCATAGAGGACCAAGCCAAAGGGCGACTTTTAGCGGCATTAAGTAAAGCCACAATTGACGTAGACGGAGAGAAGATTTGCTTAATAATTGAAGATTCTCTGGCAAAAAACTGGCTACAGGGACAGTTGAAGAACTATCAGCAAATATTCGATCATTCGTTCAATACAGAAATCATTAAGGTGACAGCATCAGGCTTGTTTAAAGTTTTGCGCGCCGTATTCGACAGAGCCGAATTGGAAAGCTTCGCCTCCGGATACGAGCAGGCCAAGAAGAAGGAAAGCACCGACGATCAGCGGAATTTCTTTATATCAGTCGCCAAAAAATTCGCAGCGGGAGCCGCGACAAAAGCTGGTGAAGGTGTTGTCGCTGCGCTAAAGGCCCACCTTGGTGCTTAGATCGCCGATCATCAATCTTGACGTGCGCCGGACGGGCGCCCCGAAAACCTGACCCACGCAACTCAAACCTCCAGCCACCCCTTGCGAATGTAGGTATTCGCCTTCAGTTCCGCCAGCGTCTCCCCGAACACGATTCGCATGTGCCCCATCAGCAGGCAGTACTGCGACACCTCCAGCGAAATCATCAATCAGCCGTCACAGATTGCCGAGCGCAACCCCAAGTGCTCCACAAACGGCTCAAAATCCCGATCACTGAACAGCAACGCATAATCGCTTTCAATGCACCGCGTCGCAATCAGGGTGTCGATGGTTTTCCTGATCGTCACACC
>JAAFIW010000033.1 GCA_013297875.1 Comamonadaceae bacterium | reverse complement strand
CGAACAGCCGTTAAAGAAAGAATTCAGGAAACCGGACAGCCAGGTTGCCCCCTACACTGGCGTTTCCTTAAACCCTTTGACCATGCTTGACAACTGACTTTCAGGAACGCTGTTCAGTATCAAACCTAATTGGAAAAGACTCTTGATAATCAGAATCTTCACCGGAGCAAGTACCCAGTGCATGGAGAGTCGTATTGCTTTTGGCGGCGGGTAGGCAGATGTGTATCGGCATCTTTCCTTGGATGCTTTGTTGAAGGTGAACTAGTCGTCATCAATTAAGCGGCTCGCGTGAAAGTCAAGCAGTTGCAAGCAAAAGAGTGATTTGCTTGCAACCTGCGGCAACGTATCACCCCTTCCACAGGCCAAACAAAACGCCACTGGTCAAAGCGCCGATGAAGGCCAGCCCCAAATACGCCGCAAACACGCGCCCGCGAGCGACGGCCCAAACGGCCATTGCGGCGGGCAGCGACGTCACGCCACCGGCCACCAGGAAGGCCATGCTCGCGCCCTGTGACAAACCTTGTTCCATCAAGCCGCTCACCAAGGGCAGGGCTGCATAGCCATTGAGGTAGGAGGGGATGCCCACCAAGGTGGCCAGCAACACGGGTAGAAATCCAGTGCCGCCTGCCACCTGTGCAATCAAGTCACGCGGCAAATACGCCACCATCAGGCTTTCAAGCGCAAAGGCCAGCAGCAGCCACTTCACTAAAAAAAGCGCATTGGTTTTGAAGCTGGCAAGCGCGGTGCTCACGCGAGCAGGCTCTTTCCAGAATGCCCACACCACGGCTTTGGGACTGCGGATTTTCGAGCCAGCACAGCCACCATTGCCTACGCCTTCTTTCAATACATCGGTAATCCAGCCCTGGCGCGTGAGCACATAGGCACCCAAGCCGCCAGCCAAGCCGATGCCAATAGCAATCACTGTTTTGGCCACCGCAAATTCCAGACCCAGCGTTGCGCTGGTCATCACAAACATCGACGGATCCATCAATGGCGAAGCCAACCAAAAAGCCATTACAGGCGCGAGCGGCACGCCCATGGCGAGCAAAGCCACAATGATTGGAATCACACCGCATGAGCAAAACGGTGACAGCGCTCCCATCAATGCAGCACTCACCACAGCCAGCAAAGGCGGGCCACTGAACGCGCGTGAAATCAAATTGTCCACACCGCTGGCCTTGGCATAAGCAGTCAGCCCTACCGAGAGCAGCAAAAACCCAAATGTGTTCCAACTCGCCCTGCCGATGAAGGTCAAGGTGGCTGGCAATTGAGATCGGTCAAGCGCGGCCAGAGCCAGCAAGACCAACCCGATGACGAGCCAGACGCGATCAACAGGCAACGCCTGAATATGCTGAATCAATCGATGTGCGCGGTTGGCAGCAAGTGGAGTGGTGAGGGTTTTCATAAACTATCTTTCTAATAAAATAGAAAATAACGAACAAAAAAAACAAACTGAAATGGCGCAGAAACTTCACACCGCCTCAGCTTGCAGGCTTGACTTGGTCTCATGCGAGACCCCGGCACAGCATTCACTGAGCAAAAACGCACTCAGCTGACGAATATCGGCAAACTCAGCACGGCAAAACAGCTCTCGCCCCTGCCGCTCCTGCGACACCAACCCAGCGGCCACCAACGCGCTGATGTGATGCCCCAGCGTTGACGGGGGAATCTCCACCAAACGCTGCAAACCCGTCACGCTCAAACCCTCGCAGCCACTGCGCAGAAGCACGCGAAACAGCTTCAAGCGCACCTCGCTGCCCAGTGCCGCCAACATCGGGGCAGCTTGTGAGTCAGTCAGAGCAGGGGTGCATTTCGGCGTGTTCATGGGCAGATCCTAGCACATAAATTTAATTTACTAGAAATATAGATTTATTGAGCTAGTTTCAGCCTGACGGCCTGCCCGAACAAAGGCTCGGGCTGACTTGCCGTGGCTTTACCGAGGCTCCTTCAAGGGTAAATCGGCTTACTCAAGTACGTTGTGGCGCCGATGTGAAACGGGTGCGCCCTCACCGCCCCGTCGACCCATACCCACCCTCACCCCGCACCGTCGGCGGGAACTCTTGCACCACGTTGAACGTGGCTTGCATCACCGGCACGATGACCAGTTGGGCCAGGCGCTCCATGGGTTGCAGGGTGAATGCCACGTCGCTGCGGTTCCAGGCGCTGACCATGAGTTGGCCCTGGTAGTCGCTGTCGATCAAGCCGACCAGGTTACCCAGCACGATGCCGTGTTTGTGGCCCAGGCCCGAACGCGGCAGGATCAGCGCCGCATAGCCAGGGTCTTTGAGCCAGATGGCAATACCGGTGGGCACCAGGCGCCAGGCATTGGCTTCCAGCGTGATGGGCGCATCCATACAAGCCCGCAAGTCCAGGCCGGCGCTGCCGGGGGTGGCGTAGGCGGGGAGTTGGTCGGTCAACCTGGTGTCTAGGATTTTGATGTCGATGTTCATGGGGGTAATCTCGGGTTGATGAGCTCACCAGGGGCACAACAGCTCAATGACCTGGCGGCTGTTTTTGCGGTAGACCACAAAATCACGATCCAACGTGAGAACGGTGCTTTTCGGATTCAACTCAGCCAGACGAACCAGGCAGGCGTCGGCCAGCGACATGGGCACGTCGGCGTAGCGGCGCATCATGGTCAGCAGCGCCGCGTGTTGGTCGGCCACCGCCAGCCCGAGGTTCAAAAAACCTTCGCCAACCATCTCCATCAGGGCGATGCGGGCACCGGGCACTTGCCGGGTCAGGTAGGTGGCCTCGGCCAGCACTGCCTCGCAGGTGATCAATGGGGGCCGCAGATCGGCCATTTGCTGCATCACCCAGGCATGGGCATGGTCTGACTGGTTCAACAGTGCCACCAGCGGCCCGGTGTCAACCACCACCGGCGGGTTCACTGACCGAATCCGTCCAAGTGTGCGGGGTTGGTGGAAAGGTCTTGGGGGCCTTGCATCAGGCCCACCCAACGGCTGGCGCGTTGCGCACAAGAGGCCGTCGGGTTGGTGGCACCGGCGTTCAGGTAAGCGGCCAACGCGGCACGCACCACTTCACTCTGGCTGGTAGCGCTGGCTTGGGCGCGGGCAGCCAAGTCGTGAAACAAAGGGTCGGGCAGTTTGATGGATAGGGCTCTCATAGGTTTAATTGTATTACCGTTTTGCCAATTTGGTATTTCGAAATACTTCGATAGGTCTTTTGGCGCGAATCACGCTCTAGCCCTCATTCTCTCTGCGACAGCAGCTATTAAAAGCCTAGCAAGCACGAGCTTTGGCGCACGCGCCAGTTCGGTAGCACCGTTCGCATCGACCAGCAGCAACGCGTTGTCGTCTTGCCCAAACGTGGCCGGGCCGATGTTGCCCACCAGCAGGGGCACGCCTTTGCGCAGGCGCTTGGCCTGGGCGTTGGCCAACAGATCCTGGCTTTCGGCGGCGAAGCCCACGCAGTACAAGGCGCCGGACTTGGCGCGCGGTGACTGGGCCACGGTGGCCAGGATGTCGGGGTTTTCGGTGAACTGCAATTGCGGGGTCTGGCCGCTGCCGTCTTTCTTGATTTTCTGATCAGCGGCATGGGTGGGACGCCAATCGGCTACCGCAGCACATGCTATGAATACAGTAGCTGCTTGAGCAGGTTCTGCAAGGGCGGCCAGCATATTTTGTGCAGATTTCACGTCTAGCCGCGTCACACCGCGCGGCGTGGGCAGGCTTACCGGGCCGGCCACCAGCGTGACCTGGGCACCCGCCTCATGGGCCGCGCGGGCGATGGCAAAGCCCATCTTGCCGCTGGACAGGTTGGTGATGCCGCGCACCGGGTCAATCGCCTCATACGTGGGCCCGGCCGTCACCAGCACGTGGTGGCCCGCCAGCAGCTTGGGCTGGAAAAACGCCACCAGGTCTTCCAGCAACTCTTGCGGCTCCAGCATGCGGCCGTCGCCGGTTTCGCCACAGGCCTGAAAGCCCTTGCCCACGCCAAACACCGTTGCACCGTCGGCCTGCACCTGGGCCAGGTTGCGCTGGGTGGCGGGGTGCGCCCACATTTCGCGGTTCATCGCTGGGGCCAGCAGCAGGGGCACGGTGCCCAGTGGGCGGGCCAGGCACATCAGGCTGAGCAGGTCGTCGGCCGCGCCGTGAGCCAGCTTGGCGATGAAGTCGGCGCTGCACGGGGCGATCACGATCGCATCGGCTTCTCGCGTGAGGTTGATGTGCGCCATGCTGTTGGCCACGCCGGCCGCATCGCGTGCATCCCACTGCGACGTAAACACGGGGCGATTGCTCAGGGCCTGCATCGTCACTGGCGTGATGAACTGCCCGGCGGCCTCGGTCATCACCACCTGCACGGTGGCACCCGCTTTGATGAGTGCGCGGCAAAAATCCGCCGCTTTGTAGCAGGCAATGCCGCCAGACAGGCCTAAAACGATGTGTTTGCCAGATAAATCAGTCATGCGGGGCAATGTAGCAAACCCATGGATCGCGGTGCTGGCTGGCGCGAATCTTGCGCTGCTTCCCCCATGAAAGATGCCTTACGAATCGTGGTGGTGGCCCCTGATCTTGCAGTGGCCGACTCGCAGGATGCGCAAGACCTGGCGCAGGCCGAGCGCTCGCGCAGTTTGCGCATTGGTTTGCTGGAAAACGGTTTCAACCTGGTGGCGGTGCTGCCGGCCGACGCGTTTTTGACCGAGCGGCTGGCGCAACTGGGCCCCGACATGGTGATTGTGGATGCCGAGAGCGAGGCGCGTGATGCGCTGGAGCATGTGGTGATGGCCACGCGCGATGCCCGCCGCCCCATTGTGCTGTTCACCAACGACGACGACACCCGGCATGTGAAAGACGCGGTGGCTGCTGGCGTGTCGGCCTACATCGTGGCGGGCCTTTCGCCCCAGCGCATCAAGCCCATTCTGGACGTGGCCATGGCGCGTTTCCAGCACGAGCAGGCGCTGCGCCAGGCGTTGGCCGAAGCCGAAACCGAGTTGCACCAGCGCAACGCAGAGCTGCAAGACCGCAAAACCATAGACCGCGCCAAGGGCCTGCTGATGCAACGCCAGGGCTTGAGCGAACAAGAGGCCTACGACAAGCTGCGCAAGACCGCGATGGACAAGGGCCTGCGCGTGGGCGAGGTGGCGCAGCGGATGTTGGATGTCGTCGAAATGCTGGGGTAGCTCGGGGGTTCGGGATTCGGGGGCAAGGCCGCAAAGGACGCGAAAGGGGGGAACCTCTGCAAAACCTCCTGCGGAACGGCGGCGAACGGATTGGGATGCAGCGCAAGGCGTCTTTTCTTGCCAATAGCGGGCTATTGGCAAGAAAAGCAACGCAGTCGATGCGCCCAAGGCCGTTTGATCGCAGACCGCAGGGGGTTTTGCGGAGGTTCCTTAAGCGAAGCGCGAAACGAATGCCCAAATTTTTTGACTTCTTTCGCGTCCTTCGCGCACCTTCGCACCCTTCGCGTCCGGTCAAGCCCGTCCCCAGCCCTCAAATTTGGTGCAATGCACAACCAAGGTGCATCCAGCGCTTTTTTTGATGAAAAGTGCTATCAGCCCATATGTTTATTGCACAAGCAGCTATGAATAACGTAGCAATTAAAGGGCTCACCGGGCTGGCATGAGCTTTGCATAGTTAATCCTAAGACCAACGACGGTCCCAGAAAGCGGCACCCAATGGCGGGTGTAGCGGGTTAGTTTGATGAACAGGACAAAGGCGTCCCCACCAGCAACTGTGTGCTGAGTGCGGACGCCTTTTTGCATTTGTTTTTTACTTTTTGAAAGAAACCAGGCCATGACAGATTTTCTGAAAGACAAGCTCTCGCGCCGCAGCGTGTTGCAGGCAGCCGCCGTGGGTGTAGCCGGTATTTCCCCTGCGCTGCGCGCGGTGGTGCACGCCCAAGGGTCGGACGCACCTGAAAAGAAGGAAGTCAAGATTGGCTTCATTCCCTTGACCGACTGCGCCAGCGTGGTGATGGCTTCGGTGCTGGGCATCGACCAGAAATACGGCGTGAAAATTGTTCCCAGCAAAGAAGCCAGCTGGGCCGGCGTGCGCGACAAGCTGGTCAGTGGCGAATTGGACTTTGCCCATTCGCTGTACGGCCTGATTTATGGCGTGCACGCAGGTACCGCGGGCCCGAAAAAAGACATGGCCGTGCTGATGACCCTGAACAACAACGGCCAGGCGATCAGTTTGAGCAAAAAGCTGGCCGACAAGGGCGCGGTGGACGGCCCCTCGCTTGCCAAGTTGATGGCCAGCGAAAAACGCGAATACACCTTCGCCCAGACCTTTCCCACCGGCACCCACGCCATGTGGCTGTACTACTGGATGGCGGCCAGCGGCATTGACCCCATCAAAGACGCAAAAGTCATCACCGTTCCACCACCGCAAATGGTGGCAAACATGCGCGTGGGCAACATGGACGGTTTTTGTGTGGGCGAGCCCTGGAACCACCGCGCCATCATTGACGGCATTGGCATGACGGCCATTACCACCCAGGACATCTGGAAAGACCACCCGGAGAAAGTGCTGGGCACCACGGCTGAGTTCGTCAAAAAGAACCCCAACACCGCACGCGCCGTGACGGCAGCCATTCTGGAGGCCAGCAAATGGATTGATGCCAGCTTGAGCAACAAAACCAAGATGGCAGAAACCATTGCCGACAAGAGCTATGTGAACACCAGCGTTGATGCCATTAACCAACGCATTTTGGGTCGCTACCAAAACGGCATGGGCAAGACCTGGGACGACCCGAACTTCATGAAGTTCTCGGGCGACGGCGCTGTCAACTTCCCGTACCTGTCCGATGGCATGTGGTTTTTGACCCAGCACAAACGTTGGGGCTTGATGAAGGATCACGTGGACTACCTGGCGATGGCCAAGCAGGTCAACCAGATCGACATCTACAAGCAGGCCGCTGCCGCTGCCAAAGTCAGCCTGCCCAAGAGCGAGATGCGCAGCAGCAAGCTGATGGACGGCGTGGTGTGGGACGGCAGCAACCCGGCCAAGTACGCCGATAGCTTCAAAGTGAAGGCATAAATCATGGTCAGCGCTGTTTTTCATTCGCCGCTGGGTGCGGCATCGGAGCCTGTGGT
The DNA here is from genome assembly GCA_013297875.1 of Comamonadaceae bacterium. Taxonomy (GTDB): domain Bacteria; phylum Pseudomonadota; class Gammaproteobacteria; order Burkholderiales; family Burkholderiaceae_C; genus JAAFIW01. The sequence continues at coordinate 33,353 of JAAFIW010000033.1, read as the reverse complement.
TGCTACAAAGACTGTAGCTGCTTCAGCAATCAATACCAGGGCGGAGAGCGAAAACGCCGCGAAACTCATGCCTCCAACACGCCAACCTTACGACTGGCGCGGTCTGCTGCTCAAAGTCATCCCGCCTGTTCTGGGCCTGGCGCTGCTGGTGGGCATCTGGGCGCTGGTGTCCATCAAAAGCACGGGCATCCCATCGCCGCTGGAGACCTTCAAACAAGCAGTGGTCGTATTCAGCGACCCGTTCTACAGCAAGGGGCCCAACGACCAGGGCATAGGCTGGAACATCTACAGCTCATTGAAGCGCGTGGCGCTGGGCTTCGGTCTGGCGGCGCTGGTGGGCATTCCGTTGGGTTTCATGATTGGCCGCTTCACCTTCCTCAGCCGCATGTTCAACCCGCTGATCAGCCTGCTGCGCCCGGTCTCGCCGCTGGCCTGGTTGCCCATTGGCCTGCTGGTGTTTAAAGGTGCCAACCCGGCAGCGATCTGGACGATTTTTATCTGCTCCATCTGGCCCATGGTCATCAACACCGCCGTGGGCGTGCAGCGCGTGCCGCAGGACTACATGAACGTGGCCCGTGTGCTCAATTTGAGCGAATGGAAGATCGTCACCAAGATCCTGTTTCCCGCCGTGCTGCCCTACATGCTCACCGGTGTGCGCCTGGCAGTGGGCACCGCCTGGCTGGTGATTGTGGCGGCCGAGATGCTGACCGGTGGCGTGGGCATTGGCTTTTGGGTGTGGGACGAGTGGAACAACCTGAACGTCAAAAACATCATCATCGCCATTTTTGTGATTGGCCTGGTGGGCTTGATCCTGGAGTGGACGTTGATCAAGATTGCGACGGCATTTACGTTTGAAGAGGTCAAGACCTAAAAGCGGGAGCCTTTGAACGCAGAGGACGCGAAGCTTGCGCAGAGGACGCAAAAGGAACAGCCAAAAATTTTTAGACTTCTTTTTTGCATCCCTTTCTTTGCCTTCTTCTGCGTCCTCTGCGAATCCTCTGCGACCTCTGCGTTCAAAAACTGACCCCTTTTCTTAGCAAGCAAACCATCTGACAGGAAGCACACCATGAGCGACAACCTCACCACCAAGTACATCGAAATTCAAGGCGTAGCCCAGAGTTTCAAAACGCCCAAAGGCACCTTTCAGGCGCTGCGTGACGTCAACCTCACCGTGGCCAAGGGCGAGTTCGTCACCTTGATCGGGCACAGCGGTTGCGGCAAGTCCACCTTGCTGAACCTGATTGCGGGGCTGACCACGCCGACGCAAGGTGCGCTGATTTGCGCCAACCGCGAGATCAAGGGCCCGGGGCCGGATCGTGGCGTGGTGTTTCAAAACCATTCGCTGTTGCCCTGGCTGACCTGCTACGAAAACGTCTACCTGGCAGTGGAGCGGGTGTTTGGCCAGACGCGTGATGCAGGCATCCCGGCCGAATCCAAAGCCAAGCTGAAGGAGCGCACCGACGCGGCCCTGGCGCTGGTCGGACTGACCCCTGCCGCGCAAAAGCGCCCGGGCGAAATTTCGGGTGGCATGAAGCAGCGGGTGGGCATTGCACGGGCGCTGTCGATGCAGCCGGCCGTGCTGTTGATGGACGAACCGTTTGGCGCGTTGGATGCGCTGACCCGCGCCAAGCTGCAAGACGAGTTGCTGGACATCGTGGCAAAGACCAAAAGCACGGTGGTGATGGTGACGCACGATGTGGACGAAGCCGTGCTGCTGTCAGACCGCATCGTGATGCTGACCAACGGCCCGGCTGCCACCATTGGCGAGGTGTTGGCCGTCAACCTGCCCCGCCCGCGCAACCGCGTGGCGCTGGCCGAAAGCACCCAATACCTGGGCTACCGCAAAGCCGTGATCGACTTTTTGTACACCCGCCAAGCGCACGTGGAAAAGCTGGCCGCTTGAGGGTACGCACACACGCACCCCGAGGAACCAACATGTCTGCCGTGCTGCCGTCCAAACCTGCCAGGCAAGCGTCTTTTACTGCCAAAAAGATAGCTGCTCCAGCAACATTGAAGCCAGTAACAAGGCAGTTTGCCTTTGGCAAGTACCGCGAGATCATTCTGGCGGTGGCCCTGTTTTTGTTGCTGGACCTGGGCGTGCTGGTGCTCAATTTCTACACCTCATTCCAGATCGCCAAGGATGCCGTCAGCGTGAACCTGTCAGGCCGCCAGCGCATGCTGAGCCAGCGCACTGCCAAAGCGTTGCTGTCGGTGGAAGCGGCGCAGCTACAAGGCCAGAGCACCGATGCCGCGCGGGAGGAACTGCGGGGCGCGGTGCAGCTGTTTGACACCACGCTCAAGGGTTTTCAAAAAGGTGCCAATGTGCCAGGTGGCGATGGCAAGCCGGTGTTTCTGGAGGCGGCACAAGGCACCCAAGCGGCCGCCATATTGGCGGGTGCACAAGCCATCTGGGAGCCTTACCAGGAGGCCCTCGCACCGGTGCTATCAGGCAACGCCAGCCCGCAGCAGTTGCAACTGGCTGGCAACTATGCCCGCAGCAACAACCTGAAGCTGTTGGGCCTGATGAACGAGCTGACCAGCGCACTGGAAGCCGTGGCGACCCAGCGGGCCAACACGCTGCGTATGGTGCAGACGGTGGGCATTGTGTTGGCGCTGCTGAACTTCGCCTTCATTCTGTTCAAGTTCCTGCGCCGCCTGCGCAGCTCGGATGAAGCCATTGAGGCGGTCAACGATGAGAACCGCGAAATCTTGAGCAGCGTGCGTGAAGGCCTGTTTTTGATGACGCCCGATTTCAAGCTGGGTACCCAGCTGTCGCAATCAGCGCACACCCTGTTCGACCAACCCCTGGTGCCCGGCCAGGACTTCTTTGAGGTTTTGGCACCGCTGGTGTCACCCAAAGCCTTGCAGGACGCGCGGGACTATGCCGGCCTGCTGTTTTCACCGCATGTGAAAGAGGCGCTGGTGCAAGGCATCAACCCCCTGTCTGAGGTGCAGGTGACCACCCGCAACCGGCTGGGGCAAGACGCTTGCCGCTATCTGTCGTTCCACTTCAACCGGGTGCAGGATGGCCAGGCAGTGCGCCATCTGTTGGTGACGGTGCAAGATATCTCCGAGCGCGTGGCGCTGGAACACCAACTGGGCCGCGAACGCCAGCGCTCGCAAAACGAATTTGGCATGTTGCTCAAAGCCTTCGAGGCCGACCCCGCCCTGTTGCGCCAGTTTGTGCAGCGTGCCGAAGAAGGCCTGATGGAAGTCAACGACTTGCTGCGTGGCACCTCCAGCGTGCACAGCGAGGTGCTGATCGTGTCAGCGCTGGACAAGGCCGCGCGGCGCATTCACGCCATTAAGGGCGATGCGGCCACGCTGGGCCTGGACAGTGTGGCCACCCAGGCGCACCAGTTTGAAAGTGATCTGCAACGCGTGCGGCAGTCGGGCGGCGCAACCGGCAACCTGGGCGACGCCCTGCTCAGCCTGCCGCTGCCGCTGGAAGACCTGCTGAGCAAAATAGCCGCACTGAAAGGCCTGACGGGCTTGCGGCGCGACCTTGCGCAAGAAACAGGCGATGCAGGCCCCGGTGGCCTGGGCATCAACGAGGCGTTGACGCGCCTTGCCCTTCAAGTGGCCAGCGACCATGGCAAGCGGGTGGAACCGGTGGTGCGCATGGGCAGCCAGGCCGACCTGCCCGGCCCAGCCCGCGACCTAGTGCGCGAGGTGGCGGTGCAACTGGTGCGCAATGCCGTGGTGCATGGCATTGAAGCGCCTGCCAGCCGTACCGCAGCCAGCAAACCAGCCGAGGGTGCGATGGCAGTGGCCTTGGTGCGGGGTGAGACCGACTGGATGCTTTCCGTGCAGGACGATGGTGCCGGCTTGTCAGCCGCACGGGTTCGCCAGCGCCTGCTGGATCTGCGTTGGTACACCAGCGATCAACTGGAGGCGTTCAGCGACAAACAGATCGTGGCCCACATCTTCAAGCCCGGCTTTTCAACCGCCGACCAGGTGTCAACCCACGCCGGGCGGGGGGTCGGGCTTGATTTGGTGCAGTCGAACGTGCAAAAACTGGCGGGTCGCCTGACCCTGCACTCCAGCGCCGGCAAGGGCACCGAATTCAGGCTGACGTTTGCCGCTTGAGACCTGTACACCTCCACCCAGAAAGCCCCAACATGCGCCTGATGATCGTGGATGACTCCAGCATGATCCGTTCGCGGATCTCGCGCATCGTGCAAAGCGGTGGCCTGAGCGGCGTGGCCATTGTGGGCCTGGCACGCAATGGCGCCGAAGCGGTGCGTATCGCCCGTGCCACCCTGCCCGATGTGGTGACCATGGACTTGACCATGCCCGAGATGGATGGGGTTGAATGCATCACACAGGTTTTGAAACTCCTGCCCAAAGTCAACATTTTGGTGGTCAGCGCGCTGAGCGACAAAACCACCGCCATTGCCGCCTTGAAGCAGGGCGCCCGCGGCTTTGTGGCCAAGCCCTTCACCGACGAGCAGCTGCAGCTGGCCCTGCTGGACGTGATGGATCAACGCTGAACCCAGCAACCCCAGGAACCCGCCATGGACACCGCATTGACCGAGCAGGAACTGAAGTTGTTTGTGGACTCGGTTCGCCACTACTTCAAGACCACCACCAGCCAGGCCCCCCAAATCACCTCGGCCTACCTGGCCACCGGCGAGGTGCAAGGCTATGAATTCACCGGTGTCATCAGCTTCACCGGCAGCCACACGGGCCAGATCATGGTGTCCATGCCCGCTAAGCCGCTGCGCGAGTTGCTGCTGCTGCAAGGCGAACGTGATCTGTCAGACCACAACTTGCTCGACGCGGTGGGCGAGATCGCCAACACCCTGGCCGGCAACGCCCGCAAGAGCTTGGGAGCCGGTTTGCAGATTTCAACGCCCATGAAATTGCAGGGTGCCAGCGGCATCAAGGCCCGCGTGCGCCAGCACCCCTATGTCATCACCCTGCGCTGGAACCACCAGCAGTCACTGGTGTGCATTGACATGCAGCGAAAGGCCTGATTAGCTACATAAATAGTAGCTAACTGTGCTTATTTGACAAGGGATAGCCCTTGTTTTGCATCAAAAAAGGCCTGTCGGTGGCGATCAACCTGGTTGACAGACAGGGTGTGCGCATGCGCTTGCAAGCGTTGATTGGGCGCAGCGGGTGTGCCCGTCAGCTCGATAATTTATTCTGTTTCGCATTTTTGCAAATATGCGAAAAAGACTTATAAGGCCAAGTAGCAAACGAATAATTTGCGCATGGCACTCAGCGACACACTTCGCGCAAACATCACCCGCTTTATGTTGCGCGACAAAATAAAGAGCGCGACCGAACTGTCACGGCTGAGCGGCGTTCCCCAGCCAACGCTTCACAAATTCATCACAGGAAAGCACCAGACCCTGAGCCTGGAAGCCGTGGAAAAACTGGCGAACGCCTTTTGCACAGACCCTGCCCGCCTGTTTGAGCGAGAACTTTTGCAACTGCCCAATCCAAAAATTCAGGCCATGCTGCACGTGATGGAAAAGATGGACTCGTACGGTCTGGACATCGTGTTGGCAACAGGCACTGCAATCTCGCAACTCTCCGAGAAAAAAGTCTAGGCCGTCTGCGCAAATAGCGCCGTTGAAAATCTAAATCGCATTGACAGATAAAATTCTAAACAGAATAATCCAGCCCATCTTCAACGAGGGGCTTCATGCGAACGTTTTTGCCTCCCGACTGTGCGGCCCAACCGGTGCCAGAGCCGGTTGTTGCACTGCCATGCAACGTCGTGCCAATGGTGTCATCAGCGTCCCCGTCGGCGCGTGTGCGCGCATCTGAGCCATGCAGCGCAGGCGCCAATGACGAATGGGTGCTGGTGGTGGACGATGACTTGGCCACTCGCCGCCTGTTGGCCCAGAAACTCTGCCCGTTCAGCATCAATATTGACTACGCCGCATCGGGCCAGCAGGCTATCGCGCTAACCAGCACCAAGCCATACGCCTGCATATTTGTCGATGTGACGATGCCGGGTATGGACGGCTACCAGGTTTGCAAGCAGATCAAGTCCAATCGACCGTCTACCCGGGTGGTGATGCTGACCCATGGGGATGACCCGTTTGACGACATCAAGGCAAGACGAGCGGGCTGCGATGCACATCTGACCCGGCCGATAGATGAAGCACAGTTGGTGAACACCGTCGTTCGTTTGCTGCCGGTTGTATCGAAAACACCATGAACTTGTAGGCCGTGCCGCAATGCCGTCGATGAAGGGGGTTACCCCGCCCGAACGGCTTGAATCCGCGAGTTTACCGATGGCGCGACCACACGTGTCATCAGGCCGTACACCAGCGTTTTGCGGTTTCGGGGCGCACTGGCGCGTTGGTAAAAATCGGCCACGTCTGCAAACAAACCGTGGTCTTTGAGCACGTAGTCTTTGATGGTGCCGTTGTCCAGGCACTGAATAAAGTTGTCGCTGCGCCCATCCCACTCGGACTTGCCATCAGCGTGCATGCCAAAACCGGCTTTGGCACCGGTGGTGGTCAGTCTTTTTGCCGCAGCGTTGACCAGCGGCTTGTCCACGACATAGCTGTCGACCCTGACCCAGGCACCGCCCAGAAAAACTTCTGTCACCGCGTGGTCTACATAGGGCGTGCCAGGGTCAAACAAGCCCTGCAACACCTGGGCCGACAAATCCATCATGCGCATGCGGGTGGGTATGCCGCGCGCTCGCAGCAAGGCATTAAACAAACTGACCTTGGTGTTGCAGTAACCCAGCTTGGCGTCCAGCAGCTGTGAGGCAGAGGTGTCGTAAAACCCGCGCGACAGGCCAAATGGAATCTGGTCGCGCACCCAGTCGTGCACTGCCGCGGCGGCCGCGCGGTCGGTGTCGCTTGACTGGGTAATTTCTTTGGCCAACGTCACGATGCGCGGGTGCGTGGCTTCAACCAGCGCGGTGGCGCGCAGGTTTTCATCTGTGGGCTTTGTCGTGTTTGTGGCTGTCGGCATGCCGCTGGCATGCTGCGCAACCCATGGCGCTTTCAGCGCAAGACTGGTTTGCACAAACGATCGTCGGGTCATGGTCATGGTCTGGGCTTGTGTTGGCCTAGCAGTGCGAGTCAACATTACAGTGTTATGGTGACTAGAATATAACACTGTAATGAACCAAAAACAACACCGGGATTGCAGTGAGCACGCAACAGAACAAGCCAATGCCCAATACGTCCACCAACGCTGCCGAACCGGACACCGCCAGGGCCTTGCTCAATGCAGCGCGCGATATTTTTGAGCGCGAGGGCGTCAAAGGTATCTCGGTGCGGCGCGTGGCCGACCGTGCGGGTTGCACCACGATGGCCGTTTACTCCCGTTTCAGCGGAAAAGACGGCATTTTGGGTGCACTGTTTGATGAGGGCTTTGACAAGTTGGCCTGCGCCCAACAGACCGTTAAACCATCGCTACAAGATGCAGCCCGGGTGCTGGCTTTGTGCCGTGCCTACCGCGCTGTGGCCCTTGCGCACCCGCACCACTATGCGCTGATGCTGGGCCACTTCAGTGGTGAGTTGACGCCTTCGCCAGCCAGCCAGGCCAAAGCCCTGTCAACACTGGATTGTCTGGCCGACGCAGTGGCCGCCATGTCAGGCATGCAGGGCAAAAGTCGGGTGGCGTGCGTGACCGTGGCTCACCAGCTCTTTGCGTTTTGCCACGGCTGGGTTTCGCTGGAACACATGCGTTTTGTCGCCAGCGGCAAACAAAGCGATACGGCATTTGACCGTGCCGTCCTGGCGCTGGCCAAGGCAAATACCTGAGCCAGGGGAAGTCTGCGATCTTGTCCGGAAGAGGTTTTCACTATGAAAAAAATAGCTGCTTGAGCAGTATTTACCTGGGCAGAAGGCTATTTTCACTTCAAAACCAAACTGTTTGGCGGCAAACGTCCAGCCCATGCGTAATGCGTAGGGGCCCAGCACGTTGCCAAAGGGCTGGGTGGACAAGCCGCAGCTCCAGGCATACACCAAAGTGGCTAGGGGCTGCACGACCTTTGCCTTGTTTGTTGTGCGTCACCACGGCGGGGTGGCGCTTGCCGCACAGGCTGCTACGGCAGCCTGTGCGTGTGTGACGTCCACCACCGCGTCCTGCGTGCAAGGCCGCGCCCAATGCTGGCGCGGGGCAGCTGTGCGACGCCCCAGGCTGGCACGCTTTTCGCACTAAGAGGGTGAATTTTCATTTCATTCATTCAGGAAGGCACCATGGCGGCTCAGTCCAGTTATTTCCGCAACTTTTTCAGTGCAGGTCATGCACCTACCTTGGGCGCGGCGTTTTTTTATTTCGCTTTTTCATGCTGCATTTGGGTGATGAACGGTGCCATGGCACCCTTCATTTCAGAGACTTACAACCTCACCCCCGCCCAGAAAGGCGTGATGTTGTCAATCCCCATCTTTGCAGGCGCGTTGATGCGCTTTCCGCTGGGCGTATTGGCCCAGTACATCGGCCGTAAAAACGCCACCCTGGTCGAGATGGTGATGATCATCGTGGCGCTGTTGTTTGGCTATTTCCTGGTCGACTCGTACAACAGCCTGCTGGCCATGGGCGTGTTGCTAGGAATTGCAGGGGCCAGCTTTGGCGTAGCCCTGAGCCTGGGCTCAGGCTCGTTCCCCGCCCGCTACAAAGGCCTGGCCATGGGCCTGGTGGGCGCGGGCAATGTGGGCACGGCCGTCAGCGTGCTGGTGGCACCGGCGCTGGCGCAAAAGTTTGGCTGGCAAGCGGTGTATGGCATTGCAGCGGTGGCCATGCTGCTGCCCTTGTTGGCCATGATTTTCTTTGCGCAAGAGCCACCCGATGTCGACAGCCACGCCAGCCTGCGCGAGCACGTGGCCTGCCTATTTGAAAAAGACGGCTGGGCCTTTTCGCTCATCTACGCCGTGACCTTCGGTGGCTTCATCGGCCTGGCCACGTTTTTACCCAGCTACTACCACGACCAGTTTGGCGTGAGCAAGGTGCAGGCAGGCCAGTTGTCGATGCTGGCCGCCTTCATGGGTGCGGCGGTGCGCATCTTTGGCGGCTGGATATCCGACCATTGGGGCGGCATCAACACCCTCACTGCCGTGCTCGTGACCGTGGCCGTCACCCTGCTGGGCTGCGGTCTGGCCGGTAACTCGCTGGTGGGCACCACTTTGCTGCTGATTGCGTGCTTTGCCGCCTTGGGCGCAGGCAATGGCGCGCTGTTCCAGCTCGTGCCCCTTCGCTGGCCCATGGCGACGGCGGTCGCAGGTTCAATGATTGGGGAAATCGGTGCCTTGGGCGGTGGCCTGGTCCCCAACGCAATGGGCTTGAGCAAGACCTACTCGGGTTCTTATTTCTGGGGTTTTGCCGGCTTTGCCGTGTGTGCGGTATTGGTACTGGTGATGCTGCGGGGGATGCAGATCCGCTGGACAAGGACCTGGGCTGAGAAAGGGGGGCGGGCGCGTAGCGCCTGAGATGACGGAAACCCCACCTACTTCACAAACCCCACCACCACCTGCCGCTGCTCTCCCAGCCCCTCAATTCCCAAGGTCATCACATCGCCCTTCTTCAAATACACCGGCGGCTTCATGCCTAGGCCCACGCCCGGCGGGGTGCCGGTGGTGATCACGTCGCCGGGCAGCAGGGTCATGAACTGGCTCACGTAGCTGACCAGTTTGGCCACGCCGAAGATCATGGTTTTGGTGTTGCCGGTTTGCGTGCGTTTGCCGTTCAAATCGAGCCACATGCCCAGCGCTTGTACCTTGGCCACTTCGTCGCGTGTGACCAGCCAAGGGCCAATGGGGCCGAAGGTGTCGCAGCCTTTGCCTTTGTCCCACTGCGGGCCGCGCTCCAGCTGGTATTCGCGTTCGCTGATGTCGTTGATCACGCAGTAGCCCGCCACATGCAGCAGCGCGTCTTTTTGCGATACGTAGCGGGCGGTGGTGCCAATCACCACGCCGAGTTCCACTTCCCAGTCGGTCTTTTTTGAGCCTTTGGGCAGCATCACCGCGTCGTTCGGCCCTTGAATGCAGCTAGTGGCTTTCATGAACACGATGGGTTCTTTGGGAATCGGCGCACCCGATTCAGCCGCATGGTCGGCGTAGTTCAGGCCGATGGCGATGAACTTGCCGATGCCCGCCACGGGACAGCCGATGCGGGGCTTGCCTTTGACGGCGGGTAGCTTGTCGGTGTTGAGTTTGCGCAGCTTGGCCAGCGCAGGATCGTTCAGTTGTGCGGGGCCAATGTCGGGCACAACGGCGCTCAGGTCGCGCAAGTGGCCTTGTGCATCCACAAGGCCCGGTTTTTCTTTGCCAGGGTTGCCGTAACGAACCAGTTTCATGCGTGTCTCCTTAAATTGAAATGCCACCATCTAAATGGAAATGCCTCCGTCAATGGCGTAAGCCTGCCCGGTCACAAAGGCCGACTCATCGCTGGCCAAAAATACCACCAAGGGCGCAATCTCCTGCGCAGTGGCCAGGCGGCCCAGGGGCTGGCGGGCAATGAAAGCCTGGCGGGCTTGCGCAGGGTCATCGTAAGCGTTGATGCGGTCTGCAAGGGACGGCGTGTCCACCGTGCCGGGGCAAATGGCATTGCAGCGCACACCCTGGCCCACATAGTCTGCCGCCACGCTTTTGGTCAGGCCAATCACCGCCGCTTTGGTCGTGCCGTAGACAAAACGGTTGGGCAGGCCTTTGATGCTGGAGACCACGCTGGCCATGTTGATGATGCTGCCGCCACCGGCTTTCACCATGCCCGGTAGCACCGCCTGAATAGCCCAAAACTGCGAGCGCACGTTCAGGTTGAAGGCAAATTCCCACTGCGCATCGGTCGCCTCCAGCGCTGCGCCTGCATGCACAAAGCCGGCGCAGTTGAACAGCACGTTAAAGGGCATGGATTGGGCCACCTGCGCAATCGCCTGCTTGTCCAGCACGTCCAGCACCTGCGTTTGCACATTCGCCACGCCCTGCAGGCTTTCCAGCAATGCGGGGTTCACGTCGGTGGCCAGCACCTGCGCGCCATCGGCGGCCAGTGCCAGCGCGCTGGCACGGCCTATGCCCTGGCCAGCGGCAGTGACCAGGATAGTTTTGTTTTGGAGTCTCATGGCAAATGTGGGGTTTTGTAAGATATTAGGGCTCCAGCCCATATGTTTACTGCTCAAGCAGCTATTATTTTAGTAGCTTCTTGCGTGCTCGCCAGATGCACTGATGTGACGCACCACCTCATCGGCAATGGCAAACACCCGATCGCCTGGCTGCGGGTCAATCGGGTGCATGCCGGTGAAGGCACCAAACGCTGGCAGCACGCCCACCTGCGCGCCCAGCCAGAAGCACGGCAAACGCAGCCGCTGGCGCGCACGACCGTGAAGGGTGATGCAGGGATGCCAGTGGCCGGCCAGCACATAGGCACCGGGCACCGGCTGGGGGTGGTGACACAACGCAAACGGGCCCAGCGGCAAGGGCTCGTTGACCACCTGGATCTTCAAGTCAGCGGGCGGGTCGCCTGCGCGGTCGTCGTGGTTGCCGCGCACCAGGGTAATGCCCAGCTGCGCATGCTGGCTGCGCCAAAGAGCCAGCGCAGCCAGCGTGGCGGGGGCGTGCGAACGGGCCGAGTGCAGGAAGTCGCCCAGAAAAACCAAGCGCTGGGCCTGCGTGTCCAGCAGCAGCTGCGTCAGGCGTTGCAGGGTTTCGCTGGTGGTGCCGCTGGGCACGGGCACGCCCAGCTTGCGAAAGCTCACGGCTTTGCCGAAGTGCGCGTCAGCCACCAACACGGTGCGGTGCTCGGGCAGCCACAGCGCACCGCTGGCGTGTAAGCCCATGCGCACACCCGCCTGGTCGATTTGCATAATCAAAACCGGTTGTTGCCCAGGTAATTTATGGTCAAGTCGCTACACAAATAATAGCAAACCATCAGGCGTTGTATGACAGGGCAGCGAGGCCTTTGTCAGCGGCTTCGCGGTAAAACGCGACCAGTTCGTCAAACTTCTCAATGAAATCGTCTTCGTCTTCCTGGTAGACCTCTGCGTGATACGCGTCTTCTTCCACATTGCGCAAACCTTGCAGAACCTCGTCATGCGTCCACTTGGACAGGATGTCTGCTTGATGCCTCACCTCATCGGCTGACATCAGAAAACAGCCGTTGAACATCACGCCATCGACAAACTCGCCGGCAGTGATGCCTGCGCCATCCAGTACCAATCGGAGCAAGTCCCACGCCGTATCAACGCAGCCTTCGACAAGGTGCTGCTCGTCTTCTACCAGCTTGTCAATCAGGCTGTGATCCTTTTCCATCTCGTCAATTTGCTGCTGGGTAAAGGCCCGGAAAAACATGTTCATGCTCATAAAACTTAGCTTTAGTCTGTTCGGGTTTGTGGATGGCGACAACTGGATATTGCTGGGTATTGCTGGGTATTGCTGCGTATTGCTGGGTATTGCTGCGTATTGCCGGCTTGGAGTGCACACAATAGTCTGTCAACATGCATTTTGCCTATCGCGCTTGGGTCAGGCGCAACCAGCAAAATACCACGATTTAAAGAGCAAACGATAGAGCCAAGACAGGGGTCAATCGGCCCGTGCAACCGACAATGCGGCGAATGGCATCGATCAATTGGGCCTTGCCCACAGCTGGGTTGCTGGACGGAATTGGCTCCACGCAAACCAAAAAGCTTCATGGCTGACAAGTTCCGTGTTGTCGGCAAATGCGCGCAAGCCGCCCGCAGAACTGCGCACTTCGACGCCAGCCAGCCGCACCGGTTCTTTGGCGCCAAGTGCCAATTGAACGGCAACCCGTGGAAACGCCAACGGGATACCGCTAGGTGACATGACGCCCAGCACCACTTCATGCACTGGCAGGCGTGGATCCACATCGCCCACCGGGAAGATGGGGCCGTCCCTGTCGCGGCCTCGAAGTGGGTCAAGCGGGTAGCTTCGGCCCACGCCGCCATCCTCAGCAATGATGGTGGTGTCCGGGTGCGCTTTGCGCCATTCGCCCCAGCTGGTGGTGACCACGCTGGTTTGCGGCAGCACCACGCCCGCCTTGTGAAGCGACCCGGAGATTGCCCGGCCGGTGAAAGTATCCACCGCAGACAAGGTCGAAATGTCGTACATGAATTTATTAGACCGCGACAGTAAACCCGACGTGCGAAGCAGAGGCTTGAAACCGGGCACACGATCCGTGAAGTAGGCTTGCGCCGACAGGCACAGGGTGCAATAGGGAATTCCGATTTGACGATTGCCAAGCGTGTCATTCACCATCTCGTGCACCTCCATGATGTTCTTGGGATACGCGCGCGCTTGACCGTTGATCACGATGCCAAACACAACCGCACTGTCGGGGTACCAGTTGCCATTGGCAGCTGGCGTCACCTTGGGTTGATCCAGAGCCGGAATACAACCACGGGGGCACACCTGGCCTTGCGTGGCATCAGACCTGTCGTCAATAAAAACGCCGCCCCAGCCCACGGCACGCCAGTCGATAGCCGATGCGGCATCGGCAAAAAACGGCTCCCATTTGGGTTCGATTTGCAAAAACAAATCGCGCTTGAGTTCGCGGTACCCCGGCGGGGCGGGCAAGTCCCAGGCCAGCAGGCGATCACCCATGGCGGTGTAGGCGTCAGCGGGCAGCCGTGTGCCAGTTAATCGCTCAAACGCAGCAGCGACATCATTGACGGCATCGCGTCTTGCAAAACGGGCCAGATCAAACAAATACCAAGCCAAACGCGCATCGCCAGACTCACCAATTTTCTTGACTGCCGCCAACGGAAACTGGCGCAGCTTGAGCAATGGCGGGATCTCTTGCAGCGCCCGCAACACGTCGGCGTTTAATGGGCCTGGGCGTACAGCGGGCGCGGCTGGCATGGCTTGCTTGTCTTTGTCAAAGCGAACCTGTTTTTTGGCAGTTTCGCCCGCTGTAGCAGGTTGATCGCTTCCTTTTGCTGCGGCGTTGCTTGTTGCTTTATCAGCTGCAAATGCGTTGCCGGTAAAGCCGCCAAAAACCATCGCCACGATCACCGCGCCCCGCAAGATGTCTGGCCCCAGCACCGCAAAGGCTCGCACCAGACCGCTGTTCAGGTTAAAAACAAGTGTCATAAATTTCACAAGTGTTGGAGACGAGCGATGCCAGCGATCGGTTAAGTTCTGACGAGAATGACTCACCACACTAGAGCAACCGCGCCAGACTGGCCTCCAGATACTCGGATGGCAGGCGCTTGAAGCCCGAGCGGGCAAAGCGCTGCAAGCGCCCGACCACAAAGGCGGTGAGCACCGAGGCTTGCACCTGGGCATCGACCGTGGGTGTGGTGGAGCCGCTGGCTTCAATGGCCGGGCGCAGGGTCTGGCGCAGGGTGGCTTCAACCTTGTCAAAAAACTGGTTCATGCGCTGCTGTAGCCGCTCGTTTTCAAACACCAGGGCATCGCCCACCATCACGCGGGTCATGCCAGGATTTTTCTCGCCAAATTGCATCAGCATCACGATGATCTGGCGGGTCTGGCGCAGGCTGCTGTCGGCACCCGATCCGCCTGCACTGATCTGATTCACCAGGCTGAACACGGTTTGCTCAATGAACTCGATCAAGCCCTCAAACATTTGCGCCTTGCTGGCAAAGTGCCGGTACAGCGCGGCCTCCGATACATCCAGCCGGGCGGCCAGCGCAGCGGTGGTGATGCGCTCAGCACCGGGCTGCTCCAGCATACGGGCCAGCGTTTCCAGAATCTGGGTGCGTCGCTCGCCGGGCTTGGGGCGCTTGCGGGCAGCGGGAGCGGCTGCGTCGCCTTCGGGCTCTGTTTTTTCGAGCGCAAGCGATGGCTCTTGCACACTGCCCTGCGCCGCAGCGTCAGGAAACAAACTCGCGGGTAACAGGCTGGTGGAGACGGACGGCATGGGGGGTATTCAAGTGTGTGCGAATGATTCTCGCACAGGGGTTTTGCGTTGCCCGGTGCCGTTCAGGTACTACCCCTGACGACCAGTTCGTAGCCCACATCGACCGCGGGCGAAGCCAGCGCCTGCCCCTTGATCAGCGCCAGCAGCATGCGCGTAGCGGCCACGCCAATCTCGGCGCGCGGCGTGCGGATGGTGGTCAGCGGCGGCAGCATCTGGTCGCTGCCGGTGAGGTCGTTGAAACCGGCAATGGCCACGCGCTGGGGCACTGGCACCTTCAGGCGCAAGGCGGCCAGCAGCGCGCCCTGGGCCAGGTCGTCGTTGCAGAAAAAGATGGCATCGACCGCAGGCCGCTGGGCCATGATTTGTTCAAACATCTGGCCACCCAGGGCCAGGCTGGAGGGCGCGGGGTTCAGCCATTCCAGCTTGGCGTCGTGCAACCCGGCGGCGCGCATTTCGCCGCGCCAGCCTTCCAGGCGTTGCAGGGTGCGGGCGTCCAGCTGGGCGGCAGCAAAGGCGATGCGGCGGCGCTTGCCTTGCAGCAGGTGGCGGGTCATTTCGGCACTGGCTTTGGCTTGCGAAAAGCCCACGCTGTACTGGCCCGGCGCGCTGGACGATTCCATCAGGTGCACGCAAGGCACGCCGCTTTGCGCAATCAAATTGCGTGTGGCCTCGTTGCGCTCCACGCCGGTGACCAGCAAGCCCGCAGGGCGGTGCAGCAACTGCTCGCGCAGCAGTTGCTCTTCTTCGCTGGCGTCGTAGTGCGTCACGCCAATCAAGGCCTGGTAGCCAGCCGGGCGCAGCGTGCGCTGCACGGCATCCAGCAGATCCACAAACAAGGCATTGCTAAGCATGGGAATCAACACCGCCACATGCGTGCCGCGCTGCGATGCGAGCGAGCGGGCTGCCGGGTCGGGCACGTAGCCCAGCTTGTGCGCGGCAGCGCGCACGCGCTCAACCAACTCGGCATTCACCGCGCGCTCACCGCGCAGCGCACGCGAGACGGTGATGGGGCTCACGCCAGCGAACTGGGCCACATCTGCCAGGGTGACGCGGCCTGTGGCGCGGGGGCGGGAAACCGGGGAATTCATGGTTTGCAAGGGTAAATACTGAGTGTCAAATGATCATGTTGGCATAGGATAGCGCTGTCCTAAAAAATATATCAACACGCCAAGCGATCTTTTTTTATCAAGCAAAAGATCGCTATTTTTATAGATCAATTGGATAGCGCTATCCAGAACACTCGACACACACCACTCAACATGTCTGAATCCATCGTCATCATGGGCGTGGCCGGTTGCGGCAAATCCAGTTGCGGCTCGGCGCTTGCAGCGGCAACTGGCTTGCTGCTGATGGAAGGCGACGATTTCCACAGCGCTGCCAACCGCCAAAAAATGAGCAGCGGCACGCCGTTGACCGACGCCGACCGCGACGGTTGGCTGGCCTCGCTGGCCGACGAGCTGCGCCGCCACACCCATGGCCTGGTGCTGACCTGCTCGGCCCTGAAACGCAGCTACCGCGACCGCCTGCGCCAGGCCTGCCCTGCCCTGCGCTTTGTGTTTCTGGACATCAGCCCCGAGCAGGCGCGTACCCGTGTGCTGGCGCGCGCCGCCGAGCATTTTTTCTCCACCACGCTGGTAGACAGCCAGTTCGCCACCCTGGAATCACCGGTGGGTGAGCCAGGTGTGTTGCGGGTCGATGCGACGGCCACACCCGAGCAGCTGTGCCAGCAAATTGTGGCCTGGCTGGCCGCCGACAAAACCACCCCTGCACCCCAGAAAGTGTCTGCATGACCACGCCTTCCACACACGCCGGATCACCCGGCCCCTTGCAACGCCTGGCCAACCACGCGCTGGCCCTGTGCCTGGCCATCATGGCCGTTGCCGTCTTCATCAACGTGGTGTTGCGCTACGGTTTTGGTAGTGGCTACAGCGGTAGCGAAGAGCTGTCGCGCCTGCTGTTTGTGTGGATGGTGTTCATCGGTGCCACCGCCGCGTATCCGCTGGGTGAGCACATGGCTTTTACCTCGCTGGTGGCTGCGCTGCACCGTCAACCGCTGCTGCTGGCTGCAGCCACCGTGCTGATTCGCCTGCTGGTCATCCTGGGCAGCGGCCTGGTGGCCTGGGGCGGCTGGCAGCAGGTGGTGGTGGGCCTGGGCGGGCAATCGGTGGTGCTGGGTTACTCCACCGCGCTGCTGCCGCTGCCAGCGTTTTTATGTGGCAGCGCGATCTGCGTGATGGCGCTGTGGGAATTGATTAAGCACAAGCCGCTGCACCTGGGGCACGGCGTGGACGTCGAGTGACACGTCAAACAAACGAAAGCACACCATGAGCAATGAAGGTTTGGCATTTATCGTGTTCTCGGCAGGCATGTTGCTGCTGATGGGCATTGGCATGAACATGGCACTGGCCCTGGTGCTCACCGGCGCGGGCATGGCCTGGGTGCTGGGGTTTTGGGACACGCAGCTGCTGGCGCAAAACCTGGTGGCGGGGGTGGACAGTTTTCCACTGCTAGCCGTGCCGTTTTTCATTCTCGCCGGTGAGTTGATGAACTCCGGCGGCATCAGCAAACGCATCATTGAAATGGCGCAGGCCTGGGTGGGCCACATTCGCGGCGGCCTGGGCTATGTGGCCATTGGCGCGGCGGTGTTGATGGCCAGCATGAGCGGCTCGGCACTGGCCGACACCGCGGCGCTTGCCACCATCTTGCTGCCCATGATGCGCCAGCAGGGCTACCCCATGCACACCAGCGCGGGGCTGGTGGCCTCGGGCGGCATCATCGCGCCCATCATCCCGCCGTCAATGCCGTTCGTGATTTACGGCGTGACCACCAACACCTCGATCTCGGCGCTGTTTATCTCCGGCATCGTGCCCGGTTTGATGATGGGCACGGGCCTGATTTTTGCCTGGCGCTGGGTGCTGCGCCGCATTGATTTGCCATCGGGTCAGCCGCTGCCCATGGGCCAACGCTTTCGGGCCACCGGCAAGGCTTTCTGGGCGCTGCTGATGCCGCTCATCATCATCGGCGGCATGAAAACCGGTGTGTTCACACCGACAGAGGCGGCCGTGGTCGCAGCGTTTTATGCGCTGGTGGTGGCCCTGTTCATCCACCGCGAAATGAAGGTGGCGGAGCTTCATGGCGTGCTGGTGCGTGCAGCCAAGACAACCGCCGTGGTGATGTTTTTGTGCGCCGGTGCCCAGGTGGCCAGCTACATGATTACCTTGGCCAGTCTGCCCAGCGTGCTGACCGGTTGGCTGGGCCCGCTGGTCGACAACCCACGCCTGCTGATGGCCGTGATGATGCTCACGCTGATTCTGATTGGCACCGCGCTGGACTTGACGCCCACCATTTTGATTTTTGCGCCGGTGATGCTGCCGATTGCCGTAAAAGCAGGTATCGACCCCGTGTACTTCGGGCTGATGTTTGTATTGAACGGCGCCATCGGCCTGATCACGCCGCCCGTGGGCACGGTGCTGAACGTGGTGGCCGGCGTGGGCCGTCTGTCCATGGGCCAGGTCATCAAGGGCGTGAACCCGTTTTTGGTGACCTACCTGTTCATCCTCGCCCTGTTTGTCGTATTTCCCCAAATCGTGACCGCGCCGGTGGCGTGGATGCGTTAGCCCCCGTGTTCCCTGTCCGCAAACTTCCCCAAGATCAATAGGAGACCTTCATGAAACTCGTTCGCCGTACCGTCGTGGCCCTGGCTGCCGCAGCCGCTCTTTCTGCGTCTTTTGGCGCGTTGTCGCAAGACATCAAACCCCGCTTGATCCGCTTTGGCTATGGCCTGAATGAAGCCAGCAACCAGGGCCGTGCGGCCAAGGTGTTTGCTGAGGCCGTGGAAAAGGCCTCGGGCGGAAAAATGAAGGTACGCGCCATCGGCGCGGCAGCGTTGGGCCCTGACGTGCAAATGCAGCAGGCGCTGATTGGCGGCGCGCAGGAAATGATGGTGGGCTCCACCGCCACCCTGGTGGGCATCACCAAAGAAATGGCGCTGTGGGACACACCGTTTCTCTTTAGCAACGCAAAAGAAGCCGACCAGCTGCTGGACGGCCCGGTGGGCGACAAGATCCGCGAGAAGCTGCAGGAAAAAGGCTTGGTGGGCCTGGTGTATTGGGAAAACGGTTTTCGCAACCTGACCAACAGCAAGCGCCCGGTGAACCGGGTGGAAGACCTGGAGGGCATCAAGCTGCGGGTGATGCAAAACAACGTGTTTTTAACCAGCTTCAACACCCTGGGTGCCAACGCCGTGCCCATGGCGTTTTCCGAGCTATTTGGCGCGCTGGAAACCAAGACCGTTGACGGCCAGGAAAACCCCTTCAACACCATTTTGTCCAGCAAGTTCTACGAGGTGCAAAAGTACATGACAGTGACCAACCACGTGTACAGCCCGTGGATCGTGTTGGTCAGCAAAAAATGGTGGGATCAGCTGTCCAAAGACGAGCAGAAAATCCTGACCGACGCCGCCAAAACCAGCCGCGACTTTGAGCGCAAAGACACCCGCGAAGAGGCCGCCAAAGCCGTGGCCGACCTGAAAGCCAAAGGCATGCAGGTCAACGAACTGCCCGCCGCTGAAGCCGACCGCATGCGCAACAAACTCACCCGCGTCTACGCCTCGATTGGTGCCAGCGTGGGCATGGATTTGTGGATCGACACACAAAACCAGCTGATGAAGATCCGCAGCGCCAAGAAGTGATGAATTGGAGCGTTTTGCGCCTTCAGCCCTTGTGAATACTGCTCAAGAAGCTACAAATAACGTAGCGCTAATGTGGGCTTTCCGCGCCTACAGCGGGAACACCAGGCTGGCCCTCAAGCCCCGCCCGCCGTTGCCAGGGCCCAGCAGCAACTGGCATTGGTGCACCCGGGCAATTTCGTCGGCAATGGCCAGGCCCAGGCCATTGCCCTCACCCTCGGTGCCCTGCACCCGGTAAAACCTGTCCATCACGTGCGGCAGTTCTTCAGCGGCGATGCCGGGGCCGTCGTCTTCCACCTCTAAAAATGGCAGCTGGCGGCCGGCCAGCAGGCCTTCGGTGATGCGCTGGTAGCCGCAGCGCAGGGTGACGGTGCCGCCGGGTGGCGTGTACTTCACGGCGTTATCCACCAGATTGGCCAGCAGCTCGCGCAGCAGCCAGTCGTGACCCGGCACGGTGGCGGGTTGGGCGTCCAGCCCCAGGTCGATCTGCTTGGCGCTGGCGGCATCCAGCTGCTGCTCCAGAATGGATTCGCACAGGTCTTTCAAGTCAACCGTTTGCATGGGTTGGGCCTGCATGCTGCGGGCATCTGCCCGCGACAGTGCCAACAACTGGTTGGCCAATTGCGAGGTGCGGCGGGTGGCGCTGCGCAGTTTGTTGACTTGATCCACTCCTAAAATAATAGCTGCTTGAGCGCTCTTGGCTTGCACAAAAGGCTGATTTGAATCCGAACTGCCTTCCAGATCGTGTTTGTCGGCTTGGCGCTGCGCCACGGCAGCCCAGGCTTCCACCTGCGACTGCAAACCGGCCAGCGGCGTGCGCAACTGGTGGGCGGCATCGGCCACGAAGCGACGCTGCGCGTCGGCCTGGGCGTTGACCAGATCGAACAAGCGGTTGAGCGAGCGCACCAGCGGACGCACCTCCTCGGGCGTGGTGTGTTCATCGATCGCATTGAGATCGCGCGGCGAGCGGCGCTCAACGGCTTCCTTCAACTCCAGCAGCGGCCTGAGCGCACGACGCACAGCCCAGTTGACCACCAGCGAAGCCACGATCAGCAACAACAGGTTGGGCAGCAGCACTTTCATGAAGACCGAGTGCAGCCATTTCTGGCGCGGATCGGATCCGTCGGCCACCGTCACCACCAGTTCGCCGGCCACGGTCTGCACGCGCTGGCGCACGATGCGCCAGGTGACGCCACGGTTTTCTTCGCTATTGAACTGGGGCTCCCGGCTGGTGGGCGGCAGGGCGGCCAGCCAGCGCTCGCCCAGCAAGGGCTTGCCGTCGGCATCA
Organism: Comamonadaceae bacterium; assembly: GCA_013297875.1. Lineage (GTDB taxonomy): Bacteria > Pseudomonadota > Gammaproteobacteria > Burkholderiales > Burkholderiaceae_C > JAAFIW01. The sequence goes on along the minus strand of JAAFIW010000033.1, from coordinate 12,567 downwards.
ATCAGGCTGAAAGCGGCATAACCGGGGCGGTCCTTGACGAACTCTTCGACGGGCGGTGCCAGCATCAGCAGCGGCGGCTCGCCGGGTTGGGCACCTGGGGCGATCACCGAGTCGGCCACCAGGGGAATCAGGGCCTGTAGGCGTTGGTCTTGCTGCGCTGCCGTGTCGTCGGCCAGCCGATAGTCCAGCCAGATGTTCAGCACCGCCAACAGTACCAGCGGAATGATGAGCATGCCCAGCAAACGGCGCTGCAAGCCTGGCCGCAAGGCACCGGCAACGGTCGACATCAGCGGGCCGGGTGGCTGCACTGACACCGGTGCGGCCTGCCCTTGCATCAACAAGGGCAAGGGGAAGCGCTCAGGCGGGCGGGACATCGGCGATTTCCAGCCGGTAGCCAAAGCCACGGATGGAGCGCAGCGCGATGCCGTGGGGCTCCAGCTTGCCGCGCAGGCGCGAGATGTAAACCTCTACCGCATTGGGTGTGATTTCTTTATCCCAGCCCGTAAGCGCCTGCAAAAGCTTGTCTTTGCTGGCCGGTTTGGGCGCATGAATCAGCAGGTATTCCATCACCGTCCATTCGCGCGGCCCCAACTCAATGTTGACGCTTTGCCCGTCCCGGTTGGCGCTGGCGCGGCGGTTGGCCGTGTCCAGCTCGATCGGACCAAAACTGAGCACAGCCGACGTAGCCGCCTGCGAGCGGCGCAGCAAGGCGCGCAGGCGGGCCAGCAGCTCGGGCAGCTCAAATGGCTTGATCATGTAGTCGTCGGCACCCATGTCCAGGCCGCGCACACGGTCTTGTAGCGCATCTCTAGCCGTCAATATCAGCACCGGCATCGCGCGGCTGGCGACCTCGGGTCGGCGCAGGCGTCGGGTCAATTCCAGGCCATCCATGTTGGGCAGACCAATGTCGATGATGGCCAGGTCAAACACCTCGGTTTTCAGCACCTCTTCGGCCCGCTCGCCGCTGCCCACCCAGTCCACCGCATAGCCTGCATCAGTCAAGCCCAGCTTGATGCCACTGGCCACCATTACGTCGTCTTCCACGAGAAGCAAGCGCATGCTATGCCCCCCCCCGAAGCGCCTTCGGCGCTTCCCCCCCAGGGGGGCGCAGCCAGCGGCCTGGCGAAGCCGGTTCCGCGGCTGCCCCGAAGGACAGCAATTCGGCGTTCTGGGGGGCCATCAATGACTTCTGATCATGGTGCCAAAGGCCTGCTCGGTCAGAATTTCCAGCAGCATGGCGTGGGGCACGCGGCCATCAATGATGTGCACCGAGTTCACACCACTTTTCGCGGCATCCAGCGCACCACTGATCTTGGGCAACATGCCGCCCGAGATGGTGCCGTCGGCAAACAGGGCGTCAATCTCCCGTGCGGTTAGGTCAGTGAGCAGCTTGCCGTTTTTGTCCAGCACGCCCGGCGTGTTAGTCAGCAGCACCAGCTTTTCGGCCTTGAGCACCGTGGCCAGTTTGCTGGCCACCACATCGGCATTGATGTTGTAGCTCTCGTTGTTTTCGCCATATCCGATGGGGCTGATGACGGGAATGAAGGCGTCATCTTGCAGCGCTTTCACCACGCTGGGGTCAATGGCCACAATGTCACCCACCTGCCCGACGTCGTGCTCCTTGGTTGGATCGTCTCTGTCGGTCAGTTTGAGTTTTTGCGCACGAATCAGCCCGCCATCGCGTCCTGTCAGGCCCACGGCCTTGCCACCGGCCTGGTTGATCAGCCCGACGATGTCCTGCTGTACTTCACCGGCCAGCACCCATTCAACCACTTCCATGGTTTCGGCATCCGTGACCCGCATGCCTTGCACAAACTGGCCTTTTTTGCCCAGACGATTCAGCGCGGTTTCGATCTGTGGCCCGCCGCCGTGCACCACGACCGGGTTCATGCCGACCAGTTTGAGCAGCACCACATCTTCAGCGAAGTCCGCTTGCAGCGCAGGATCGGTCATGGCGTTGCCACCGTACTTGATGACCATGGTTTTGCCATGAAATTTGCGGATGTAAGGCAGTGCCTGGGCCAGAATTTCGGCCTTGTCGCGCGGGGAAATAATGGGTAGATCGGTCATGGGTTTGTGCAGAAATCGGTGGATGAAGATGCGCAAAAATTCATTGTGCCGCAATGCCCGAGGGGTTCGGCCCCATTCAACGCCTGAGCCAGTGCGGCACCTTGAAGCGGATGATGCTCACATACGCCCAGACGTAAAACACAACAAAAATGGCACAAAAAATCATCAACGTACCTGTCTGACTCCAGAACAGTACGGCGGGCAATACCGTCAGCACGGTAAAGCCCCACAGGTAGGGCGAGGTTCGGTTGTTGCGGATCAACATGCGCCGGGCCTCGTCGTCATGAAAGACCTCCCGAACAATTCGCCGGAAAATTAGCTGGTGAAAATGCAGTGCATCGGCAACGCCCGGTGAACGGCCTTTTGAGGCTTTGCGATAAATCGAAAAAAGCGTTTCCCACACCGGGTAAATCAGCAACAGCACCGGAAACCAGGGCGACACCAGCGGGTGTCGCTGTACCAGCAAAACGCTGGCAACAGCAATGATGAGGCCCCACAGATAGGCACCACCGTCACCAGCGAAAATAAGGCCCCGCGGGTAGTTCCACACGAGAAAACCGGCAGTCGATCCGGCCAAAACCAACACAACGGCTGCTAGTTGTCGGTCTCCGACCTGTATCGCCACATAGGCCAGGGCAAAGCATGAAATCAACGCCACCAGGCCAGCCAGGCCGTTGTAGCCATCGATCAGGTTGAAGGCGTGGGGCAAGCCGGCAATGGCCACCACAGCCAGCAAAACGCCTGGCCACACGGAAACCTGCCACAACGCATCAAAAGCACCCAGGCCCAAACGCGCCACCTGCAGATCGAGCGCAAACACCACAATGACCGCGCTGACGACTGTCAACAACAGGCGGTAGCTGGCCCTTACCCTTTGCGTGAAGTCTTCGTACACACCACCCGCCCAGGTGAGCGCAGCAGTGAACCACAAACAGGCCGCCATCCACCAGTCAAAGCGAATCTGGTTGGGCAATTGCAGGTACTCGGACAGCACCATCCAACCCCACCCCACGGTGCAGGCAGCAAACATGCCAATACCTCCCAGACGCGGCACATTGCCGGTATGAAAGCGCTGCGGCATATTGGGGTCATGCGCATGAACAATGCCCAGTCGAATGACCGCTGCCGTTGCCAGAAAAGCGCACGCGGTACAGAGAATAAGCAAAAAAAGCATAGAGGGCGTTGGTGACTGGGAGCAGTGCGGATTATCCCGTCAGAATCTTTGCCAGCTGCCGACCTGACAGAACTCAGGCTTTGAAGGCTGCAATCTGACGTCGATAACGATAGAAGACCGGACTCAACCACAGACGAAGCAGGCTGCCGAGGTGCCAGAGTAAGTGCCGGTATTGACGCCTGCTTTGCCGCGCGCCGACATGGACAACGCTGGCAGATCCTCGAGTCAGTGTCCAGCCAGCCAGTTGTAATCGCAAGCAAAAGTCAACGTCTTCGCAATACATGTGGTAGCGATCATCAAAACCGTCTATACCTTGCCATGTCTTGGACGACACCAGCAAAAAGGCGGCGCTGACCCAATCAACCCGGCGAGGCGGCAAGCCTGCCACGTGACGGCGCAACAAGGCCAAGGGCGTCACCAGCTCCCGCTCACTGTCTTGAATCGAACCGTCCGGTGCCAGCGACACTGGGTAAACGCAGCCTGTGTCTGGATCCTCAAATTGCGCCAGGAGGTTGGTCCACACGGAATCAGTGTTGAGCGTGATATCGGGGTTGAGCACGCAAAAGTAGTCGGTTTTGCAATGCTGGAAGGCTAGGTTGTGATTGGCACCAAACCCCAATGGCCTGGTATTGGTGCGCTCGGTCACTTCGAAAGGTAGATGCTCGGGCGACGGGAACAAGTACGCAGACGGCAGGTTGTGTGTGATGACGACATGCGCAATGCGGCCAGCATGCAATCTGCTCAGCTGGTCAACGAGTTGGCGGACAGAATCGCTATGTGCGTGGCTGACAATAGAGACCGTGATGTTGGGGGTGTGCATTCGGGTTATGGCTGCCGCAGGGCACACGTACAATCAGGCCGGTGTAATTTTTGCTTCGCTCTAGTAAGGTAGTGCATTAACCATGATTTTAGTGACCGGGGGATGCGGATTTATTGGATCTGCATTCGTGCTGCAGTGGGTACGGGAGATAAAAGAAACACTGGTGAATCTTGATTTGTTGACCTATGCGGGCCACCGGGCCAGCTTGGCCAGCGTTGAAGACAATGAGTTCTACCGTTTTGTGATGGGCGACATCGCCGACACAAGCCTGATTGCAGAACTGCTGGAAAAGCACCAACCACGCGCCGTCATTCACTTCGCAGCCGAGAGCCATGTTGATCGCTCCATTTCCGCGCCTGTTGCCTTTGCCCAAACCAACGTGGTGGGCACGCTGAAGCTGCTCGATGCAAGCTTGGCCTATTGGCGTTCCATTGGCTGTCGCTCTGATTTTCGTTTCTTGCACGTTTCGACCGACGAGGTTTTTGGTTCACTCTCGCCAGATGCGCCGGCCTTTACCGAGTTGCATCGCTACGAACCGAACAGCCCCTATTCGGCCTCCAAAGCAGCATCTGATCATTTTGTACGTGCTTATCACCACACTTATGGTCTACCGACACTCACGACAAACTGCTCCAACAATTACGGGCCACGCCAATTCCCGGAGAAGCTGATTCCATTAATGATTTTGAATGCCTTGGCCAACAAGCCACTGCCTGTATACGGCGATGGTCAGCAAATCAGGGACTGGTTACATGTGGATGACCACTGCAGCGCTTTGCGCATGGTTCTTCAAAACGGCGTGCCCGGAGATACCTACAACATTGGCGGTCGATCGGAGCGCAGCAACATGGATGTAGTGAAAACCATTTGCGCAACACTCGATGCCGCACAACCCCGATCAGACGGCCAGTCCTATGTTTCACTGGTGACGCACGTCACCGATCGACTCGGGCACGACCGGCGGTATGCAATAGATGACAGCAAAATATCTGGCAATCTGAACTGGTTACCGGCAGTTGCCTTTGAACAAGGCATCAAAGACACGGTGCATTGGTATCTTGATCATCCTGATTGGATTCGATCCGTTCTGTCCAAGCAATGACAAGTCTTGTCGGCGCAAGCCATGTCTATTTGAGAAGCATCTCGCAGGATCAGCGAACCTCGCTTTCAGTGATTGCCAGCTACATCCATGCAGGCACCAGCGTGCTCGACTTGGGAACTGGAAGCGGTGCGCTGGGTAGCTATCTGAACGGCCAATTGCAGTGTGATGTGGATGGCGTGACCTACAACGAGAAAGAGGCGAGTCTTGCCCGCCCCTACTACCGGCGCGTTGATGTGGCCGACCTTGATTCTGACCAATGGGTGGATGCATTCAGAGCACACAGCTACGACTTCATCGTCTGTGCCGATGTCATTGAACACCTGAAACAACCAGAAACTGTGTTGCACCGCTGTCGCAACCTGTTGAAACCGGACGGAAAATTGCTGATTTCTGTACCCAATGCCGCCTACTGCGGCTTGATTGCAGAGCTGATGGAGGGGGATTTTTCGTACCGGGATGAAGGGCTTCTCGATAGAACACATTTGCGATTCTTCACCCGCAAGAGCTTGTGCGATTTTTTAGAGCAGTCCGGCTGGCATTGCATGCAGGTAGACACGATTGATCTCCCGCCAGTTGATTCGGAATTCAAAACGCCCCTGGATCGACTGCCACCCGCCGTACATCGCTACCTGCTCTCTTTACCGGACGCGGCCGTTTACCAATTGCTGGTCGTTGCACAGCTTTCAGCAGGCGCACTCGCACCAGCCCCTCAAACCCGCTTGCCGGATATGGCGAGGGCGCTGTTTTCTGCACAACTGTATGTCGGGGATGAAACTGGGTTTCAAGAAGATCAAAAGGTGGTTGCGACCGGTGAAATAGGTGCCTTGCATCAGACTTTGCGATTCACCTTGCCCGCATCTTCGGGATTTACCAAACTGCGACTGGATCCAGCGGATCGCCCTGGTTTTCTTCATCTGCACAAAATCCAGCTGCTTGCGAAGAACCAGGTCGTCTGGTCCTGGGCTATGGGCACCGACGGTCTTGCCACCCTCTTTGACGCGCCTCAACATGAAATGAGCTTGCGTACACCGTGGGCGACATCGTCTGCTATCGCGCTGTTGTACGGAGATGATCCGTGGATTGAGTTGCCGATCCCTGCTGAAACCGTGCGCGCCTGTATGGAATCGGGTGATGGCGTACTCGAAGTCGAGGTTGGCTGGCCCATGTCAGCCGACTACTTGACCCTTGCGCAATCACTGTCGCCATTGAATGAAGAGGTGAGTCGATTAAGACAGGCCGCGCAGTTGGCAAACGCCCGCTGGGTTGATGCCCAGTTGGAAGCCAGTTTGTCTATTCAATCCCTACAGCGGGATTTAGCCGAAACGAATCAGGCATTGACTCAGCTGCGTAGCAAACACGAAACAGAACGCGTGACTGCGTTGAATGAGTTGATGCAAGTGAAGCGGGAGGCTGAACATGCTCTTGCTGAAGCTGAAGCCGCCCGAAGCGATGCCCAACGCAACCACGCAGAAAAGATGCAGGCTTTCGCAGAGTTGCACGAAAGCCAGATTGCGACAGCAAACGCCAGAAATGACTTGCTGCAGGCAACCCGCGTCAGCGGCGAACGCCTGACTGTCCAACAAGCATCTTATTCGGCGCTGGCGAACGACAATCGCATACTGATCAGCGAAAAGAAGGGGCTGGTGTTGGAAAAGAATCTCCTGGCCCGGCAAGTGTTGCTGCTTCGGACTCAGGAGTCGCAGGTCAAGGTGCGCATGGACGCGTTGATCAATCACCTTCAATGGATAGAAAAGTCCACTGTGTTTCGGGCTACTCGGCCTCTGGTTCATGCAAAAATGTTTCTATCTGATTTATTTGGTCGACGACCCGTTCAGCGCGAGTCTGAAGTCGCGAGCCCGGAGCTCTCGCTTGACCAAGCTCGAACAGAAACCGTAGACATCATCGTTCCTGTTTACAAAGGACTGGAAGATACCAAGCTGTGCATTGAATCGGTTTTGCGAAGCCAGTGCACAACCCCCTGGCGGCTCTTGGTTGTGAACGATTGCAGCCCTGATCCAGAACTCACGCAGTGGTTGCGCGAGTTTTGCCCGAATGATGAGCGAATGGTTTTACTGGAAAACCCAGTTAATCTGGGGTTTGTCGGTACGGTGAACAGGGGGATGGCTGTCAGTGATGGCAATGATGTTCTCCTGCTCAACAGCGACACCGAAGTCGCCAACGACTGGCTTGATCGACTCCGGCTGGCCGCCTACAGCGACAAGCGAGTTGCTAGCGTTACGCCGTTTTCAAACAACGCGACGATCTGCAGTTACCCAAAGTTTTGCCAACCGAACGAGCTTCCGTTCGGATGGGACACTGCAAGCCTTGACCGACTTTGTGCGCAGGTAAACCCCGGGCAGGTAGTCGACGTGCCAACCGGCGTGGGATTTTGCATGTACATCCGGCGCGACTGCTTGGACGAGGTTGGTTTATTCGACGTGGAGCAATTCGGCAAAGGCTATGGTGAAGAGAATGACTTTTGCTGCCGCGCCAGTGGTTTGGGATGGCGCAACCTGCACGCACTTGATACCTTTGTGCTCCACACGGGGGGCGTCAGTTTTGGCGACAGCAAGTCGACCCGCGAACGGGAAGCAGTTGAAAAACTGCGCCGGCTGCATCCCGGCTACGAACCCGAGGTACACCGATTTGTTGCCTCGGATCCTGCCGCAAAGGCAAGGTTGTCCCTTGACGTGGCACGTATTCGAGCGTCGGGCAAGCCTTGTGTGCTGGCAGTTCTGCATGACCGTGCTGGCGGTACGTTACGGCATGTGAATGAACTCGCAACGCACTTGAGCAAGGAAGTTCAGTTCTTAACGCTGACTCCTATTCCGGGAAGTTCAATTCTGCTAAACACCACCTCGATGGACGGCGGGACACTCAATTTGAGTTTTCGGTTGCCGCAAGAGTGGCCCGTCTTTTTGCAGGCGCTTCAGGCACTCGGCGTGGTGCATATTCACTACCATCACTTGCTCGGACATCATGGGGAAGTGTTCGGTTTGGGTGACGAAATGGGCGTAAGCTGGGACATCACGGCGCATGACTACTTCTCCATCTGTCCGCAGATTTCATTGACCGATCACACGGACAGATATTGTGGAGAAGAAGGTGAGAGCCAATGTGTCAAGTGTCTTCAAGCGACACCGGCTCCAGGGAATTTAGACATCGTCAGTTGGCGGCGCGTTCATGGGCATTTACTCACGCGCGCCCGCTACGTGCTAACGCCGTCCCGAGACACGGGCAAGCACTTGCTACGAGTATTGCCACTCACCAATTTGCAGCATGCCCCCCATACAGATATTCCGGACTTGAGCGTTCTGCGGACTCCAACCGTGGTGCCACTGAAACCTGGTGCCAAGCTCCGTGTAGCAGTACTCGGTGGGATGAGTCGCATCAAAGGTGCCGACTTGCTGGAGGATGTCGCGGTTCTGGCGGCAAAGCGAGGAACGCCCGTCGAGTTTCATCTTTTGGGGCACGCCTACAGGAGCTTAAATACGCAACCCAAAGCTGCTTTAACCGTTCACGGCGCTTATGAGGAAGCGGATTTGCCTCAACTGCTTGAATGGCTGAAACCAGATTTGATATGGTTCCCAGCTGTTTGGCCTGAAACATATAGCTACACGCTCAGTGCCTGCCTGGTTGCAGGTTTGCCTGTACTGGCACCGAACTTGGGTGCTTTTCCAGAGAGACTCAGTGGACGCAGTTGGAGTTGGCTCGTCAATTGGGATTTGCCAAGCGCTCAGATGCTTGAATTCATTGAAAACTTGCGATCGGCGCATTTCGTCAACGGTATTGCACCACGGTTGACCTGGGCCATGCAGCCCATGGCAAATGAACACACACAAGACAATTGGTCCTACAAGAACCACTACTTAGCAGGCTTGGCGACAACGCCCAATCTTGCACCCGTTGATATTTCTTTTCTTGACGCTCACCGGATCGGAGTTGGGTTGGTGGAGTCAGCGTCAAGGGGCCTTAAAGGCAAGGCCTTAAGTGCGCTGGTACACGTTCGTGCGATGCCAGTGATGCGGTCAGTTGCCCGGAAAATCCCCCTACGCTGGCAAACTCGCGTCAAAAGCTGGCTGCGTGCCTGAGAGTACTCAAGTCCAGCGATGCTCCAATTGCAACAACCCTGGTAATCTGCTTGTGTATGTCCAGTTGAATCGCTTGCAATGATGCCAATCATCGTAAATCACAAGGCCTTGCTCATCGGCTAGGTAGACGCTCAAAACGTAGCTGCCACTGTGTAGTTTGAGGTCTGGAAAAGCCACTGTTGCACGCCACAACCCATCTGGCCCACAAATCGGCATAAACGAATCAACATGTGTGGCGACCACCGTGATACCGATGCCATGCTCTTGCTCCAACATCACACCAATGGATGGTCGTTCACCTGGCTGCAAACGTGCTTCCACGGAGACAACGAGATCGGGGCCCGTGAGCACGTGAGCGACATCACCCAGATTGTTTACCGTGACTTTTGTAATGACCCCCAATCTGTCCGTGGTCAAAGATACCGCTTGTACTTTTGGTAATTGTGACTCGACCATGGGTCTCTCATCAAGGTTGGGAGGCCCATCTCCCTGATCCAGCAAGCGCACATGTGCTTCATACCCAGCGAGCACTTCGTCAGTTGCCCCCAAAGCACGCTGGACACCCCTGTCAAGCCACAGCGCCGTATCGCACAATTGGCGAACATGGTAAAGGCTGTGAGAGCAAAACAATATTGCGCACCCGTTTCGTCGAAACGAGTCAATCCGTTCAATGCATTTTTTTTGAAAATGCTGATCCCCAACGGCCAATGCCTCATCAATAATGAGAACTTCTGGTTCTACCGCCGTCACCAAGGCAAATGCCAATCGAACAATCATTCCCGATGAATAGGTTTTGACCGCACGGTCGACGGCGCTACCTAGTTCAGAAAATTCAATAACTGACGACTCCAGGTTCCGCATCTGGGCAGTGTCGATACCGATCAGACTTCCGGCGAAATATAGATTATCTCGGCCACTGATTTCTGGATGAAAACCTGCACCCAATTCAAGAATGGCCGTGACACGTCCAATCAGTCTGCGCTGTCCGACAGATGGGCGCAAGGTACCAGCGACAAGCTTCAACAAGGTACTCTTACCTGCGCCGTTATCACCAACGACGCCCAGACACTGCCCGCGGCGAAGCTCAAACGACACCTCACGTAAAGCCCAATGCAAGGGTGCGGAGGTTTTTCCAGTTAGCAGTTTCGCAAACCTGGCTTTAGGTGAACCATAGGATCTATAGTTCTTTCCTAGCTGCCTGACCTCTAATACGGGTGCACCCAATAGATTCACCTGACTCATAGCCAATCCAGCAATTCATCACGACTGCGTGAAATCAACAGACTCAAAACAACAGCTGTTAGCGCGAGCCAGGCGAGGGTAATCCACCAAACAGAGTCTACAGGCCACTGCCCCTGCAAAAGTACCGTCTGATAACCCGTCACCAATGCTGTCATGGGGTTCAACCAAAGAACCCATCGCCACTCCTGAGGGAACATACTCAACGGAAAGAGTACCGGCGATAAAAAAATACCCACAGAAAACAGAAATCCAACAAACTGGATTGTGTCTCGCAGAGCTGCGGCCGCTATAGCCAGCAAGTATCCCAGGAACAAACACAGTATCAATTGCAGCAACAATAGAACAGGAAGTGCAAGCAATGCCGATGAAAACCGATGCGTTGGGCTATATGCCAGGGTCAACAGCAGAATGAGGGGCGCGTAAACGATGGCGCTGGCAAGCACACTGCGGACTGGAAAGAGAACCGCGGGCAGAGGATTTTTTTTTAGTACATCGCCAGTGTCAAGCAAGCTGTTCATGCCTCGTCCCACGCAGTCGCAAAAAGCCATCCAGGGTAGTGCCCCCACGATCAAAAATGCACCAACCGCCCGCGTGGGAGCCTGCTCGCCCAGGCGCATGGCAAACACCACATCAAAAACCAAATAGTACGCAGCAATGGTCAGAATTGGCTGCGCGTACGCCCAAAAAAACCCACCCATTGATCCGGCGTAGCGCGCCGAGATCTCTCGACGTGTCAATACCCATACAAGAGCACGCGATCGCCAAGCAGTCACCGCCTCTTCAAAGAACGGCTTCATAGAACTTACTTATTGGAGTTGGCAAACTCTTCCATGGCTGCCTGATTGAACTTGATTTTGTCCTGGATTTTCTGCACCTCTACCAAGCGTGCATCATTCAAAACTTTAACAAGCGCTTCACGAATCAAAACGTCTTTCACTTCTTCAAATGAGCGGATACCTGGACTTTTGCGTTCCTCAAATTTGATAACGTGAAAACCAAATTGGGTTTCCACTACGCCGCTTAGCTCACCCGGTTTGTTCAGCTTGGATAATGCATCTTCAAACGACGAAACCATTCGCCCCTTGGGAAACCAACCCAAATCCCCGCCTTGTGTGGCAGACCCTGGATCCTGAGATTTTTCTTTGGCTATTGCAGAGAAATCTGCGCCCTTTTGCAGTTCTGTCAAAATTTCTGTAGCTTTTGTTTTGGCATCAGCAGTTTCGAGCCGGATCAAAATATGGCGGGCTCGAGTCTCCTCTGGCAGATCAAAACGCTTCGGGTTGCTCTTGTAGGTAGCGCTTGCCAGTGCCTCCAGCGCTGCGTCGCTAGGTTTGTTGGCAGCATCCATCCGCGCAAACAGCAGTTCAGAAAGAAGACGATCGCGTGCGATCGTGATAGCAGCCTTTACAGCGGGATCATTCGCCAGACCAGTTGCTTCGGCCTGCGCCGCAAATGCGCGCCGAATAATCAAGTTGTTGGACAATTGAAAAATAGCTTCTGGCTTGGCCAGTGTCGATTTTCGGGTTTCGACGGGAATTCGCAAAGCATCACCCTGCACGTCAATGGTTGTAACGGTAACGCCGTTCACATTTGCCAATTCGGTTTGGGCTGAGCAAATCGACACTGTGAAAAGCGCGACAAGACAAAGATACTTTTTAAAAAAAGACGAGAGTTTCATTTTTCAACGTAAAAATAGCAATCAAAAACACAGTACAAAAGAAAAAGCGGGGAAAAATCCCCGCTTTTTCAACTTACGCTAACAAAATCAAGCAATCAAGGTGTAACAGGGCGAATGTAGCGGTGTTCCCAAGCTGCACCAAAGTTAGCCGACACGGTGCCGTTACCAGCGCGTGTGAAGGCCTTACCAATGATAGGCAGGCCGTTGCCGCCTGCGGAAGGTGCAACACCGGTTGCCACGCCAGGCGTAGCGACATTGGCCCAGCCGTCACGGATCGTACCTGTGCTGAAGTCAGTGCGGGCGATCTCGGCACCCAGAACGGACTGGCCGCCGGGTGCATTGAACGTCAACACGCTGGTCTCACCGCACAGACGGAAGCCAGGTGCGGGT
>JAAFIW010000044.1 GCA_013297875.1 Comamonadaceae bacterium | reverse complement strand
ATCCCGACCTCCACGCTGGCGTTAACACCATGATTTCAAAAGGAATTTCCAATGGTATCCATTAGAAATCAGCCTTGGCGCGCCTGAGCAGTTCCTGGCGCGAAATCTCTAATGGATTATTTGGGTTAATTGCGCTATGAACGTACCGCAAGTCCTGCTGATTGATGACCACGCCATGTTTCGCACCGGGCTCAGCCTGGTGATCGGCATGGGCATGCCAGATGTGTCGCTGGTTCAAGCAGCGTCTGTGGACGAAGCGCTGACCCATGCATCGCTTGCCCCCCAAGCGGTGCTGCTGGACATCAAGCTGGGCGGTGCCAGCGGGCTGGAAGGCATTGCCCACATCCACAAACGCTGGCCGGGCGTGCCGGTGGTCATGCTCTCGTCACAGGACGCGCAGCAGACCCGGCAACTGGCGCTGTCGCGCGGTGCGCAGGCTTTTGTGTCTAAAGCAGAAACTGCAGAAACCATCATGGCGGTGTTGCGCCAGGCCTTGAATGGCGGCATGGTGGCCATGCCGCGTGCCGCGCGTATCGCTGACGACGAACGCCCACTCACGCAGCGCCAACGCGAGGTGCTGGCGCTGCTGCATGAAGGCCTGCCCAACAAGCTGATTGCGCGCCGACTGCTGGTGTCAGAAAACACGGTGCGACGACACGTGCAAGACATTCTTGAGTTTTTCCAGGTAGACAACCGGGCCGAAGCCGTCTACGCCGCGCGCCAGCAGGCGCTGGTGGACTGAGCAGCGGATGAAGCCTGCGACCGATACGCCAAGCGCCTGGTTCGTCCGCTGGATGCGTCTGGCCCCGCCGCACATCCTGGTGGAGCAATTGCGCCTGATTTACGCCAGCACCACGGCCAGCATTGCGCCCATGTTTCCGGCCGTCGTGCTGCTGATTTTTACGCTGTATGACAGCACCAATCTGCAGGCGCTGCTGCTGTGGGCGCTGGTCTTGGCCATCATTAATATTTACCTGGTTGTTGACGCCCGGGCGCATCTGCGGCGCGGCATTGCGCCAGACAGAGCCCCTGCACTGGTGGTGCGGCTCATGGTTCTGATGGCCCTTGGCGGGCTGGCCTGGGGGCTGCTGGCATGGGTGGCACTCGGCAAAACCACGCTGGCAGGCAGCGTGCTGGTCATTGCCGTGTTGGCAGGCATTCTGGGCGGCGCGGTGGGGCTGCTGTCGCCACTGCAGCCGGTGTTTGCCGCACTGGCGCTGTTGCTGGTGGGAACGACGGTGGCGCGCCTGTGGCAACTCAACGACCCGGCCTACCACGCGTTTGGCGTGATCTCGCTGATGTATATGGGTGTGCTGGTTGAGCAAAGCCGTACCAGCTCGCGCGCGGTGCGCGCGGCCATTCAACTGAGCTTTGACAACGTGGAGCTGCTGGCGCAGGCCGATGCGGCGCGGCACGAGGCTGAGCAGAGCAACACCGCCAAATCACGCTTTCTGGCCGCCGCCAGCCACGACCTGCGCCAGCCGATTCATGCGCAAGGCCTGTTTCTGGAGGTGCTGTCCAACACGCCGCTGAGCGCGCAGCAGCGCGAGCTGGTGAACAACGTGCGCGATTGCCGCAATGCCTCCACGCAAATGCTCAATGTGCTGCTGGATTTTTCGCGCATTGAAGCCAATGTGATCGAGCCCCAGGTGCATCCGTTTCGCATGCAGCTGCTGTTGAACAAGCTGGAGCGCGAGTTTGGCCCCCAGGCCGATGCCAAGGGCCTGGCCTACCGCTCGCGCGACACCTGGCTGGTGGTGCAGTCAGACCCGCAACTGGTGGAGCTGGTGCTGCGCAACTTCATCGCCAACGCCATTCGCTACACCGAGCGCGGCGGCGTGCTGGTGACCTGCCGCCCGCGAGGCGGTCAGGCGCTGCTGCAGGTGTGGGACACAGGCATTGGCATAGCCCCCTCGCAGCAGCAGGAGGTGTTTCGCGAATTTCACCAACTGGCCAACCCCGAGCGCGACAACCGCAAAGGTCTGGGCCTGGGTCTGGCCATTGCAGATGGCCTGGCGCGCACGATGGGTCACACGCTAACGCTGCGCTCAACGGAGGGTCGGGGCAGTGTGTTTTCGCTGGCGCTGCCCGTATCGAGCGAGCCCCTGCCAGCAGCCCAAGCGATCAGCGCGGGCCGTGCGACGGCAGTGTTTCGGCTACCCGATCTGCGGGTGCTGCTGATTGACGACGAGCCCACCATTCGTACCGGCATGTATCACCTGTTGCGCAGTTGGGGCTGTGTCTGCGAAGCGGTTGAGTCCATCGACGAGGCGCTGGCCCTGGCACCGGCTTTTGCGCCCCAGGTGCTGGTCAGCGACTACCGGTTGCGCCAGCAACGCACCGGCGCGCAGGCCGTCGCTGCACTACGCGGCCTGCTAGGCCCTGATTTGCCCTGCCTCATCATCACCGGCGACACCGCCCCCGAGCGCCTGCGCGAAGCCATGGCCAGCGGCGTACCCTTGCTGCACAAGCCCGTGGTGCCACAGCAGCTGTACGAGGCTTTGGCAGCGATACAGGCGCGTGGAAACCTTAAATCAATTAAATCCAATAGGTAATCCCCCGGCTATGCCGGGGAGACAGTAGCAGTTTGACGTATGCGTGGGTATGGATGTCCATCGCAGAAACTTCCAATCGTGAGCCGCCAAGCAAACGAAAGGAAGAAACT
>JAAFIW010000039.1 GCA_013297875.1 Comamonadaceae bacterium | reverse complement strand
CAGTTTCTTCCTTTCGTTTGCTTGGCGGCTCACGATTGGAAGTTTCTGCGATGGACATCCATACCCACGCATACGTCAAACTGCTACTGTCTCCCCGGCATAGCCGGGGGATTACCTATTGGATTTACGACAAGCTGGTCGCCGAGCTGACCAGCGCAGTGGCCAGCATCAAGATGGGCCTGCAAGACGAGCCCGACGTGGAGATTGGCCCGCTGATTTCAGACCGCCAGCGCAACCGCGTGGCCAGCTTTGTCGAGCGCGCGCAAATCGCCGGCCACATGGAAGTGACCACCGGCGGCAAACTGCGCCAGGGCCCCGGCTTTTTCTATGAACCGACGGTGATTGCAGGTGCGCGGCAAGACGATGAAATTGTTCAGCGCGAGGTGTTTGGCCCGGTGGTCTCAGTCACGCGCTTTTCAGACGCGGATCAGGTCATCGGCTGGGCCAATGATTCCCAATATGGCCTGGCCTCCAGCGTGTGGACGGGCGATGTGAGCACAGCCATGCGCGTGGCCAAGCAACTGCAATACGGCTGCACCTGGGTCAACACCCACTTCATGCTCGTCAACGAAATGCCACACGGCGGTTTGAAGTCTTCCGGCTATGGCAAAGACATGTCGATGTATGCGCTGGAAGACTACACCGTGGCGCGCCACATCATGATCAAAATGTGAGGGAACTGGCCGTGCAACATTCCACCAACGAACAACTAATGGCCCGCAAGGCCGCCGCCACACCGCGCGGCATTGGCGTGATGGGCAGCTTTTTTGCCAACAAGGCGCTGAACAGCGAGCTGTGGGACGTGGAAGGCCGCCGCTTCATCGACTTTGCTGGCGGCATTGCGGTGCTGAACACCGGCCACCGCCACCCTCACGTGGTGGCCGCGATACAGGCGCAATTGGAGCGCTTCACGCACACCTGCTACCAGGTCATTCCTTACGAAAGCTACATCGCGCTTGCGGAAAAGATCAACGCCATCACGCCTGGCCAGCACGCCAAGAAAACCGCGTTCTTTTCCACGGGTGCCGAGGCGATTGAAAACGCCATCAAGATCGCCCGCTATGCCACCGGGCGCAGCGGCGTGATTGCGTTTTCTGGGGCGTTTCATGGCCGCAGCCTGTTTGCGATGTCGCTCACCGGCAAGGTGCATCCGTACAAAGCGGGCTTTGGCCCTTCGCCTGCCGAGGTGTATCACCTGCCGTTTCCCTGCCACTGCGCCGACCTGGCCAGCGTGAAAAAGGCCATGGCTCAACTGTTCAAGGCCGACATTGAACCCAGCCGCGTCGCGGCCATCGTGTTTGAGCCGGTTCAAGGCGAAGGCGGCTTCAACATCATCCAACGCGAGGCGGTGAAATGGCTGCGCCAGCTGTGTACCGAGCACGGCGTGGTGATGATTGCCGACGAGGTGCAAACCGGCTTTGGCCGCACCGGCCAGATGTTTGCGATGGACCATTTCGCCATCGACGGCGTGCTGCCTGATTTGATGACGATTGCCAAGTCCATGGCCGGTGGCATGACCCTGTCCGCCGTCACCGGCCGCGCCGACATCATGGACGCCCCCGCGCCCGGCGGCCTGGGTGGCACCTACGCCGGCAACCCACTGGCCATCGCCGCCGCGCACGCCGTGATCGACGTGATGACCCAGGAGCGCCTGCCCGCGCGCGGTGCGTTGCTGGGTGCCCAGCTGAAAACCCGGCTCGAAGGCCTGCGGCCCCAGGTGCCACAAATTTTTGACGTGCGCGGCCTGGGTGCGATGGTGGCCTGCGAGTTCAAGACAGAAGCTGGCGAGCCCGACGCTGCGTTTGCCCGCGCCGTGCAGGCCCACGCGCTGGCCGGCGGCCTGATCTTGCTGACCTGTGGCGTGGACGGCAATGTGCTGCGCTTTTTGTTTCCGCTGACGATTGAGCAAACTGTGTTCGACGAGGCGCTAGACATCCTGGAAAGGGCGATGCTTAAAGCCTGATTGCCGGTGCCAAAGTCACTACTTATTTGATAGCTGCTCGCGCCCTCTGGATCTGCACGCTCGGTCGATTTGACCTGATTAGATACATGCCTCAGATCGTCATTCCCGCGCAGGCGGGAATCCAGCTTGGCGTACGCAAACCCTTGCTACAGCAACACCGCGCACCTGGATTCCCGCCTGCGCGGGAATGACGGATTGGTAGCGTCTGAGGCATGTACATAATCAGGCGATTTGATCGAAAAATCAGGCTATAGCCCGCGTTCGTACCTCCAGGCTATAAGGTTTGACGGCCTGGTCGCACACACATCTGCACAATTGGCTACGCTTCAATCCTCTCCATTTTCATCCCCCTACCCATGAACACCGCCTCTCCCCTGTCCTTGCTGCGCGACCCCACACTTTTGAAAACCGACGCTTTGATTGACGGTCAGTGGCTTGCCGGCGATCAGCGCTTTGCGGTGCATGACCCGGCAACAGGGATTCAATTGGCCGATGTGGCCAATTTGGGCCCTGCGCAGGCTGAAGCCGCCATTGCCGCAGCCAACGCCGCCTGGCCCGCTTGGCGCAGCAAAACCGGCAAGGAGCGCAGCGCCATCTTGCGCAAATGGTTTGATTTGCTGATGACCAACCAGGAAGATCTGGGCCGCATCATGACGGCCGAGCAGGGCAAGCCCTTTGCCGAGGCCAAGGGCGAAGTGGCCTATGCCGCCAGCTTCGTGGAGTGGTATGCCGAAGAAGCCAAGCGCGTGAACGGTGAAACCCTGCCGCAGTTTGACAACAACCGCCGCTTGATGGTGATTCGCCAGCCGATTGGCGTGTGCGCCGCCATCACCCCGTGGAATTTTCCGCTGGCCATGATCACCCGCAAGGTAGCACCTGCATTGGCCGCAGGTTGTCCCGTGGTAATCAAACCCGCCGAGCTCACCCCGCTGACGGCATTGGCTGCGGCTGAATTGGCCATGCGTGCCGGTATTCCACCCGGGGTATTGAATTTGCTCACCGCCGACGGGCCCAATAGCATTGCCGTTGGCAAGGTGTTTTGCGCCAGCGACGTTGTGCGCCACATCAGTTTTACCGGCAGCACGGAGGTAGGCCGGATTTTGATGGCGCAAAGCGCGCCCACTGTGAAGAAACTGTCTCTAGAGTTGGGCGGGAATGCGCCATTTATTGTGTTTGATGACGCCGATATTGATAGCGCCGTTGAAGGTGCCATGGCCAGCAAATACCGCAATGCTGGACAAACCTGCGTGTGCGCCAACCGCATATATGTGCAAGACCGCGTGTATGCGCAATTTACCGAGAAATTCGCCGCAAAAGTGAAAGCTCTGAAAGTGGGCAATGGTTTTGCGGAGGGCGTGCTGCAAGGCCCACTGATTGAGGACGCTGCCGTGGAGAAAGTACAACGCCATGTTGCCGATGCCATTGCCAAAGGCGGCACCTTGCTTGCCGGTGGTCACAAGCTCGCAGGCCAGTTTTTTGAGCCCACGGTGATTGGCGACGCCAGCGCCGACATGCTGTGCGCCAAGGAAGAAACCTTTGGCCCCTTTGCGCCGGTATTCCGCTTCAAAACTGACCAGGAAGCCATTGACGCGGCCAATAACACCGAGTTTGGCCTGGCCAGCTATTTCTACAGCCGCGATGTTGGCCGCATTTTCCGTGTCAGCGAGGCACTGGAGTACGGCATGGTGGGCATCAATGCGGGCGTGATTGCCACTGAGCATGTACCGTTTGGCGGCATCAAACAATCCGGTCTGGGCCGCGAGGGCTCGCGCCACGGGATGGACGAGTATCTGGAGATGAAATATTTGTGTTTGGGCGATATACAGCGGTAATGCGCTTGCGCAGCTGTGCTGTCAAGGCCACACAATGGTGATGGTGTCGCGGCTTTTAGTGACTGCATTTGCGGTTGAATTGCCAATTGATTGTTTTTGGGATTAATATTCGCGCCTGTCGTTGTAAAAATCGCTTTCAACCAAAGGATATCGTTATGGCCCGTACGTCTGTTTCTGCACAGTTGGCAAAGATTCGCAAAGACCGTGAAGCTCTGGAGAAAAGAGAAAAAGAGTTGATGGCGCGCAGCAACTCCCGCGAGCTGGTGAAAATTGTCGCAATGGCAAAATCTGCCGGGCTTACAGCGGACGATATCGCTAAGGCCATGTCCAGCAGTACACCAAAAGCGGCCAAAGTGGCACGTAAGGGCACAAAGCCAGGCACCAAGAGCAAGATGGCGGGCGTGAAGGTTGCTCCAAAGTACCGCAATCCAGCCGATGCAATGCAAACCTGGACGGGTCGTGGCGTGGCACCTAAGTGGGCCGCAGAATTGCGCGCTGCCGGCCAGCTGGATTCTTCGCTGATTGCACCGGTTTCCAGCCCATCCACCTGAAAGATGCCGCTGATGCGGGCGTCGTTCAATGGCAGGACCTGAGCTTCCCAAGCTCAAGACGTGGGTTCGATTCCCATCGCCCGCTCCAAAGTAGATTGGAATGAAAGGCCCGTTCAGCGCTTTTCGATCCTACCCAGAGTCAGCGGAAATCGCGGCTACGACCACCGTGTTGTGCCAGTCGTCCCAGCAAGGCCGTCATGTCTGTTAATTGACGAGCAATTAAGTGCTTTACCTTTCCACCGCTTGCCACATCAAATTGCCATATCCCCTTGACAGATAGCAGTTGTGCCTGCAACAAAGGCTGGCGCTGGTTTTCTACAATTTGTGGCCACACAATCACATTCACGGTACCTGTTTCATCCTCCAGCGTGACGAACATTGTGCCTTTCGCAGTTTGCGGACGCTGGCGCACATTGACAATTCCGCATGCGTGCACTTGCTGTCCGTGTAGTGCGTTTTGCAATTGTGCAGCTGTGAGAATTTGCTCCCGAATCAAGCGTGGCCGGAGCAATGCGAGGGGATGGCGCCGCAAGCTAAGCCCGGTGGCAGCATAGTCAAACAGTATGTCCTCGCCCTCTGGTGCTGATGGCAAATTCGTGGGCGATTCATTTATCGGCGCTGAATGCAACAGCGCGTTGGTGTGCATGTGAACTGCAGCGTCCCACACTTGTTGGCGGCGGTGCCCCGACAAGGAGGCCAGCGCATCAGCTGCCGCTAGCGCAACGGCCTCCTGCTTGTTGAGGGCGGCTCGGCGCACCAGATCCTCGGTGCTGCAATAAGGCGCTTGCCGTCGTACTTGCACGATCCGCTGGGCGGCAGCTTCACTCAGGCTATGAACCAAGCGTAACCCCAGACGCACTGCGGGCTGCGTTACGTTTAGGTTACGCTTTCCGTCACCTTGCGTTTTGTCGCTTTGTATTTCAACCAATGGCTGTAGTGTGCAATCCCAATCGCTATTGGCCACATCGACCGGTAGCACTTCTACGCCATGGCGCGTCGCATCCTGAACCAATTGGCCGGGGTCATAGAACCCCAGCGGTTGGGAGTTGAGCAGTGCGGCAAGAAAGCAGGCAGGCTCGTGGCACTTGAGCCAGCTGCTTGCATAGGTAATTAGCGCAAAACTGTAGGCATGGCTTTCCGGAAAACCGTATTCGCCAAAACCTTTGATCTGCTCAAATATTCGGTGCGCAAATTCAATTGAATAGCCGTTGGCGATCATGCCGTCAATCAACGGTTGATGAAATTTGTCAACCCCTCCCCTTTTTTTCCAGGCCGCCATGGATCTACGCAATGCGTCGGCTTGTTCGGGCGAAAAACCCGCGGCAATCATGGCGATCTGCATCACCTGTTCTTGGAAAATTGGTATGCCCAGGGTGCGCTCCAGCGCCGGCTTGAGTCCTGGTTTCTCGTACGTTGTCGCCAGACCCTCGCGCTGTCGCTGTCTTGCTTTCAGATATGGATGAACCATGCCTCCCGCAATCGGGCCGGGTCGTACGATGGCCACTTCAACCACCAAATCGTAGAACGTACGAGGCAGCAGTCTCGGCAGCATTGACATTTGCGCACGGCTTTCGATCTGAAATACACCCACGGTATCGGCCGCACAAATCATGTTGTAGGTGGCGCTGTCGTCTGGCGGAATGTCCGCCAAGCCCCAAGGCGCTTGTCCGTCGGTGTTTCTCAGGTGATTTCTCAAATCAAGACAACGGCGAATCGCGGTGAGTATGCCCAAGGCCAACACGTCCACCTTCATCAGACCCATGGCTTCCAGGTCGTCTTTTTCCCATTGAATGACCGATCGGCCCTCCATCGTGGCAGGCTCTACGGGCACTATGCGGCACAGCTTGTCTTGTGTGAGCACGAAGCCCCCCACATGTTGACTCAAATGACGCGGGAAACCCTCTAGCTCGTCCGTCAAATTCAACCACTGCTCAATCTGACCAGGGGCAACTGACGGCTTCGGCTGCATCTGCTCGAGCAGTTCCGGTATGCGTTGTACCAGAAGTTCAGCATCGAACCAGTGATGCTCGTTCACAAAAGCCTGAATTAAGGCGTCAGGAATTTCCAGCGCTTTGCCCACGTCACGCAGCGCACTGCGGCGTCGGAAGCAGGTAATAACGGCCGCGATAGCGGCACGCTCGCGACCATACTTGGTGTAGATATACTGAATAACCTCCTCCCGCCGCTGGTGCTCAAAATCTACGTCGATGTCAGGCGGTTCATTCCGTCGGTTGACGCTGATAAACCGCTCCAAAAGTGGATGAGACAGCATAGGGTCAGCCGCGGTGATACCAAGGCAATAGCACACCACCGAATTGGCCGCTGAACCGCGGCCTTGACACAAAATTCCCACGCTTTGTGCAAACCTCACGATGTCGTGCACTGTGAGAAAGAACATTTCGTATTGACACTGAGCGATCAACCCCAACTCTTTGTGTAACCAAGCCAATATCTGGGCAGGTACGCCATCAGGATGGGCGGGAGGCCGATAGCGGCGTGCCGCGCCAGTCATTACCAATTGAGTCAATGCTTGAATTGGTGTGCAGCCCGCTGGTACAGTCTCAGTAGGATAGTTGTAGCGAATTTCATCGAGACTGAAGTGACACCGGGAAGCTACTTCCAGGGTGTTGGCCAACAACTGCGGTGGGTAGGTGCGGGCCAATTGCGCGCGGCTGCAAAGGTATTGCTCCGCGTTATTATTTGCCGAAAAACCACAGTTGGCAACTGATTGACCAAGGCGTATTGCTGTCGTGACATCGTGCAGCTGTTTACGCTCCGGGATATGCATTTGCACGTTACCTGCGACGACAAGTGAAACACCCGTTCGCACCGATAGTGTTTGCAGGCCTCGCAGAACCAAGTCATCTCCCAATCGGTTTGACAGCTGCACGCCCAGCCACAGGTTTCGGCCAAATATGCCCTTGGCAGCAATCAATCCTGCGCAGGCAGTGACCAAATTGATGCCGCCTGTATTATTTTGCTTGGGGATGTAAAGCACCTGGCAACCGGCCAACAACTCAAGGTTAGCTGGCCACACTACCCGATAACGACCCTTTTGCGCATCGCGGCGAGCGGCGGTGATGAATTCGCACAAATCACCCCAACTTTTAAGGTCGGTCGCAATTGCAACCAGGCTGCAATGCTCGTATGCAAATTCGCTACCCAGCAACAGCTTCATTTGCACTCCGCGCTTCGCCAGTTCTTGAGTCTTAAGATGCGCGCGCACCACGCCCGCAACGGAACACTCGTCCGTGATGGCCAAAGCGGTGTAACCCAGGCAATGGGCGCACTCTACCAATTCCTCTGGGTGCGACGCACCACGCAAAAAACTGAAGTTGCTGATGCAATGCAGTTCGGCGTAGCGTGGCAAAATGGGTATCAAGCTTGAATTACGGGTGAAGATGATTGCACCACGACTCAAATAGAAACAAAAAAGCCCAGCAGGTTAGTGCTGGGCTTTTCGGGCTATAAGAGCCTGACAATGTCCTACTTTCACACGGGAACCCGCACTATCATCGGCGCAGAGGCGTTTCACTGTCCTGTTCGGGATGGGAAGGAGTGGGACCACCTCGCTATGGTCATCAGGCATAACTTTTTGTTGTTCTGATCAAGATCAGAACAACGAATTTATAGAGCTAATCAGCAAAAATTCAGCAGTTAAGCGAAATCATAATTTTGATTACGTCACTTGGCATAACAATTAGTTGACCGTAATTCAATACAAGTCAAAATTATAGGGTCAAGTCGCACGAGCAATTAGTATCAGTTAGCTTAACGCATTACTGCGCTTCCACACCTGACCTATCAACGTCCTGGTCTTGAACGACTCTTTAGGGGGCTCAAGGCCCCGGCAGATCTCATCTTGAAACG
>JAAFIW010000016.1 GCA_013297875.1 Comamonadaceae bacterium | reverse complement strand
TGCTGGTACTGGTGCAGGTGCAGGTGCAGGTGCAGGTGCTGGTGCTGGTGCTGGTGCTGGTGCTGGTGCTGGTGCTGGTGCTGGTGCAGGCGCAGGCGCAGGCGTTGGTGCCGGTGGGTTCACCGACACCGGTGCCGGGCTGTCACCCGAACCGCCGCCGCCGCAGGAGGCCAGGCTGGCCAAGCTCGCCATGGCTAGAACAATTGCAGGCCAGCGGCATGCGGTGGAGCGTTCGGGTTTCATGGTGCCTCCGGTTATTGAATAGTGGGCACGTTACCGTTGACATTGGGGTACACATACCCCAGCCAATCCGTCAGATTGCCGTCTTCTGTGTAGCCATTGCTCTGCATGGTGGCCAAAGCGGTATCGGGAAATACCGCAAAGTCATCCCTCGCCCGGTTGTATTTGCGCATGAGGCGCACCGTGCCTGCGGGTCGGGCAAAGGTTTTGGGGTACACATAACCCTCGGTGCCGTCTACCTGGTAGCCCAGGTATTGAAAATAGGCTGTTTCCGATTGGTTGACCATAACCGAGTCCACGTGTTTTGTGAAAGTATTACAAACGGTCGGCGCAAGGCCTGGGGGCGTCCAGTCACCGCATTTCCAGCTCATGCGCACCAGCGGCTCCAGCTGAACGGAAGCACTTTTTGGATTTTCATGGGTGGTAAACACCCAAACCTGCGCCAAGGGCTGCTGCGAACCCACGCCGCCAATCGTGAATGGATTACGCGGAAACTTCCAATACGTGCCCAGGGTATTGCCATAAGCGGAGCCATAGGCACCATAGGGGCTGTTTGAAGCGTTCGAGGGAGGAACAAAAGTGACGGTATACACACCGTTCCAATTACGCGGCTTGAGCGAACCATCCAGCGCGGCATTGGCCATGTGCGGAACCGTGGTGTAAAACGAATCCTGCCGTTCGTTACTGTAAAAAGAAAACAGCGGCGTGAGCTTGATCACATTGGTGGCGATGGCGGCATTGACTGCTGTGAAAGCGTTGGGCAGGCCATACCCCAACTCCGCCGAGAGCGGAGGCGGACTCGCTGCCAGGTTTCCGCTTTGGCGAATAATGTTCATGACCTGTAGATATTCCATGCGCGGGTTCACCGAGCGCACCAGCCCCGCCAGTGCACTCACGTGGGGTGCGGCCATGGAAGTGCCAGTGCACGAGCCAATACCATCGCCGTAGCCGCCCAAATATCGCGCGCCAGACTGATCCGTTGGGTCTGCTGGAGTTAGGCCAATCGAATCGCCGCATTTAAAACCGGGGTTGGGAATAAAATTACTGTTTGCCGTGATGGTGGACACAATGCTCTTTGCGGGGCCAACCACGCCGTCAACGGTTGCGAAGTTGGTACCAATCCCTAAATTACCGCTGCCAGGTATCGCCTCTTGATAGATCCATGCTGAGCCGAGGGTACCCGGTACCGGGTTAGCGATTTCTGTTCCGCCCACCGGCAGAATTGAAAACTGCGCCGCATAGCGCACCGGCGATCTCAGTTCGTTGACACGAAATCGCTCATTGCCAACCGCCTCTACAATCAATACATCGCGTTCTTTGGCGTACGCCAACGCATCGCAAACATAATTGTAGAAATCTGGACAACTGAAAAGATTATTTTCATTTGGTTGTGCTGATTGTAGTTGTCCACTCCAGTTAATAATCTGCATGCCGCTTTCGGTTGCTTTTTGAATGGCTTGTGCATATGCAGATATGCGTAATGAAATAACACCTGTCGTGGTGCCAGGATAAATCTCGGTGTTATTAATAGTCGGGAACGGCGTCAAACTACAATCCCAGCAGCCGCCCGCTACCCCGCTGTTATGGGCCGGGTTCGCTAAATTGCCGTTGTTGGCTTGAGCGCTGATAATTCCGGCAACGTGCGTTGCATGGTCGTTTACGCCAATGTCTCCCGGTGAAAGAGATATTGTCGTAACCCCTCCTGGCATAAAGTGGCTTCGATAGCTCCTTTTCAGGTCGGGGTGGGGCTCCACCATGGGTACTAAAACTGTACCTGAGGGTGTGCTGACCGTACCCATGACATAAGTACCCGGGTAGCCGGGCTCGAGCAAACCGATATGCGCCTGCCCGCGCACCTTATCCCACGCCAAAGGGAAATTCATGGCGTTCATGCCCCATTGGAATTGTTTTTTAAGATCAGAGTAAGGGCTGATGGCAAAAGCAGGGGTGGAAAAATAAGTGTCGTTCGGCACGGCTGAAATAGTGCCCAGCGCGTTATTCATGCTGTGAACCACCACCGAGCTGTCTTTTTGCATTTGCAGCTGGGCTTGGCGGGCGGCGGCTACGCTGGGGTAGCGCAAGATCATGTAGCGATCCAGCCGTTCGCGGGTGGCTTTGAGCTCTACGCCGCGCAACCGATCTTCGTCACTCAAGCGGTCTGAGTTGACGGCGAAATAGGCATAAGCCGGGTTAAACAAGGCTGCGGTGGTGCTGCGGTCTTTGTTTTGAATGGCACCCAGTACCGCACGCTCCAGCCCGGCAGCGGGGCTTTTG
The DNA here is from genome assembly GCA_013297875.1 of Comamonadaceae bacterium. GTDB lineage: Bacteria > Pseudomonadota > Gammaproteobacteria > Burkholderiales > Burkholderiaceae_C > JAAFIW01. Next base: position 97,414 of record JAAFIW010000016.1, on the reverse strand, counting down.
GCAGCAGCAAGTGCTGCTTTGGACTCTGCCGGCAGCAGGTTTTGAATGCTGTTTGCATTGGCGTAGTTCAGCACCACAATGAGTTCGTTGGTTTCGCCGGTGGTCTTGTCTGCCATCACCTCCACGGGTGCCTGCGGTAGCAAGGCGGGGGTGGGTATTTTCATGGCCGGGCCCACTTGTCGGGCGAAATAACGCTGCTCAAACGGCCCTTTTTCAGCTAAATCGTCTTGCTTTTGGGCTACTGCCCCCCCCAGAAGTGCCAAAGCCAACAGGCCTGAGGCAATACGCCTGAGGTTGTTGTAGGTATACAGGTGCATGTGAAATTCCCCTATGGTTGAGCGCGCAAGGAAACAAAAATGTATGACAGGTTACGCGCTCTCTGCACAGTATGCAGCACGCATGACGGTTTGATGACGACGCGATGATTTCTCTCTCTGCGGCCCTGCACGTTCTCTACGCTTGTGCGGTGAGTTTTCGCTTTCGACCGGCTGGGTAGCTACAAAAATTGATCAAAAACAGCCACCAGCCCAGGTATATATTGCTCAAGCAGCTATCAATAGCATAGCGATCAAACAGCTTGCCTAAGGACTTTTCTCCAGCGGCATCCGATCCGTCGGCAGTTCGCTCAACTCACCAGTGAACGGGCCACCTTGCCGGGTGTCTTGAAACTGTGTGGCCTGCGAGGTTTCCTGGAAATCGCGGCGCTCTTTGGCTTTTTGGGCGGCTGAGCGTTTCAGCCACCACCTGACAGCCAAGACACCCAGCAGCACCAGGGCCAGCCCGCCCAATGGAACCAACCAAACAGCAGGCGAGGCCGACACCGCTGCAGCAGCGCCCGGCCCGCCCACCAGCACGGCCAGGCCATAAGGCGCGGTCTTGCCCGACGAAAAATCGGCGTATTTCTTGCCGTCGTTGAATTCCAGCCCTGCCAGCAAGGCCTGGGCAACCGCTTTTTGCTGTGCCCACTGGCTGGCGCTGGTCACCCAGTTCAGGCGGACATAGCCCTCGCGGCCCAAGGCGTAGGCGTTGAAGTTCACACCGGCGCCGCCATCGGCCGGCGCATTGGGAATGCGGGTGGCAACCGCCCACTGCAAACGCCGCCCATCGGCGTCGTAGCGCGGTGCTTCGGCCCAACCCGTCACCTGCGCAGGCGGCGCGCTGGGGGGCGGCGAGGCCTGCAGGTTTTTCAGCAGGCCATCGGGCTTCCAGCGCCGGGCATCGGCATCTTTCACATAGCCTTGCCCCACAAACTGCACCGCCACCACTGCATTGCCCGTGCCCTGCGGTAGCACCACGCCCAGCAACTGGTCGTCGGCCGCCGCGCCCATGCTGTGCAGCACGGCTGTGGCGGCGGGCACGGGAATGAAAATCGCCTCGGGTGGCAGTTGAAGGGTGGCCTGATCGCGCAGTGGCACCTGGGCGGGGCCCAACACCTGGGCAATTTTGGCCGCGTCCAGCGCGGCTTGCGAGGGGCCAGCAGGCTGCGCCAGCGCCTGCACGCCAGCGGCCATCAGGGTCACGGCCAGCGCCATGCGGGGCAAAACAATCAAACTCCTGCGCATCGAAAGCCTCCAGTTTGCTGCAAAGTGTAATCAGACCGGGTGACCTCGGCCAGTAAATACGGCTCCCCGATAATCCCCGGCATGAGCGGCAACACTTTCGGACAACTTTTCGCAGTCACCAACTTTGGTGAATCCCACGGCCCGGCCATTGGCTGCGTGATTGACGGCTGCCCGCCGGGCATGGCGCTCTGTGAGGCCGATATTCAGGGTGACCTGGATCGCCGCCGCCCCGGCACCAGCCGCCACGTGACGCAGCGCAACGAGCCTGACGCAGTGGAAATTTTGAGTGGCGTGTACGAAGGCAAAACCACGGGTACACCCATTGCCCTGCTGATCCGCAACACCGACCAGCGCAGCAAAGACTACGGCGACATCGCCCAGACCTTTCGACCCGGCCATGCCGACTTCACCTACCTGCAAAAGTACGGCCTGCGCGACCCGCGTGGCGGTGGCCGCGCATCGGCCCGCCTGACCGCGCCCATGGTGGCGGCTGGCGCGGTGGCCAAGAAATGGTTGCTGGAGAAATACGGCACCACCTTTCGCGGCTGCATGACCCAAATTGGCGATGTGGCCATAGTCTTTGAAAGCTGGGATCACGTGCCAAACAACCCGTTTTTTGCGCCGGTGGCCGATGTAAGCCAGCTGGAGGCCTACATGGACGCGCTGCGCAAAGCGGGTGACTCCTGCGGTGCCCGCATCCGCGTGACCGCCAGCGGCATGCCGGTGGGCCTGGGCCAGCCGCTGTTTGACAAGCTGGATGCCGATATTGCCTACGCCATGATGGGCATCAACGCCGTGAAAGGCGTGGAAATTGGCTCGGGCTTTGCCAGCGTTGCCCAGCGCGGCACCGTGCACGGCGATTCGCTCACGCCCACCGGCTTTGAAACCAACCATGCGGGTGGCACCCTGGGCGGCATCAGCACCGGGCAAGACCTGGAGGTGTCCATTGCTATCAAACCCACCAGTTCCATCATCAGCCCGCGCGACACCATCAACCTGCAAGGCCAGGCCACCCAGGTCATCACCAAAGGGCGCCACGACCCCTGCGTGGGCATACGCGCCACGCCGATTGCCGAGGCCATGCTGGCGCTGGTGGTAATCGACCATGCGCTGCGCAACCGGGCGCAGAACGGGGATGTGGTGCCGCCGGTGGCGCGTGGCTGAGCAAGTGCACATGTCAGCAACACATCTACTGTTTGCCGTCATCACGCTTCTCACAGCTTGTTCATTTACTTCTTGATCTTTGCGGCGGAAAGCACTGCCCCGGTTTACACACGCGAGTTGCTGTCCCGTCCACCGCCCCAGTAGGCAATTGCGACAGAGTTCAACCCCGTTTTTCAGCCCGCACTGCGGAAAAGCCAGATCTGTCGCTTCCCTGGCCACACCCGCCGCTCCCTGGAACCCGCCCGTTTCAGCAGCAAACCAACCACCCGCCCAGGCGTTCATTGCTAAAGCAGCTATGAATTCAGGAGCGTTTGAAAGCGCAACGCCCACCCCGAAACGCCTGTTGTAAACGAAACAAGCCGCCAGCCCATGTAGAACCTGCTCAAGATGCTATCAAAACCATATCGTCATAGCCCTGTCCGATAATCCTGCCCACCGTTCGGAAGTTGCCCCATGTCCACCCTTCAGCCCCTCACCCCCCGCTACCTGGACCCCAAAATCGACCTGGCCTTCAAGCGCGTCTTCGCCGAGCACGCTCACCTGCTCAAGAGCTTTCTGAATGCCCTACTGCCCCTGCCAGAAGACGCCCCCATTGATACCCTGGAATACCTCACCCCCGAGCAAGCCCCCGAGGTGCCCGGTCTGTACAAAAGCTCCATCGTGGACGTCAAGTGCAAAGACACGCAAGGCCGCATCTTTATTGTGGAAATGCAGATGCTGTGGACACCCTCGTTTCAAAACCGTATGGTGTTTGGAGCCAGCCAGGCCTACGTCAAACAACTGGGCAAAGGCCAGACCTACGCCAGCCTGCAACCCGTGTACGCCCTGGCCCTGATCGACGACATCTTTGATCACCAAACAACCGAGTACTACCACCACTACAAAATCGTGCACACGGTCGATCCGGCGCAAACCCTGAAGGGCCTGGAATTCGTTTTCGTGGAGCTGCCCAAATTCAAACCCGAAAGCAGAGCCGACAAACGCATGCAAGTGCTGTGGCTGCGGTTTCTGAACGAAGTCGGCTACGACGCCGAATTGGGCGCAAAGCTCAAAGCCGACGCCGACGAACACATTGCCGATGCCCTGCAACTGGTGCAAGCGGCCGCATTCACCGATGCGCAGCTGGAGGCCTACCACGCAGAACTGGATCAGGCACGCATTGAGATGACGATCATGGCCGATTGGGAGACCAAGATTGCCAAGGGCAAGGCAGAAGGCAAGGCAGAGGGCAAAGCAGAGGGCATCGCCCAACTCGTCAAAACCATGCACACCAATGGCTTGCCGCCCGAGCAGATCAGTGCGTTGACGCAGTTGCCGCTGGATGAAGTTCGCAGCATTTTGAATCTGCTTTGACAACCCCAGGCGAGCGTCGAACACTATGTATTTCGTAGCTGGTCGAGCGGCTCATCCTGGGCATGAACCGAATTTGACATGCTGCACGAGCCGCCCGCAACCAATTACGAGTGCTTCAAGCCTCTGGCGGAATCCCCCGAAACGGGTTGAACCCGGTGATCAGTGCGGTGGCCGCCAGCACCAGCAGCGCGCCCGGTAACATGCCCAGCGTGACAGGCTCGCCCAGAAACAGCCCGCCCCAGGTCACGCCAAACAGCGGAATCATGAAGGCCGACGAGGTGGCCGCGCTGGCGGGAATTTCGCGCATTAGGCGCATGCTGATCCAGTACATCAGGCCCGAGGTCACACAGCCCAGCACCGCCACCGCCAGCAGCGCGCCGGGCGTGGGCTGCATGCTGTACGCCGTGGCACCCGTGGGCACCAGCAAGAGCAGCGCGGCGGCTGCATGCACCACGGCATAGGCGGGCAGCGGCTCATAGGTCAGCGTGGCCCGCTTCATCAAAATCGCGCCCAGGCCGTAGCTGGCGGCGGCCACGGTGCAGGCCAGCGCTGCCAGCACCACCCGTTGCGAGACCGGCACCGGCCCCAGTTGCACCAGCAAGGCCACGCCCATGAAACCCACGGCGCAGCCCAGCAGCCGGCGGGCGGTGAGTTTTTCGTCGCCCACGGCGGCAGCACCCAGCACACCAAACAGCGGCGCGGTGGCGTTCAGCACGGCGGAGTACCCGGCGGGCAAGACCAGTGCGGCCCAGTTGAACAGCACAAAAGGCAAGCCGACCGTCAACACCCCCAGCGCCGTGAGCAGGGGCCAGGCCGACCGCGGGGGCCAGCGCTGGCGCAGCCACTGCATCAGCCCGGCCAGCACCAGTGCCGCCAGCGCACAACGCAGCCCCGCCGTGCCCCAAGGCCCCAGCGCGGGGCTGGCGATGCGCAACAAGGGAAAAGACGCGCCCCACAAGGCAGACATGCCCACGAGCTGAACAAAATGACGGGTTTTCAAAGACGCAAAATCCTAGGGTTCAAGCAGTTTGCGCGGCCGACGGCGGCACAATGCCGGGCAAGCCTAAGGTCTGTAGGGCTGCTGAGCTGTCTCCCTTGCCACAGTCGCCTTGCACCATGGTCAACGAAGCCATTGAACACCCATGAAAACCATTCTCGTCCTGAACGGCCCCAACCTGAACCTGCTGGGCACCCGCGAGCCCGCTGTGTATGGCGCGCAGACCCTGGCCGACGTGAAAGTGCTGTGCGAGCAAGCCTGCGCCACTCATGGCCTGAAACTGGACTTTCGCCAGACCAACCACGAAGGCCTGATGGTCGACTGGCTGCAGGAAGCCGGTGCCGCCCAGGCGGCGGGCACGCTGGTGGGCGCGGTGGTGAATGCGGGGGCTTACACCCACACCAGTGTGGCGCTGCACGACGCCATCAAAGGGGCGGGCCTCACGGTGATCGAACTGCACATCAGCAATGTGCACGCCCGCGAGGCCTTTCGCCACCACAGCTGCATTGCGCCGGTGGCCAAGGCGGTGATGGCGGGGTTTGGGGTGGCGGGCTACGGCCTGGCCATCTCGGCGCTGGCCGCGATGGCCTAGCGCGGGTTCTCGAAAAAGATGTAGTGCGTGTAGTCGCTCACCTCAAAGTACAGCTTTTTCTCGCCGGGGTCGGCCACGAAGTTGAGGTTTTCGTCCAGCACGCCATAGCCGTAGCGATAGGCGCGGGGCTTGCCGTCGTCGGTGCCCAGGGCGGTGGACATTTTGTCGATTTTCAGGAAGCGGCGCACCAGCTTGTCACCCGCATACACCTCCAGCACGCCGTTGGTACCGGTCCAGTTTTGAATGTCGCGGTTGATCTTGTTTTGTTGCTCCTGGGTGCAGGCAGAGAGCAAAAACAAACTAAACAGGGCAGTAGCCCAGGTAAATATTGCTCGAGCAGCTATTGATTTCATAGTGAAAATTCCTTTTTCAAAACGCCATTCACTCACAGCAAGCGCTGGCGCACCGCCTCATACAAACACACACCGCTGGCCACCGACACATTCAGGCTTTCGACCGCGCCCTGCATCGGAATGGCCATCAGCTCGTCGCAGGTTTTGCGTGTGAGTTGGCGCATGCCGTCGCCCTCGGCCCCCAGCACCAGGGCCGTGGGGCCCTTCAAGTCCATTTGGTACAGGGTTTTAGGCGCGTCGTCGCTGGTGCCCACGCACCAGATGCTGCGCTCTTTCAACTCGCCCAGGGTACGCGCCAAGTTTGTCACCATGAAGTAGGGCACGGTTTCTGCCGCCCCGCTGGCCACTTTGGCCACGGTGGCGTTGATGCCGGCGGCGTGGTCTTTGGGGGCGATCACCGCATGCACACCGGCACCGTCAGCCACGCGCAGGCAGGCACCCAGGTTGTGCGGGTCGGTCACGCCGTCCAACACCAGCAGCAGCGGCACGGTGCCTGCGGGCAGGTCGTCCAGCAAATCATCCAGCGAATGGGCTTGGGGCAGCGGTTGCACCTTGGCGGCCACGCCCTGGTGGCCATGGCTACCGGCCAACTGGGCCAGGCGGGCGCTGTCAGACTCGATCAGGCGCACACCGGCCTCGCCCACGCGCTGCACAAACTGGCGCATGCGGGCGTCGCGCCGGGTGGGCTCAAAGTAGATTTCAACGATGGATTGGGGCGCGGTTTTCAGGCGCACGCCCACGGCATGGAAGCCGAACAGAACTTTTGCAGACATGCGGTGGATTATGGGCGGTCAAACCCCGTCGCGCACCCGCAAAAACGCCGCAAACCGGGGCTTGCCGCTGGGCGTTTTGTCGCGGTAGGTGTAGGTGACGGTGCTGCCAATGGGCGGCGGGTTGCGGCGCTGCGCGTCGCTCAAGCCCGTGCCCAGCTTGAAGCTGTGGCCATCGGCGGTTTTGACCTGCAGCGCACCCAGCTGCCCGGCGTATTTGCCTTTGCCAGGCACATGGCCGGTCACCACGGCTTCGGCATCAGACACGGGCTTATATTTGAGCAGCACCGCGCTACGGCCCGTGGTGTAGGGCGCGTCGGCCCGGTGCAACACCAGGCCTTCACCGCCCGCTTGCACCACCTGGTCGAGCCGGGCTTTCAAGGCCTTGTTGCTATCGACTGTGAACTGCACCACGAGTTGCAGCGCCGGCCAGTTGACCGACTTCACCAAGGCCTGTAGGCGCTCGTGGCGCTGGGCAAAGCTGCCGGGCGCGCCGGGCAGCTCAAACACCTGGTAGCTCACCCGGCGCCACTCGTCGTCCACCGGCTTGGCCTTGCGCACGATGCCCGACAGCACATCAAACTGCCCGCGCGCCAGCCACAGCTCGCCGTCCAGCGGCGTGGTGGGCAATTTGGCCACAAACCAGGCGGGGGCGGCAATCGTTTGGCCGCTGCGAAAACGCAGCACGCTGCCGTCCCACAGGGCGCGCACGCCATCGAGCTTTTCGCTGACCAGGTAGGGGCTGGGGTCGGTGCCGGGCAGCCAGTCCTGCGCCAGCAGCACGGGCGGCGCTTCGCTGCGGGCGCGTGCGGGCAGGCACAGGCTGGCGGCCAGCATGCCCGCCAATAAGCCTAAAACATGCCGTCGCTGGGGTGTGGGTAGGGTATGAGGCATTTTTTTAACGTTCTACGGCGTCAGCCCAGAAGAAACCTGCTCAAGCAGCTATCAATTAAGTAGCATTCAAAGGTGCTCACCCACGCCCCACAAACGGCATGTCGTTGGCCATCACGGTGTGAAACAGCACATTCACATCCAGCGGCAGATTGGCCATGTACAGCACCGACTGGCCCACGATGCTCACGTCCATCAGCGGTTCGCTGGCGATCTGGCCGTTGGCCTGCAGTGCGCCCTGCGTCAGGCGCTGAGCCAGCTCGGTGGCTGCGTTGCCCACGTCGATCTGGCCCACCGCAATGTGATGCTTGCGGCCATCCAGCGAGGCGGTCTTGGTCAGACCCGTGACCGCGTGCTTGGTGGCCGTGTAGGCAACGCTGTGCGGGCGCGGTGCGTGGGCGGAAATCGAGCCGTTGTTGATGATGCGGCCACCTTGCGGCACCTGCGCTTTCATCACGCGAAAGGCCTGCTGCAGGCAATAAAACATGCCGTTCAGGTTGATGTCGACCACGGCTTTCCAGTGCTCCAGTTGCAGCTCGTCAATCGGCACGGCAGGCGCGCCAATGCCTGCGTTGTTAAACAGCAGATCGACTCGGCCAAAGGCTTGCACAGCCTGGTCAAACAAGGCATTGACGGCAACCGGATCGGCCACGTCGGTGGGCACAGCCAGCGTGCGATCCGCCGCGCCCGATTCCTGCGCAACCTGAGCCAGCGGCTCGCTGCGCCGCCCGGCCAGCACCACGTGCCAGCCATCGGCCAGCAAGGCCAGGGCCGCAGCCTTGCCAATGCCGGTACCTGCGCCGGTGACGACTGCAATGCGTTTGATGTCAGAAGCCATCCTCATCTCCTATTGATATTTCCCGAATACACGCAAGTATGGTGGCGTCCAGCAAAGCCACCTCAAAAGCGTCCTGCGGGCCACTGCCGTTGGCTTGCAGGCCGTCCTGCGCCACGGTGAACGACAGGTAGCGGTCGCCGGGGTTGATAGTGAAACCCTGGGCCAGGCGGGTTTGGGCGGTGGTGCTTTCTTGCAGCACCACGCTGCCTTGGCCGTCTAGCGTCACCCTCCCCGTCGACTGCCAGCCCACGGCTGCATCGGTGAAGCCGCCGCCGGTGAAGCGGGGGAGCACCGGCACGGCTTGCCACGGGGCGGGGGTTGGTGCCGGATTTGACGCATTGGGCACAGCCGTGGCAAACGTCGCACCCACGGCAAACAGGTTGTCTCCGCTGGTTTGCAGGGCAGCCAGCGCGGCCAGTTCATGGGCATCGGGTATGCGGCGCACGCCGGGGGTGAGGAACTGGGCCATCAGGTTGTCAGCCTCAGCGTCGCCATCGGGGCTGTGGTGCAGGCCCAGCACGTGGCCCAGCTCGTGTACCAGCACGGTGAGCAAGTCTAGCTTGCCGTGGGCGGGGCTGGTGGATTGGGCTACAAATTCAGCGGCCTCAAACATATGGTCTTCATCCGTGGCCACAAACTCCTGGTGCGATGCAGGCGACGCATCCACAAACCAGCCCCAGCCTGCGCCATCGACATCCAACGTGATCTGGTTGCCAATGGTGATACCGGCCAGGCTGGGCACCAGGGCACCCACCTCGACGACTGCCGCATCCAGCAGGGCGGGGGATGCACCTGCGGTCAGCCAGTATTGGCGGGCGGCGGGGAGGAGGGATTGGATGTCGGAGAGGGTGATGGGAGCGATTTGGGTGGCTGCGCCTGATTCGGTTACTTCTTGGTAGTTCGTGTATCTCGAAGGGTAATTCCGCACAATAACTTGAGACCCTATCTGAGGCGGTCTGTTCAGGCGGGTGGTGTATATCCCATTTTCAGTGACTATGGCTGTGGCATATTGAACCTTGTTGTACGAGGTGTCCGGATAGTCAATTCTCTGCATCCCTCCTTTACCGTCAATCAACAAAATAGTTTTTAACGTCTCAATGGGGCCAGTGAGTTGTGTCGTGAGTCCTGTATTTCTGTCGAAATAAGGCGCGGATATTGTCCCGTCAAGCGCCTTAGCCAAATCGCCCGGCAGTACAACTAGACTTGCATCTGTCAAATCGATTATCAAAACTGATGATTGATTTTTACTTTTGACCGCAATTTCATTTAAAACTACACCGAGTGAGGTCGATCCTGTTGGTTGATAGCGATCTGCAACGGCCCCATTGAGATCAGGATGGCGTTCACTAATCAATATGTCGTCTGGATAGCCAAGCTGTTTGCCCTGGCTGTCAAATTTACCTAAATTATTCTGTAGTCTTCTTCCAGAGGCTCTCGCTTCCACTACATCCCTTGCTGGCAAGGAAAGGGTTTGTATACCGGCACCATTTAACAATGGTTCTATGCGTCTTTCTCTCACCGCAGCACGGTATTCCGGCAAAGCCACGCCGTTTGCATCGGTCATTTCCGCAGTAGTCTTATAAATCGGCGACCATTCTGGTCTTGGATTGGTGACCGCGTTGGTGTTGAACGTCGTCACCTTGATTTCGCGGTTTTTGTTATGTACCCAAATCTGTGCGCCTGTTACGAAATAGGTATGAAAATCCTCGACCTCCAGGTTATAAATAGTTGCGAAACTCGTATTCAACTCAATTTGACAAACCGTCGCTTGGTCGCCGTCGTAGGTCAAAAATTCGTCGCCCACTTGCAGGTCGCGCACTGCCGTCCAGCCTTTGTTTTGTACCCAGAACGGGTGCTCTTGCGTAACCCGCATTGGCATGTCGAAGTCGTTGTGGAGGTATCGAACAAGACAGACACTACTCGTGCTCTCAATAACCTTAACGACTCGCTTGAATGCCATTTCCCCAGTTGTTTCGCATCGCGACATCACCCTATCGCCCACTTGAATAGCTTCGATCTCACACGAGCACAACTCACCTTTTGTGTCGTCCATCCAAACTACGGTATCCCCTTCAAAACACTGCTGCGTCAAAAGCGCGTCACTGAAAGCTGCTTTACGGGCTTGTGCCACCGAACATTCATCGTTATGCACCCAAACTCCAATATCCCCCACGTAATAGGTATGAAATCCCTGCACCTCAAAGTTGTAAACCGTGGTCAGGTACGGGTCGCCCAGTTCCAGGGGTGTTTGGTCTAGCGCCAGTTCCTGGGCCAGGGCTTCGCTGGCCTGGGTGATGCGCCCGCCGCGCAGGTTTAGCACGATGCCTGCGCCCGAACCATTGTTGGCCCGCTCGTCGGCAGCAAAGCCGATATGCGCGTGCTGGGTGCGGCGCACCAGGCCGGCGGCGTGTACGGTGGCGTAGCTGCCGTCGCTCAGGTGCAGGCGGTGGCCGGGTTGCAACTGGTCTACGGCCAGCCATTCATGGCCTTCCACCCAGAAGGGGTGGCCGGGGGTGGCGATGAGGGTGGTGAGCGGGTTGGTTGGGTCGTTGCTTAGCTCGGTAGTTGGGTCGGTGGCATCGGTGGCTTGTTGCTGCGAATAGGGTTTGATCTGCACCGCAAAGACGTGCTGATCCAGGTGGGCCACGGTGTTGACGACGGGGCGCAAGCTGCGCTGGCTGCCTTCTTCGCCAGGGTATTTGCCTGCGTCTAGCGCCGCTTGTTCGTACAAGTCTTCAGGCTGGGCCAGCACGCGGGTGCCCACACGCACTTGCTCGATGGGCAGCAGGCCTTTGTCGGTGTGAACCAGGGTGCCTGCGGCAAAGCTCACTCGGCTGGCTGCGGCGCGGGTGTCGGCCAACAGGGCTGCAGTCTGGCGGTCCTGGTGGTCCTGGGAGATGCATGGAAAGTTTGAGGGCTTCATGTTGCTTTGCTTACTATGCTTTTTATAGCTGCTTGAGCAGTATTCATAAGGGCGATCAGGTCTTTCATTGCACCATTCTCACGCCATGGGCTTGCCCCGCCAACACGGCGCTCAAGGCCAGGTTCGCGTAGTAGTTGCCCCGACCTATTTTTTTCTTTTGAACAAACCCGCCTTCTGTCAAAGCGTCCAGGTATTTAGTGGCCGTGATGCGCGACACACCCAAATCTCGCTGCACAAACTCAATTTTGGTGTAGGGGTGCATGAACAGGTTGTTGATCAAATCCTGGCTGTAAAACTTGTAGCCTGCGCGAATGCGCTGCTTGTAGTCAAACAGTGCGGTTTTGATGGCCTGCACGGTATGAATCGTTTGCCCGGCGGTCACTTCGACGGCTTCCAGCAGGTACAGCACCCAGTCTTCCCAGGTGTCTTCATCGCGCACGGTTTGCAGCAGCCGGTAGTAGTCTGCTTTGTGGCGCACGATGTGCTGGCTCAAGTACAGCACCGGAATGTCCAGCAAGCCCTCTTTCACCAGGTACAGCACATTCACAATGCGCCCGGTGCGGCCATTGCCGTCGTAAAACGGGTGAATGCTCTCAAACTGGTGGTGAATCAGCGCCATCTTGATCAAAGGGTCTGCATCAAACAAGTCCGCGTCGTTGATGAAGCGTTCCAGGCCCCGCATGAGTTCGATGATTTCCGCCGGGTCTTGCGGTGGGGTGTAAATAGTCTGGCCAGCGCCGTCTTTCAGGGCTGTGCCTGGCAGCTTGCGATAACCCGCGTTGTTGCGCTCCAGCTCGCCCTGAATCTCGATGATGTGGTTGCAGGTGAGCAAGCCACTGCCACGCACCCGCTCAAACCCAACCCGCAAGGCCTGGCGGTAGCGCAGCACCTCTTTGGCGGCGGGGTTGGCAAACGACTCGGGCTGCACGTCGTTTTTGAACAGCTCGTCGTGGGTGGTGACGATGTTCTCGATTTCCGAGCTGTCCTTGGCCTCTTGCAGCGCCAGCGCGTTGATCAAAATACCCTGATTGGGAATGGATGCCGCCATGCCCTTCAGCTCTGCCAGCTTGCGGCTGCTGCTGGCCAGCTTTTTGAGAATGGCAGGCGTCTCGAACCGGGCAGGGTTGAGTTGCTCTAGCGGCTGAAGGGCGTACATGCGCTGGCCTGGGTGCGATGGGTATAGCTATTCAAGATTTTTTGACATGATAGGTTCAACATGTATAGAAAATACAATTTTTTATACGAATCGATGTCAATGTGCCTTCGTAGCTGTTTGAACAGTGTTCAGCTGGGTGCCTGCCTTTTCACTATGTTTTTAATAGCTGCTTGAGCAGTAATTGCTTGGGCTAGAGGCTGTTTTGTTATGAATTGACGAATTGACGCCGCAACCCAGGTAGACGCAACCCCCCGCTGGGCAAAGCTGTTGGCCCGGTGAAATAAGCCGGTTAACGACGCGGCTTGCGCCCCTTGCTCATCCCTTTGCCACCCGAGGCCTTTTTAGCCGCCGCCTTCAGCGCCGAAATCGGCGACAGCGGCACGGTGTCGACTTTGCGCGCCGCACGCCGGGCTGATGCTTTCACTGGCGAGCCGGTCGGCGCGCCGCGTGGGGCGGGGCCGGGGCCAGCGCCCTTGTCTTTCATGGCACGGGCCAGCAACTCTTCGCCCTCGCGCACCAGGCGGAAATCGATCTTGCGGCCGTCCAGATCGACGCGGCTGACCTGCACCTGCACCCGTGTGCCAATGGCGTAGCGGATGCCGGTGCGCTCGCCGCGCAGTTCCTGGCGGGCTTCGTCGAACTTGAAGTATTCGCCGCCCAGCTCGGTGATGTGTACCAGGCCTTCCACATACATCGCGTCCAAGGTGACGAAGATGCCGAAGGTGGTGGCCGCGGTGACCACGCCGCCATATTCCTCGCCCAAATGCTCGCGCATGTACTTGCACTTGAGCCAGGCCTCCACGTCGCGGCTGGCCTCGTCGGCGCGGCGCTCATTGGCGCTGCAATGCAGGCCAGCGGCTTCCCACGCTTGCGTTTCGGGTGTGCTGGGCTCAGGCGGTTTCTTGAGTTTGTTACCAGGCGCTTTGACGCGTGCAGCCAGGCGGCGGGCCAGCTTTTCGTGCGCTTCGCCGGGTGTGGGCAGGCCGGGCAACTGGTACTTGCGCTTGGCCAGAATGGCCTTGATGACGCGATGCACCAGCAGGTCGGGGTAGCGGCGGATGGGGCTGGTGAAATGGGTGTAAGCCTCATACGCCAGGCCAAAGTGGCCGCTGTTAATCGGCGTGTAAATCGCCTGCGACATGGAGCGCAGCAGCATGCTGTGAATCTGCTGCGCATCGGGCCTGTCTTTGGTGGCAGCGGCAATGGCCTGGAACTCGCCGGGTGCCGGGTCTTCGCTGATCGTGAGGCCCACGCCAATGGCCTTCAAGTAGTTGCGTAGCGTGTCTTTTTTCTCGGGCGTGGGGCCTTCGTGCACGCGAAACAGGCCGGGGTGTTTGCTTTGGGCAATGAAGTCGGCACTGCACACGTTGGCGGCCAGCATGGCTTCTTCAATCAGCTTGTGGGCCTCGTTGCGGGTGCGGGGCACGATTTTTTCAATGCGGCCGTTTTCGTCGCAAATGATTTGCGTCTCGGTGGTTTCAAAGTCCACCGCGCCGCGCTTGTTGCGCGAAGCCAGCAAGGCGCGGTACACATCGTGCAGGTTCAGCAAATCGCCCACGCGGGCCTGGCGGCGCTGGGCTTCCGGGCCGCGGGTGTTGCTCAAGATGGCAGCCACTTCGTTGTAGGTGAAGCGGGCCTGGCTGAACATGACGGCGGGGTAAAACTGGTAGGCGTGCACGTCGCCACCGCTGGTGACCAGCATGTCGCAGACCATGCACAAGCGCTCTACATCGGGGTTTAGTGAGCACAGGCCGTTGGACAGTTTTTCGGGCAGCATGGGAATCACGCGGCGCGGAAAATACACGCTGGTGGCGCGGTCGTAAGCGTCGATGTCAATCGCGCTGCCGGTCTCGACATAGTGGCTCACATCAGCAATGGCCACCAGCAGGCGCCAGCCTTTGCCACGGCCCACTTTGGCCGGCTCGCAGTACACCGCATCGTCAAAATCACGCGCGTCTTCACCGTCGATGGTGACCAGTGGTACATCGGTCAAGTCCACGCGGTGGCGCTTGTCTTGCGGGCGCACCTTGTCGGGCAGGGTGCGGGCCAGGTCAAGACAGGCCTGCGAAAACTCGTGCGGCACGCCGTATTTGCGCACCGCAATTTCAATCTCCATGCCCGCGTCGTCAATTTCGCCCAGCACCTCCTTGATGCGGCCCACCGGCTGACCAAACAAGGCGGGCGGCTCGGTCAACTCCACCACGACCACCTGGCCGGGCTTGGCCATGGCGGTGGCTCCTTTGGGAATCAGCACGTCCTGCCCGTAGCGCTTGTCTTCGGGTGCCACCAGCCACACACCGCTTTCGTGTAACAAGCGGCCAATGATGGGTTGCGGCGGACGCTCCACGATCTCGACGACGCGACCCTCGGGCCTGCCCTTGCGGTCGTGCCGCACGATGCGCGCTTTCACACGGTCTTTGTGCAGCACCGCGCGCATCTCGTTGGGGGGCAAATAGATGTCGTTGTCACCGTTGTCGGGCACGACATAACCATGACCGTCGCGGTGTCCAGACACGACACCTTCTATTTCGTCCAGCAGACCGCTGGTGTGGCTTGAATTATTGATACAATCTCCGGCTGACTTGAAATGCCCAGGTGGCGGAATTGGTAGACGCACTAGTTTCAGGTACTAGCGAGTAACTTCGTGGGGGTTCGAGTCCCTTCCTGGGCACCAATCATAAGCCGACAGTGTCTGTCGGCTTTGTTGTTTCTGTGGCTGGTTTGGCTTCAAACCGGCAGCGCCACCAAATCATGCCCCTGCGTGCCCACCACCCGCGCTTTGGTGAACTCACCCACCTTCAAGGTCTTGCTGATCTTCTCAGGCGGCAGCAACTTCACCACACCATCAATCTCTGGCGCGTCAGCGTAGCTGCGACCTACTCCACCCTTTTTGCCCAGTGCGGGTGCGGAATCAACCAGAACCTGAATGGTGGCACCGATGCGTTGGCGCAGCTTGTTGGCAGACACCTCTTCGGCTACCGCCATGAAGCGGGCGCGCCGCTCTTCGCGCAGTTCTTTGGGTAGCATGCCGGGAATGTCGTTAGCGGCGGCACCTTGTACCGGGCTGTAGGCAAAGCAGCCGGCACGGTCAATCTGCGCCTCGCGCATGAAGGCCAGCAGGTCGTCAAATTCAGCCTCGGTCTCACCCGGAAAACCGGCGATGAAAGTGCTGCGGATCACGATGTCGGGGCAAGCCTCGCGCCAGCGGGCGATGCGCTCCAGGTTTTTCTCGCCACTGGCCGGGCGCTTCATGCGGCGCAGCACGTCGGGGTGGCTGTGCTGAAACGGCACATCTAAATACGGCAGGGCCCTGCCCTGCACCATCAGCGGAATCACCTCATCCACACTCGGATAGGGGTAAACGTAGTGCAGGCGCACCCAGGCGCCGTGCGGTTCGGCCAGCTTGCCCAGCTCGTCCACCAGCTCCAGCATGCGGCTTTTGACGGGGCGGCCATCGAAAAAGCCGGTGCGGTACTTCACATCGACACCATAAGCCGAGGTGTCCTGGCTGATCACCAGAAGCTCTTTCACGCCGCCTTCAAACAGCGCCCGCGCCTCGGTGAGCACATCGCCAATCGACCGGCTGACCAGGTCGCCGCGCATGCTGGGAATGATGCAAAACGTGCAGCGGTGGTTGCAGCCTTCGCTGATCTTCAGGTAGGCGTAGTGGCGGGGGGTGAGCTTGACTCCGTATGACGGGACGAGATCGACAAACGGGTCGTGCGGCTTGGGCAGGTGCAAATGCACTGCGTCCATCACCTCCTGCGTAGCATGCGGGCCGGTGACCGCCAGCACGCTGGGGTGCATGCTGCGCACCAAGTTGCTGCTGGCCGTGCCGCCGCTGGTGTCGGCACCGCCGTCCACGGTTTTGGCGCCCAGGCAACCGGTCACGATCACCTTGCCATTGGCAGCCAATGCCTCGCCAATGGTGTCCAGGCTTTCCTTGACAGCGTCGTCAATGAAACCGCAGGTGTTGACGATCACCAGATCGGCCCCGGCAAAGGTTTTGGAGGTCTGGTAGCCCTCAGCCGACAGCTGGGTGAGGATCAGCTCGGAATCGGTCAACGCTTTGGGGCAGCCCAGGCTGACGAAACCGACTTTGGGGGCGGGTTGAAGAGATGTTGGCAGTGGGGGGGACAGGGTTTCGCTCATGACCTGATTGTCGTTGACCGCCACCTGTCACACGACCTGACCTGTTGTTTACTATGAATTAGATAGCTGCTTGAGCAGTATTTACATGGGCTAAACGCCGATTTAGCTTCAAATCGCTCAACCGAACCCGCCTTCAGCGCTTCACCCCAAATGCCCCAAACATCTGCTCGGTCTGCTTGTGCAGTTGCTCCTGCATTTGCGTCAGCATAGCGCGCGACTGCTCCACGTAGGTGCCCATGGCACCTTGCATGGCGGGCGGCTGCAGGTTCATGAACTGCGCCCACATCTCGGGCGACGCGCCGCGCGACTGCTCAGCCATCTTGGTCTGGATGTCGGTGAACACCTGCACGTTTTTCTCAAGATACGAACCCATGAAGCCCTGCATCGCATGACCATAAAAGCGAATGATGTTGCCCAGCACCGCCTCGGTAAACATGGGTGCGCCACCGGCCTCCTCTTCCAGAATGATCTGCAACAAAATGCTGCGCGTCAGGTCTTCGTTGCTCTTGGCATCGCGCACCACAAAGCGCTCCGCATCCATTACCAGCTGCTTCACATCCGCCAGCGTGATGTAGGTGGACGTGTCGGTGTCATACAACCGGCGGTTGGGGTACTTTTTGATGACCCGCACAGCGGGTTTTGCAGGACTTGTTTTTCTGGGTTGCACGGTGAGGACTCCTGAGCCAGGTAGGTGTTGCCACACCCTACCAGCAAAGAAATGATTTTAGGAACGCGCGCAGGCATGCCAGGCGCATGGTTTACCCGTGGTGGCTTGTTTGCCTGATGGCAGACCGCGCAAGGTTTTGCGGCAGGTTCCTTTATGCGTGCAGGGACTTTAAAGCCACATCGGGCGCCGTGGACATGATTTTCAGCAGCGCCGCTGCGGGGCCCGTGGGGTTGCGCCTGTGCTGTTCCCAGTTTTGTAAGGTCTTGACGCTCACGCGCATCAACAGGGCAAACTCGCTTTGAGACAGCCCGATCTGTTCACGCACGGCCCTGGCGTCTGGTGCAACAACCTCAAAGCGGCGCGATGCGGATGCCTTGCCCTTAGATATGGCCTTGGCTTCCTGCAAGCTGCTCACCAAGTCTTCAAACAGTGTTTTGTCCATTTGCTCCTAACTCCTTGACCAGTTCACGCAGAATCGCCACTTCCTTGTCTGACAGATTGTCCTTCTTGGACTTGGGATAGATCACCAGCATGTAAATCTGGTGGTCATCCTTCAACCAATAGTAGATGGCCCGAATACCACCGCGTTTGCCACGCCCTTGCAGCGCGTAGCGCAGCTTACGAATGCCGCCGCCACCCTGAATCAAGTCACCGCGCTCGGGGGCTGCGACCAAAACGTTTTGCATCTCTCGGTATTCATCATCGGTAAGCAGTTGCGTCACCAGTCGGGTGAACGTGGGTGTCTCGATGAATTCCATGCTCAGCATTTTAAATCCGCCAATGGCAGATAGGCCGATTTGGCCTTCCACGCGTCTGGCACCCAACTTCGCGCGTTTCATCGCGCACGCAAAAAAGCCGCATCAAGCAAAAGCCGATGCGGCCATTCAAAAACCAGAAAATTTGGTAGGCGCGATTGGACTCGAACCAACGACCCCCACCATGTCAAGGTGGTGCTCTAACCAGCTGAGCTACGCGCCTGTGAGTCGGATACTAAGCCCGCAATTATAACCTGGCGTATGCGCCTACCGCCTTCTCGCTGACCTGACCCCCTCTACCAGCCCCACGGCACCCAGCACCTGGGCCAGCTTGGCTGAGTCCGCCACCTGCACGGTGAAGGTCATCCAGGCGGTGTCGCCTCGGGTGGTTTTGACGGATTGGGTTTGTACGCCGATCACGTTCATCTTGTTTTTGGCAAACACCTCTGAGATGTCGCGCAGCAGGCCTTGGCGGTCGGCGGCTTCTATGGCTACGTCAACGGGGTAGACGGCGGCGTCTGAGGCTTTGGGGGCACTCCAGGCCACGGGGATCACGCGCTCGGCACCTCGGGCGGCCAGCTCGCGAAAGTTGGCGCAATCGGCGCGGTGAATGCTCACGCCTTTGCCGCGCGTGACGAAGCCGCCAATCGCATCCGGCGGGGCGGGTTTGCAGCACTTGGCCAGCTGGGTCATCAGCGAGTCCATGCCCACCACCAGCACACCGCCGGCCACGGCTTTTTCGGCCGCTTTTTCGCCTTGTTTTGACTTTTTGTAGATCAAAAACTCGTCGGGTGTCAGCGCGGCCTCGGGCGGTTTGAGCACGGCTTCAATCTGGCGCAGCGAGAACTCGTCTTTGCCCACCACGGCAAATAAATCGTCGGCCGCATCAAAGCCCAGTTGCGCGGCCAGATCATCCAGCTTGAGCGCCGTTTTGCCCTCGCGCTGCAGCAGGCGCTCCACGGCTTCGCGGCCACGGGCCACGGTTTCGTGCGAGGCCAGGGCGTTGAACCAGGCGCGCACTTTGGCGCGGGCGCGGGGGCTGGCCAGGTAGCCCAGCTCGGGGTTGAGCCAGTCGCGCGAGGGGCCCAGGTTGGTGGAGCCGTCTTTGGCCACCATCACGTCCACCGTCTGGCCGTTTTTCAGTGGTGTGTTCAGCGGCACCATCACGCCGTCGACCCGCGCGCCGCGGCAGCGGTGGCCCAGGTTGGTGTGAACGTTGTAGGCAAAGTCGACCGGGGTGCCGCCCTGGGGCAGCTCGATGATGGCGGCGTCGGGCGTGAGCACGTAGATGCGGTCGTCCAGCAGGCCCTTGTTTTCCACCGCGCCTGACAGGTCGCGCTCCCAGGCCAGCAGTTGGCGCAGCACGGCAATTTTGGCGTCGTAGCTGCCACCGGCAATCACGCCGGCATAGCCCTTGGAGCCCGCTTCTTTGTAGGCCCAGTGAGCGGCCACGCCCTGCTCGGCATGGTCGTGCATGGCCTGGGTGCGGATTTGAATTTCAACCGGCTGCTGCTCGTGGCTGCGAACGACTGTGTGCAGCGACTGGTAGCCGTTGACCTTGGGCTTGGCGATGTAGTCGTCAAACTCGTCGGGCAGTGGCGCAAAGTGGCTGTGCACCCAGGCCAGCGCGGCGTAGCAGGCGGCCACATCGGGCACGATCACGCGCAGCGCCCGCACGTCCAGCACCTGCTCGAAGCCCAACGATTTGCCGCGCATTTTGCGCACGATGCTGTAGATGTGTTTGGGCCTGCCTTGAACCAGCGCCACGACGCCCGCCGCATTTAAATCGGCTTGCAGCTGCTCGCGCAACTGCAGCAACTGCGCTTCGCGCTGGCTGCGTTTGTCGCTGAGCAGGCTGGCAATCTCTTTGTAGGTGTCGGGCTCCAGAAAGCGAAAAGCCAGGTCTTCCAGTTCCCACTTGATCTGCCAGATGCCCAACCGGTTGGCCAGCGGCGCAAACACGTTCAGCGACTCGCGGGCCACGCTGGGTGGCACCGCCTGCTTGGCTGCTGCGTAGTGGCGCAGGGTTTGCAAACGCGAGGCCAGGCGCAGCATCACCACGCGCAAATCGCGCGAAAACGCCAGCAGCATCTTGCGCACGTTTTCGGTTTGCGCGGCCGGGTTGTCCAGCGGGGTATTGACATGTTCAGCCTGTACCGCACGGGCCTGGCGCTGCACTTTCACCAGGCGGGTGGTTTCCATGGCCAGCTGGGCCAGGCTGTCGCCAAAGGTTTTGGTGAGGATGTCTTGCGGGCGGTTCAGGTGCTCGCAGGCATACACCAGGTAACTGGCCGACTGCATGGTGTCGGACGCACCCATGGTTTTCAAGATAGACGCCACCGCATCCGCGTGGGCCAGTGTGTTCTCGCCGGTGTCCAGCTGCTGGTCGCTGACAAAGGGCAGCGCAAAGTCGCGCGCCCGGGTGATTTCGGGTGGGGCGCTTGCGTCCACAGCAGCCAGCAGGCTCTTCATTGCGCCAGCAAAAATGCAGCCAGTGCGTCCACCTGGTCGTCTGCAACCAGGGTGGGCGCATGGCCCACGCCGGCAAATTCCAGCAGCCGCGCGCGGGGGCCGCGCTGCGTCATGGCCTGTGCCACAGCCGGGCTGAGCAAATCAGACTGCGCGCCGCGTATCAGCAGCGTGTCGGCGGTAATCGCGTCATACAGCTGCCACAGCTGCGCCTCGCCCTGGGCGGACGCCTCTTCATTCAGACTGCGAAACGGCACGGCAATGGCGGGGTCGTAGTGCAGCGTGTAGGCCCCATCGGCTGAACCGTTGGGTAGTGCTTTGACCATGTGCTGCGACAGCGCCAACCACTGCTGCGGCGTGTGCGGGCCGAAGGTCTTGGAGATGGCCCACATCGCGTCGGCGGCCTGCTGCACCGATGCAAAGCGCCCGGTTTGGCCCAGGTAGCTGCCGATGCGTTGCAGGGCTTGCCACTGGATCACGGGGCCCACGTCGTTGAGCACCAGGCGGCGCACCGACGTGGGCAAGGGCAACTGCGAGCCCGCAATGACCATGCCAATGATGCCGCCCATGCTGGTGCCTACCCAGTCCAGCGTGCCAATCGGCACTTGCGCGTGCAGGTGGGTCAGAAGAGCCAGCATGTCGGCGGCATAGGTGGGAATCTGGTAGCCCATGGGGTCGGCCAACCAGTCGCTGTGGCCGCGGCCCACCACGTCGGGGCAGATGATGCGCAGCGGCGTGGCAGTGCGCGCCAGCAGGGCTTGCACCAGCACATCAAAGTCACGGCCCTGGCGCGCCAGGCCATGCACGCAGACCAGCACATGAGGGGCCAGCGGATCGCCCCATTGCCAGTAGGCCTTCTTGTGGGTGGTAGCTTGATGCGCGGCCTGAGATGCCAGGTTGCAGCTGACGTTGTTCAGTTGGGGTTGGAGCATGGTGAAATCGCCGGTTGAGGTTCCCTTTCAACGCATCGTAATTTAAGCAGGAGAGACATTCATGCTCGCAGGCAAAACAGCGCTGGTAACAGGTTCTACCAGCGGTATTGGACTCGGCATTGCCAAAGCGCTGGCAGCACAGGGCGCCCACGTGGTACTCAACGGATTTGGCGACGCCAACGGGCCGATGGCTGAGGTGGCGGCGCTGGCAACTTCAGGCGGTCAGGTGGCGTTTCATGGGGCCGACATGAGTAAACCCGCCGAGATTGAAGCCCTGATGCAATTTGCCGCCCAGCGCTTTGGCCAGGTGGACATTTTGGTGAACAACGCCGGCATTCAGCACGTGGCCAATGTGGAAGACTTTCCCGTGGACAAGTGGGACGCGATCATTGCCATCAACCTGTGCAGCGCGTTTCACACCACGCGCCTGGCCGTGCCTGCCATGCGTGCTGCAAACTGGGGCCGCATCATCAACATCGCGTCGGCCCATGGCCTGGTAGCTTCGGCGGCTAAATCGGCTTACGTGGCCGCCAAGCACGGCCTGGTGGGCTTTACCAAGTCGGTGGCGTTGGAGCTGGCCACCACTGGCGTGACCAGCAACGCCATTTGCCCCGGCTGGGTGCTGACGCCGCTGGTGCAAAAACAGATCGACGCCAAAGCCGCCGCGCAAGGTATTTCAGTGGCCGACGCCAGCCGCCAGCTGCTGGCCGAAAAAGAACCCTCGCTGCAATTCACCACGCCAGACGAGCTGGGCGCACTGGCGGTGTTTTTCTGCTCGCCCGCCGGCAACAACGTGCGCGGTGTAGCGTGGAACATGGATGGCGGGTGGGTGGCGCAGTGAACAAGGGTACTTGCCACTGCAGGTTTAATGCCAAAACAGCCACCAGCCCATGTATTCATTGCTCAAGAAGCTACAAATTTCATAGCGTCTCACCCTAACTCATCATCCCACGGCAGCATCATCGTGATCCACGACAGTTTGACGAATTCGGGCTCGAACTCGTCGATGATGGCTTGGGGCTCGGGACAGAGCACGGTGTCGGTGATGACGCCAAATTGCACGCCGCCGCCGTAGCTCAAGATCGACACGCCCAGGCCTACGTCGCCAGACTGCGGCACCCAGAACATGCTTTGCTCCAGGGTGCTGCCGCAAAACTGCAGCTTGGTCGCGGGGCCGGGTACGTTGGTCATCACCGCGGTGGTCTTTTTGCCAAACATGTTGAGCATGGCGGCTTGCGCCGGTTTGACCAGCATGCCGGCCACGGCCAGCACGCCGAAGGCCAGCATCGGTTGGGTGCTGTTTTTCAGCACGTTCATGCGGCGGCGCACTTCAAACACGCGCTCCACCGGGTTGTCCATGCCAATGGGCAGCACCAGCGGGGCCAGGCCGAATTTGTTGCCTAGTTTGTAGGCTTGGTCCAGCGGGCGGAGGTTGACCGGCACCATGGCGCGGATTTCTTTGCCAGCCACGTCGTCGCCGCAGTTGCGCAGGTACTGGCCAATGGCACCGGCCACGCTACTCAGCAGCACGTCATTGATCGAGCATTTGAGCGCCTTGCTCACAGCTTTCACCTCGTCCAGCGGCAGCGGCTGGCACCAGGCCACGCGCTTGGCGGTGCCGGGCTTGCCTTTCAGGCGGGTTTTGGAGTCATCGGGCATCAGCGCCAGGGCGGCCGCGTCGCTGATGACCTGCATGGCCATACGGGCCGCGTCTCGGGTGTTGCTCATGCCCTTGTCCATCTGGTCAGACATTTCCTGGCTCAGTGCCTGCGGGTCACGCAGCAGGCCCAGGGACTGGGCAGCGCGGTCGCCCAGCATGCCCAGCGCCTTGACGGTCAGGCTGGTGAAAGGCTTGACCATCTTGTCGGCAATCCAGTCTTCGGCGTTCGACGCCCCCGCCTCGGCGGCCGCATGGCGCTTGCGTTCGGGCGGGGGCAGCCCGCCATCGACCAGCGACATGGTGACCGAGATCAGCGAAATACCGTCGGCAATGCAGTGGTGAATGCGCACGATGAGGGCGCTGCCCTTGGTGCCATCGGGCGCGGTGTAGTTTTCAATCAGGTGCATCTGCCACAGCGGGCGGCGCTTGTCCAAAGGCTGCATGGACAGCACGCCCACGCGGTCTTGCAGCAGGGTTTGCTGATCCACCCCCTTCGTTTTTGGCAAGGTTTCGCGCACGATGTGGGCGGTGATGTCAAAGTTGCGGTCTTCCACCCAGGTGGCACCCGCCGTGTCTTGCACCACGCGCTGGCGAAAGCGGTTGTATTTCAGCAGCCGCTCTTCAATGCGCTGGCACAGCGCGTCGTAGTCAAGCCCCGGCGACAGCTGCCACACGCCCACAATCATCATCAGGTTGCTGGCCGAGTCCATGCGCAGCCAGGCCGTGTCGACCTTGCTCATGCGCTCGCCCGACAGGCCAAACGTGCCAGTGACGGCGCGGGTCACGTCTTTTTGCACACCCTTGGCGGCTTTCACGGCGTTTTCGGGTGTCATCTGGCTGGCCAGTTTCTGGGCCATCTGGCCGGCCATGCTGGCGGCTTTGTTGCCTGCGTTGCGCGCGGCGGTGGTGCGGGTAACCATGGTGTCTCTCCTGTCCTTGAAGCTGCGATTCTCAGGGCAAAGCTTAAGCTTAAGATACCGAGCAGATACCCCAACCCACCCACCCAGCCCCAAGGAGACTGACATGGCCGATTTGAAAACCTCGTTTGACGTAGCGGTTGCCAACTCAAAAAATTTAAGCGAGCGCCCCGACAACGCCACCATGCTGAAGATCTACGCCCTGTACAAACAAGCCACCACCGGCGACAACGCCGAGAAAAAGCCAGGCTTTGGCGACATGGTGGGCCGCGCCAAATGGGACGCCTGGAACGGCATGAAGGGCACAAGCAACGATGACGCGATGCAGCAATATGTGGATTTGATTGAGTCGCTGAGTTGATGCCCCCCCCCGAAGCGCCTGCGGCGCTTTTCCTGTTTTTGCGCCTGCGGCACCTCCCCCCAGGGGGCGCTACCAGCGGCCTGGCGGAGCCAGTTCCGCGGTAGCCCTGGAAATTGACGGCTCAGCGGCTGCCTCGTTTTGGTGGCTTTTTTTCCGCTGATTTGGCAGCAGGCTTGGTCGCAAGCAAGGTATCCAGGTTCTTCACAATTTCGCCTTCGATCTTGTCTTTGAAGGTACCCAGCAAAAAACCCAGTTTGGCATCCAGCACAAAGGCGGTCGGCGTCACCTGCAATTGCCCGCTCACACCCGACCGCTTGAAAGTGACCAGGTCATCGTCCGTGCCCTCCTGGTAGGTGCAGGCCATCGAGAAGTCGTTCTCTGCCTGCTCTGCCCAGGCGAACGCTATTTTTCGTGCCTCTGGCAAACCCAGTTGGTGGTCGCGGTGGATGTGGATATCGGGCATATATCTCCTATTGCGTTGGGTTCTGCAGGGCTTGGCGGCGTTGTTCTTTGGGTAGCGCCGCCAGTTGGCGCACCTGATCATAAAACTGCGGCCAGCTTTGGTTGTGGCGGGTAAACAAGGCTTCAAACGCGGGCACCAGGTCGTTGTAGGCCGCTTGCGCGCCGAACGAGGCGTTGTTGGCGCGCTCTACCCACTGATCGAACCCACGCCACCGGGATCCGGCAGCGCCAAAGGGCGCGGGGTCGCCGCCCCAGCTGGCGCGCAGGCTTTGGTATTGCGCGCGAAAGTCGTCCATTACTATCTTTTTCATAGCTGCTTGAGCAGTCTTTTCGTGGGCTGATGGCGCTTTTTGCTTAAAAACAGCCTCTAAACGGCTGCGCGTGGCCAACGTGAGCGCGCGAAACTGGGTGCGGCGCGCGTCCCAGTCTTTGTATTCCTGACTGGCCGCTGGTGGAGCCTGCGTGGCCAGCCAGCGGGCACTGCCCAGCCGCTCCACGGCGGTGGCAAATGACTCGTTGAACATGGTGTCGTCACCCGCGTAGGCCACTTGGTGGGCCAGCTCATGAAAAATCATGCGGGCCAACTCACCCTCGGGGTAGTTGATAAAGGTGCTCAGCAGCGGGTCGCCGCCCAGCCAGTTGGTTTTGCCCAAGGTGGAATAGGCCGGCACGCCGTAGACACTGGTTTCCCAGCCTTCTTGCGTGAGCTGCTCAGCCAGGGCGCGGGCTTCTTTTTCATCGAAATAACCCCGGTAGCCCACGCAACCCGCCACCGGAAAGCACCAGGTTTTTAACGTGAGCGAATCCACCGGTGCGGCCACCACATTCCATACCACCGCCGGGCGTTTCAGGTCGGCATAGCGGCGGTAGCTGGCGTTGTCGGACAGCTTGAGCTCGCTGCTGGCAAAGGCACGGATGCGCTGGGCCAACTCCAGCCGGTCTTTGAGTTTTTGCGGCGTCTGCTCATCGGCCAGCCATTCATCGACCGGCTTGGCGGCATTGACCATGTTCAGATGGCCGGTGACGGATTGCCAGTAGTAGCCCAGGTTGGCACAGCCGCTCAGGCAGACCACGGCTGCGCCAATGGCAGCAAGGGCGGCGAGGCTAGCCATGATGCGGATGAGCCATTTCAAACAGTGGCCTCCCCGGCCATAACAGATGACCTCGCCGCGGCACGCGGCGTCGATGACAGATGACTGCGCCCGGTCATTTGTCATGCAGCCCGACAGGGCACGTCATTTCAGTCATTTGTCATTTCCACCTGCACCCAGCAGTCATAAAACACTGGCGCGCGGCCCAAGTCGGTCAGGCGTTGGCTGGTCAGTTCGTTCACGTTGGTGCCGGAAAGGCCCAGCTTGCGCCACCAGATGCCCAGGCCATTGACCACGCCGGGTCTGGCGCGGTTGCTGACTTTGGCTTTGCAGCGGTAGCTGCCGCGCGGGTTGAACACGCGCACCACCTGGCCAGTTTCAATGCCCCGCGCCGCCGCATCATCGGCATGGATTTCCAGCAGCGGCTCGCCTTCGATGTCGCGCAGGCTTTGTACGTTCACAAAGCTGGAGTTCAAGAAATTGCGGGCGGGCGGGGAGATCATGGCCAGCGGGAAGTTGGCATTCACGCCTGCCGGTTCGTCGTTGGGAATGTGGCTGGGCAGGCCGTCCATGCCGGCGTTTTGCAGCCGCTGGCTGAAGAATTCGCACTTGCCAGAGGGTGTGGGAAAGCTGCCCTGGGCAAACGGTGCTTCGGGTAGTTGCAGGCTGGCAAAACCGTGGGTCAGCAGCTCATCAAAGTCAACGCTTGCACCAAACGCCGTGCGGCATAGCGTCAGGTCGTCGTCGGTAAAACAAGGTTGGGTGTAGCCCATGCGCTGGGCCAGCTGGCGAAAGATCTCGGTGTTGGGCAAGGCCTGGCCGACAGGGGCGATGGCGGGGCGGTTGAGCAGCACGTCGGTGTGACCGTAGCTGATGTGGATGTCCCAGTGTTCCAGCTGCGTGGTGGCCGGCAGCAGATAGTCGGCGTAGTCGGCGGTGTCGGTTTGAAAGTGCTCCAGCACCACGGTGAACAGGTCGTCACGTGCAAAGCCGGCCACCACTTTGGACGAGTCGGGTGCCACGGCCACGGGGTTGCTGTTGTAGACGATGAGGGCTTCGATTTTTGGGCCGAAGGTGGGGGACGACTCACGCAGCAAATCGTCGCCAATGGTTGTCATGTTGATGGTGCGCGGCGTTTTCCCCGCCAGCAAATCGGGCCGCTGCAGCGCCGCCTTGTCCACCGGAAACTGTCCCGAGCTGGACAGCAGCAGCCCACCTGTGCGGTGCCGCCACGCGCCCGTGAGCGCGGGCAGGCAGGCCACGGCGCGCACCGCATTGCCACCGCCGCGCACGCGCTGCATGCCGTAGTTCAGGCGAATGGCGGCGGGTTTTGTGGTGCCATAGTCGCGGGCCAGTTGAATGATCTGGGCTTCTGGCACCCCACAAACCTGCGCAGCGCGCTGCGGATTCCATAGCAAGGCGCGCGCCTTCAGGGCCTCCCACCCCACGGTGTGCTGCGCGATGTAGTCGTGATCCAACCAGTCATGCACGATCAATTCGTGCATCAAAGAGAGCGCCAGCGCGGCATCGGTGCCGGGCAGCAGCTGAATGTGTTCGTGGCATTTGTCAGCCGTCTCAGAGCGCCGGGGGTCTATGCACACCAGCTTGGCCCCGCCGCGCTTGGCCTCTTGCGCCAGTCGCCAGAAATGCAGGTTGCTGCCAATCGAGTTACTGCCCCAGATGAGAATGAGCTTGCTCTCTGCAAAAAACTCCACCCGCATGCCCACCTTGCCACCCAGCGTGTGCACCAGGCCTTCGGTGCCGGCCGACGAGCAAATCGTGCGGTCCAGCAGCGACGCGCCCAGCTGGTTGAAAAACCGCGCCGCCATGGACTCGGCCTGCACCAGGCCCATGGTGCCCGCGTAGCTGTACGGCACGATGGCTTGTGGGTTGCGCGCGGCAATGCCTTGCAGGCGGGTGGCGATGTCGGCCAGCGCCGCGTCCCAGCTCACTGGCT
The DNA here is from genome assembly GCA_013297875.1 of Comamonadaceae bacterium. Taxonomy (GTDB): domain Bacteria; phylum Pseudomonadota; class Gammaproteobacteria; order Burkholderiales; family Burkholderiaceae_C; genus JAAFIW01. The sequence goes on along the minus strand of JAAFIW010000016.1, from coordinate 69,392 downwards.
CAAACTGCCCTGCGCCTTTCGGGCCTACGCGTTTGAGCGGCTGCATCAGGCGCTCTGGATGGTAGGTGCGCTCGGTGTAGCGTGAGACCTTGGTGCACAGCACACCCGCTGTGTGGCGGTGATCGGGGTTGCCCTGCACCTGCGTGGCCACGCCGTCTTGCACGGTGGTCAGCAGCGCGCAGGTGTCGGGGCAGTCGTGCGGGCAGGCACCGCGCACCACCGACGACGCTGTCGGTTGGCTGACATACGGGCTTATGTCAATGGTTTTCATGGGGGTGCGGCCCTATAGTGCAGGCCCGCATTTGCACGACGGGCCTTTGCCCGGTTCGACAATCGCAAGCCGTGGTGTTCAGGAGAAAAAACATGAGACAAATTCAGCATTGGGTATCAGCCTGCATGGTAGCGGCGTGCGTGGCCTGGTTGCCCACAGGCTCTGCATGGGCACAAGATGGCGTCTCCAAAACCAGCATCGCCATCGGCCAGTCGGCAGCCATGACGGCACCCCTGGCCCAGGCTTTTACAGCGGGTGCCAAGCTGTACTTTGACCGCATCAATTCCGCCGGTGGCGTGAACGGCCGCAAGCTGGATTTGATCAGTCTGGACGATGCGGGCAACCCCGCCACCACCGCCAGCAACACCAAAAAGCTGCTCGACCAGGGCGTGTTGCTGCTGTTTGGCTACTACGGCTCTCCGCAGGTCACGGCGGCTTACCCCGCCATCAAAGACAGCGAGGTGATTCTCTTTGCGCCCATGGCTGCGGCTGACGAATTTCGTGGCGCGCTGTATCCCAATTTGTATACCCTGCGTCCGGGCTATTCCGAAGAGGCTGCGGCCATGACACGCCACGCCGAAACCCTGGGCGCGCGCAAGCTGGCCATCCTGCATGCCAAAGACGGCGAATCGCTGGCGGCGCTGGAATCAGCCGAGCGCACCATGACCAGTCTGGGTGCCAACCTGTTGATCAAGGTGGCGATTGAGTCGGTCGACAAGGCCATGGCGGTCAAGCCCGAATCCGTGCTGCTGATCGGCGACACCAAAGGTGCGGCCACTGCCATCCGCGAGCTGCGCAAGCAGGGCTTTCGCGGGCCGATTTACGGATTTTCCAACACGGGCGAAAGCCTGCTGGCCGAGCAGTTGGGCACCATCGGTGCCGGCGTGGTGGTGGCCCGCGTGGTGCCCAGGAGTGACAACCTCAAACTGTCCGTGGTGCGCGAGATGCAGGCCGATGCCGCAGCCGCCAACGCCGGGAAAACCAATGTCTACATGCTGGAAGGCTACCTGGCCGCCCGCGTGCTCACCGAAGCGCTGCGCCGCATTCCCGGTAAAGACACCACGCCCACCCGCGCCCGCCTGCGCAAGGCGCTGGACGGCATTGACGACCTGAACCTGGGCGGATTTCGCATCCATTTCACGGAAGACCGCGTGGGCTCACGGCTGGTGGAGCTGGGGTTGATCGACTCGCAAGGGCGGGTGCGGGAGTAAGCACCCGCGACTGCCAACAGTCGCTCTGTTTTTTTTAGCTGCTCGAGCCCTATTGGCATGGGCGTTCGGCTGATTTGGCTTAAAAAGAAGGCTGTAGCGACCTCCGGGCTAGCGCACAGTGGCATCCAGCGCCCAAGGCAAACCCTGATGACGAAGTGGCACGTGCTTTGCTATCTTCTACTCAAGAACTTGACCAAACAGTCAATTTTCTGGATCGTTGCACCAACTTCGCCACTGGAAAGTCCCATGAGCACAGCCAACCCGAGCCCAGACGTTCGCGCCAGCCGCTTGCCGCCGGCCGAATACGCCACGCGCTTTGCCTACGCCACGCCCCCGCTATCTGCCAGCCAGGCCGTGCTGGAGGCCGAGCGCTGTCTGTATTGCTACGACGCGCCCTGCGCCACCGCCTGCCCCACCGGCATTGACGTGCCCTCGTTCATCAAGCGCATTGCCGACGGCAACCTGCGCGGCTCGGCCACCACGATTCTGGACAGCAACCCGCTGGGTGGCATGTGCGCCCGCGTGTGCCCCACCGAGAACCTTTGCGAGGCCGTGTGCGTGAAGGTGGCGCAAGAGAAAAAGCCAGTGGCCATTGGCCGCCTGCAGCGCCACGCCGTCGACGCCTTGATGGACAGCGCCCGACCACAGGTCTTTACCCGCGCCCCCACCACGGGCAAGCGGGTGGCGGTGGTCGGCGCAGGCCCAGCCGGGCTGGCCTGCGCCTACATGCTGGCGCGGCTGGGGCACGATGTGGTGGTGTTCGACGCCAAGCCCAAGTCTGGCGGTTTGAATGAATACGGCCTGGCCCGCTACAAAACGCCTGATGATTTTGCGCAGCGCGAAATTGCCTGGTTGCTGGCCATTGGTGGCATTGAAATTCAGCACAACTGGCGATTGGAAAGCGCCGAACAGATCAACCACTTGCGTGGTGCTTACGACGCACTGTTCTTAGGCATGGGCCTGGCCAGCACGCACCAGATCGGCACGCCGGGCGATGGCCTGGCGGGTGTGCTGGACGCGGTGGACTTTATTGCCACCCTGCGCCAGACGCCTGACCTGGCGACCCTGCCGGTGGGCCGCAAGGTGGTGGTGATTGGCGGCGGCATGACGGCAGTGGACGCCAGCGTGCAAAGCGCGCTGCTGGGTGCGGAGCAGGTGACCATGGTCTACCGGCGCGGCCCCAGCACCATGACCGCATCGCTTGACGAGCAGCAATGGGCGCAAACCAACGGCGTGCGCATTGCGCACTGGCTGGCCCCGGTTGAAATCATGCCCAACCCGGCCCAACCCGACCACGTGGGCGCGGTGCGCTTTGCCCACCAAACCCTGGTGGACGGCAAGCTGGTGGCCACCGGCGGCACCGAAGTCATCGCCGCCGACATGGTGCTCAAAGCGATTGGCCAGACGCTGGGCAACCCGATGCTGAGCCAGGCCGGTTTGAATTTGCAGGGTGGCCGCATTGCCACCGATGGCGACGGCCTGACCAGCCTGCCCGGTGTGTGGGCCGGTGGCGACAGTCGCGCCGGTGGGCTGGATTTAACGGTGGAAGCGGTGGAGCACGGCAAGTTGTCGGCCAAAGCCATTCACGCGCATTTGTCCCGCTAATTCAGGAAAGCAAAACATGGCCAACCTACACACGACTTTCGCTGGCATTAGCAGTCCCAACCCCTTCTGGCTGGCCTCTGCGCCGCCTACTGACAAGGCCTACAACGTCAACCGCGCGTTTGAAGCGGGCTGGGGCGGCGTGGTCTGGAAAACCTTGGGCGAGGCCGGGCCGCCCGTGGTCAATGTGAATGGCCCACGTTACGGCGCGCTGCTCACACCTGACCGCCGCATGATGGGCTTTAACAACATCGAGTTGATCACCGACCGCGACCTGGAAATCAACCTGAAAGAGATCGCGCAGGTCAAGCGCAACTGGCCTGACCGCGCGATGGTGGTCTCGCTGATGGTGCCGTGCGAAGAAAAGGCGTGGAAGGCCATTTTGCCGCGCGTCGAAGACACGGGTGCTGATGGCATTGAACTGAACTTTGGCTGCCCGCACGGCATGAGTGAGCGCGGCATGGGCTCGGCTGTGGGCCAGGTGCCGGAATACATTGAAATGGTCACCGCCTGGTGCAAGCAACACGGCAAGCTGCCGGTAATTGTGAAGCTCACGCCCAACATCACCGATATCCGCATGCCCGCCCGCGCTGCCAAAAAAGGCGGGGCCGACGCCGTGTCGCTGATCAACACCATCAACTCCATCATGGGCGTAGACCCGGCCACCTTGACCATGAGCCCGTCGACCGGCGGCAAGGGCTCGCACGGTGGTTATTGCGGCCCGGCTGTGAAACCCATCTCCCTGGCCATGGTGGCCGAGATTGCGCGCGATGCGCAAACGCGCGGCGTGCCGATTTCAGGCATTGGCGGCATTGGCAACTGGCGCGATGCGCTGGACTTTATTGCGCTGGGTGCCAGCAATGTGCAGGTCTGCACCGCCGCCATGGTCTACGGCTTCAAGATCGTGCAAGAGATGAGCGATGGTCTGTCGCATTACATGGACGAGATGGGTTTTAAATCGGTGAGCGAGATCGTCGGCAAGGCGCTGCCCACCGTGACCGACTGGCAATACCTGAACCTGAACCATGTCTCCAAAGCCGTGATCGACCAGGACTCGTGTATTCAATGCGGGCGCTGCCACATTGCCTGCGAAGACACCTCGCACCAAGCCATTACCGCCACGAAAGACGGCAAACGCTTTTTTGAAGTTATGGAAGACGAATGCGTGGGCTGCAACCTGTGCGTGACTGTGTGCCCCGTGCCCGAGTGCATCACCCTGCGCGATGTGCCGGCGGGCGCCATTGACCACCGAACACAAAAAATCGTCAGCGCCCAGCATGCCGACTGGACCACGCACCCGAACAATCCGGGGCGTATAAAGACGGCTGCAACTGCCTGAGCAACCCTTCAGAAAGGACATCACCATGACCCTCTTGATTCGCGGCGGCACCGTCGTCAATGCTGACCGTGCCCTCCGTGCCGACGTGCTGTGCCAGGGCGGCCAGATTGCCGCCGTGGGCCTGGACCTGCAAGCCCCAGCGGGCGCGACAGTAGTGGATGCGGGCGGCCAGTATGTGATGCCCGGCGGCATTGACCCGCACACCCACATGCAACTGCCCTTCATGGGCACGGTGACCATGGACGACTTTTTCACCGGCACGGCGGCGGGCCTGGCCGGTGGCAACACCATGATCATTGACTTTGTGATTCCCGACCCGATGGAGCCCATCTTGGGTGCCTACAAGAAGTGGCGCGGCTGGGCCGAAAAAGCAGCGGCGGATTACAGCTTTCACGTGGCCATCACCTGGTGGGATGAGTCGGTCAAGCGCGACATGGGCACCTTGGTGCACGACGAAGGTATCAACAGCTTCAAGCACTTCATGGCCTACAAAAACGCCATCATGTGCGACGACGAAACCCTGGTGAACAGCTTCAAGCGCGCACTCGAGTTGGGTGCCATGCCCACGGTGCATGCTGAAAACGGCGAGCTGGTGTATTTGCTGCAAAGCGAAATCGCAGCGCAAGGCATCACCGGGCCCGAGGGCCACCCGCTGTCGCGCCCGCCCCGGGTCGAATCGGAAGCGGCCAACCGCGCGATTGCGATTGCCGATGTGCTGGGTGTGCCGATTTACGTGGTGCATGTGTCGTGCGCCGAATCGGCTGAGGTGATTGCACTGGCCCGCTCACGTGGCCAGCGGGTCTATGGCGAGGTGCTGGCGGGGCATTTGACGGTGGACGAAAGCGTGTACCGCGACAAAGACTTTGCCACTGCAGCAGCTTATGTGATGAGCCCGCCGTTTCGAAACAAGAGCAACCAAGAGGCGCTGTGGCGCGGCCTGCAATCGGGCAACCTGCACACCACCGCCACCGACCACTGCACCTTTTGCGCCGCGCAAAAAGCGGCAGGCAAAGACAACTTTGCCAAGATCCCCAACGGCTGCGGCGGCGTGGAAGAGCGCCTGGCGGTGATCTGGGATGCGGGTGTGAACACCGGGCGCCTCACGCCATCTGAGTTCGTCGCCGTCACGTCGGCCAACACCGCCAAGCTATTCAATATCTACCCGCAAAAAGGCAGCGTGTCGGTAGGGGCTGATGCTGATTTGGTGGTGTGGGATCCGCAAGGCACAAAAACCTTGTCGGCCAAAACCCAGCACAGCAAAGGCGACTTCAACATCTTTGAAGGCCGCACCGTGCGCGGCATTCCCACCCACACCGTGAGCCAGGGCCAGCTGGTGTTTGTGCAAGGCGATTTGCGCGCGCAAACCGGCGTGGGCCGCTACATCAAACGGCCTGCGTTCGGGCCTGATTTTTCGGCTGCTAGCAAGCGGATGGCTGCGCAGAGGCCAAGCGCGGTGGTTCGCTGAACAAACGTCATTCCCGCGCAGGCGGGAATCCAGACCAGCGAACACGAATGTCCGCCACACGCACAGTCCTCGCCCCTGGATTCCCGCCTGCGCGGGAATGACGGGCAAACCGTTTTAACTGTTCAAGGAGTTCACCATGACCACCGCCACCGCCCAAGACATCTCCACCCTGCGCACGTCATTACGAGTTAATGGCGAGCGCCTGTGGGCCAGCCTGATGGAACTGGCGCAAATTGGTGCCACACCAAAAGGCGGCGTGTGCCGCCTGACGCTGACCGACCTGGACAAACAAGGCCGCGACCTGGTGATTGGCTGGGCCAAAGAAGCGGGTATGACGGTGGTGATCGACAAGATCGGCAACGGCTTCATGCGCCGCGCCGGTCGCAACAACGCCCTGCCACCCATCATGACTGGCAGCCACATCGACACCCAGCCCACCGGTGGCAAGTTTGATGGCAATTACGGCGTGCTGGCGGGCATTGAGGTGGTGCGCACCTTGAACGACCATGGCATTGAAACCGAAGCGCCCATTGAAGTGGCGTTCTGGACCAACGAAGAAGGCTCGCGCTTTGTGCCCGTGATGATGGGCTCGGGCGTGTTTGCCAAAGCCTTTACCTTGGAGCATGCCTACGCCGCCAAAGACACCGAAGGCAAAACCGTGCAGGGCGAGCTGGCCCGCATTGGCTACATCGGCCCGCAAGAGCCCGGCGACCACCCGATTGGCGCGTATTTTGAAACCCACATCGAGCAAGGCCCGGTGCTGGAAGACAACGACGTGACCATTGGCGTAGTGCAAGGCGTGTTGGGCATTCGCTGGTTTGACTGCACCGTGACCGGCATGGAAGCCCACGCCGGCCCCACGCCCATGGCCCTGCGCAAAGACGCGCTGCAGGTGGCCACGCATTTGATGCAAGAAGTGGTGGCCAACGCCTTGCGCCACAAACCGCATGGCCGCGGCACTGTGGGCATGGTGCAGGTGCACCCCAACAGCCGCAACGTGATTCCGGGCCGGGTGAAGTTCTCCATGGACCTGCGCAACAGCACCGACGCCCTGGTCGACCAGATGGTCACCGAAGTCAAAGCCTATGCCGACAAACTCAGCCGCGAGACGGGCCTTTCCATCCACATCGAACAAGTCTCCAGCTACAACGCCATTGCCTTCCACGACAACTGCAAAGACGCCGTCGCCCGCGCCGCAAAGGCCCTGGGCTACTCCAACATGCCGGTGGTCTCCGGTGCCGGCCACGACGCGGTGTACATGGCCAAACTCGCCCCCAGCGGCATGATCTTCATCCCCTGCAAAGACGGCATCAGCCACAACGAAATAGAAGACGCCAAACCTGAGCACATCACGGCAGGCTGCAACGTGCTGCTGCACGCGATGCTGGAGCGGGCGGTGGTGGTTTGACAGGCGACGATTGCTACAAAATATGTAGCTTCTTGAGCGCTCTGGGTCTGCACGTGAGGCTGTTTTAAATCATAAATCGGTTCGCAGCTTCCATATCTCCGGAAACAGCACCACGTCCAGCATCTTGCGCAGGTAGCTCACGCCACCGGTGCCGCCGGTGCCGCGTTTGAAACCGATGATGCGTTCCACCGTGGTCACATGGCGAAAGCGCCACAGGCGAAAAGCGTCTTCCAGGTCGGTGAGTTCTTCGCCCAATTGGTACAGATCCCAATGCTGTTTGGGGTTGCGGTAGACCTGCAGCCAGGCGGCTTCTACCGCATCACTCTCGGCATAGGGTTGCGTCCAGTCGCGCTGGGTGTGGCTGTTGGGCACGGCCAGGCCGCGGCGGGCCAGCAGGCGCAGGGACTGGTCGTACAGGCTGGGTTGTTCATAGGCCGACTGCACAAGCACGAGGAGTTCTGGCCGATGGGCATGCGGCTTGAGCATGGCGGCGTTTTTGTTGCCCAGCGCAAATTCAATGCAGCGGTATTGCGCGCTTTGAAAGCCGCTGGACTGGCCCAGGTACGGGCGAATGGCGCTGTATTCGGGCGGCGTCATCGTGGCCAGCACGTCCCAGGCGCTGGTCAGCTGTTCCATGATGCGGCTGACGCGGGCCAGCATCTTGAACGCGGTGCTCAGGTCGTCGGCTGCGATGCAGGCAATGGCTGCATGCAGCTCGTGCAGCAGCAGTTTCATCCACAGCTCGCTGGTCTGGTGTTGGATGATGAACAGCAGCTCGTTGTGCTCGGGCGACAGGGGTTTTTGGGCGGCCAGCAAGGCGTCCAGCTGCAGGTAGTCGCCATAGCTCATGGACTGGCTGAAGTCGACGTGCGCCCCATGGGCGTGCACTTCGTCAACCTTTGCGGCTTCGGCTTCCACGATGGCTTGGGCTGATGTGCTCATGTCACCGCCTGCTGCTGGTTGAACTCAGGGCGTTGCCATTCACGCGATTCCAGCACCTGTTTCAGATACTCTACCGCATGCCATGCATCTTCAAACCCGACGTACAGAGGTGTGAAGCCAAAGCGCAGGATGTCGCGGTGGGTGTCGCCATCGCCCCGCCGGAAATCGCCAATCACACCGCGGTGGATCAAGGCTTGCATCACCGCATAGCCGCCAGTTTCCAGTGCAAAACTCACCTGCGAGCCGCGTAGCGCGTGCTCGCGTGGCGTAACCAATTCAAGCCCGTGGCCCGCGCAGCGCCGCTCAACCAAGGCAATAAACAAATCGGTCAAGGCCAGCGACTTGGCCCGCAGCGCCGCGATCACATCTTGGTTGGGTGCCAGCGCTTGTGCAGCGCTGAACACGTCCAACCCGCACTGCAGCGCCGTCAAACTCAAGATGGGCGGCGTGCCGCACAGGTAGCGGGCAATGCCGGGGGCCGGCTGGTAATCGGGCGTGAACGCAAACGGCGCGGCATGGCCCAGCCAGCCCGACAGCGGTTGCTCGAAGGCATTCGCATGGCGCGGGTGCACCCAGACGAAGGCGGGCGCGCCGGGGCCGCCGTTCAAGTATTTGTAGCCACAGCCCACCGCAAAGTCGGCCTGGCTGGTCGTCAAGTCAACGCGAACGGCCCCCGCGCTGTGCGCCAGATCCCACACCGCCAGCGTGCCCACCGCGTGGGCCTGCGCGGTGAGCGCCGCCATGTTGTGCATCGCGCCAGTGCGGTAGTTCACATGGGTGAGCATCAGCACCGCCACCTCGTCTGTCAGCGCCGCGCTGATCTCGTGCGGCTCGACCAGCTTTAACGTCAGCCCATGCTGCTGGCACAGCGATTGGGCGATGTACAAATCGGTGGGGAAGTTGCTGCGCTCGGATAGCACAAAACGGGGTTTTTTCAAGTCTTTTAGGCCACCAGCCCTTGTATTAACTGCTGAAGCAGCTATCAAAATCGCAGCATGCAAAACCTTGTACAGGTTGACCGAGGTGCTGTCAGTGGCCACCACTTCACCTGGCTGCGCCCCAATCAAGGCGGCAATCTGGTCGCCCACGCGCTGCGGCAAGTCAATCCAGCCAGCGGTGTTCCAGCTGCGGATCAGGCCTTCGCCCCATTCGGCCTGCACGGCCTGCGCCACCCGCGCGGCGGTGGCTTTGGGCAATGCGCCCAGCGAGTTACCGTCCAGGTAAATCACGCCCTCGGGCAGCGTGAACAGCTCGCGCAAGGGGCGTAGCGGGTCTTGGGTGTCTTGGGTTTGGCAGTGGTTGAGGTTAGTCATAGGTGTGGAGGGTTGGAGGAGTCCGAACGCAGAGGACGCAAAGGACTCGCAGAGGGCGCAGAAAGAAGTCCAAAACGATTCGAAATTCACTGTTTTCTTTTGTCTCTTTTTTGCGTCCTCTGCGAATCCTTTGCGTACTCTGCGTTCAAAAAATCCCCGGCTTTCATTCGAGCGCCCGCAGCACCGCCCGCACCGGCGACGCATCGGCTGTCATCAGCTTCAGTGGCAGCGCAATCAATTCATAGTCGCCCTCGGGCACGTCGTCGAGCACCAGGTTTTCCAGCACCCGCAGGCCGCGGGCGCGGATCACCTGGTGGCTCGGCAGGGTTTTGCTGCTCGCTGGGTCGATGCTGGCGGTGTCAATGCCGATCAGCAGCACGCCCTGGTCGGCCAGGCGCTGCACGGTGTCGGGCGCGAAGGCAGCCAGTTGCGCGTCCCAGCGGTCTTGCGGCATGCGGGCGTAGGTGCGCACCAACACGCGCTGGGGCAGGTCGTGCACCGCGTGGGCGATGTGCGGCCACGCTATCAGCGGGCCCTTGTCGATGGCGTGAATGACGCGGCAGGTGCCTAGAAACGGCAGCAAATCCAACGCCCCCACGGCCGCGCCCGCCGCGTCGTAATGCAGCGGCGCATCGGCATGCGCACCGGTGTGCGGCGACAGCGTGATGGCGCTCACGTTCACCGGGCAATCAGGTGAAAGGGTGGCGCTCCAGACCTGGCTGTACGCCGTGTCGCCGGGGAACACGGGCGAGCGGGCGTCAACGGGCGGCGAGATATCCCAGATGCGGCGGGAGGGCGTTGTCGGTTGCATAGCCGCAAAGTTAGCACCGGCAAAAACACTGTGGTGTCGGTTAATTCCAACAGAGCGTCAATATCACCCTGTTTGGTTTTCTCCCCCCGCATTGGTGATAATCCGGTGCCGGTAGTCTGAACTGACTACTTGTCATTTTTTCAATCCAGATTGTTGATCGGATCGTGTCATGGCCCTGGTAGACCTGCCCTCCAAACCCACCAGCCCCACCAGTTTGAAATTGCCACCCGCATTGAAGTCTCAAGTGGATGAAGTGGCCAGAAAAGCCGGCATCAGCACGCATGCCTACATGATTCAAGCCTTGACCGAATCAGTCCAGCACGCGGTGCTGCGGGAAGCTTTTGCGGCCGATTGCGCGCAAGCGCTTCAAGAGATGGATGCGCGAGGCAAAGGGCACGAGCTGGGCGCTGTGCGGCAGCATTTTTCGCAGCTGGCCGCGTACCGTGCGGGCAAAGGCGGCAAGCCTGCGCCGCTACGCCCCACGAACTTACCGAAATAAATCTAGGTTCATGCCCCAGGTTTACCTGAGCGATGCAGCCCTGGACGACGTGCTGCGGCTCGAAGAATTTCTGAGCCAGAGCCAGGATCCGTTGGCCCATCACCTGATTGATTTTCTGTTCGACGCCTTGCACGTGCTGACACACCAACCCGCCATTGGGCGGCCGGTTGAGCAAGGGCTGCGCGAACTGATCATTTCCCGCGGGCGCAGCGGCTATTTGGCCCGCTACCGATTTGATGAAGCCAACGACACCGTACAGGTAGCGCGCATCCGCCATCAAAAGGAATCGGGCTATCGGGCGGAGGATTTGTAGTGGCTGCGGTTGGAGCTATCGGGTCATTCCTGCAAATCTCCGGTGGTCTCGATCTCCCGTTGGTGCGCGATCCATTGCGAGTCCACAGTCAGTTTGCGGGCAATGGTCGAGGCGGGCTCAATCACCCGCCAAAACGGTGCCACCGCAGCGGCGGGCTCGCCACTGTTCATCTGCTCAATCGCAGCCTCGGCGCTGATGCGCAGAAAGATCGCGGTGCTCACCGGGCAGGTGGCGTCGCACTGGTTTTTGCGGGCCAGTTCGCGGCGCATGCGCTCGATGGTGCGCGTTTGCCCCAGCGGGATTTTTCGCACATAGGCATAAATGATTTGCGGCGTGCCCACAAACAGCATGCTGCCCGCCTTGATGCCGGCAAAGTCCTTATCAAGCTTGACCCGCTTGGGCAGCTTCTTGGCCTTGAGTTTGACGTTCCAGGGGTCTTGGGGCAGGGCTGAGGTGTTCATGCCCCGCAGTGTTTCAAATTTTGGGGGATTTGAGAATAAGGGGTGAAAAAGGGCTTATGAATCAAGCCGTTGTACCTTTTCAGGCATCCGCACGTCAAGGCTGACACCTGCTGCAACGGCCTCAATCAGACCCTAAACCAACTGCGTGCAGCAATTCACAAAACGACTCCCCTCGTGCAGCGAATCACACAATTTGTATCGCCAAACCGTTTTGACTTACACATCCCCGTTGGCCGCTGATGCACATTGACTACCACTCGTGCGGTTGCTTTTTTTGCCGCTATGGGTCCCACGCGAAAGGTTTCAACCATGACGATTCAGCAAGACGCCATCGAACTCCTGACCAGCGCAACCACAGCCCGGATACGCTTCTCCTTTGCCGCGACCAGCGGCTGGCAGGTGCAAGTGAACAGCAGCAGCTTTCGGCGCGTGGCCGACGCCCTGGAGTCTGGCCGCCTGACGCTGTCCACCGATATGTCCGTGCTGCCTGCTGGAGCGGCAGCGCTGTACAACAGTGCCACCAATACGCTGTCGACCCGGGCGCTCAGGGGCCGGGTTGAACGAGGTTTGTTTTTGCACGAAGCGGTACACGCGTCAATGGACTTAAGCCTTGGCGGGCGCGGCATCACCACCATTGACAACGAAGCTGCGGCCTACACCACCGATGCGCTTTACTTTCGCATGATGGGGCTTGCGCGCAGCCGTTGGAGTGCCTCACTTCATGCAGCCGCCGGTACTGTGGCAGACGGTCTGCTTCGTCAACATGAAGTAGATACCGCCGCACTCAACGCCCTGCGCACGGCCATCACCAACCATCCGCTGTACAACCCGTACAAGCTCATTCCTTATTTGGCGAACGGCTGATCCGGTGGATTCAGAGGTTCCTTAACGTGCGCTTTGCGCACATGAGCCTTCACCGAAACAGGATGTCGGCGCTACAGCGCCGCCGCATCGCATTTCATGCGAGGCGCCCGAGTAAAAGGTACTCCATGAGTGCCTTTTGCACGTGCATCCTGTTCTCCGCCTCGTCCCATACGACGGACTGCGGGCCGTCGATGACTTCAGCGGTGACTTCTTCACCGCGGTGCGCGGGCAGGCAGTGCATGAACAGAGCGTCTTTGGCGGCGGTGGCCATCATGTCTTCGTCTACGCACCAGTCGATAAAGGCTTTGCGGCGCTCTTCGTTTTCGGCTTCAAAGCCCATGCTGGTCCACACGTCGGTGGTGACCAGGTGGGCACCGGCGCAGGCGTCCATGGGGTGATTGAAGACTTTGTAGCTGCTGGTGCCGCGCAGACCGGCCACGGCCTGGTCAACCTCGTAGCCGCTGGGGGTGCTCAGGTGCACGGTAAAGCCCAAAATTTCGGCGGCTTGTAGCCAGGTGTTGGCCATGTTGTTGCCGTCGCCCACCCAGGCCACGGTTTTGCCTTCGATACTCCCCCGGTGCTCAATGAAGGTGAAGATGTCAGCCAATATCTGACAGGGGTGAAATTCGTTGGTCAGGCCGTTGATCACCGGCACGCGGCTGTGCTGGGCAAAGGCTTCTATCTTGCTTTGCTCATAGGTGCGAATCATCACCAAATCAACCATGCGGCTGATGACTTTGGCCGTGTCTTCAATCGGCTCGGCGCGGCCCAGTTGGCTGCCTTCGCTGGTCAGGTTCACCACGGTGCCGCCCAGCTGGTACATGCCCGCCTCAAAGCTCACGCGGGTGCGGGTGGAGGCTTTTTCAAAAATCATCGCCAGGGTGCGATCCACCAAGGGCTGGTGTTTTTCGTAGGCCTTGAATTTCTTCTTGATCAGCGCGGTGCGCGCAAACAGGTAGGCGTATTCGTCGGCTGACAGGTCGCTGAATTTGAGGTAGTGCTTGATTTCCTTCATACCGGTTCCGCCAAAAACGCGTTGATCAGCGGCACCAGAATGGCCACGATTTCATCGGCCTCAGCGCGGGTCAAGATCAGCGGTGGCACCAGGCGCACAACGCTGTCGGCCGTTACGCTGATCAGCAAACCCGCATCAGCGGCGCGCTGGGTGAGCACGCCGCAGGGGCGGGCGAGCTCCACGCCAATCATCAGGCCCTGACCGCGCACTTCTTTGATGCCTGGCAAAGCCGCCAGCTCACGGTGCAGCACGCCATGCAAGTAACCGCCCACCAGAAACGCGTTTTCCAACAAGCCGTCTTCTTCCATGATGCGAATGGTCTCCACCCCCGCGCGCATGGCCAGCGGGTTGCCGCCAAAGGTGGTGCCGTGGTTGCCCGGTTGAAAAATGTTTGCAGCGCGCGGGCCTGCCACCACCGCGCCAATCGGCACGCCCGAGCCCAGGCCTTTGGCCAGCGGCATCACGTCGGGCAATATGCCAGCCCACTGGTGGGCAAACCACTTGCCGGTGCGGCCCATGCCGCATTGCACCTCGTCAATCATCAAGAGCCAGTCGCGCTCGTCGCACAGCTTGCGCACGGCTTGCAGGTATTCGATGCGCATAGGGTTCACGCCGCCTTCGCCCTGAATGGTTTCAAAGAACACAGCGGTCACGTTGGGGTTGCCTTCTGTGGCTTTTTTCAGGGCCTCGATGTCGTTTTGCGGCACGCGAATAAAGCCTTCCACCAGCGGGCCAAAACCGGCCTGTACCTTGGGGTTGCCAGTGGCGCTCAGGGTGGCGATGCTGCGGCCATGAAAGGCTTTTTCATAGACCACGATGTCGGGGCGCTCAATGCCTTTGTCGTGCCCGAATTTGCGCGCCAGCTTCAGCGCGGCTTCGTTGGCTTCCAGCCCGGTGCAGCAGAAAAACGCATTCGTCAAGCCCGACAGCTCCACCAGCTTGGCTGCCAGTTTTTCCTGGTTGGGCACGTGGTAGTAATTGCTGCTGTGAATGATTTTGGCAATCTGGTCTTGCAGCGCAGGCACCAGCTTGGGGTGGTTGTGGCCCAGGGTGTTCACGGCAATGCCGCCCAGCGCGTCCAGGTACTGCTTGCCGTTTACGTCCCACACGCGCACGCCCTGCCCGTGGCTCAGCGCAATCGGCAGGCGGCCATAGGTGTTCATCGTGTGGGGCGAGGCGGCTTCAATATGGGCGGGGATGGCAGCGGTCATGCGATTCTCCAAAGCAGGACGGCCCAAACAGGGTGGGCCGCTGGGGTTGAATTTTAGGTGCAGCGCAAAGACATATTTTTGACATTTATGCATCACAGCGATGCGCTGAAGCCTGCGCGGCATGACCGTAGTCTTCTATAAGACTGACACGCAATACCGGTATGATGCGGGTCGTGCTGCATCGCAGCAATCCACTTATTCCACATGGTCTCCAGCACCGCCAAAGAAATCTTCATCCTCGGCCTGACGCAGGACGGAAAAACCTTTCGCCCCAGCGATTGGGCCGAGCGCCTGGCCGGCGTGATGAGCAGCTTTCGCCCCGGCGGTGCCGTGCCCGGCAGCCACCTGAGCTACTCACCCTGGTGCGTGCCCACGGCCATGGGCCATGTGAAATGCGTGGTGGTGCACAGCGACCTGCGCGAGGCCGATGTGATGGCCTGGGACTTTGTGCTGAACTTTGCGCACGACAACGGGCTGCAGGTGACGGAGGCGTGTTTGTTGCCGGATGCGGCCAATGGCCCGTCACCCATCAACTCAAAATCGGCACCAACTTAGCCAGCACCTCGTCAACGATGGATTGCGGCACGCTTTCAACCTTGCGCGCCTGGCGGGAGGCGAGATCCACGGCGCGGGGCTGATCACAACGAATCACGCCCGTCGTTTTGGTATTCGCATGGGTCAGGGACACGGCAAACCCCAAAGTCCTGACAAAGCCGCCGCTGCTGGTGATGGGCAGCACAACAGGCGTTTTGGTGACCTGATTGAAAGGCCCTGGCGAGATGACCAACACAGGACGGGTGCCCTTTTGTTCGTGACCCGACGTGGGGTCAAGATTGACCCAATAAATGTCGCCGCGCTCCATCAAATCAGCTCGTTGCCGACAGGCTTCGCATCCAGCCAGGCGCGGTCTTCCTCAGAGGGTTCGGCGTTGGGGTCACACTGGGCCAGCAATTCTTCCAATGTGTACCGTGGTGCCTTGGTCGGTTGAACAATCAAGCGGATACCGTCAGGGCCGCTGTCGGTGACCAAGCCAACGGTGGTGCCAGCGCGCAGAGCCAACACATCCAAGAATGCAGGCGGAACAGCCAGCATCACCGAGCCGCCAACTTTGCGCAAACGCGTGGTATGCATAAACAGACCCCTTGAGTTATCTTTAAGTATAACTTTTAAACCGCCCAACAAAAAACCGCCAGAACTTGCGCTCTGGCGGTTTTTGCTTTTTCTTTGCTGGCAGCGCACCGTTGTCAAACGGCGGGGTGGTTTATTGCGAGCCACTCCGGGCTGGTTGCCTGAATGCTGATGCATCAGGCGAGGGTTTGGCCTGAGTCGATCAGGCTGTTGCCAGGGCCAGGGCTTTCACCTTGGCTGACAGGCGGCTCTTGTCGCGAGCGGCTTTGTTTTTGTGGAAGATTTCCTTGTCGGCCACGGTGTCCACCACAGCCTGCATCTTGCCAAACAGCTCGGTGGCCTTGGCCTTGTCGCCGGCCAGAACGGCTTTCTCGACGTTCTTCACCGCCGTGCGGTACATGGAGCGCAGCGAGGTGTTGGCGGCGTTGATTTTGGTGTCCTGGCGGACGCGTTTGCGGCCTGATGCCAGGCGCGGGTTTTTCTTTTTGGGTTTGGCTGAAGCCATGAATGATGTCCTTTAAGGGTTTGAGGATGTTGCCAGCAAAGCCCGAGATTATATGACGGCCCCTGCCAAACCCCAAGCTCCCGTTTTGGGGGTGCAATAATCGCCGCGTGTCTTTGCTCCGCGCCGCCTCCACCGTTTCCCTGCTCACGCTGGCCTCCCGCATCACCGGTCTGGTGCGCGATTTGCTCATGGCCGCCACCTTTGGCGCAGGAGCGCTTACCGACGCGTTCACCGTCGCGTTTCGCATTCCCAACCTGTTTCGTCGCCTGTTTGCCGAAGGCGCATTCAGCCAGGCCTTTGTACCCACGCTGGCCGCCACCCGCGAAAAAGAAGGCGATGAGGCCACCCGCACGCTGATTGATGCTGCCGCCACCGTGCTGGCGTGGGCGGTGCTGGGCTTGAGCGTGCTGGGCGTGCTGGCCGCGCCGTTGTTGGTATGGGCCATGGCCAGCGGCCTGAAGCAGGAGCCGCACAGCTACCAGGCAGCGGTGGTCATGACCCGCATCATGTTTCCCTACATCGCCTTCATGTCGCTGGTGGCGCTGGCCGCCGGGGTGCTGAACACCTGGAAACGGTTTGCCGTGCCAGCTGCTACGCCAGTGCTGCTGAACCTGGCGATGATTGCCTCCCTGTGGCTGGTGGGCTGGCTGGGCGCGCCCTGGTTTGCGGCGCGCGGCATTCCCTCAATTTACACGCTTGCGGTGGGCGTGATGGTGGGCGGCGCGCTGCAACTGGCGGTGCAGGTCCCGGCACTCAAAAAACTGGGCCTTTTGCCCAAAATTGGGCTGAAATGGTCTCACGTGCAGGCTGCATGGGCACAACCAGCTACACAAAACATAGCAAAACTGATGCTGCCTGCGCTGCTGGGTGTGAGCGTGGCGCAGATTTCCATGCTCATCAACACGCAAATCGCCTCGCACCTGGCCACCGGCAGCGTCAGCTGGATTTACTACGCCGACCGTTTGATGGAATTCCCCACTGCCTTGCTGGGCGTGGCGCTGGGCGTGGTGCTGATTCCCCAGCTGTCGGCGGCGCGGGCCGCGCAAGACACGGCGCAGTATTCGTCGCTACTCGATTGGGGCCTGCGCCTGGTGGTGCTGATGAGCGTGCCGGCGGCGCTGGCCCTGTTTATTTTTGCCAAGCCTTTGGTGGCCACACTGTTTCACCACGGCGCGTTTTCAGACCGCGACGTGGTGCAGGTGTCGCTGGCGCTGGCCAGCTACGGCGTGGGCCTGCTGGGGCTGGTGGCCATCAAGGTGCTGGCCTCGGGCTTTTTTGCCAGCCAGGACACACGCACGCCCATGCTGATTGCGCTGGCGGTGCTGGCCATCACGCAGGCGCTGAATTATTTTCTGGTGCCGGTGTTTGCCCACGCCGCGTTGACGTTGTCCATCAGCATCGGCGCGCTGATCAACGCGCTGTGGCTGCTGATCGGCCTGATCCGCCGGGGCAGCTACCAGCCGCTGCCCGGCTGGGGCCTGTTTGCGCTGCAGGTGGTGGCGGCCAGCGCCTTCCTGGCGGTGTTTTTGATGTGGGCCAGCCAGGCTACACCCTGGATTGAGCTAAAAAGCGATGGTTTGAAGCGAATTGGGCTACTAGCCCTTTCAATTACTGCTGCGGCAGCTATTTATTTCATAGCGCTGTGGGCGGCGGGTTTGAAGCTGCGGGCGCTGCTCAAGCGCTAGTCTGGAATTCAACGCAAAGTGCGCAAAGGCTACGCAATATGCAACTGAGCTACGACACCCCCACCCCGCTCGAATATTTCGCCAATCTGGTGCAAAGCGACGAGCATTTCCCGCTGCTGGAAGCTGCCGCCAGCCTGGCGCAAGACGAATACCCCGAGCTGGATGTGCAGCAGGTGCTGGACGATGTGGATCAGCTGCTGGCGCGCATCAAGCGCCGCCTGCCCGCCGACGCGGCTGCCTTGCAGCGCTTGCGCATGCTCAACCAGTTTTTCTTCAAAGACCTCAATTTCGGCGGCAACGTCAACGACTACTACGACCCCGACAACAGCTACCTGAACGCCGTGCTGCGCACCCGCCGCGGCATTCCCATCACGCTGGCCGTGCTGTGGCTGGAGCTGGCGCAGGGCTTGGGCCTGCATGCGCGCGGCGTGGGTTTTCCGGGGCATTTCATGGTGAAGGTGAACCTGCCCAAAGGCCAGGTGGTGATTGACCCTTTCACCGGCCAGTCGCTCAGCCGCGAAGAACTCAGCGAGCGGCTGGAGCCCTACCGGCGCAAAAGCGGCCTGGTAGGCGACTTTGAGGTACCGCTGGGTCTGTACCTGCAAGCCACGCCGCCGCGCGACATCATCTGCCGCATGTTGCGCAACCTGAAAGAGGTACACCAGTCTCAGGCCGACTGGCAACGCCTGATTGCCGTGCAAAACCGCCTGCTGATCGTGCTACCCGACGCCTGGGCCGAATACCGCGACCGCGGGCTTGCGCATGCCCAGCAGGGCAACCCATCGCTGGCGCTGGCTGATCTGCAGGTGTATCTGGCGAATGCGCAGGACGCGCTGGATCTGGACGAGGTGGCCGCGCAGGCGGACGCTTTGCGCAATAGCTGAGCGACTACCGCGCTGCTGGATCGACCATCCGCATCAGCGCCGCACGGGCATGCCCCTGCAAGCCTTCGCCATAAGCCAGCTCTGCCGCAATGGCACCCAGTTTCTGCGCCCCCGCCTGGCTGACTTCAATCAGGCTGCTGCGCTTTTGAAAGTCAAACACGCTCAAGGGGCTGGAAAAGCGCGCTGTACCCGAGGTAGGCAGCACGTGGTTGGGGCCTGCGCAGTAATCGCCCAGGGATTCGCTCGTGTAAGCGCCCAAAAAGATGGCCCCGGCGTGGCGCAGCAAAGGCTCCCAGCGATGGGGGTCGGTGCTGGCGATTTCCAGGTGTTCGGGGGCGATGCGGTTGCTGATTTCGCAGGCTTCTTGCATGCTGCGCGTGAGCACCAACATGCCGCGTCCGTTCAGGCTTTTGGCAATGATCTCGGCGCGCGGCATCTCGGGCAGCAGGCGATTGATGGCCTCTTGCACTTGTTGGATATAGGCGGCGTCGGGGCACAGCAAGATGCTCTGCGCCAGCTCGTCGTGCTCGGCCTGGCTGAACAAATCCATGGCCACCCAGTCAGGCGGCGTGGAGCCATCGGCCAGCACCAGAATTTCACTGGGTCCGGCAATCATGTCGATACCGACTTTGCCAAACACCTGGCGCTTGGCCTCGGCCACGTAGTCGCGGCCCGGGCCGGTGATTTTGTCAACTGATGGAATGGTTTGGGTGCCGTAGGCCAGTGCGGCCACGGCTTGTGCGCCGCCAATCGTGAACACACGGGTCACGCCCGCCACATAAGCAGCGGCCAGCACCAGCGCGTTTTTCTCACCACGCGGCGTGGGGCTGACCATGATGATCTCGCCCACACCCGCCACATGCGCGGGAATGGCGTTCATCAACACGCTGGAGGGGTAAGCCGCTTTGCCGCCGGGCACGTAAATGCCCGCGCGGTCAATGGGCGTGACTTTCTGGCCCAACAGGCTGCCGTCTTCGTCGCGGTAGCTCCAGCTTTCGCCACCGGCTTTCTTTTGCGCTTCGTGGTAGCTGCGAATGCGCTTGGCGGCGGCTCGCAGGGCGGCGCTTTGGGCGGCGGGCAAGCCGTCAAACGCGGCTTTGAGTTCGGCCTGGGTTAGCTCCAGCGCTTGCATGCTGGCGGCCTGCACGCCGTCCCAGCGGGCGGTGTAGTCCAGCACGGCGGCATCGCCCCGCGCGCGCACGTCGGCCACGATGGCTTGCACCTGTTGCTCGATAGCGGTGTTGGCTTCTTCGGAGATGTGCAGCCGGGCGTTGAAATCGGCATCAAAAGTGCTACTCGCCCAGGAAAGCATTAATGGTGTAGCTATTAAATTCATAGTGAAAATCTGAAGAAATTACTTTTTCTGTCATCCCCGCGAAGGCGGGGATCCAGGCGCGGGAACTATGCGCTGACGGGGATAAATCTGTGCGCAGCGGTGGATTCCCGCCTGCGCGGGAATGACGGGAATTACATCTGGTTTAGCCAGCTTCAAGCCTTCACAACCGCACGCGCAAACGCATCAATGATGGCGCGAATCGGTGCCTGATTGAGCTTGAGCGCGGCCTGGTTCACCACCAGCCGCGCGCTGATGTCCATGATGCGCTCCACCTCCACCAAATGGTTAGCTTTGAGCGTGTTGCCAGTGGACACCAGATCGACGATCGCATCGGCCAGGCCGGTGAGCGGAGCCAGTTCCATGCTGCCATACAGCTTGATCAAGTCCACATGCACGCCCTTGGCCGCAAAAAACTCGCGGGCAATCGCCACGTATTTGGTAGCCACTTTCAGGCGTGAGCCCTGGCGCACGGCAGCGGCGTAGTCGAAGTCGGCCCGGGTGGCAACGCTGATGCGGCACCTGGAGATATTCAAGTCCAGCGGCTGGTACAGACCCTGGTTGCCGTGCTCGATCAGCGTGTCCAACCCCGTCACGCCCAAGTCGGCACCACCATATTGCACATAGGTGGGCACGTCGCTGGCGCGCACCAGCACCACCCGCACATCGGCGCGGCTGGTCGGCAAGATCAGCTTGCGCGAGGTTTCGGGGTCTTCCAGCACTTCGATGTTGGCGGCCTGCAGCAGCGGCAAGCTGTCTTCGAAGATGCGGCCTTTGGAGAGGGCGAGGGTGATGGGTTTCATACGGTTTCACGAACTGGGTTGGGCAGCTCCAGCGGGTAGTGCTTGGCCTCATAGGCCTGCACCAATGCGCCCAGAACCTCTAAATGATCTGCATCGGGCGTTCCCAGCTGCGGATCGGCGTCTACTAATTTTGAGACGACGCGCAACGCAGCTTTGTAATCGGCCTGGGTGTGTATGGGCTGGATGGTCACTGCAGGTGGCCCTTTTCCACGGCTCCCCATTCCGCCGGCGTGTAAGTCTTCATCGACAGCGCATGCACCTCGTCGGTTTGCATGCGCGCGCCCAGCGTGGCGTACACCTGCTGGTGGCGCTGAATGAGGCGTTTGCCTTCGAATTGGGCCGACACGATGGTGGCGTACCAATGGCGGCCGTCGCCCTCCAGCGCGATGTGATCACACGGTAGGTTGGTGGCGATCAAGGTTTTCAATTCATCAGCAGTCATCGTGAATCCTGTTCAATTGCGCAGTTTGTAGCCGGTGCGCAGCAGGTAAACCGCCACGCCGCTCACGATGGCCAGCGAAGTGCCCACCACACCCAAACTCAGCCACGGCGACACGTCGCTCACGCCAAAAAAGCCGTAGCGAAAGCCGTCAATCATGTAGAAAAACGGGTTCAGGTGGCTCACCGCTTGCCAGAACGGCGGCAGCGAGTGAATCGAATAAAACACACCCGACAAGAAAGTCATAGGCATCACCACAAAGCTTTGAAACGCCGCCACCTGGTCAAACTTGTCGGCCCACAGCCCGGCAATCAAACCCAGCACGCCCAGCAGGCCCGCACCCAGCACCGCAAACACCAACACCCACACCGGAGCCACCAGCGTGAGCGGCGCAAACCACATCGTCACCGCCAACACGCCCACCCCCACAGCCAGCCCGCGCGCCACCGACGAACCGGCATACGCCACAAACCAGCTGTAGTGCGACAGCGGCGTGAGCAGCAAAAACACGATGTTGCCCATCATCTTGCTTTGCACCAGACTGGAGGAGCTGTTAGCAAACGCGTTTTGCAGCACGCTCATCATCACCAGGCCGGGCACCAGAAAGGCGGTGTAGCTGATGGTGTCATAGACCTTCACATGGTCTTCCAGCACATGGCCAAAGATCATCAAATACAGCACGGCGGTGAGCACCGGGGCGGCAATCGTCTGGAAAGCGACTTTCCAGAAGCGCAGCACTTCTTTGTAAAACAGGGTTTGCCAACCGGTCATACAACTGCCCCCTGTTTTTCCGCCATCACATCCAGGAACACGTCCTCCAGATCAGCCTTGCGAATCTCCACGTCCTGCGCCACCAAGCCCGCCTGGCGTACCGCGGCCAGGTACTGCTCGATCTCGTTGGCGTCATGCGCTGGAAACTGCACGATTCGGCCTGTAATCCTTGCCTTGCCCAGGAGTTCTTTGGGTAGTTCGCTATCAATTTTGAAGCGGAGCACGTTCGACGAAGCGTTTTTCAGCAACTCAGACGTGTTGGCCAGCGCCACCACCCGCCCGGTTTTCAGCATCGCCACCCGGCTGCACAGCGCTTCGGCCTCTTCCAGGTAGTGGGTGGTCAGCAACACGGTGCTGCCTTCCTTGTTCAAGCGCGCAATGAACTGCCACAGGCTTTGACGCAGCTCCACGTCCACACCCGCCGTGGGTTCGTCCAGCACGATCACCGGCGGCTTGTGCACCAGCGCTTGGGCCACCAGCACGCGGCGCTTCATGCCGCCGGAGAGCTGGCGCAGGTTGGAATTGGCCTTGTCAGTCAAACCCAGGTTGACCAGCAACTCATCAATCCAGGCGTCGTTTTTCTTCACGCCAAAGTAGCCCGACTGGATGCGCAAGCACTCACGAACCGTGAAAAACGGGTCAAACACCAGCTCTTGCGGCACCACGCCAATCGCGCGGCGCGCAGCGGCATAGTCTTTTTGCACATCGTGGCCTAGCACCTTGACCTGTCCGGTGGTGGCGCGCGACAAACCGGCCAGGATGCTGATGAGGCTGGTTTTGCCCGCGCCGTTGGGGCCTAAAAGCCCAAAAAACTCACCCCGTTGAATGTCAAAACTCACCTCATGAAGCGCCTGAAAAGAGCCTTTGGGTGTTTTGTAGATTTTGGAGACGGATTGGAAGGAGATGGCTGGCATGGAGCGCTGGATTTTAGGCGTGAACGATTAAGGTCGTTTTGCTATTAAATAAATAGCTGTCTGAGCAGTTTTTATAAGGGCTGTCGGGTTAAGAGCACTAAATTTTCAAGCCGCCGCACTCTGCTGCAACGCCCACATCTGCGCATACCGCCCCTGCGCCGCCAGCAGTTGCGGGTGCGTACCGCGCTCCACGATGTGCCCGGCATCCAAAACCAGAATTTCATGCGCCTCGACCACGGTGGACAGGCGGTGGGCAATGACCAGGGTGGTTTTGTTTTTCGCCACACCTTGCAGCTCGGCCTGAATAGCGCGCTCGTTGGCGCTGTCCAGCGCGCTGGTGGCTTCGTCAAAGATCAGGATGGGCGGGTTCTTCAGCAAGGTGCGGGCAATCGCCACACGCTGCTTTTCGCCGCCTGACAGCTTCAGGCCCCGCTCGCCGACCATGGTTTCGTAGCCCTTGGGAGTGGAGGTGATGAAGTCGTGAATCCGCGCCGCCCGGGCGGCTTCTTCCACCTCTTCACGGCTGGCACCGGCTTTGCCGTAGGCAATGTTGTATTGCACCGTGTCGTTGAACAGCACCGTGTCTTGCGGCACGATGCCAATGGCTTTGCGCACGCTGGTTTGGGTGACGGTTTTGATGTCTTGCCCGGCGATGCTGATGCTGCCCTGTTGCACGTCGTAGAAACGGTAGAGCAGGCGGGCCAGCGTGGATTTGCCGGAGCCCGAGGGGCCGACGACGGCCACGGTTTTGCCGGCGGGGATCTGGAAACTGATGTGGTGCAGGATGGGGCGGGCGGCTTCGTAAGCGAAGTTGACGTTCTGGAATTCGACTGCGGCTTGGTTGTCTGCACCGGTCAACACCAGATCCTGCGCCCCCGCCACATCCGCCACCTCTTTTTCCCGCTCCATCAGCACAAACATCTTGTCCAGATCCGTCAGGCTCTGCTTGATCTCGCGATACAGCACGCCCAGGAAATTAAGCGGGATGTACAGCTGGATCATGAAGGCGTTGATCATCACCAGGTCGCCCAAAGTCATGCGGCCATCGACCACGCCCTGGGTGGCGCGCCACAGCATCAGCACCAGGCCGGTGGCAATGATGAGTTGCTGACCGGTGTTCAACAGGCTCAGCGTGGTCTGGCTTTTCAGGCGGGCGCGGCGCAGGCTTTCCAGGCTGGTGTCGTAGCGTTGCGCTTCGAAACGCTCGTTGTTGAAGTACTTGACAGTTTCGTAGTTGAGGAGTGAGTCAATTGCCTTGTTATGCGCCGCCGAATCAAACTCGTTGGCCTCTTTGCGAAACTGCGTGCGCCACTCGGTAACGATGACCGTAAAAGTGATGTACAGCGCCAGCGCACCGATGGTGATCCAGGCAAACCAGGCGTCGAATTTGACCGCCAGGATGGTCAGCACCAGCGTCACCTCAATCAAGGTGGGCACGATGGAATACAGCGAATACGAAATCAGCGATTCAATGCCGCGCACGCCGCGCTCGATGTCGCGCGTCATGCCGCCGGTTTGTCGCTCCAGGTGAAATCGCAGGCTCAGGGCGTGCAGGTGCTCAAAAGTTTGCAGCGCAATGCTGCGCGCCGCGCCCTGCGTGGCTTTGGCAAACACAAACTCGCGCAGTTCGTTGAAAAACGTGGTGGACAGGCGCAGCAAACCGTAAGCCAGCAGCAAGCCGATGGGTACCACCAGCACCGCCATGGGGTCGCCAGGTTTCAGGGTGAGGCTGTCGACCAACTCCTTGAGCAACAGCGGCACGCCGACGTTGGCAAACTTGGCACACACCATCAGTGCCAGCGCCAGAATGACGCGCACCTTGTATTCCCACAAATAGGGCAGCAGTCGGCGCAGCGTGACCCAATCGGAGCGGGCGGGTGCAATGGGTTTGGCAGGCGCGGTGCCCACCGGCGCTACGGTAGCAGCGGAAACAGCTTCGCCGTGTTGGCGCATATCGGACAATCGTGTGTGTTTATCTACAGAGGATTGTGCCGATGTCTGCGAATTCAAGCGCCGAGGTGGTGAGTTTGCCCACCGACAAAGAGTTGGTGCTCAAAGTGATTCCCATGCCCGCCGACTGCAACGCCAACGGAGATATTTTTGGCGGCTGGGTCATGGCTCAGGTCGACCTGGCCGGCTCCGTCATCCCCGCCCGCTACGCCAAAGGCCGCATGGCCACGGTGGCGGTGAACCAGTTCATCTTCAAACAACCGGTGCGGGTGGGCGACATCCTGTCGTTCTTTTGCGAACTCAGTCGCATTGGCAACACCTCCATCACGGTACAGGTCGAGGTCTACGCCGAGCGCTTTCGCTCGCAGGGGCGCTACATCAAGGTGACGGAGGCGAGTTTGACTTATGTGGCGATAGATGATGATGGCAAGCCGAGGCCAGTTCCCAAGGATTGAGACCCTTGGAAAATACCTCACTGAAAAGGGCTTATTACCCCGGTACTATGATAATCTCACACCATGCTTCAAATCCAAACCAAACTCACGTCCCAAGGGCAGGTGTCGGTTCCTGCTGCGGTACGCAACCTGCTTGGCGTGACGCCGGGTGCCAGCCTGGAATGGACACATGAAAACGGGCGAGTCACCGTCAAACGGGCAGCGCGGAACACGACTGCGCAGATTCATGCGGTTTTGTTTCCAGACGCAATGCCCGGTATCGAGCCCGCTAAAACACACTCGGAACTGAAACAAGGGATCCGCCAGCACATGCTGCGCCAACATGCTGGCCGTTGATACCAACGTGCTGGTGCGTTTGTTGGCGCGCGACGATGTCAGGCAGGCGCAAGCAGCCGATCTGTTCATCGCCAAAGGCGCCTGGGTGTCGCACCTGGTGTTAGCAGAAGTGACCCGGGTGTTGGACGCGGTGTACGCACGAACGCCCGCCCAGCTAATAGCGGCAATTGATGTGCTGTTGGCCCACGAAAGTCTGGTGCTACAGGACGCTGACACAGTTGCAGTTGCTCTTGCCCACTTTCGCAAAAAACCTGCCCTGGGGTTTTCCGACTGTCTGGTGCTCGAGATTGCCCGCAAGGCTGGGCATACCCCGCTCGGAACTTTCGACAAAGCCCTGGCCAAACTGCCAGGTACCACCAAAGTCACCGCTTGAGACTTTTTTCGCTCTTGTTTTGATAGCTGTTTGAGCAGATTTAACCTGCACCGGCAGCTGATTGAGGCATCAATCGACAGGGCTGTACCTCCCGATATACCCCTGTATTCGGAACAACCCTGTAGCAGCAATGCAGGTGCCGCCCCTATAAACAGCCTACTTCATAACTTCAGGCAGAGACTAGGGTGCAGTTCTTACAACTGTTGGTCAGCGGTATCGCTCAAGGCTGCATTTACGGCCTGATCGCGTTGGGTTTTGTGCTGATTTACAAAGCCACCGAAACCGTCAGCTTTGCCCAGGGCGAGCTGATGATGCTGGGCGCTTTTCTGGGCCTGGCGGGCATGACCATGCTGGGTTTCCCGTTCTGGCTGGCCGTGATCAGCGCCATCGCAGCCATGGCCGCTTTCGGCGTGCTGATGGAGCGGGCGGTGATTCGGCCCATTCTGGGACAACCCGCGTTTTCCATCGTCATGCTCACCATTGGCATTGGCTACGTGGCGCGCGGCTTGATCACCATGATTCCGGGCATCGGCACCGAAACCCATACCCTGCCTGTGCCCTACAAAGACCAGGTGTGGAAGCTGGGCGATACGGCCAACCCACTGGTGCTCAATGTGGAGCTGATGGTGGTGATTGGCAGCACCGCACTGCTGTGTGCGCTGCTGTTTGCAGTCTTTCGTTACAGCCGCGTGGGCATTGCCATGCAGGCTTCGTCACAAAACCAGCTGGCGGCCTACTACATGGGCATTCCCGTCAAACGGCTCAACGGCCTGGTGTGGGGCCTGGCCGCCGCGGTGGCCGCCGTCGCCGGGCTGCTGCTGGCACCGATTACCTTTGTGCACGCCAACATGGGCGTGATTGGCCTAAAGGCGTTCCCAGCTGCCGTGGTGGGCGGCTTTGGCAGCCTGCCGGGTGCCATCGTGGGCGGGCTAATCATCGGCATTGTGGAATCGATGTCGGGCTTTTACCTGCCTAGCGGCTTCAAAGACGTGGCCGCTTACGTGGTGGTGTTGATCATGTTGATGGTCAAGCCCAATGGTTTGTTTGGCGAGAAGTTACGCAAGAAAGTCTGATCGCCCACCATGAGATTTCTATTCAAAACGGATTACACGCAAGACATCGCACTGGCCAAGCACGGTGGCCATGTGTTTTGGTACAGCGCCTTGTGTTTGTTGATGGTGGCTGCGCCCTGGATTTTTTCTGAGTACTGGATTGCGCAGCTGACCTTCATCCTGATTTACGCCGTCGTGGGTCTGGGGCTGATGCTGCTGGCGGGTTTTACCGGCTTGTTTTCGATTGGCCACGCAGCGTTTCTGGGCGTGGGGGCCTACACGCAGGCGGTGCTCACCGCGCAGGGTGTGCCGTTCGTGGTGGCACTGGCAGCTGCGGCCGGCTTGTCGGCTGCCGTGGGCCTGGTGGTGGGCCTGCCCGCGCTGCGCGTCAAAGGTATTTACCTGGGCATTGCCACCTTGTCGTTTGGCTTCATTGTGGAAGAGGTGTTTGCGCGTTGGGAGTCGGTCACCGGCGGCAACGCAGGCATGTCGGTGAGCACCGTGAAGCTGTTTGGCTACGACATTGGCAGTGGCAATGGCTTTTACTTTTTGTGCCTGGTGATCACCGTGTTGTGCACGCTGGCGATCGTCAACCTGCTGCGTTCACCCACGGGGCGTGCCTTTGTGGCAATACGCGACAGTGAAATTTCCGCCCAAAGCATGGGCATTCACCTAGCGTATTACAAAACACTCAGTTTTTCACTGTCCGCGGCCCTGGCGGGCATTGGCGGTGCCTTGTATGCCCACCAGATCCGCTTTTTGTCGCCCGATCAGTTCAACATAATCCAGTCGATTGACCTGCTGCTGATGGTGGTGATTGGTGGCCTGGGCTCGGTACACGGGGCATTTTTGGGTGCCATCTTCCTGATCGGTTTACCGCAGGGCATCAGCGCGGTGAAAGACTATTTGCCCGATGCGATTGGTCAGGCACCGGGTTTGAAATCGGTGGTCTATGGCGGTGTGCTGGTTGCGTTTGTGTTGTTTGAGCCCCTGGGAATTTACGGGCGCTGGCTGAAAATTCGCACCTACTTCCAGCTGTTTCCGTTCTACCGTAAAGGCCTGTTTAAGCGCCAAAAGTCCTTTCAAAAGTCGGATCGCTTGAAATGAACGACCTTCTTCTCTCCGCCAAAAACTTGAGCGTGCGCTTCGGCGGCGTATTGGCCGTTAACGACGTGAGTTTTGATGTCAAAAAAGGCGAGGTGTTCACACTGATCGGCCCCAACGGCGCGGGCAAGACCACGGTGTTCAACCTGATCAGCCGCATTTACACGCCCACCACCGGCCACATCGACTACCTGGGCCAGAAACTCACCGACCAGCCGCCCCACAAAATCGCGGCCTTGGGCATTGCGCGAACCTTTCAGAACATTGAGTTGTTTGAGCACGCCACTGTGCTGAGCAATTTGCTCATCGGCTGCCACACGCACCGCCGCACCAACCTGCTCAGCGAGCTGCTGTTCACACCCGCGGTGCGCCGGGCCGAAGTGGCCTCGCGCGAGCGGGTGGAAAAGGTCATCGACCTGCTGAACCTGCAAGCCCACCGCGATTCCATGGTGGCGGGCCTGCCCTACGGCGTGCGCAAGGTGGTGGAGATGGCCCGGGCGCTGTGCACCGAGCCCAAGCTGCTGCTGTTGGATGAGCCATCGTCGGGCTTGAATGTGGAAGAAACCGACGACATGGCCTTCTGGATTGCCGACATCAAGAACGAACTGGGCATCACCGTGCTGATGGTGGAACACGACATGAGTCTGGTCTCCAAAGTATCGGACCGCGTCGTGGCGATGAACCAGGGCGCGGTGCTGGCCAGCGGCACGCCACGCGAGGTGCAAAACGACCCCGGCGTGATTGAGGCGTATCTGGGGTCGGTGGACGATGTGTCGTCGCTTCGGAGGCAAGCATGAGCGACATTCCGCCACCGATCAGCGACCAACCCGTGCTCAAGCTGCTCAACGTCGAGAGCGCGTACGGCCCGATCAAGGCCATTCGTGGCGTGAGCCTACAGGTGCGCCGGGGCGAAATTGCCACGGTGCTGGGCAGCAACGGCGCGGGCAAAACCACCATTCTCAAGACCATCAGCGGCATCATCGACCCGCGCAAAGGCAGCATCGAATTCAAGGGCCAAGCCATCACCGCGCGCGACCCGGCGCACATCGTGCAACAGGGCCTGTCGCACGTGCCCGAAGGCCGCGAGGTGTTTCCGCTGCTCAGCGTGCGCGACAACCTGCTGATGGGTGCCTACACCCGGCGAGACCGCGACAACGTGAACCGCGACATCGAGGCCGTGTTTGGCTACTTTCCCATTTTGAAAGAGCGGGCCACGCAAGACGCTGGTCTGCTAAGTGGTGGCCAGCAGCAAATGCTGGCCATATCGCGTGCGCTGATGGCCAACCCCGACCTGATCTTGCTGGACGAGCCCAGCCTGGGCCTGTCGCCCAAACTCACCAAAGAAATATTCGAAATCGTGGTGCGCATCAACCGCGAGCGCGGCACCACCATCTTGCTGGTCGAGCAAAACGCCAACATGGCGCTGAACGCATCGGACTATGGCTACGTGCTGGAAAACGGCCGCATCGTGATGGAAGACACCTGCGCCAAACTGCGCGACAAAGACGACATCAAGGAGTTCTACCTCGGCATGAAAGAAGAAGGCGTGCGGGGCGAACGGCGCTGGAAAAAGAAGAAGAATTGGCGGTGAGCGTCATGGAACAACGAAATTCAAGACTTGAACGCAGAGGACGCAAAGGATTCGCAGAGGGCGCAAAAGAACAGCCTGTGGGCCCTGGCTTACTTCTGCGACCTCTGCGCGACCTCTGCGACCTCTGCGTTCAGATGTCACAGGAGCCCACATGAGCAACCTCTGGGACTTGTCCCACATCCAGCCCAACCCCAGCGTGGTGATGCCGGGCGACACCATTCCAGCCATGTTCTGGAATGCCGTCGAAAAGCGTGGCCCCAATGTGTGGATGCGCCAGAAAAAACTGGGCATCTGGCGCAGTTGGACCTGGGATCAAACTGCCACTGCGGTGCGCGAGATCGCTGGCGGCTTGATGGCGCTGGGTTTTGCGCCGGGCCAGACCGCGTCCATCCTGTCCAACACCGTCATTGAATGGGTGTTGACCGATCTGGCCGTGCTCAGCTGTGGCGGTGTGGCCAACGGCATTTACCCCACCGACGCGGCCAGCCAGGTGCACTACCTCTGCGAAGACTCATCGACCACGGTGCTGTTTGCGGAAGACGACGAGCAGCTGGACAAAGCGCTGGAAGTGCGCCCGCAATTGCCTAAGCTCAAAAAAATTGTGGTGTTTGACATGGAAGGCCTGCGTGGCCTGGACGACCCGGATGTGATGGGTCTGGACGCGCTGCGCACGCTGGGCCGCGACTACCTGGCCAAACACCCGCAGGAGCTGACCCAGCGCGTCAAGGCCTGCAAGAGCGAAGACCTGGCCATTTTGGTCTACACCTCGGGCACCACAGGCAAGCCCAAGGGCGCGATGCACAGCCACAAAGGGCTGGTCTACACCGTGCGGGGCTACAACACGCTGGTGGCTCAAACCGATGCCGATGAGCGCATGTGCTTTTTGCCGCTGTGCCACATTGCCGAGCGCCTGGGCGGGCAGTACCACGCGCTGTACACCGGGGCCAAGCTCAACTTTGTGGAGAACCCCGAGACCGTGCCCGAGAACGTGCGCGAGATCTCCCCCACCGTGTTCACCGCCGTGCCTCGCGTGTGGGAAAAGTTTTACTCGGGCGTGATGATTGCGCTGAAAGAAGCAGGCCCGCTGCAACAGGCCGCCTACGGCTGGGGCATTGGCGTGGGCCACCAGATTGCCGACAAGGTGCTGGCCGGGCAGCCGGTCGACGGCCTGCTGAAATTCAAATTCACGCTGGCCCGCTGGCTGGCGCTGAACAATGCCCGCAAGCTGATTGGCATACACCGTGCCCGCTTTTGCGTGACCGGTGCCGCGCCCATTTCACCCGACCTGGTGCGCTGGTATCTGGCACTGGGCGTGCCGATGCTGGAAGTGTGGGGCATGACCGAGTCGTGCGGTGCGGCCACCGGCGTGCCGGCCAACCGCATCAAGCCCGGCTCCATTGGCCCGGCGGCGGGCTACAACGAGGTGAAGATCGACCCAGCCACCGGCGAGATTCTGGTGCGCGGCGGCAATGTGTTCATGGGCTACCTGAACCAGCCCGAAAAAACGGCTGAGACCATTGATGCCGATGGTTGGCTGCACACCGGCGACGTGGGCCTGATGGACGAAGACGGTTACTTTCGCATCACCGACCGGATGAAGGACATCATCATCACCGCCGGTGGCAAAAACGTCACGCCCAGCGAGCTCGAAAATGACCTGAAATTCTCGCCCTACATCACCGACGCGGTGGTGATTGGCGACAAGCTGCCGTATCTCACGGTCATCATCATGATCGACCAGGACAACGTCGAAAAATATGCCCAAGACCGCGACGTGCCCTTTAGCAATTACGCCAGCCTGACCCGCTCGCCGCAGGTGCAAGAGCTGATTCAAAGCGAGATTGACCGCGTGAACAAAAAGTTTGCGCGTGTGGAGCAAATCAAAAAGTTCTTCCTGCTTGACACGCAGTTAAGCGCAGAAGACGAAGAGCTCACCCCCACGATGAAGCTCAAGCGCAAGCTGGTGCAAACCAAATACGCGCCACAAATTGAAGCGATGTACCGGTAGGCGGCGCAGATAGGTTCATCTTAGTAGCTTGTCCTGCACTACCAAGGGAAAAACCTAGTGCCAGGCGGCCTTTGCGTGTCTCTGGCGTGATCGTCCGCACCATTGATGGGAATGACAATTTCGGCACTCCAACCCCAAGCTAATCCAGGCCCATACCCATGAAAACACCACACCTCACGCTGCTTGCTTTGCTGGCCTTTGCATCAGCGAC
This sequence comes from Comamonadaceae bacterium, assembly GCA_013297875.1. GTDB lineage: Bacteria > Pseudomonadota > Gammaproteobacteria > Burkholderiales > Burkholderiaceae_C > JAAFIW01. The sequence continues at coordinate 37,125 of JAAFIW010000016.1, read as the reverse complement.
CGCTGGCGCCCAGACCAGCCCGGGTGTGACCCGCACCGAAATTACCCTCGGCACCATTCAAGATTTATCGGGCCCGCTGGCCAGCTACGGCAAACACCTTCGCGACGGCATGCAAATGGCCATTGACGAGGCCAATGATCTGGGTGGTGTGCAGGGTCGCAAGCTCAAACTGCTGGTCGAAGACTCCGGCTACGACCCGAAAAAAGCCGTGCTCGCCGCGCAAAAGCTCACGACCCAAAACAACGGCATTTTCGCGATGGTCGGCCATCTGGGTACGGCGCAAAACATGGCCGCCCTGCCGATACAGATCGAGAAAAACGTCATCAACTATTTCCCGCTGAGCGCCGCCCGGGAAATGTACGAGCCCCTACACCGCCTCAAATACTCCAACGCGGCCACTTACTTTGACCAGATGAAAATTGCCGCCGCCCGACTGGTGAAAGACGGCAACCTGAAAAAACCCTGCGTGATCTACCAGGACGACGATTTCGGGCAAGAGGTGATGCGTGGCGCGGAGGCGGGTCTGAAAACCGTTGGCGCGGAGTTCACTGAAAAGACCAGCTACAAGCGCGGTGCCACTGATTTTTCATCGCAAGTGGCCAAGATGAAAGCGGCAGGCTGCGACCTGGTGGTGTTGGGCACCATCATTCGCGAAACCGTGGGCACGGTTGCCGAATCCCGCAAGACGGGTTTCAACCCGGTTTTTGTCGGCTCCAGCGCCATCTACACCGACCTGATTCCCAAGCTGGGTGGCAAGTTGATGGACGGCGTGTACGCCACCATGACGGCCCAAAGCCCCTCGCAAGACGCCACCGAACAGCCGGTGCGGTTCTGGGCCAGCAAATACCAGACAAAGTTCAACGATGCGCCATCGGTGTTTTCGGTGTATGGCTACACCGCTATGGATTCCTTTGTAAAGGCGGCCTTCAAGACCGGGCCTAACTTGACCACTGACAGTTTCATCAAGACCATGGACGGCATGACCTTCACCCGCAATATGTTTGGCGGTGCCGAGATGACGTTCTCTCCGACCAAGCGCCTGGGCAACCCGTATGCGCGCTTGTCTCAAATTCAGGAAGGACGCTGGAAAGTCACCTCCGACTATGTGGCTTTTGCCGGCCTGAAGCCTGTCGTGCAAAAAGACGGCAAGTGGAAGATCGAGTCCGAGTTTTTCAAAGATCAATAGGCTTAAGGAACCTCTGCTTAACCTTTGCGGAACTGCGGCGAACGGATTGGGATGCAGTCAATAGCGGTGCTATTGACAAAGAAAACAACGCAGCGATGCGCCCAAGTCCGTTCGATCGCAGACCGCAAGGGGTTATGCAGAGGTTCCTTAATGCGCACGGGCTAGTGAATACGCCAATTTGACAGGCAGCGCTTGTGGGAAACAATCCAATGTGTTTATTCCATTGGATTTTTACCGGAGACTTTATGAAGCTAAAACAGTCACTCGCCCTTGTATTTCTTGCTGGAGCAGCTACGCTTTCTGCAGCACAAAAAGCACCCGCAACACAAGGCGTCAGCAAAACCGAAATCACCCTGGGCACCATTCAAGACCTGTCGGGCCCGCTGGCTGGTTTTGGCAAGCAGATTCGCTTAGGGATGATGCTGCGGGTTGACGAGATCAACGAGCAGGGCGGCATCAACGGTCGCAAGATCAAGCTGAACATTGAAGACTCCGCCTACGACCCCAAGAAGGCGGTGCTGGCCGCACAAAAACTGGTCAATCAGGACAAAATTTTCGCGATGGTCGGCCACCTGGGCACGGCGCAAAACCTGGCGGCCATGCCGGTGCAGTTTGAAAAGAACGTGATCAACTTCTTCCCGGTCACCGCCGCACGGGAAATGTATGACCCGTTTCACAAACTCAAATTTGCCTTTGCCGCCACCTACTTTGAGCAAATGCGTAGCGCCGTTCCCAAAATGGTCAAGGAAAAAAGCGCCAAAAAAGTCTGCGCCATCTACCAGGACGACGAGTTTGGTCTGGAAGTGGTGCGCGGAGCCGAGGCAGGCCTGAAGGCCATCAACATGGAAATGGTCGAAAAAACCAGCTACAAGCGCGGTGCGACCGACTTTTCCAGCCAGGTGGCCAAAATGAAATCGTCAGGTTGCGACATGGTGGTGATGGGCACCATCATCCGCGAGACGATTGGCACCATTGGCGAAAGCCGCAAAACCGGCTTCAACCCGGTCTTTCTGGGCTCCAGCGCGGCTTACACCGACCTGATCCACAAACTCGGCGGGAAAGCCATGGACGGCCTGTACGCCACCATGACCGTTCAACACCCCTACCTGGACGAAGCCGCACAACCGATCCGCTTCTGGGCCAACAAGTACAAAACCAAGTTCAACGACGACCCCACCGTGTTTTCGGTCTACGGCTACGTGATCATTGACTCGTTCATCGTTGCGGCCCAAAAAGCCGGCACCAATCTGTCCACCGAAAGCTTCATCAAAGCCATGGACACCCTGTCCATCCCGCCGGATATTTTCGGCAGCGCCCCCTCCACGTTCACTGCCACCAAGCGCTTGGGCAGCGACGTGTCCCGCCTGTCACAAATCACTGACAGCAAGTGGAAGGTGATGTCGGAGTACATCAAACCGCAGTGAGGTTTCCTTCGCTTGTGAAAAAGCCGCCCGAGGGCGGTTTTTTTCATCCTAGAAACAGCAGTTGGACGCGCCCAAGTGGGTCGTCATGGGGTGGGCTGGCAAGGCCCAGAGCAGGCGTGCCTGCGCTGCGCTTGGCTGGGGACGACGCAGGCTCTTGCCTGCTAGGAGGAGCAACGCAGTCAGCGCACGCCAGGGCGGCTCAATTGGGCGCGTAGCGTTCTCACCCACCTGCTGTTTCTAGGTTCATGCGCCCAGTCACATCTCAAAACCACCCCGTTGCAATGTCGACCAACCGGACGTCAAACGCCTGATTCAACAGGGCTCCGTCCATTTCGCACGACGCATAGTCTTTCATGTTGCTGCACAGCACGCCGAAGCCCCAGCCGCCATTCACATCCGTGTTGAGCACGCCCGTTTGTTGAATCGTTGCGGTACTGAGCACATTTCCGTTGGTATCGGCAATCTGGTAGCCGATATGGGTCAGGTTCACATGAATCAGCACCGAGAACCACACACCGTCTTTTGGAACCAGTTGACGGCCGGCATAAGAATCAGCCGCTTCATGAATTCCTGTCGCAGCGTCGGTATTGAACACTTCAACAGTGGCCCCTGAAATGGCGGGCTGATTTTCAAGAATCGGGAAAATGGCCAGTCCGCGCCCGTTGTATTTCATGTAGTCCACGGCACGATCTGGCACACGCTCGACGTTCAAACTCGGTGGCGCAACAAATTTTCCCCGGAGCAGCACGGCCAGGTGGCTGGCAACTGGGCTGCTGAAAAAATGGGTTGTCATGAACTTGAAACTCAACCACTGCGTGGCCAATGGGGGTATGGCGCAGTTTCGAATGAAAGCGGGCCCATGATCTGCGCGTTGGGCGCTGTTTTTGTGCTTTTCAACAAACACCGATGAGCCTGGGTAGCGCTCCAGCCTTTTGTTGACTGTTTTGTCCAGCGCCGCATCGCGGGATCGCCTGAAAATAATTTCCTCTGGGATGTTGGCGCAATACACCGTGTCGGCCCATTGAGCCACTGCGGGCATTCCCGGCCCGGCTAACGCAACCAAAATGACCACTTTCGTCAAGCAGCGTGCGAACGGAGCGTGCCATGCTGATCGAACACCAAGGGGCTTGCGAGGGGCTGAACTGACAGTCAGAAACAAAGAGCACTCCGGTAAAACCTTGCACAGCGGCCTTGATACGCGCCGCTGACCAAGCGTTTGTTTTAATTTACAACTGAGAATAGCCGCCTAAGGCCACAACTGTGGCTTGTTCACATCAATCCGATGCCAAGCTGCTGGGAAAGTGCGCAAGCTGTTGCATTTGTGCGTCGCAGCATAAAAACTGCCGTCACACCTGACCGCACATTCGTCGGTGCACCACTCAGGACGGGACGGCCAAGGGATGCGAAGAGCGGTCGCAATACTCGACCAGCAGCTCGGTGAGAACCCGAATCTTGCGTGCAGGATATTGAGGTATTTATTGCTCAAGCAGCTACGAATTCAGTAGCAAAATAGGACTCAGCAGCATACGTAGATGTCGGGGTCGCCCGACAGCGCCTGCCTTTTCTTTGCTTCGCCAAAGAAAAGTAAGCTAGGACTTACGCAAAACTATCCGGACGCTTGGTTGTCATCCCCGCGCAGGCGGGGATCCAGGCGCGAAGACTGCGAGGCCAACGGGTTTTGGGGTTCTCAAAGGTGGATTCCCGCCTGCGCGCGCCTTCGCGGGAATGACGGAAGTGGTTGTTTGCGTAAGTCCTATAAGCAAAAGAAAGGCGACCCGCAGTCTGGGCCCTTCGCTTCGCTGCGGGTACCTTGCGGTGCTCAAACCCAGTGGGGTCACGTGTAACCTGGCCTGCGGCTCAAACAAGCACATGCCCTGATCCACTGGCTTTTGCGCTCCTCAGCCCAGCCTGAACGGGTTTCCTGGATACCCTGCTCAGTCCGAACGGAAATTACGATCTGAGGCATGTATCTAACAGGAGAAAATGTGGTGTCAGCCCAGAGATTCATTGCTCAAGCAGCTATCAACTACATAGCAAACTGAGCCACGACCTCACCGCACACTCACCGACCACTTCTTCCACATCAGGTCTTGCCAGCGTTGGAATGCACCCAACGCGCTGGGGTCAGACGATTGGCGTTCGATGCTCAGGTCGGCCAGACGCGTGACCTCGTAGTTGCGGCGGTAGCGGGCACCGTCTTCTTTGCTGCCGCGGGCTTCGCGGGCCACCAGCAATTGCGTGCCGCCGGGCACCCAGCCGGCGAATTCGGCGTAGCCCAGCTCGGGCTGGAAGGTTGCAGGGGGCAACACGTCAATGCGCCACTCGGATCCGGTTTTCTGAAACACCCACAGCTCGCGCCAGGCTTCCAGGGGCTGCACGGCCAGCGCAATGGCTGTGCCTTCGCGGTTGGTGCTCGCCGATTGGGGCCAGACCACGCTGAAGGTGCAGCGGCGGGCCAAGGGCTTGGCGGTGTCGTGTTGGGTATCGATCAGCAGCACACAGGTCTCGCCCGGTTGGCCGGGTGTGGTGACGATGTGGGGCAGCTTGGGGGATGGTGCGGTCAATGCCGCAGGCACGGCGGCCCAGCGGGAGGCGTTGACGCGCATGGCGGCGTCGTTGTAGGCGGCTTGGTCCTCATCGGGTAGCTCGGTTTTGCTGACGCTGGCCAGCTCCGACACGGCGCGTTCAGCCAGTGCCTGGGCTGTCCCATCCGACTTGCGGGCCTGCTGGTAAGCCAGGCTGCTGAACACCGCCGCGCGGCGCATGTGGATGCGGTTTTTCAAATAGTGGGGCAGTGGCTGCATATCGATCTTGTCCAGCACCTCGGCACGCCATTGCTGCAAGCGTTGGGCGTCGGCCATGCGCAAATTGGGGTCGGTGCACTCCGGGCGGGTCAGGCCCAGCGCGGCGCGGGCCTGCATTTCAGAGACGGCGCGCGATGCGCCGGAAATCGCAGGCGACGTGCCGCCCTGTGCCAGCGCCGGAGCCAGGCCCAGCACGCGGCGAAACATTTCGCCTTCGTAGCAGACCTGCATGCGGCCACCCTGCTCGTAGCTGGTGAAGTTCAGGCCGTAGCGCGCGGCCACTTCCAGGTGCGCGGCCAGGGCGGCCTCCGAAGACTTGGCTTGTACCTGGCCCGACGACGCACGGCGCGCCAGCCGGTCGGCCATCGTGCCCAGTGCATCAAACACCTCCAGCCCGGCCAAGCCTTGCAAAGCCTGTGCGGGCGCGGCTTCAATGTAGGCCGCAGCCAAACCAATGCCCAGCGCCTCCGATCCCGGCGTGCCCTGCACCAGGCGCACCTGGGCCAGCAGCTCGGGCGCGTCCGCCGCCTGCGCCGTGGTGCGGCGCAGCTGGCTGGCGCGCACAAAGCCGCCGCGCTCGCGCTTGTGATCCCACACCTGTAGATAGTCCATGCGCTCGCCGCGCACCTCCACCTGCTCGCCGGGCCACAGCACGGCTTGCTGTTGGGCCGAGTCGCGCGGGGCGGCGCGCAGTGGGGTGGCATCGGTGGTGATGAGGGCGGTGGGCAACTTCACGGGTTGGGCCATAGTCGCTATTGAAAACATAGCTGCTTGAGCAATAAACACATGGGCTAGAGGGCTAAAACGCTTGAAAAGCATGAGTTACTCCTGCTCTTTGCGTGCAGGCTCATTGCCCGCATCGGTGGGCGGTGCAGCAGCGGTTTGCATGGCTTGCTTGTTGCCCCCGAGCAGTGCCGATGCAATAAACCCGCCATCGGTCGGCGGCGGCGTGATGATGACTTGAATCTTGTCTGACAGCTTGTCGGCCAGCGCCTTTTGAATCAAGAGCGGGTGGCGGGTGACCAACGCGCCTTCGCGGGCCATTTGTTCGCTGTTGACCTTGCCCACTTTGTCCAGCCGGTACACCTCGGCATCGGCCAGTTTCTGACGGGCATCGGCTTCGCCGTTGGCTTCGATGCGACGGGCCATGGCGCTGCCTTCTGCCGTTTTCACACGGGCCTGCTTTTCGGCTTCGGCCTCCAGCTGGCGCTGCTCGATCTGCTTTTGCTTGAAGGGCAGCACATGCTTCATGGCTTCTTCTTGGGCCTTGGCGGCAATCACCTGCTCGTTGGCGGTGGCCTGCGCCGCCACATCGCGCTTGGCTTTGTCGGCCAGCGCATCGAGCTCGTTTTCTTTCACGCGCTTGTCTTTCAGCTCGATGGTGTAACGCATCTTTTCGCTGGCCAGCTCTTCGGCTAGCAGGCCTTCCATGCCGCGCTTGTAGTCGGGCGGCAAATCCACCTTGCCCATCAGCACGCTCTTGAGCAGCACGCCGTCAGTGGCCAGCTTGGCTTTGATTTCAGCTTCAATGGTTTGCGCAATCTCGGCCCGCTTGGTGGAAAACACCTCGCGCACCGTGTAGCGCGCAAATACCTTGTAGATCACGCCCTGCACCACCGGTGCCACCACGTCGCGGCCAATGTCATCAGGCAGGCTGGCCGCGTTGGCCGTCAGGCGCGCGGGATCCAGCGCGTAACGCACCGTCAAGTCCACACCCAGCGACAAACCTTCGAGCGACTGAAGCGGCGCGCTGCCATTGGCCTGCGCCACTTCGGTGGGCTTGTAGCTTTGGTCGCGCAGCGAATAGATGCGCAACTGGTGCAACACCGGCAGCACCAGCACCGAGCCATTGCGCCACTCGGTGGCACCGCCAGTGAAATGGTTGACGCGAATGCCCACTTGGCCCGCAGGCACGGTTTCAATCGGTACGTGCTGCACCAGCCACCACGCGGTAACGCCCGCGATAGCAAGGGCGACCAGCTTCTTGTTGATACGAAAGCGCGGCAGCGTGCGGCTTGGACTGTCGGGTGAGCGCGTTGGAATGGTACGGGACACCAAACGGCGGGCGGCACGGGCGATAAGGTTGAGACGGTGAAACATGGTGATCTCCTCGGATGAATGTGTGGGGATGGATGAATGAAGGGCTTAGCAACCCTGCGCGCTGAGCGTGGCGGTGGGTTTATTCGCGCCGGGTTTGGCTTGTGACGAGAGCAGCACGACCTCATGGCCACTGTTGCTGCCGCCCATGGAAATGAAAAAGTCGGGCTTGCCATCGCCGTCTACGTCGGCCACCGCTTGTACATGCGTGTCCCATCCAAAGCCGTCCAGGTGGTAGCTGTAGGTTTCGCCGCCATAGCCAATGGTGTAGAGCGCGCCCTCGCCGTAAGGCGCGCCGTTTTTGCCGCGCAAGCCGTTTTGCACGGTCATGGTGAAGGGCATATCGCCCAAGGTCAGTTGGTAGGTGTGATCCAACTTGGGGCTGAGCGTGCCTCTGGAAAACTTCACTGTGGACACGCGGCCTTCGCGCAACTTCAGGCCAGGCACCCGCAGGTACTGGGTGTCAATCACTTCTGCCTGTGCAGTGGATGACGCATTGACGATCGGCGGCGAATCAGCCTGTGAATCAGATCGGCCCGCTACCACCTGTGTGGCCACATCTGCCAAAAAGTCCGGCAGGCTTTTGGCAGGCACTTTTACGGCATTGATCTTCAAAGCACCCGGGGTGTGCGTGATCTGGAACCAGCTGTCGCGCGGCCAGTAGGCTGGTGGCGCTTCGACCATGTTGCCGGCGAGCAAATAGCTGCCAACGCCTTGGCCCCATTCGCCCGGACGAACCAGGTAAGCATTGGGGTCAACAGGCTCTTTGGCGTTGACCTGGGTGGTGAAGGCGGCGGCTAGCGTGGCAACAGCGGTGAAAGCCAGTGCAAAACGGGTGGTGCGGTTCAACATGATTTCGGGTCCTTTAGGTCAGTTTGTGGGTGTCGGCGAATGTGTTTGTCGACGCCCTTGATTCTTCGCAGAAGGCCCGGAAGCAACAATGCTGTGGCGGGGTGGCTGCGCTCACAACAACGGCCAGAACGCTCCCGGCGCGGAAGAAACACTCACACGGCTTCAGATCAGGGCGCTTGATAATTTGCCCATGACACCCTCAACGCAGACCCATATCGCCGTTATCGAAGACGACCCACCCACCAGCGACCAACTGGCCGGCTGGATACGGGCCGCCCGCCCCGGCATCCGCGTAGACCAGTGGTATAACCGCGACGACGCTGAAGCGGCTCTGGCCCGCGAGCACTACGACATGGTGGTGCTGGACATTGAACTGGGCCGTGAGCGCCATGCTGGTGTGGCCATCATCAACACCATCAACAAGCAGCGCCCCGGCACACCGGTGCTGGTGGTCTCGGCCATGCCGGCGTCCATCTACCGCAGCATCATGAAAGCGCTGGACGCCTGGGACTACTTGCAAAAAACCACGTTTGATGAAAACGAGTTTGTCGAGACTTTGCTGGACATCCTACGCGTGACCAAGAGCGCCGAAAAATCCAAAGAAGCCGCCCCGGCCAGCGCGCCCACGGCTGATGAGTTATCACTAGACCCGCTGTGGCAGCGCACGCCCATGTGGCGCGGCCAGCGCATCAACCTGCCACTCACGGCCCAGCGCATTCTGGCCACCTTGTACCAACGCAGCGGCCAAGTCGTGTCGTACGACGAGCTGTTTGAGGTGGTGAAAAGCGGCCGTAACCGCGACAACGTGCGCAAGCACGTGAGCACCATCCGCGAAGCCTTTCGCGAGGTAGACCCTGCGTTTGAAGGCGTGGAAAACGTGCCCATGCGCGGCTTTCGCTGGGTGGCACAGCTACCCGCTTCCAAGCCCGTGCGATGAAGCTTTCCGTGCCACGGCTGGAGGTGCCGCACCTGGAGATACCCAAGCTCGGCCTGGCCTCGTTTCGCCAGCGCTTGATTGTTCGCAGCGTGTTTGTGCTGTTGATTGCCGCCACCCTGGCCCTGGCCGTGGTGCTGCTGCAAGAGGAGAAAGCCCGCAGCTACAAAAGCTACAGCGAAGGCTTTCGCAAAACCCAGGCTGAGGTGCTGGCCCAGCTGCGCCACCCGGCTGGGCAGCTGGCGCTGCTGAACCCTGACGTGCGCAGCACAGACAGCACACCCCAAGACTTGAAGCTGCGCCCGCTGCTGCTGCCCTACGGCGCGCTGGATTTTGATGACCTGAGCAAAGCCCAGCAAGCAGTGGAACTGTCGGGCTGCTCCACCCGCTTTCCTGATGGCAGCGCCATTTGCATAGGCATCGGCAACAACCCGTATTCGGGCGGCTTCATCTACCTGGTGGGCAGCCTGGCCACGGGCCCGCTGGTGGGCCGCGAGCGCGGTCGGCTGGAGCTGGACGGCGTGCACCGCGCGCGGGTCACGCTGGGCATGCGTGGCGAAACCCTGCAGTGGATCGCGCCGTTTGAATCACAAAGCGAGCCTGGCGCCATCGCCATCAAAGGCCGCTTGACAGGCTTTGCCGCCACGCCGGGCGACCCCGCGCTGAGCCTGCAGCAAGACACCAAACCCGTACGCGACTTTCGCGGCTGGCTGTGGCAAGCCGGTGGCTGTGTGGACGGTGCAGGCACGCCGCCCGAGTGTGTGCGCACCGCCTTCTTCTCGGTGCGCTTGCCGGTGGAGGCTTTCCGTGAAGCGCTGTTTCAAAAAGGTCGGCCGGTGTGGCCGCCACCTGATTTGGACCGCATTCGGCTGCGCATGGAAATCATCGAACCCGGTGCTGACAAACCCGTTTTCGACAGCAATGCAAGCGGCCCGGTAATGCCGCTGTCGCTCGACCAGTTGGCGCAAAGCCTGCTGCCCGGCGAGCGCATCAGCATTCGCGCACTGGCCAGCCCCAATGCACCCGCCATCACACTCAAAGGCGGCCAGGGGCCAGCCGAGCCCTCGTCACCGTGGCTGAGTTTGCTGATTCAGCAACTGCCGGTGCAGCAAGTCACGGCCCCCGTTTCCAGCCGCGACGTGATCACCACCGCTGCTGGCAATTACGAGGTACAACTGACCGGCGACGTGCGCGGCATCGAGCAAGGCCTGAGCGTGGTGGCCACCCGCGTGTCGTGGTTTGTGGGCGGCATGCTGGGTGCGATTGCGCTGGCCTGGCTAGTGATTGAAGTGGGTCTGATCCGCCGCATTGCCGTGCTCACCAAACGCGCCGCCGCCGTGTCGTACAACGTGAACGACCCGCAAGTCGAGCAGCGGTTGGGCAGCCTGGACGTGTCAGACCTGCGCGGCAGTGACGAGTTGGGCATCCTGGCCGGCGGCTTGGCTGACCTGCTGCAGCGCGTGAAAGACGACGTGCAACGCGAGCACATTCGCGCCCAACAAGAGCGCGACATGTGGAACGCCGTGGGCCACGAAATCATGTCGCCCCTGCAATCGCTGATGGCCATTCACCCGCTGCCCAGCGACGCCAGCCACCGCTACGTGCAACGCATGCAGCAGGCCGTGCGCGTGCTCTACGGCACCGCCTCGCCCAGCGAAGCCCTGCAAGCCGCAGATTTGACAGTCGGCTCCATCGACCTGAACGCCTTCTTGAAAACCGTGGCCGACAACGCCCACTTTGCCGGCATCAGCCACGTGAGCTTCGCGGCCTGGGACGCGCCAGTGAATGTGCGCGCCGACGAGTTTTCGCTGGAAGACGTCGTCACCCACATCCTGCGCAACGCCAACCGCTTCCGCCCCGCAGGCACCCCCATCACCCTGAAACTCAGCGCCACCGACAGCACCGCCAGCGTCGAAATCCACAACCAGGGCCCCGCCATTGACCCCGCGCAGCTGGGCCAGATTTTTGAATACGGCGTGTCGGAGCCGTCTGGTTCACCGCAAGACAAAGAACACCGGGGGCAGGGCTTGTTTGTGGCCAAAACCTATATGGCCAAGATGGGCGGCACGGTGAGTGCGGGGAATGTGGAGGGCGGGGTTTGTTTTACGTTGACATTGCAGCGGTTGGCTTGATTTTTTGAGCGCAGAGTCGGGATGAGCAATCGGGGTCAGATCAACGTTGGAGCCAAGCTGCATGCCGAAGCGAGTCATCTTGACTGAAGGATTAATTAAGCGTCATTACGTGCGGGTGTTGCGACTCGACCCTGTGGAACGCACCGAAGTTGCTGCATAAGGCGCGGATTGAATGACATGTGATCCAGCAGGCGGTCGTATGTCATCACTACAACGGACGGATCACAATTTGCCCCCGCCCAACGCTGCTCGCGTCTTGCGCTTCGCCCGACTTGGGCTCTTCTTCCGGCAACGAGAACGCACCTCACCATCACACGTTGGAACTTGAACGTAGTTCGATGATAGATCCGACGAAAAGTGTCTTTAAGGTGAACAGGGTGCTGACTACACCATTGATCCCAGTCGCGCAGTTGCTGTAGCGCGCGCGAGAACTCGGCCGTGAAGAGCCCATCTGACTTGCGGAAAATCTGTATCGCAGGAGATTCAATCTCCACGAGAGTGATCTGGCAGACGGCAGAATTCTCTGAAATGAACGCGAAGTCGGTTACGTACTCATCACTTAATCGCAGTTTGGAGACTACAACGTTGCCGACCGGCCCGTTGTGCAAATCGTATAGCCCTGGAATAAGAATCGGGTTTGCTTCGAGAAAATACTGCATCTGCGCCTCGCTGGAGGCGGTGCACAGGAACTTTTCATACTTCGAGCGTAGTTGATGTTCTTCGAACTCAACTAGAGTGCGCTGGTCTTCGTCGAGCAGCAGCGTGGATGCTCCGCGCAAGAGGCTGTCGTTGTAGGTGGCCACAGTATTGGGATTGTTAGGCTTACCGCTGGAGTCGAGTAGCGGCCATCAACCGTCGGCTTGAACGACGAGTTGAACTAAACCGCTGACGCGCGTGGAACCCGCATGCAGTCAGGCTTGGCTTGTGTAAATTCGTTGATCGAAGGGTCATAACAAATCCAGAAAAAAGCAGCATGCTGGTATTGCATCCTGGCGTTCAAAAGTGATGTGGCAATCAGTTGGTACGTAGCACTGTAGCCCACTAGGCGGCGCATTTTTGACTGCGCGTTCATTGGCACAAATCTATTCGGCTTCGCGCAATCCCATCACGCTTAGCAACCCAAAAATTGGGGTCGGAGCCCGATTTCGTCATTGCGTTTTGAGTCACCGACAGAGACCGCGTCCTGAATCGGGATCCGACCCCAATTTTTACGCCACGCTGGGATTCAAGACCAAAACAGCCACCTGCCCAGATATTCATTGCTCAAGCAGCTATCAAACTCGTAGTGTTTGTAAGCTTGAAGTTGACGGCTTGATTACTCAATCGGCTACCCCGCAGGCCGCAAACCGGGTTCAAACCCGACTAACTTGGCAATGCTAAACTGGTCAGCCAACTAGTCAGTTAACCACCCAGGAGCCACCCATGCAAACATGGCCCGTTCAAGACGCAAAAGCGCGGTTCAGTGAATTTCTGGAGACTTGCCTGGCCCAGGGCCCGCAAATGGTGACCAAGCGGGGTAGCGAGGCTGCTGTGTTGGTTCCCGTTGACGAGTGGAAGCGGCTGCAGGCAGCTGCGCGGCCGTCGTTGAAGCAACTGCTGCTGTCAGACCAGGGCCGTGCTGAGCTGAGCCTGCCCAGCCGCGGCCAGGCACGCAGACGAGCGCCATTAGCCCTGGGTTGACCAATGTACCTGCTAGACACCAACGTGGTTTCGGAGCTGCGTAAACCCAAACCGCATGGCGCTGTCTTGGCGTGGATTCAAGCTGTAGATGACCTGCAATTGCATGTGTCGTCGGTGACGATTGGCGAGATTCGGGCGGGCATTGAAATCACCCGCGAGCAAGACGCCGCACGGGTGGCCGAGCTTGAAAGCTGGCTGGAGCTGGTGGCCGCTTCCTACAACGTGATTGCGATGGACTCAGCGGCCTTCAGAACATGGGCCCAGCTCATGCACCGCCAATCCGACACCCTATATGAATACGCAATGATCGCCGCGACGGCCAAGGTGCACGGGCTGACCGTGGTGACGCGAAACACCGCCGACTTCAAGACATTTGGCGTTCCGTTGCTCAATCCGTTCAAGGGTGGGTGAGCGCAATTTCCTCGCGCGTCGGAACCCAAAAATTGGGGTCGGAGCCGGTCGGAGCCCGATTTCGTATTGGTGTTTTGAGTCGCCGACAAAGACCGCGTCCTGAATCGGGATCCGACCCCAATTTTTCTGTGCACGCAGAGATTTAAGACAAAATCAGCCACCCGCCCAGATATTCATTGCTCAAGCAGCTATCAAAATCGTAGTGAAATAGTCTAAGTTTTGGACGACCACCGTTTGACTTATTGGGGTCGTCATGGCGTAGGCTGGCAAGGCCCAGAGCAGGCTTGCCTGCGCTGCGCTTGGCTGTGGACGACGCAGGCTCTTGCCTGCTAGGAGGAGCAACGCCGCCAGCGCACGCCAGGGCGGCTCAATTGGGTGTGTAGCGTTCTCACCCAACTGGTGAGCCAGATCAACGTTGCAAGTGTTTGATTTCATTGGAAAAAATTACCGGGACGAGCGGTCAACTGCTGTTTCTAGGTTGAAGGTTCCAGACCGTCTGGAACAGGCAGCCGGCAACAAGCCATGCATTGGGAAGATGAAGCTCATCCCAACGCGCAAGAATGGTGGCGTTTGCCGGATTGAGCGAGACTTTGCTGATGAACGCGCTAGGCATGGGGTATTACTGTAGGCCACAAAAACATAGTGGCCCACCATCAGCAAGCAATGCGCGCCCCGGGCTGGCGCGCGGTGGTCTACATGCTTTTTGGGCTGTCACCATTCGACGCCCTCTCGTAAGACGAATCTGCGTACTATGAAGTCTGACTATTGAGCGTTTCAAAAAACATGACGGCTGGAACGCTCAATCCCTCACCCCAGCCCTCTCCCGGAGGGAGAGGGTGAAAACAGTCCAATTCACTGTCGTGAATTTGGAAGAGATCAATATTTGGAGGATGGCAATGGCAAATGTGTTGGCTTGGCGTCATGTGGTGGTGGGGTGGCTGGCTTGCGGGGCTTGGCTGGTCGGTTGTGGCGGGGGTGGGGGTGGCGATGCGCCACCTGCAGCCTTGGCGCCCACAGCGCCGGTTGCCGCAACGCCCACGCTGTCGGTCTACGCCGGTTCGCTACAGCAGGCAGGCAGCCGCGACGGCGTGGGCGCGGCGGCACAGTTCAATGGGCTCAGTGGGGTGGTGCAAGACAGTGCGGGCAATGCCTATGTGGCTGACACCGGCAACCACACCCTTCGCAAGGTGAGCCCGGCGGGTACGGTGACCACCTGGGTGGGCGCTGCGGGGCAGGCTGGCAGTGCCGACGGTACCGCCAGCACGGCTCGCTTTTCATCACCGACGGGCCTGACCATCGACAGCCTGGGCAATTTGTATGTGGCCGACACCGGCAACCACAAGATTCGCAAGGTCAGCCCGGCGGGCGTGGTCAGCACGGTGGCGGGGGTTGCCGGGCAGCCGGGCACGGTCAACGGCAGTGCGACGGTGGCGCGGCTTCAGTCGCCCAGCGCGGTGGCGGTGGATGGGGAGGGCACGATTTATGTCGTGGATCAAGGTGCACAGGGCAACAAGCTGGTCCGAAAGCTCGCAACCAACGGGCTGGTGTCACCATTCGCTCAAGCCAGCCGGCTGGCCATCAGCGGCATTGCGACGGACTCGCAGGGAAATGTGTATGTGTCGGAGGCAGACATCCCAGGGGGCAGCTTGAGCGGTCTTGTTCGCAAGCTCAACCGGCAGGGCGAGGCGCTACCCATTGGCGCAACGTCCGCAGTGGCGGTGCTCGCCCCCCAAGCACTGGCGGTGGACGCAACAGACAATCTCTTTGTCGTTTCCAATGGGCTCAGTCAATCCTCACCCTCATTTCCATCCAACATTCGCGCCATTTACAAAGTCACACCCGCTGGCTCCGTTACCCAAGTGGTCGGCGTTTCTGGCGTGACAAACGACGCATCCAACACAGTTGATGGCTCGTTCACAGTAGCCCGCTTTCAAGACCCCAACGCCATTGCGCCAGGCCCGGATGGGCGGCTGCTGGTGACCGAGGGCTCCACCAGTGCCCTGCGGCTGGTCGATGTGCGGCGCAACACGGTCAGCACGCTGGCAGGCGGCTTGGGCGGGGGCTATGCGGATGGCGCTGCTGCTAGCGCACGTTTTTCCGATCCGCAGGGCTTGGCTGTGGCCGCAGACGGGACGGTCTATGTGGCAGATGGTCGCAACCGTGTGGTGCGTCAAATCGACCCGTCGGGTCGCGTCTCTACCCTGTCATTCAAGGATGCCGACGGTGCGCCCGTGACGACGATCGAGTTATTTGCGTACAACGTTTGCCTGGGGCCACAGGGCGGGCTTTTTGTCGCGACGGGCACAACAGGCGGCCGGCGGTCGATTTATGTCACCCAGCCTTCAGACGGATCCATCCGCAGCGTGATCACCGCCGCATTTGTGAGCGATGTGATTGCTTCAGACGGCGCAGGTGGTGTGTATCTCCCAGCCGGCAACTCCGTGATCAACCGCTACGGGGCAGATGGAAGTAGCTCTTCGCTCGCGACCAAAACCCCCTTTCCAGGGTCTGTCTCACGGTTGGCCGTTGGGCCGGATGGCACGATTTATCTGACCGGTGACTACACCGTTCAAGCCATCGACAAACAAGGCAATGTGCGGTTGGTCGCCGGAAAACCTGGTGAGGCTGGCACGGTAGATGGGCCGGGGGAGTTGTCGCGGTTCGCTTATCCATCGGCCCTTGCCGTCGATACGGCTGGCACGGTGTATGTCGCCGATGAAACAGCCATTCGACGCATCTCACCGGACGGACAGGTCACCACGCTAGCGCCCATGCCGGTGAAACGAACTTTCGGGCTGGCCTGGCATGCCGGGTTTCTCTACGCCAGCATTCAAAACGCCATTGTGAAAATTGGGCCGGTGAATTAGCGCGCTTTAAGCCTCTAGCCCTCGCACTGATTGCTCAAGCAGCTCCTGAATTCAGAGCACCTCAAGCGCATCTCCTCACCTGAAAATCGGCAGCGTCTTGCTCGCAAACCGCCCTGCCAGCGGGAACAGCGTGTCCACATCGGTGCCCGACACGCCAAACCACTGGGCCACGCTGGCACCCAGTTGATCCACGCTGGTGGTGGGCAAAAAGGTGCCGTTGCCCACGTCGTCAGGGCCGTTCAAGGCCAGATTGGGGAACTGGCCGAACAACTGGCCGCCGCGCACGGCACCGCCCACCACCAGGTGGTGCGCACCCCAGGCGTGGTCGGAACCCTGGCCGTTGGATTTGAGGTTGCGGCTGAAGTCGCTGGCGGTGAACAGGGTCACCTTGTCGGCAATGCCCAGCGTTGTGGTGGCGGCGCTGAAGGCGGCTACGGCGGCGCTGATTTCGCCCAGCAGCTGGTTTTGGCGGGTGAGTTGGTCGTCGCCGTGGGTGTCAAAGCCGCCAATCGACGCAAAAAAGGCCTGGCGCTTCAAGCCCAACCGTTCGCGCGCCACGATGAGCCGGGTGATCATTTGCAGCTGGCGGCCCAGGCCGGTGTCGGGGAAGGTGATGCCGGCAGCCGGGGCGCTCAGCGCGTTTTGCAGCACGCGCTGGTTTTCAATCGAGCGGTCTATGGTTTTGATCCAGGTCTGCTCCAGCACATGCTCGCGCGAGGTGGCCAGCAACTCGGCCACGCCAGCAGACACCGGGTCGGTGGTGTTGCTGGGGTTGTAAAAATCAAAGCCAAAGTTGCCTGACGGCGAGACCTTGTAGGCCTGGGTCTGGTTGCCGTTTAAAAACGTGGCGTTGCCCGCCACCGACACGCCGCCATACAGCGCATTCACGCCATTGCTGGCCGCCTGCATTTCCGTCAAGCGCCCGGCCCAGCCGGTGCGCTGCGTGCCGTCAGGCGTGCCGGTTTGCCAGGCTTGCTGCTGGTCAGAGTGCGAAAACAGGTTGGGCGGGCGGGCGGCCCCGCTGTCGTATTGGGCTTTGGTCATCGGGGCCACCAGCGTGCCCACATTGGCAATCACCGAGGCCTTGCCGGTGTTCACCAGGCCTTGCACACCGGCCATGGCCGGGTGCAGGCCGTAGCTGCGGCCACCGGTTCCTGCCAGCGTGACGGGCAAGAGGCTGTTTTGGGCCAAGGCCAGCACGGGTGTGCGGCTGGTGGCGTATTGGGTGTAATTGGCATCGGTAGGCACCAGCAGGTTGTTGCTGTCGTTGCCGCCGTACATGAACAGGCAGACCACGGCCTTGTAGTCGTCTGATTGCGCAGCGGCGGTCATTGCGCCTAGCATGGAAAGTGCACTCAGGCCTGCGCCTGCATGCACGCTGCGGGCCAGAAAGTGACGGCGGTTAATGGATGTTGTCATGGGGTTCCCCTGTTATTTTTGAATCACAAAATCAGGCGCTACTGCGGTCAGCATCAGCGCCGCTTTGACGCGGCGGTTTTTGTCTTTGACATCGATGCGGTCGATCGCTTTGGCCATGGTGGCGCGGGTAGTGGGGCTCATGCCACCGGCAAACAGCACGGTGTTGACCTTGTCCAGCAGCGCGTCGCGGTTGGTGGCGGCGGCTTCCCAGGTGGTCAAGTCCATCTTCACTTTTGATTTGTCGCTGCCGTAGCCCTGGTCGTTGATCAGGCGTGAGAAGAAGTTCAGTGAACCCACCACGCTGATTTCGGTAGTGATCTGAAACTCAGGCGCAACCAGACCACGCTGCGCTGCCGCCCCAGGCGGCGTGTAAAACGGGCTGTAGAAGTTGAACACCGAGGGTGCCAGCAGCGGGCTTTGGCCCAGGCCTTCGTCGGCACTGTCCAGGTACTGGATGCGGTTGGTGCCGTCCTGGCTTTTGGCTTGGGTGGCGCGCAGCAGGTTGGCCATGCGGATCACCGGCTCGCGCTGCTTGCCAAACGTGGGGTCAGCCGCTTTGGCCACGTCGCGGGCCTCAACGTCCAGCAGCACGGCACGCACCACCGCTTTCAGGTCGCCGCGCACGCCCGAGCCGCTATTGGCAAACACCTGCGCCACCCGCTGCACATAGGCCGGGCTGGGGTTGCTGGTGACCAGGCGCTGGATCAGCTGGCGGCTGATGAAGGGCGGCACATTGGGGTGGTTGAAGATGGCGTCCAGCGCGGCCTTCATGTCTTGCTCGGGGGTGCCGCCGGCAGCCAGCTTTTGGCCATTGAGCAGCAGCTTTTCACCGGGCGAGTGGTAGGCGGCCCAGGCCTTCATGGGCACCAGCCAGTTGGCATCGTCTTCGTCGTTGTGGTCGTGAAACAGCTTGTTGTTTTTGTTGTCCAGCGAGCCATAGCTCCAGCCCGAAAACGCTTTGGCAAAGCCCTTGATTTCAGGCTCGCCATAGGTGGAAATGGGTTTGCCTGCATCGAGTTTGCGCGTGCAATCCATGTTCAACTGGTACAGGCCAATGGAGAACAGTTGCAGCACCTCGCGGGCGTAGTTTTCGTTGGGGCTGGTGCCGGTTTTGGCGTCTTCTTTTTCAGACTCCAGCATGTTCAGGTAGTAGCCCATGGCGGGGTGCAGGGTCACCTCTTCGAGCAGCTGGCGGTAGTTGCCAAAGGCGTTGCGATTAAGCATGTCCATGTAGCTGCTCATGGCCAGCGGCCGAATGTCGGGCGCAACATTGCTGATCACAAAAATCTGCAGCAGCGCCCAGCTCATGCGGCCGCGCAACTGGTCTTGCCCCTCCAGCCACTGGCGCCACATGGCTTCGTAGCTCATCTCTTCGCTGATGCGGCCTTGTGGGTTGTCTTTGTTGATTTCGCGTGGCTTTTGCGATTGCAGGTAGTCCAGGTGCGACGCGGCTGGGGTTTGAAACTGGTCCCACAACCAGCGCTCGTAACCCTGGCTGACCAGGGCCTGCACTTGCGCCTCGCCGGTCAGGCCGAAGCTGGCCTGCGTGAGAAAGCGGGCGGCGTCGCGCGCGGTGGGCGCTTGCGCGGGCGTGGGCGGCGGGTTGGTGGCCAGGGCGTTCTGGCCCACGGCTGGCTGGCCCGTGCCCGGGGTTGTGGTGACGGCGTCGGGTGCGGGTGTGGCTGGGGGTGTGGGGTTGCTGGCCGTTGCAGCCCCGCCGCCAGGCGATGTGGCCGCAGGTGTTGAACCACCCCCGCCGCCACCGCAGGCAACCAGGCCTGCGGAAACCAGCAGGGCGAAAAACCAGATCATTATTGAGGGGTTGGGTGCACGCGTCATGCCGACTCCTTGTTGTTTGTTGGGCGCGATGCTAGGGGCCAGCCCTGATACAAATGCGCGGGCAAACGTCACGGTTGCAACCGTGGGTATCGCGGGGCCCCATCCAAACTGCTCAGACAGCTACTAATTAGATAGCACACATCAGACAAGCACGCTCCCCGCTTCAGGGCCAGCCACCCGTGTTTTCACTGGCATGAAAATCGCTTAGGCTCCTGAATAATCTGACCAATCGGTTAACTTTTTTCCAGGCTCTCGATTTGAATTCACCCACTCACCCCGCCCTGGCCGTGCAGGTGCGCGACGCCAGCGTGGTCTACCAAACCGCCGATTCGCCGGTGCATGCGCTCAGCCACATTAATCTGGCCATTGCCGAGGGCGAATTTGTCTCGCTCATCGGCCCCTCGGGCTGCGGCAAAACCACGCTGGTGCGGGTGATCGCCGATCTGGAAAAAATCAGCGAAGGCCAGGTGCTGGTCAACGGCGTGTCACCGCACGACGCACGGCTGGCCCGGGCCTATGGCTATGTGTTTCAGGCACCGGCGCTGTTCCCCTGGCGCACCGTGCTGGGCAATGTGACCCTGCCGCTGCAAATACAGGGCCGCTCGCGTGACGAGGCCAAAAAGATTGCGCTACTGCAATTGGCCCAGGTGGGCCTGACCGGCTTTGAAGGCAAGTACCCCTGGCAGCTGTCGGGCGGCATGCAACAGCGGGTGTCGATTGCGCGTGCGCTGTCGTTTGAGCCGCGCATTTTGATGATGGACGAGCCCTTTGGTGCGCTAGATGAAATCACCCGCGACCGCTTGAACGAACAGCTACAGCAGCTATGGTTACGAGAGCGCCGCACGGTGATGTTTGTGACGCACTCGATTGCCGAGGCGGTGTATTTGTCCACCCGCATCGTCGTCATGTCGCCGCGGCCGGGGCGCATCGTCAAAATCATTGAGTCAACCCTGCCCAACGAGCGCCACCTGGGCCTGCGCGACAGCCCCGAGTTTGCGGCGCTGGCGCATGAAGTGCGTGAGGCGCTGGCGGATGGGCACCATGGCTGAAGCGCTCCCCTGGACGCAGCGCGCCAAGCTGCAGGCCTTGCCAGTAGCCGTGGTGCTGCTGGGCGTGCTGCTGCTGTGGTACGCCGCCGCCTGGGGCATGAATGCGCCGGGTGCCATTGAACGTGTGCTCAAGCCCCAGGGTGCCTACAGCACCATGGACGTGCTGCGCACCACGTTGGGGATGGAGCGGCCCTTGATTCCCGCGCCGCACCAAGTGGCACAAGACATCTGGGAGAGCCTGACCGAATGGCCGGTGGACTCGCCACGCAACCTGCTGCTGCACGTGGCCGTGACCGGGCAGGCCACCTTGCTGGGCTTTGTGCTGGGCACCGGTTTGGGGCTGCTGCTGGCGGTGGTCATCGTGCATTCGCGCACCCTGGATCGGGCCTTGCTGCCCTGGATCGTGGCCTC
Source organism: Comamonadaceae bacterium (assembly GCA_013297875.1). Taxonomy (GTDB): domain Bacteria; phylum Pseudomonadota; class Gammaproteobacteria; order Burkholderiales; family Burkholderiaceae_C; genus JAAFIW01. Next base: position 16,020 of record JAAFIW010000016.1, on the reverse strand, counting down.
GCAAACTGTGCCGGTGCTGGCGATTGCGCCCATCGTGCTGGTGATTCTGGGCAGCCTAGGTTTTTCGGGTGTGGCACCCAAGGCGGCGATTGCGATGTATCTGTGCTTTTTCCCCGTCACCGTGGCCATGGTGCAAGGCCTGCGCTCGCCGCAACGCATCGAAACCGAAATGCTTCACACCTACGCCGCCAACCGCTGGCAAACCCTGTGGCTGCTGCGCCTGCCGGCCGCCCTGCCCTTTCTGTTCCCCGCGCTGCGCGTGGGCGTGGCCGCCGGCTTGGTGGGCGCGATGGTGGCGGAGCTGCCCACTGGCGCGCAAGCCGGGCTGGGTGCCAAGTTGCTCACAGGGTCTTACTACGGCAACACCACACAAATCTGGTCGGCCTTGGTGATGTCGGCGCTGCTGGGGCTGGTGTTGACGGCGGCGGCGGGGCTGGTGGAGCGGCTGGTGTTGCGGCACAGGAGGGGGCAATGAGCTTGAACCCCGTCATTCCCGCGCAGAGCCTGCCCTCGACCCGATCGGGGGCGGGAATCCACCTGTGCTATTCACTAACCTCGCCGTCTGCGTCGTCCTCGCGTCTGGATTCCCGCCTGCGCGGGAATGATGGTCTGTGGGTGTTTTTCAAGCAAAAACCGTCACTCGCCCAGGTATTTACTGCTCAAGCCGCTATTAATGTTGTAGCGACTAACGCCCCAGGACAAGCCATATGAACCCCACCCGTGCGGCGCTCGCGTGGTCGCTGGCAGCAGCTCTGTGCGCTGCCGCAGTCTTTTTGTTTCCCGCAGCGCGTGGCGAGGCACCGCCCATCACACTGTTCTGGCTGGCCACCGCAGCGGTGGCCGTGTTGGCCATGCTCAGCGTGCGCGCAGTCGCTGCGCTGGACGGCTCGCGCTGGATCGGCCTGCTCACCGCAGCTGTGTTTGGCCTGTGGGTGCTGTATTTCTGGCAACTGCTGGTGACGGCGTTTGAAGTACCCCGGGTGCTGCTGCCGTCACCCGCCTTTATCTACGCGGCCACGGTAGACCACGCGGGCACGCTGTGGAAAGACTTTTTGCAAACGGTGATGAAAGCCGTGTTGGTGGGCTGGTTGGTGGGTTGCGCTTTAGGGTTTGCCGTGGCCGTGGCCATTGACCGATTGCCGTTTTTGCAGCGCGGCCTGCTGCCCGTGGCCTCGCTGACCAGCGCCATTCCGCTGGTGGGCGTGGCGCCGATTGCGGTGATGGTGTTTGGCTTTGACTGGACGTCTAAAGCCGCGGTGGTGGTGCTGATGACCTTTTTTCCCATGCTGGTTTCTACCCTTGCTGGCCTACAGGCGGCGGGCAAACTGGAGCGCGAACTGATGCACAGCTACGCCGCCAGCTACAGCCGCACGCTGTTGGCATTGCGACTGCCCGCTGCGCTGCCATTCATCTTTGGCGCATTGAAAGTCAACGCCACGCTGGCCCTGATTGGTGCCATCGTCGCCGAGTTTTTCGGCTCCACCACGCAGGGTCTGGGCTTTCGCATATCCACCGAGGCCGCACGCATGAACATGCCGCTGGTGTGGAGCGCGATTGCCGTGGCCGCGGTCACCGGCTCGCTGGCTTACGCCTTGCTTGTGCAGCTGGAGCGGCGCGCTGCGTTCTGGCATCCGTCGGTGCGTGAGGGGTGAGGGGAATGACAAATGACCCTGCGGGGAGTTCGTCATTTGTCATCCAAGCCGCGCCGGCGGCAAGTCATTTGTCATGTAGGTTTGTGTTGGGTGTTTCTTCATTTTTAAGGAGCGTTTTCGATGATCCGTTTTTCTCTATTGACTAAAGGTCTGCTCGCAGCCGCCATTGCCCTGACCGGTGTTGTGGCACAAGCGCAAGCCGCTGAAAAAGTCACCGTGCAACTCAAGTGGGTGCCGCAGGCCCAGTTTGCCGGCTACTACGTGGCCCAGGCCAAGGGCTACTACAAAGAAGCAGGGCTGGATGTGACCATCAAGCCCGGCGGCCCTGACATTTCGCCGGTGCAGGTGATTGCCGGCAACCAGGCCGACATCGTGGTCAACTGGATGCCCGACGCCCTGGCCGCCCGCGAAGCCGGTGTGCCGCTGGTCAACGTGGCCCAGGTGTTCAACAAATCGGGCCTCATGCTCACCTGCAAAAAGTCCAGCGGCGTGAGCTCGCCCAAAGACTTCAAGGGCAAAACCCTGGGCGTGTGGTTTGGTGGTAACGAGTACCCGTTTTACAGCTGGATGGGCAAGCTGGGCCTGAAGCCCGATGCCGACATCAAGGTGCTCAAGCAGGGCTTTAACGTCGACCCGCTGCTGCAAAACCAGGCCGCCTGCATCTCCACCATGATTTACAACGAGTACTGGCAAGTGATTGACGCCGGCGTGAAAGAAGCCGACCTGGTGACCTTCTTTTATGAAGAGCAGGGCGTGGCCTCGCTGGAAGACGGCCTGTATGTGCTGGAGGGCAAACTCAAAGACCCGGCGTTTGTGGCCCGCATGGGCAAGTTCGTCAAAGCCACGCTGCGCGGCTGGAACGAAGCCGTGAAAAACCCGGAAGACGCCGCCAAAATTGTGGTGGCAGCCGACACTTCGGGCAGCTCCAAACTGGCCGTGCAAAAGCGGCAGATGGACAACATCGCCAAGCTGATCTCCACGGCCAACACCCCAAAAATGGGCTACCTGGAGCCCGCCGCTTTTGAGCGCACAGTGAAGGTTTTGATGAGCGGAGGCAGCGCCCCCGTCATCAAGAAAGACCCGGGCAAAGCGGCCTACAGCCATGCTGTGTGGGAAGCTGCGCAGAAGTAAACGGCTGCTGGCTTGCTGAACCCAAAGGGGCGTGTTGCTTGCAATGCGCCCCTTTTTTATTAGCGGCCATGGAACAAGGACGCAGAGGTCGCGAAAGTTGCGCGAAGTGCGCGAAAGAAATTCAAAAAATTTTGGCTGCTCTTTCGCGTCCTTCGCGGAATCTTTGCGTCCTCTGCGTCCTTGGCCTGCGTTCCCCGTTCTGAGCAATTCACTCTATGCGCAAAAGCACAAATAACCAGCCCACCGCCGATGACACCAGCAAAGGCCAGATCCGCCAGGCCAACGAAGCCACCATCCTGGCCGCTGCCGAAAGCGTGTTTGCCCGCGCCGGTTTCGGCGGTGCCACCATTGCCAGCATTGCCCAAGCCAGTTGCCTACCCAAGGCCAATGTGCACTATTACTTCGGCAGCAAAGAAGTCTTGTACCGCGCCGTGCTGGCCCAAATCTTGAGCGACTGGCTGGAGCCCACCCGCTGCATCACCGTCGACGCCCAGCCGCGCGAAGCCATCGAGCAATACATCCGCGCCAAAATGACCCTGTCCGCCCAGCGGCCCGATGGCTCCAAGGTATTTGCCAACGAGCTGCTGCACGGCGCACCCGTGGTGCATGAACTGCTGACGGGCGACCTGCGCCAACTCGTCCGCGAGAAGGCCGCCGTCATCCAGACCTGGGTAGACGCAGGCCGCATGGCCCCGGTCGACGGCACCCACCTCTTCTTCACCATCTGGGCCGCCACCCAAACCTATGCCGACTTTGACGTGCAGGTCTGCGCCGTGCTCGGCAAAAGCAAACTCAGCGCAGCGGATCACAACCGGGCGACGGAGCATGTGGTGAGGCTGGTGTTGCGCGGGTGTGGGTTGTTGGGGTGAAGGGGAGCAATGCGGGCAGAGCAATCGGGGTCAGATCCCAATTCAGGACGCGGTCGTTGTCGGCGCGCGCGGAGCTTGTACGAAATTGGGCTCTGAACCCGATTGCGGAGTGTCCGAGGACTACAAAACGTAGTACCTTGCCTAGATTTCAAACTCAATCGCTACGCTTTTGATAGCTGGTCGAGCAATAAATTTCTGGGCTGAAGACCGTTCTGATTTGCTCATAGATTTTTGAGCCAAATCGGGCAAAAGTGCACACTGGTAGGGCACAAAAAACGACTCATTCAGTCGCAAAAGAAAGGCGACCTGGCAGTCTGGGCTCTCCGCTTCGCTAGGTACCTTGCGGTGCTCAAACCCAGTGGGGTCACGTGCAAACTCGCCTGCGGCTCAAACAAGCACGTGCCCTGATCCACTGGCTCTGCGCTCCTCAGCCCAGCTGAACGGGGTTTCCTGGATAACCTGCTCAGTCCGAACGGAAATTTCAAACTGCATCGGGCCGAATCAACAACACACCTGCAAGTCCAGGATTTCATTGCTCAAACAGCTACTAGGGAGCGTGGTGTTTGACCAAAAGCCCCATCCCAACCTTCCCCCATAGGCGGGAAGGAGCAAGACACCCCGCTGCGACCTGTGTAGTGACGTTTTCAAATCCAAAACAGCCACCAGCCCATGCAAATACTGCTCAAGCAGCTACCAAATAAGTAGCAAGTCAAAACCGCTCAAACGGCCCCAAATACCGCCACTGCCCCAGCGGCAGCGGCCCCAGCAGCACGGAGCCGATGCGGATGCGCTTCAGACCCAGCACGCGCAGGCCGACCTGCTCGCACATGCGGCGGATCTGACGTTTTTTGCCTTCGCGCAGGACCATGCGCAGCTGGTCTTCGTTTTGCCAGCTCACCTTGGCGGGTTTGAGCGGCTGGTTGTCCAGGCTCAGGCCGTGGCGCAGGCGGGCCAGTTGCTCGGGTGGGAAGCGGGCCATCACATTGGGCTGCGGCTCGCTGTCTTTATCGGCATCGGTCACGCGCACCAGATACTCTTTTTCCACCAGCGAGTCTTCACCAATCAAATGGCGGGCCACGCGGCCGTCTTGGGTGAACACCAGCAGGCCCACCGAGTCAATGTCCAGCCGCCCGGCTGGGGCCAGGCCGCGCAGGTTGGCCGAGACAAACTTGAGCTTGCTGCCATCGCCGCTCCAGTGGCTGCGCGCGTTGATGAGTTTGACCGCTGGCTCGTGCCCGTCTTCGGCCTGGCCGCTCACGTAGCCCACCGGTTTGTGCAGCAGGATGGTGACCCGCTGCAACTGCTGGCCGCGCGCCGCCGGGTCCACCTCAATGCGCGCGTCGTCGGCCACCTGCAGGCCCATCACCGCCAGCTGGCCGTTCACGCGCACCCAGCCCTGCTCGATCCAGTCGTCGGCCTCGCGGCGCGAACACAGGCCCAGCTGGGCCATGCGCTTGTTCAGGCGGGAGGTGGGGGAAGCTGCATCAGGCATGGCTTGGGTACTCTTATTTTGATAGCTGTTCGCCCAAGGAAATCCTGGGCAGAAGCCCGATTTTGCTTGAAAGTACAGCCCGTGCAGACACCCCGGAATCGACTGCTATAATTTCGGGCTGCGCGGCTGTAGCTCAGTTGGATAGAGTACTTGGCTACGAACCAAGGGGTCGTGGGTTCAATTCCTGCCAGCCGCACCATCTTGCAAAAGGACTTGCTTCAAAACTTGAGGCAAGTCCTTTTTCTTTGGGCGCTTCTAAAAGCAATGCCCCGCATTCCCAAACCAACCAAGTCTTGAAGTCAGTTTTGAACGCAGAGAACGCGAAGGAATCGCAGAGGACGCAGAAGAAGACAGGAAATTTTTTCTTTCAGCAATCCTTCTGCGTCCTTTCGCGAATCCTTTGCGACCTCTGCGTTCAAATTTCCCTGCAATGCCCTAGGGCTTCAAAAACGCCATCAGCGCCGCCAGCGTTTCGTCGGGCGTCTCGCTCATCTGGTGGTGGCCCACGGCCAGCGCAACCACCTGCATCGACTTGCCCGCAGCACGCGCGGCATCAATCAGCGGCTGGGCCGATTTAGCCATCGTCATCTGGTCTTGCGCGCCCAGCACAAACAGCACCGGGCAGGTGATGGCGGCTATTGCCACCAGGCCATTGGCGTAACTGTCGCAGGCTTTGAATCCCCGGTGAAACACGTTCACATGAGTGTTGCTGGCCAGCACGCGCCGGCCCAGCGCCAGGTTGGCCCCATACACCCAGGTGCCCGGGCCCAGTGCCGACGGAGGCGGGGCCAGGGTGGAGCGGGAAAACACGTTGATGGTTTTCAAAGCCTGCTGCGGCTGATTCAGCGAGGCATCGAGCAAGCCTTGCGACACCTTCATCGGAAACGCCGTGCCCACCAGCACCAGGTGGCTCACGCGCGCGCCCAGGCGCGCGGCGGCCTCCAGCGCAATCAGCGAGCCCCAGCTGTGGCCCACCAGCGCAGCGGTCTGCACACCTGCAGCATCGAGCAAGGCGGCCACGAAATCTGCGGCCTGTTCCACGCTTTCGGGTGCATCGCCCGCGCTGCGGCAATGGCCGGGCAAGTCCACCGCCAGCACGTTAAAGCCGTGGTGCGCCAGGTAGCGGCTTTGCAAAATCCACACGCTGTGGTCGTTCACCACCCCGTGCACAAACACCACCGTGGGTTTGGCCGCGTCAAAGGCTTTGCCGCCGGTGTAGCAATAGGTGGTGTGGCCTAAGACGTTGAGGTTCATGGCAGGCAGGACGTGAATGAAGAATGGGGCATGGTAGCGCCAGCCAGCCTACCCGCCTGCATACAGCCACGGCACATCCAGCAGGCGCGCCCCCAGCAGCCGCAGTGCCGCGTCGCGCCCCCATTGCACTGGCCCTGTGGCGTGAAAGATGCGGGCATTGCGCTGGGCGCGTGCTTGCACCTGAGCGCAGCGCTGCCAGCGGGCCTGCGCGTAGCCTTGCAGGGCGGCGGGCAGTTGCGCGGCGTTGCCGGGCGCAATGGCTTGCAGGCAGTGCTGCAGGGCTTGCGCGTCTTCCAGCGCCATGGCCGCGCCCTGGGCCAGGTAGGGCAGCATGGGGTGGGCAGCGTCGCCCAGCAGGGCGATGCGGCCTTGGGCCATTTGCTGGGGGCCGGTCAGCGGCGGCTGGTCGTACAGGGCCCAGCGTTTCCAGGCCGGTGCTGCATGCAGCAGAGCCAGCAGCTCGGGGCTGGCCGAACCCACTTGCTGCAACAAGCTCTGGGCGTGGGCGGCGTGGCTCCAGTCGTGTGGCGCAGCGGGTGGGCCGCCGGGTTCGGCCGCCTCGACCAGCGCCACCAGGTTGTAAGCTGGCCCGCCCGACGCCGGGTCGCTCACCGGGTAGCCCACCACATGCAGCCGCTGGCCCAGCCACACGGTGATGCCGTCTGCCGCCAGGCTGGCGGGCCACACAGCGGGTGCCAGCAGGCTGCGCCAAGCCCAATGACCCGTGAAACGCGGCGCTTGCGCAGCGGGCAGCGCAGCACGGGCCGCGCTCCACACGCCGTCGGCACCGCATACTGCCGGGGCGTGAAAAATTGAGCCGTTTTCGCCTGTTGCGCTGACTCCATTTGCTAGAGCAGCTACAGAAGTAATAGCACACCCCATCTCGATCTGGACGCCCGCAGCGTCTGCCGCGCCCAGCAACAGCGCCTGTAAGTCGGCCCGGTGCAGCGTCAGATAGTCACTACCGTAGCGCTGCACGCACGCATCACCCAGCGGCAAGCTGGCCAGCACCCGGCCATGGGCGGCGCTGCGCACCTGCAATTGCCGGGGCCGCACCGCACGCTGACGCAACGCCGCACCCAAACCCCAGGCATCCAGCAGCCGCACGGCATTGGGCCCCAGCTGAATGCCCGCACCCACCGGCGACAACTGCGCCACCTTGTCCACCACCCGCACCGGCCAGCGCGCGCGCGTGCAGGCCAGCGCGGCGGCCAGCCCGGCAATGCCGCTGCCCACGATGAGAAGGGGTTCAGAAGAATTCACGAAATAGAGTTACTATAAATTTAATAGCTGCTTGAGCGCATCAGACCTGCACGTGAGGCTGATTTGATTCCTGCGGTGTTAGTGGCTACATTTTGCCCACCCGATTCAACCAAAACGCATCACATGCCTATCACCCCCACCACCCTGCCCTGCCGCCTGCTGGACGCCAGCATCATCTGCTACAGCATTCAAAACCAGGCCATAGACCCCAGCACGCCCGGCTATGCGCAGGTGGGCTTTGCGCCGGGCACCACGCCCAGGGTGTTTGTGGACGGTACCGAGGGCATCAACGCCGGCTTTGTGGGCGAGACGGCCGATGGCTGGGTGATCGTGGCCTATCGGGGCACCCTGCCGCCGTTCAAGGGTAACTTCTGGCCGTGGGTAGACGACTGGTTGAACGACTTTCGCGCAGGGCCCATGGACTGGACGGTGGGTGGCCGCGTGATTGGCCAGGTGGAGACCGGCTTTGGCAGCGCGGTGCTGAACACCTGGAGCGCTGTGCAGGCGGCGTTGGGCAGCATCGACATGCGCCGCAAAAAAGGCATTCTGGTCACTGGCCATTCCAAAGGCGCGGGCATGACCTTTCCGGCGGCCACGCTCATCAAAAACCAATACCCCAAATTCCTGGTCAACGTCTGCTGCTTTGCCGCCCCGCTGACCTGCGACCGCAACTTTGCCGCCAGCTACGACGCCATGGGCCTGAAAACCTTCACCGTGCGCTACCAGAACCAGTACGACATCGTGCCCTTCCTCCCCGTAGATCCCCACTTTGTGCTGCTGGCCAGCGCCGAACGCCTGTTCACCGAAGGCCGCAACGACGTGATCACACCCGAAAAATGGCCCAGCATCGAAAACGATTACGTGCCGGTGGGCATGCTGCGCTACCTGGCCGACAACTGCGTGGTGGAGTACGGCGAACAAGGCGAGGCCGACGCCAGCGCCGCGCTGTGGTCTGCGCTGGAGGGCTTTGAGTTTGAAACCATCGTCAGGGCGCACGCTGCGGCGGGCCGCTACCACAGCTGCGTGTGTGGCGGGCCGTTGGTTTCAGCCTGAAAAGACAGCCGCCATGGGGTTTTTTGATATTTTTCGCCTGAACAATGCCGCGACCGAAGCTGCCAAGGCCGCAGCTCATCAGCGCTCCATCGCACGCAAACTGGCTGCCTTGCCCATGCCGGAATTTGTGCCCGAGTGTCTGCGCCGCCTGAACCGGCCCGACAACGGCTGGACGGCCCATGTGCGCCCCCCGCATCGGGGTGCGCGCGTGCTGGCGGCCAACAAACACCTGCCCGACGAGCTGGCCGATTTCTATTGCATGAGCGATGGCTTTGAGTCGCCCGACGAGCACTTTCCCGCCCGCGTGCTGGCCATCAGCAGCCTGCGCCTGGGTGCCGCCTGCAAGCCCCCAGTGACCGAGTTGTTGACCGCCTATTGGGCGCAGCACAACAACCCGTCAGACAAACCGGATCTGCTGTTGGTACGCCCCGTCGAGAGCCGATCCAGCAGCCGCGCGACCCCACCCGCCTACCTCAGCCCATCCGCACTCGACCTGGCCTTTGCGCTGTGCCCACCCAGGCCGGCAGACATGGTGTTGCTGCTGGTAACCGACGCTACCAGCGAACTGCCACGCGGAACGGTGCTGCATGTGAAAAACGGCGCGGCCACGCAATACAAGGGGTTCAAGGCCTGGCTAGGGAGTTGCGCGGCGCTGGCGGGGTCTTCTGGAGCCGTGGCGAAGAAGTACCTTTGAACAAGTGGACAAGCTGCACGCGGCCTGGCTGCATTGAGCAGTCTCAAAATGACAGCAGATGCTTGTGGCATCCTTGAGTTTCCACAGCCCCCGAAAGGTACGAAATGACCATTCCAGTTGATGTCATCGAGGCCCAAGCCCTGAGTCTGCCCCAGGCAGATCGGTCGAGGCTGGTTGACAGGCTGCTTGCTAGCTTGGGGCATGACCAGGAGTGGGAGGACGCGTGGGCTGACGAGGCGGATCAGCGGGAGGCACGGATTCAGACCGGCCAGGGTCAATGGGTCAACGGGCCCGAGACACTGGCGCACATCCGTGAATCCCTGAGGTGACCTATGTACTCACGCAGGAGGCCGCTGCCGAGTTGGCAAATGCGACTTCGTTTTGTACAGAAAAATTTGGACGTTTGGTCACCGAAAATTTCCTTGAAACCTTCGAATCGAAAGTACAGCTGATTGCACAGTTCCCGGGCCTGGGCACCGCGACATCAAGGGGTCGGCGCTTGTTTCCGATCGGAAGATACCCATTTTCCATGCTCTACCGAGTCGAAGACGGCGTGATACGCATCAGTGCCATTGCGCATCACAGCCGACGACCCGGGTATTGGCGTAGACGCAAATAGCCCCTCAAGCCCCCAACAACTGCCGCAACACAAACGGCAAGATCCCCCCCGCCCGGTAGTAGTCCACCTCAATCGGTGTGTCGATGCGCAAGGTCAGCGTGGCTTCGTGTGTCGAACCGTCGGCGCGGGTGATGACCAGGCGGGCCTGGCTTTGTGGGGTGAGTTCGGCGTCGGGGTAGATGTCGATCTGCTCGTTGCCGGTCAGTCCCATCGCTTCCCATGAATCACCGGCTTTGAACTGCAAGGGCAGCACGCCCATGCCCACCAAATTGCTGCGGTGGATGCGCTCGAAACTTTTGGCCACCACGGCTTTGATGCCCAGCAAGGCTGTGCCTTTGGCGGCCCAGTCTCGGCTGGAGCCGGTGCCGTATTCCTCGCCTGCAAAAACCACCGTCGGTGTGCCGTTGGCCATGTATTGCATGGCGGCGTCGTAGATGAATTTTTTTTCTCCCGCGCCGCTCGCGGCGCTACCCGATCTGTGTTGGAACAAGGTCACGCCACCCTCTTCGCGCGAGCCGTCGGCTGCGGCGGGGATCATCAGATTTTTGATGCGCACATTGGCAAAGGTGCCGCGCATCATCACATCGTGGTTACCGCGGCGGGCACCGTAGCTGTTGAAGTCGGCTTTTTGCACGCCATGGGCCAGCAACCACTGGCCGGCGGGTGATGTGTCTTTGATCGAGCCAGCCGGCGAGATGTGGTCGGTGGTGATGGAGTCGCCGAACAGGGCCATGATACGCGCGGCTTGCACGGACACGGCTGGTAGATCGAATTTGGAATCATTTGGGGCTTCCGCCCTTGTGTTTATTGCTGAAGCAGCTACATTTTTTATAGCATCTGGCTTCATCTGAAACCCGGCAAAAAACGGCGGCTCGGCAATGTAGGTGCTGGCCGGCCAGGTGTAGGCCGTGCCTTGCACGCCCTTGATTTTTTCCCACAGCTTACCGGGCTCGGTTTTGACTTTGGCGTAGTTGGCGCGAAAGGCTTTGCCGTTCATCGCGAATTTCAAGAGCTTGTAAATCTCGTCAGACGTGGGCCAGATGTCACCCAGGAAAACGTCTTTGCCTTTTTTGTTTTGCCCGACTGGCTCGGTCATCAAATCGCGCATCACCGTACCGGCAATCGCATAGGCCACCACCAGCGGCGGGCTGGCCAGGAAGTTGGCCTTGATGTTGGGGTGAATGCGCGCCTCGAAATTGCGGTTGCCCGAGAGCACAGCGGCGCAGACCAGGTCGTTTTGGGTGATGACGGCGTTCAGCTCGGGTGTGAGGTCGCCCGCGTTGCCGATGCAGGTGGTGCAGCCATAACCGGCCAGCGCAAAACCCAGCTTTTCCAGGTAGGGCAAGAGGCCGGTTTCGGTCAGGTATTCGGTGACGATGCGTGAGCCAGGGGCCAGCGAGGTTTTGATGTGCGGCTGCACGCGCAGGCCCGCTTCCACGGCTTTTTTGGCGAGCAAACCGGCGGCCAGCAGCACGCTGGGGTTGGAGGTGTTGGTGCAGCTGGTAATCGCCGCGATGAGGATGTCGCCGTTCTGGATGACGAGCGGGGTTTGGTCTTTTGCATCGGGGGACGGCGTGGTGGCAAACATCCCATCCAGCTTCTCAGCGGGTTGGTTAAAGCCGTTGTCTGCCGCGCCTTTGCTGAACAGCTCGCCAAAGTTGCGGGCCACGTGGCCCAACTCGATGCGGTCTTGCGGGCGCTTGGGGCCGGCCAGACTGGGGGTGACGTCGCCCAAATCCAGAGTCACGACCTGCGAGAAATCAATTTCACCATTGCCGGGCACACCAAACAGCCCCTGTGCTTTGAAGTAGGCCTCAAACGCCTCGATTTCGCCTTTGCTGCGGCCCGTGCCTTTGAAGTAGTCCAGCGTTTTGTCGTCCACCGGGAAGAAGCCCATGGTGGCGCCATATTCGGGGGCCATGTTGGCAATGGTGGCGCGGTCGGGCAGGGCCAGGGTGCGGGTGCCTTCGCCGAAGAATTCGACGAATTTGCCCACCACCTTGTGCTTACGCAAGATTTCGGTGACGGTGAGCACCAGGTCGGTCGCGGTCACGCCTTCGCGCAGGCGGCCGGTCAGCTCAAAGCCCACCACATCGGGCGTGAGCAGGTACACCGGCTGGCCCAGCATGGCCGCCTCGGCCTCGATGCCGCCCACACCCCAGCCCACCACACCGATGCCGTTGATCATGGTGGTGTGGCTGTCGGTGCCGACCAGGGTGTCGGGGTAGTAAACACCGTCTTTTTGGTAGACGCCGCGCGCCAGATACTCCAGATTCACCTGGTGCACGATGCCAAAGCCGGGCGGCACCACGCCAAAGGTGTCAAAGGCCTGCATGCCCCATTTCATGAACTCATAGCGCTCGCGGTTGCGCTGGAATTCCAGCTTCATGTTCAAGTCCAGCGAGTCTTTTTTGCCGTAATGGTCCACCATGATCGAGTGGTCCACCACCAGATCCACCGGCACCAGGGGCTCGATCTTTTTGGGGTTGAACCCCAAGCGGGCAGCGGTGCTGCGCATGGCAGCCAGGTCGGCCAGCAGCGGCACGCCGGTGAAGTCCTGCAACACCACGCGGGCCACCGTGAAGGGAATCTCGTCGGTGCGGGCGGCGTGGGGCTGCCAGGTGGCCAGTTGCTGCACGTGCTCGGCCGTGACCTTTTTTCCATCGCAATGGCGCAGCACCGATTCGAGCACGATGCGAATGGACACCGGCAGGCGGGCAATCGACGGGAATTGCTTCGTCAGCGCAGGCAGCGAATAAAGCTGGCCGGTTTTGCCGGAAGCGGTTTTGAAATTCTTGAGGGTGGACGCGAAGGCGTGCTTCGCGGTGGGTTGGGTGGGGCCAGCTTTTGCCATGACGGGACTCCTTGCGGTGTGGGTGGTCTGTCATTCTGGCACTGTGGTGAGGCGGTGCTCAAGGCAATGACAGATGACCTGGCTGTTGCGCAGCCGTGATGACAGATGACCCACGTCTGTCATCTGTCATGGAAACCGCAGGCGAGGTCATCCTGTCATCGCCAACAAAAAAGCCACCCGAAGGTGGCTTTTTTGTTGAAGCGAAGCAAGCTTCAAGGCTTCTTGGCGGCGTCCATCGCGCCCTTGGCAGCGTCAGCAGCGCCTTTGGCGGCGTCCATCGCACCTTTGGCAGCGTCCATTGCGCCGGTGGCAGCAGATGCGGCACCTTTGGCAGCGTCAGCCGTAGCAGCCATGGCACCAGAAGCGGCACCCATAGCAGACGAGGCAGCGCCCATGGCAGCAGAAGCGGCACCCATAGCAGCGTCAGCAGCGGGGGCTGGAGCAGGAGCTGGAGCCGGTGCAGCGGCAGGCGCTGGAGCAGGAGCGGCAGGAGCAGGAGGAGCAGCTTTTTCACCGCAAGCGGCCAAAGCTACAGCGGCAACCAGAGTGGCCAGTGCTAGCGATTTTTTCATTTCAGGGTTCCTTTTAGGGGGAAAGACAATTTCCGGAATTTGCCATCACAACCACGGTGGTTGCATGACCGAGCGAAAGGGACTCGAGTTCTTCCTCTCAGCCTTAGATTATATGTTGCAACTTGGCAAGTCCGGCTTACCCGTGTGGAGCCCATTGTTTCAGCTGGAAACCTGTAGGCGTTAGCCCACAGTCATGGCGCTGTCACAGCCCCAAGGTTGTGGCCGCAAAACTGGGCGTGCTTTTAGCTAACCAATGGTTGATGGCCTCGCGCGCCAGCACGCGGCGCTGCGGCTCGCTACCGCACACACCCACGCAGCGCGGCGGATCCAGGCGCTGCATCACCCAGCCGGGGCTCCAGATGCCGCTGGGCAGCTCCAGCTCGTCAGCCGAGGGGCAGGCATAAGCCTCAATGATGTGCGACCAGGTTTGTCGCCAGGTCACGAAACGCGCGTGGCGGCGCACCACCTCGTCGTAGCGGCGGGCCAGCAAAATGCACTGCCTGCCGCTGGCCGACCAGTCTTGCAGGCTCAGCGCCACGGCCCGTTCGCCCAGCGGCCAGTCTTCAAAGTCGGCGTCACTCAAGATCATTTCGCGCCAACCCTCGCGCGCTGCGCAGGCCAGCGCATCGCGCACCAGTTGCTGAAAGTCCAGGCGGCCGGCAAAGCGACCTTGCAGCAACGGTTCAGCGTTGTTCTCTGTCATGGCACTTCCTTATGGCATTTCGACCAACCAACCGTCTTGCACCCAGGTGTTGACCAACTCGGCCGCATCGGCGCTCAAGGTTTGCCGCTGCGCGGCCGTGAGTTGGCGCCGGTCGGCCAGCTCGCGCATCAGGCGCTTGTCTTTGCCGCCGGCTACAAAGCCTTCACCGTTGATGAACACATGGTGGGCGTCGTACATCATTTTGCTGTTGGGTGCCAGCCGCAGGCCCAGGGCTTGGCCAGCCGCTGAAGCGCTCTCAAACCACACATCGGCCTTGGGCTCGGTCAAATACTCGCCCAGGCTGCGCGCCAGCACCTGCGGGTCTTGAAGCGCGGCCTGCAGGGCGTCACGCGCAAAGTCTTTTAGCGCGCCCGGTATTTCGCCAGGCGCAGCGGTAGCCGCCTGGCTTGCATCGCGGTACAGCGCATCACCCACCTCATCTGCCGCATCGTCAGCCAAGCGTTGCAGCAGCTCACGCGCCAGCTCGCCGCGCGACGGTGCGCGAAAGCCGATGGAGGCCGTCATGCACTCGCCCACCGCCACCCCGTCGTGCGCGTACTGGGGCGGCAAATACAGCATGTCGCCGGGCTCCAGCAGGTATTCGTCGGTGGGTTCAAAGCTGGCCAGGATTTTCAACGGCAGGTCCGCGCGCAGCGACAGGTCTTTTTGCCGCCCAATGCGCCAGCGGCGCTGGCCGTGCACCTGCAGCAAAAACACGTCGTAACTGTCAAAGTGCGGGCCCACGCCGCCGCCGTCAGACGCGTAACTCAGCATCACATCGTCCAGTCGCGCGTCGGGCACGAAGCGAAAGTTTTGCAGCAGCGCATGGGCGGCAGGGTGGTGCGCGTCCACACCTTGCACCAGCAGCGTCCAGTGCGGAGTGGCCAGACTGGGCAGGCTGCGCCGGGCAAACGGGCCTTGCTTGAGCTGCCAGGCACCGCCGGTTTGCTGCACCAGGCGCGACTGCACCGCGTCGCGCGCGGCCAGCTCAAACAGCTCGGCGCGTGAAATCGGCACGCTGCCAACCGCCACCGCCTGGCGCACCAGCAACGGCTTTTTTTGCCAATGGCGGCGCATGAATTGGCTAGGCGACAGGCCGCCGAGCAGGGCCAGGGGAAGTTCAATCTGCATGGGACAATTGTCGCCATGAATTCCCCTACCTTGATGGAAATAACCCCCCAATGCGTGGTGGCCCTGACCTGGACGTTGAAAGACACCCTGGGCGAGGTGCTGGATGTGCTGGACGAGCCGGTTGAGTTTTTGGTAGGTGGCGACCTGCTCCCGGCCATCGATGACGCCCTGCAAGGCCACCGGGCCGCCAGCGTGGTCAACCTGCACCTGGAGCCCGAGCAGGCCTTTGGCGACTACAAGGAGCAACTGGTTTTTCTGGAGCCGCGCAGTCTGTTCCCGGCGGAGCTGGAAGAAGGCATGAGCTTTGAAGGCCTGCCCGAAGGCTGCAACCCCGAGGCACCCAAAGAGCTGTTCTACACCGTCACCGAAATCTACCCCGAGCACGTGGTGCTGGACGCCAACCACCCCCTGGCTGGCATTGCGCTGCGCCTGAGCCTGTCGGTGCGCGGCGTGCGTGAGGCCACTGAAGAAGAAATTGGCATCGGCAGCGCGGGGACGCGGTTTTTTCGGGTGGCGTGAGCCGCTTGGAGTAACCGGATTGCTATTAAATAGTGAGCTGCTTGAGCAGTATTCATAAGGGCTAATGGCACTTTTTGTTATTAATCTTGAAGTCTTGTCCAATGAGGTTTGATACTGAGCGCATATTTTGATTCCACCGAGGTTTGATCCTGAACCGACACTGGAATAGGAACTCCTGGCGGGTGGAATGCAGCTGGTCAATCATTTGCAATGG
>JAAFIW010000012.1 GCA_013297875.1 Comamonadaceae bacterium | reverse complement strand
ACCTGGCTATCGCCATGCAGCAACGCGCATGGATGCAGGGCCTATGGGATCAAGCCAAGTCATTCGATCTGCCTGCTACCTTTGCCGCATCCAAGCCTCCTTGAAGTTCTAATGGAAAATTTGGGTTCAATTGGCCTTTTGTGCAGGTGGAAATTTCTCAAGCAGCTCCTATAAACATAGCATTTCGTGTCGCTACCGGTAGATTCAAAGCCTCTGGCGCAGGGCCTGAAGGCTTGCGTAGTCGGCCTTTGCGGCGTCCAGTGCGCCGTTGGTTGGCAAGGCGTGCCCAGCCGACGCCGGATCGCCCGCATACACAGCGCCCGCATGCTTGGCGTGGAACCCGGCGCGCGTCTGCATGGCCGCTAACTGGCTGGCGCTGCAGGGCACGGACCACTGGGCCAGCAAATCCGTCCACAGGGCGCTGGGCAGTTGCGGGTAGTTCAACAGCGCCAGGCCCGACTCGCCCATTTCCGCAGCCAATACGGCCGAGCGAAACACGCCCGCCAGCACCCGCGCGGCGTAGCCGTCCAGGTCGCCGGGGGCCAAGTCTGCCGTGCGCAGCGGCAGGCGCGTCAAGTCGACCAGGCCCGGCACCATGTGCGCGCCGCGCTGGCGGCGGTGCGAGGCCAGCACCTCGTGCGGCTCGCGGTACAGCAGCAGGCAGGGCGTGTCGGGAAACACCTGGCGCAGCCACGGCAGCCAGGGCATGTGCCAACTGTCGAGCTTGACGAAAAAATGGGTTTCGCCCGACCGGCGCTGGCCAAGTGCGGCCACCAGCTGGCGCAGCGTGTGCGTACCGCCGCTGTGCTGCGGGCTGTGGTGATGCAGCCTGAAAAAAGCGTCGAGCACTGGCGGCTCGGAGGCCACGATACAGTGCGGCAAGGTGGCCAGCATTTGCGTGAGCAAGGTGGAGCCGCAACGCGAGACGTGAAAGATGAAGGCGGTCGGCGGCACCGACTCCGGCAGATCGTTGAGCGCTTCCAGCGGCGTGCGGCAGACCCGCCGGTCTTGCGGGCTCTGGCCTGCAAAGCTGTCTTCAAAAAACGCGGCCGTCAGCCGTTGCGGGCCCAGGTCACGCCACCACAGCTCGTGGTCAATCGCAACGGGGTACCAATTGCGCAGGCTGGTCAGGCTGTCAAACGCAACCTCGGTACCGCGCCTAAGCGTGCTGTCGGCCAGCATGGGTGGTTTGCAGCTTGTCGGCCAACTGCGCGCCCGCCGCGTGCCCGCCCGCGCGCAGACTGGCAATGATTTCCAGCACGTTGCCGTCGTCAATGGCCGGGTCGCCATACGGTGGCGGCGGCCGCAGCACGCCGCCGGCCGCCTCAAACACCGCTTGCAGCCAGGGGTTGGTCACGCAGTCCAGCATCAGGTGCACGCGAGACACGGGGCTGTCGTTGACCACGCCGTGCAGGCAACTGGCGTTCAGGTACCAGGTGTCGCCCGCGCTGAAGTGCACCGCCTGACCGTCAATGCGAAACAGCACCTCTGGCCTGGTTTGAATCGGAATGTGCAGCCGGGTGATGCCATCTTCCAGCGAGGTGGCGACGTCGCGGTGCTCCTTGATCACGCCGCCGGGCTCCAGCGCCATCAGACGAATCGAGGTTTTTTCGCATTGAAAGTGCTTGATCACCTGCTGCAAATAGGGGCTGGCCGCCAGCACCGCTGTGTCTTCAAACGCAGCCCCTTCCAGCGGCATGATGTGGTCTTGCGCGCCGCCCACCGAGCGCAGCGCAATACAGCCCCAGTTGTTTTCATAAGCCGCCGTGTTGAAGTGGCTCACCCAGACCTGGCTGGCTTCAATGTCGGCCAGCGCCTGCTGGAGTTGGGGTATGTCGAAAGAAAAAGGGAGTTTGAGGTAGGGCGTCATGGTTTTGATGAATAAAACAGAACACAGAGGCACGGAGGCACAGAGGAAATACAGGAGGAAGAAATTAGCATCAAAAAATGCCTCCAACCCAGAGAATATATGCTGAAGTAGCTATTGAATCAGTAGCAATTTAATGCCGCCACCTGCATTCCTCCTGTATTCCTCCTGCATTACCTCTGTGTCTCTGTGCCTCTGTGTTCTGTTCGGGATTTCTACCCGCCGTGCGTCCACACCATTTGCGCCAGCAACTCATCTTGCGTGGTCACCGCAAACCCGAGCGACTGGTACAGCGCTTGGGCCGCCGGGTTGGTTTTGCTGACGGCCAGGCTGACGGGCAGCTGCTGCGCCCGTGCCACGGTCTGCAAGGCCTGCAGCACCGTGCGCGCCAGGCCGGTGCGGCGCGCGGCGGGGGTGATGGCGATGTCCACCACGCGCACGTCGTGCGGCCCTACATCGACCACCAGCCGCCCCGCGGGCTGCCCCTGGCTTTGCACCAGCCAGTGCTGAGCGTCTGGAAAGTGAGCGGCAAAACCGGCTTGCTGCATGCGCTGCTGCATCTGGATCAAGGGGGCCAGCAGCTGTGGGTCGGTGCTGAAGGCATGCAGGTCTTCGCGGCTGGCAAAGTACAGCGCATCCAGAAAGGCTTGATCCTCCTGCACCAGTACCTGGCGCAAAGCGATGTGGGCAGCGCGCTCGGACAAAACGCCCTGAACAAGTGGTAAAAACTGCGGCATGACTATTTCATTTCAAGAAATCAACGCCCAACTGGGCACTGTCTTTATTGTGCACACCCAAAGCGGCGCCCTCGAACTCAAACTCATGGAAGCCAGCGAACGCCCGCGTCGCGGGCTGCCCGAGTCGTTTCGCACCCCGTTTTCACTGGTTTTCGCAGGCCCCGCCGAGCCCATGCTGTCGCAAGACAACTATTTTCTGGATCACCCGGTACTGGGGCGCAACCAGTGGATGCTGGTGCCAGTGTCGAAGTACGCGCTGGGCGCTGAGTCTGATGTGCCGCTGTATGAGGCGGTTTTCGGCTAATTTGGAGTGACTGAATCGCTATCAAGATGATAGCTGCTTCAGCATATTTCACCTGGGCGAGAGGCCAGTTTGGCTTGAAATCGGCTGATCAGCGTGATGAAAACCCCTTCCCCCGCTGGAGGAAGGAGCAAGACATACCCCCTACTCTGCCGTCGCCTCTTCCGGCTCGGCCTTGGGCTTGCCCTCGCGCTTGGGCAGAGGCTGAATGTCCAGAAGCACCTCGGTTTTGCTCTCGTCGGCAGGGTCGGGCTCGCCAATGTCTACCGTCAAGCGGCCACCGTCGACCAGGCGGCCAAACAACAACTCGTCGGCCAAAGCGCGGCGAATCGTGTCTTGAATCAGGCGCTGCATCGGGCGCGCGCCCATCAGCGGGTCGAAGCCTTTTTTGCCCAGGTGCTTGCGCAGCTTGTCGGTGAACGTCACGTCCACTTTTTTCTCGGCCAGCTGGGTTTCCAGCTGTAGCAAGAATTTATCGACCACCCGCAGGATGACGTTTTCATCGAGCGCCTTGAAGCTGACCATCGCGTCCAGCCGGTTGCGGAATTCGGGCGTGAACAGGCGCTTGATGTCGGCCATTTCATCACCCGCTTCACGCGGGTTGGTAAAGCCAATCGTGGCCTTGTTCATCGTCTCGGCACCGGCATTGGTGGTCATGATGATGATGACGTTACGGAAATCGGCTTTGCGCCCGTTGTTGTCGGTCAAGGTGCCGTGATCCATCACCTGCAGCAGCACGTTGAAGATGTCGGGGTGGGCTTTTTCGATTTCGTCGAGCAGCAGCACGCAATGCGGCTTTTTGGTCACCGCTTCGGTGAGCAGCCCGCCCTGGTCAAAACCCACATAGCCGGGGGGCGCGCCAATCAGGCGGCTCACGGCGTGGCGCTCCATGTATTCGCTCATGTCAAAGCGAATCAGCTCAATGCCCATGATGTAGGCCAACTGCTTGGCCGCCTCGGTTTTGCCGACGCCCGTAGGGCCGGAAAACAGGAAGGAGCCAATCGGCTTGTCGCCCTTGCCCAGGCCGGAGCGGGCCATCTTCACGGCGCTGGCCAGCACGTCCAGCGCCTTGTCCTGGCCAAACACCACGCTTTTCAAATCGCGCTCCAGCGTTTTGAGCTTGCCACGGTCGTCGTTGGACACATTGGCCGGCGGAATGCGGGCGATCTTGGCCACGATTTCTTCCACCTCGGCCTTGGTGATGGTTTTCTTGCGCTTGGACGGCGGCAGGATGCGCTGGGCCGCGCCGGCTTCGTCAATCACGTCAATCGCCTTGTCGGGCAGGTGCCGGTCGTTGATGTACTTGGCGCTCAGCTCAGCCGCAGCAGTCAGCGCGGCGGCGGCATATTTCACGCTGTGATGCTCTTCAAAACGCGACTTCAAGCCCTTCAAGATATCAATGGTTTCGGCAATGGTGGGCTCCACCACGTCAACCTTCTGGAAACGGCGAGACAACGCAGCGTCTTTCTCGAAAATGCCACGGTACTCGGTGAAGGTGGTGGCACCAATGCACTTGAGCTGGCCGCTGGACAAGGCCGGCTTGAGCAGGTTGGACGCATCCAAAGTACCGCCGGAAGCCGCGCCTGCGCCAATCAGCGTGTGGATCTCGTCGATGAACAAAATCGCGTTGGGTTTGTCTTTGAGCGACTTGAGCACGCCTTTCAGGCGCTGCTCAAAATCGCCACGGTATTTGGTGCCGGCCAGCAGAGCACCCATGTCCAGCGAATACACATGGCATTCGGCCAGAATTTCGGGCACGTCTTTTTGCGTGATGCGCCAGGCCAGGCCCTCGGCAATGGCGGTTTTGCCCACACCGGCTTCGCCCACCAGCAGCGGGTTGTTTTTGCGGCGGCGGCACAGGATTTGGATCACCCGCTCCACCTCGTACTCGCGGCCAATCAGTGGGTCAATTTTGCCGTCTTTGGCCAGCTGGTTTAAGTTTTGGGTGAACTGCTCCAGAGGCGAGGCTTTTTCGTTTTTCTCGGCCGCTTCTTCGCCTTCGGCAGCGCCATCGCCGGCTTTGGCGGGCTCGGGTGGGTCGCTCTTTTTGATGCCATGGGCAATGAAGTTCACCACGTCCAGCCGTGTCACGCCCTGCTGGTGCAGGTAGTACACAGCGTGTGAATCTTTTTCACCAAAAATTGCGACCAGCACATTCGCACCCGTCACTTCTTTCTTGCCATTGCCAGTGGACTGCACATGCATGATGGCCCGCTGAATGACCCGCTGAAAGCCCAGCGTAGGCTGGGTGTCCACATCATCGGTTCCAGCCACTTGCGGCGTGTTGTCCTTGATGAAGTTGGCCAGCGATTTGCGCAAATCGTCAATATTGGCCGAGCAGGCCCGCAACACCTCAGCGGCGCTGGGGTTGTCCAGCAAGGCCAGCAGCAGATGCTCCACCGTGATGAACTCGTGGCGTTGCTGACGCGCCTCGACAAATGCCATGTGGAGACTGACTTCCAGTTCTTGCGCAATCATGTGATGTCCTTTTGCCTTGCTTACTATCTAACCTAACTCGGTACAACTGCCCCAACTTCAACCCCGCAACTTTTATTCCAGCGACTCACTCAATCGGCTCACTCACGCATTGCAGCGGGTGCCCAGCCTGCTTGGCCGCATCTTGCACCTGATCGACCTTGGTGGCGGCAACATCTTTGGAATAAACCCCACACACGCCTTTTCCGTCCAGGTGGATCTTTAGCATGATCTGCGTGGCAGTTTCACGGTCTTTGCTAAAAAACTCCTGAATCACCATCACCACAAATTCCATCGGCGTGTAGTCGTCATTGAGCATGACGACCTGGTACATCTGGGGCGGTTTGGTTTTTTCGGGTCGACGCTCCAGCACGACCGCACCGCCATCGTCTTCGCGCTGCGGCTGTGGCCGGGGTACCGGGGGTTTGCTGGGGATTTTGGTTGCCATGAAATTCATTTTATCGAGCCGGCCTGTGGCTTGCGTCGTAGGGGTGATCTGGCGACTGGATGAGCGCTTTCAAGATGGCTGCCTTCGGCTACCGGGCAGGCCAATAAAAAAGCCCGCACAAGCGGGCTCTTCGTTGGCGCTCAGGCCGGTTTACATGTGGTCGATCATCACCTGACCAAAACCGGAGCAGCTGACCTGGGTGGCCCCATCCATAAGGCGGGCAAAGTCGTAAGTCACTTTCTTGCTGGCGATTGATTTTTCCATCGAGCTGATGATCAGGTCAGCCGCTGCCGTCCAGCCCATGTGGCGCAGCATCATTTCGGCCGACAGGATTTCGGAGCCAGGGTTCACATAGTCTTTGCCCGCGTACTTGGGCGCGGTGCCGTGGGTGGCTTCAAACATCGCGATGGTGTCGCTCAAGTTCGCGCCGGGCGCAATACCAATGCCGCCCACCTGCGCGGCCAGCGCGTCCGACACGTAGTCACCGTTCAGATTCAAGGTGGCAATCACGCTGTATTCAGCAGGGCGCAGCAAAATTTGCTGCAGGAAAGCGTCGGCAATGCTGTCTTTGACGGTGATTTCCTTGCCCGTTTTGGGATTCTTGAATTTGCACCAGGGGCCGCCGTCGATCAACTCGGCACCAAATTCCTTTTGCGCCAGGGCATAGGCCCAATCACGGAAACCACCTTCGGTGTATTTCATGATGTTGCCCTTGTGCACGATGGTCACGCTAGGCTTGTCGTTGTCAATGGCGTACTGAATGGCCTTGCGCACCAGGCGCTCGGTGCCTTCACGCGAAACGGGTTTGATGCCGATGCCCGAGGTGTTGGGGAAGCGGATTTTCTTGACGCCCATTTCGTCTTGCAGGAACTTGATGAGCTTTTTGGCCTTGTCAGACTCGGCTTCAAACTCGATGCCCGCGTAGATGTCTTCCGAGTTTTCGCGAAAGATCACCATATTGGTTTTGTGTGGCTCTTTGACCGGGCTGGGCACGCCAGCAAAATACTGAATGGGGCGCAGGCACACATACAAATCAAGTTCCTGGCGCAAGGCCACGTTCAGCGAGCGGATGCCGCCGCCCACCGGCGTGGTCAGCGGGCCCTTGATGGACACCACATAGTCGCGCACCGCACTCAGGGTTTCCTCGGGGAGCCACACATCGGGGCCGTAGACCTTGGTCGACTTTTCACCGGCATACACCTCCATCCAGTGGATCTTCTTTTTGCCGCCGTAGGCCTTGGCCACCGCCGCGTCGACCACTTTGAGCATCACCGGTGTGATATCCATGCCCGTGCCGTCGCCTTCAATGAACGGAATGATGGGCTGGTCGGGCACATTCAACGACATGTCGGCGTTGACGGTGATTTTTTGGCCTTCTGCGGGCACTTTGATGTGTTGGTACATGGGGGAAAGGTCTCCGGAGGGGTGATGCGAAAAGGGTGGCCAGGAAAATTAGAGAGCAGCCTCAAATTCTAGCGGCGAAAAATCTTGTCAACCGACTGAACGCAGGGCACGTTACGGAACCACCCCGCAAAATTGTTGGGGGAAGCTTTTCGAAAAGTCATTGTTTAACTTAAGGATTTCAAAAATGAACAAACTGCTCGCCGCCTTGATCGCTAGCGTTTTCGCTGTGTCCACCGCTTTCGCCGCCTCCCACGCTGGCGCTCCTGCTGCTGCACCTGCAGCCGCTGCAGCTCCTGCCAAGGCCGAGATGAAGAAAGAAGAAATGAAGCCAGCCGCTGCTGCCGGCGAAAAGAAAATGGCCAAGAAAAAAGGCAAAAAGAAAATGGCTAAGAAAGCCGCTTAATTTTTAAGCAGCCTTGAAAAAGCCCGCCGTGTGCGGGCTTTTTTACGTCTGTTTGACGTCTATCTAACCCAGATTTTCCATTAGGCGCACCTTCGGTGCTGTTTGGATTCCAACGGCGCATTTGCGGCCATTTTCGCCCCTCTTCGTCGCCCATGGCGCGGGCCATGAGCTCCTCAGTCGGACCAAAACTGACTCGCAACTGCATCCGTTGTCTATCCAAACCCTAATGGAAATTCTGGGTTTAACGGCTATGGGTTCCAACGATCACTGCAACAATGGTGAACCTGCTTGCGCTAACAACATCTCAATGCCATGACACCTCTTGCCCACCACTTGTGCCGATGGATAAGCCTGCTTTCCCTGGCCCTCATCACAAGCACCTTCGCCCAGGAACCGCAAACCACGCTGCCACGCGTCAAACTGGCCGCTGGCATGCACCAGATCGACACGCAAGTGGCCGCTACACCAGAGCAGCGCTCAACTGGCCTGATGCACCGCACCACCATGCCGCAGCACGAGGGCATGTTGTTTGTGTTTGAAGCACCCACCAAGCAGTGCTTCTGGATGAAAAACACCCTGTTGCCGCTGGACATTGCCTTTGTGGCCGACGACGGCACCATCGTCAACATCGACCAAATGAAGCCCCAAACCTTGGACTCGCACTGCTCTGACAAGCCGGTGCGCTACGTGCTGGAAATGAACCACGGCTGGTTCGCCAAGAAAGGCATCAAGGCAGGGTTTAGGTTGACGGGCAAGCCGTTTAACTGAAATTCAGGGACAAGGACGCAAAGGCCGCGAAAGTTAGGCGAAGGGCGGAGAAGAAAATTCAAAAATTTTGGACTTCTTTCGCGTCCTTCGCGCTTCTTTGCGGCCTTCGCGTCCGGTCAAGTCCGATTTAGGCCTGCTTTAAGCAAAGTTCGCTTGCGCAAATTCCCAGTTCACCAGTTTGTCCAGGAAAGTCTCGACGAACTTGGGGCGCATGTTGCGGTAGTCGATGTAGTAGGCGTGTTCCCACACATCCACGGTCAGCAGGGCTTTGTCGGCAGTGGTCAGCGGGGTTCCGGCTGCGCCCATGTTGACGATGTCCACCGTGCCGTCAGGTTTTTTCACCAGCCAGGTCCAACCTGAGCCGAAATTGCCCACGGCGCTTTTCACAAACGCTTCTTTGAACGCGGCGTAGCTACCAAATTTGGCGTTGATCGCATCGGCCAGTGCGCCGGTGGGCTCGCCGCCGCCAGCGGGCTTCATGCAGCTCCAGAAGAAGGTGTGATTCCAGATCTGAGCTGAGTTGTTGTAGACGCCGCCGCTGGATTTTTTGATGATTTCTTCCAGGGTGAGGCTTTCAAACTCGGTGCCCTTTTGCAGATTGTTCAGGTTGACCACGTAGGCGTTGTGGTGCTTGCCATGGTGAAACTCCAGGGTTTCCTTGGAGTAGTGGGGTGCCAGTGCATCAATGGCGTAGGGCAGTGCGGGAAGGGTGTGTTCCATGGTGGTTTCCTGTGGGTTGTTGCAGTGGGGTGGAGCGCGGGCTGGATTGTAGAAACTAAAAGAGTCGGGGCGCAGACACGGTCAAATCAACCCGCCCTTGCGCCAGGTCAGCGCGCAGGGTTTGGCCCAGGTGGGTTTGCGCCGCTTGCGTGATGGCGCGGCCGTCGGTGTCGGTCAGCAGCGCGTAGCCGCGTTGCAGCACACGATGCGGATCCAGCAAGTCCAGGCGCAGTGCGGCACGCGACAGGCGCTCGTGCCGCTGGGCCTGGCTGGCCAGCAGCACCTGCGGCAGACGCGCGGTCTGCTGCGCCAAGGCGGTTTGCTGGCGTTGCAGGGCCGTCTGCGCGCCATGGGCCAGCCGCTGGCCCAGGCGGGACAGTTGGAGCTGCTGGCGGGCCACCAGGCCGCTGGGGCGACCCAATTGCTGGGCCAGCCGATCCAGCCGCTGGCTGTGCTGGTCCAGCCGGTGCGCGGTGCGCTGTTGCAGCGCGGCCTGCGCGTTATCCACAGCCAGTAGCAGTTGCTCGCGGGGCAACGCCGCCAGCTCCGCAGCGGCGGTGGGCGTGGGTGCCCGCAGGTCAGCACAAAAATCAGCAATGGTGAAATCGGTTTCGTGGCCTACGCCGCTAATGATGGGCACCGGGCTTTGGGCGATGGTGCGGGCCAGTTGCTCGTCGTTGAACGCCCACAAATCGTCCAGCGAGCCACCGCCGCGCACCAGCAAAATCACATCAATGGGTGGCAGTTTATGAGTCAAATCGCCCGACAGCCCTTGTGAATACTGCTCAAGCAGATATAGTTTTGATAGCGCCTGGATCAACTCCTGGGGGGCCTGCGCACCCTGCACCGCCGCCGGCACCAGCACCACGGGGATGTGCGGCACCCGCCGTCGCAGCGCGGTCACCACATCGTGCAAGGCTGCAGCGTTGGGCGAGGTGACCAGGCCAATGGCACGCGGCAGCGGCGGCACCGGGCGTTTGCGGCTGGCGTCAAACAGCCCTTCGCCCGCCAGCTTGGCTTTCAGCCGCGCAAACTCCTCAAACAGCGCGCCCTGCCCTGCCGGGGTCATGGACTCAACCACCAGCTGCAGCTCGCCGCGCGGCTCGTACACGCCCAGCCGGCCGCGCACCTCGACCAATTGCCCATCGCGGGGCGAAAAATTCAGCAGGCTGGCGGCGCGGCGAAACATCGCACAGCGGATTTGGCCTTGCTCATCCTTAAGTGCAAAGTAGCAATGCCCGCTGGATGCGGCTGAAAAGCCCGAAAGCTCCCCGCGCACCGCAACAGGATTGAAGCGCGCCTCCAAGGCATCAGCAATGGCGCGGGTTAGCGCCCCAACTTGCCACACAAGCCGCGTGGATTCAAGGTTTTGCGACATGGATTCAACCCAAAAAAAGTACTTGACCGACTAAAATGAAAGGGCATTTAGTCCACAGCGGCGGACAAACCCTCGGAAACATCGTGACGATCATGACAAACGCTGATTCGGTGGTGTAAGTTGTTGATTTGATTCATGATTTTTCTGCCCAAAATGTCGGCGATGTGTCAAAAGCGTGACTGGGCGCGGGCTGACGGGCATTGCAAGGGTACTTGCACACAAAGTTATCCACATAAATTGTGGGCGAAAAGGCTTGAAAACAGGGTGGATGACCGGGCCTGCGGCCACGATGACAAATGACGCCCTACAAGCTGCGTTTCGATCGGTCATCAGGCTGGCGCAACCGCCAGTCATCTGGCAGGACAGCCGCTGGCCTGGGCCATAATCCGCCGCGTTCCCTGCGGGCCCGGATTGTGCCGACAAGCCACCGCCTGCTTACCCGTTATTCCAACAAATCGGCGCTGCGGAGATCACCCTTTGTTGTCCATTATTCAAGCGGCCGGCTGGCCGATCTGGCCTCTGATTGCCTGCTCTGTGCTGGCGCTGGCGCTGGTGATCGAGCGCTTTGTCAGCCTGAAAACCAGCAAAGTGGCTCCCCCGCGCCTGCTGGACGAAGCCATCAGCGTCTCGCGCACCAACGTGCCTTCACCTGATGTGGTCACCCAGCTGGAGCAAAACTCCGCGCTGGGCGAAGTGCTGGCCAGCGGGTTTCGTGCGCTGAACGCCAACCCACGCTGTAGCGAAGCAGACCTGCGCGCCAGCATGGAAGGCGCAGGCCGCGCGGTGGCGCACCGGCTGGAGCGCTACCTGGCCGCGCTGGCCACCATCGCCTCGGCCGCGCCGCTACTGGGCTTGCTGGGCACGGTGATTGGCATGATCGAAATTTTCGGCTCCCAGGCCCCCGGCAGTTCGGCTGGCTCGGCAGTGGGCGCCGGCAACCCGGCGCAGCTGGCCCAAGGCATCTCGATCGCGCTGTACAACACCGCTTTTGGCCTCATTGTGGCCATTCCTGCGTTGATTTTCTGGCGCTTTTTCCGGGCGCGCGTCGATGGCTACCTGCTGACGCTGGAGCTGGCCTCCGAGCGCTTTGTGCGGCACCTGATTTCTTTGCGCAGGCCATGAACTTTCGCCCCCGCTCGCGCGACGAGCCTGAGATCAACCTGATTCCGTTTATCGACGTGCTGTTGGTGGTGCTGATTTTTCTGATGCTGTCCACCACCTACAGCAAGTTCACCGAAGTGCAGCTCAAGCTGCCGGTGGCTGACACCGATGCGCAGCGCGACTACCCCAAGGAAGTCATCATCGCCGTCACGGCTGAAGGTCGCTACGTGGTCAACAAATCGCCGGTGCTGGGACGCACGGTGGAGGCCGTGGCCTTCGCACTGACCGACGCCGCCAAGGCCGGCAAAGACACCGTCATCATCATCAGTGCCGACGCCTCCGTGGCCCACCAGTCGGTCATTACCGTGATGGAAGCCGCCCGTCGTGCCGGGCTGACGCAAATCACCTT
Organism: Comamonadaceae bacterium; assembly: GCA_013297875.1. Lineage (GTDB taxonomy): Bacteria > Pseudomonadota > Gammaproteobacteria > Burkholderiales > Burkholderiaceae_C > JAAFIW01. The sequence continues at coordinate 114,241 of JAAFIW010000012.1, read as the reverse complement.
TGCCACGCAGTCGTCTGCCCAGGCAGGCAAGTAGCCATTCCGCGATGCGCCAGCAGTTGACCCAGGCCTGGCAAAGCCGGGGCTTGCTGGCCCGGCTGCTGTGGCCCGTTTCCCGCTTGTATGCGGCTCTGGTCGCACTGCGCCAGGCCTTGTTTCGGCGTGGCTGGCGCGCCAGCTGGAGGGCCCCAGTGCCCGTGCTGGTGGTGGGCAATGTGGTGGCGGGTGGCGTGGGCAAAACCCCGGTGGTGATGGCTTTGCTGGCGCATCTGAAAGCCCAGGGCTGGCGGCCCGGTGTGGTGTCGCGCGGCTATGGTCGCGCCTCGACGGGTTGCCATGTGGTTTTGCCACACAGCACAGCAGATGTTGTGGGTGACGAACCACTGCTTATATCGCGATGCGCTCAAGTGCCTGTTTGTGTGGGTGAAAGCCGGGTCGTGGCGGTAGGCCTGTTGTTGGTTGTTAACCCGGAAGTCAACCTCATCGTGTGCGACGACGGCTTGCAACACCTGGCTTTGGCGCGCGATGTGGAAATTTGTGTGTTTGACGAGCGCGGCGTGGGCAATGGCTGGCTGCTGCCTGCCGGGCCGCTGCGGGAGCCGTGGCCTCGCAAGCCGGAAACCGCGCTGGTGCTGCACACCGGCCAGCCTGCCTTTGCCGGTTTCACGGCGCAACGAACCCTGGCCGACCACGCCTTGCGCGCCGACGGCACCACCATCGCGCTGGCCGACCTGGCCCGCCAGCCGGTGGTCGCGGTGGCCGCCATTGGCCAGCCTGAGCGCTTTTTTGACATGCTGCGCCGCGCCGGGTTTACGTTGGCGCAGACCCACGCCTTGCCAGATCATGCTGATTTTCACTCCTTTTTTGATAGCTGCTTGAGCAATAAACATATGGGCTATCCACTGATTTGCACTGAAAAAGACGCGGTGAAGCTGTGGCCGCTGTATCCCCAGGCGCTGGCGGTACCACTGGTACTCACGCTGGAGAGTGCGTTTCTGGCGGCGCTCGACCAGGCCCTGCCCACCCGTATCATCTGATCCATGGACACCAAACTGCTTGAACTGCTGGTCTGCCCCGTGACCAAGGGCCCCCTGACCTATGACCGCGAACGCAGCGAACTCGTCTCGCGCAGCGCCCGCCTGGCCTACCCCGTGCGCGATGGCATACCGGTGCTGCTGGAGACCGAAGCGCGCACCCTGAGCGACGAGGAACTGGAGCAGTTGCCCACGCGCACACCGCTGGTTTGAGCCATGTTCACGGTGCTGATTCCTGCCCGGCTGGCGTCCACCCGCCTGCCCAACAAGCCGCTGGCCGACATTGCAGGCCTGCCCATGGTGGTGCATGTGGCGCGCCGCGCGGCGCAATCGCAGGCCCGGCGCGTGGTGGTGGCCACCGACTCGGCTGAGGTGCAGGCCGCTTGTGCGGCCCATGGTGTGGACACGGTCATGACCGATAGCCACCACGAAAGCGGCAGCGACCGGCTGGCGCAGGCTTGTGAGCTGCTGGGCTTACCCGATGACGAGACAATCGTCAATGTGCAGGGCGACGAACCCCTGATCGACCCGGTGCTGATCAACGCGGTGGCCGCGCAACTGGCGGCGCACCCCCAGGCCGCGATGAGCACCGCCGCCCATCCGATTGCCAGCTGGCAAGACTTTCAAAACCCCAATGTGGTGAAAGTGGTGTGCGACCAGTCTGGCGACGCCTTGCTGTTTTCCCGCAGCCCCATTCCTTTCTGGCGCGACCAGCCCGACCAACTACCCACCCACCCTGCCCCGCTACGCCACATCGGCATCTACGCCTACCGTGCGGGCTTTCTGCGCCAGTTCCCCAACCTGCCGCCCGCGCCGCTGGAGCGCACCGAAGCCCTGGAGCAGCTGCGCGCGCTGTGGCACGGCCACCGCATTGCGGTGTACTTGGCGCCCGATGCACCGGCACCCGGCGTGGACACGCCGCAAGACCTGGAGAAGGTGCGAGCACTGCTGAGAAAGCCATAAAAAGTCTGCTGTAAACACGGTAAGTTGGGTGTAACCCCACGTGATATCCTGACCAAAACACATTCGAGGACACATCCCCCATGAGACTGATTCTGTTGGGCGCGCCCGGCGCTGGCAAAGGCACGCAAGCCACCTTCATTTGCCAGAAGTTCGGCATTCCGCAAATCTCCACTGGCGACATGCTGCGCGCCGCCGTGAAAGCCGGCACGCCGCTGGGCCTGCAGGCCGATGCGGTGATGAAATCCGGCGCGTTGGTCGGCGACGACTTGATCATCAACCTGGTGAAAGAGCGCATTGCCCAGCCCGACTGCGCCAAAGGCTTTTTGTTTGACGGCTTTCCCCGCACCATTCCCCAGGCTGATGCCATGAAAGCCGCTGGTGTCAAGCTGGACTTTGTGCTGGAAATCGACGTGCCGTTTGACGCCATCATCGAGCGCATGAGCGGCCGCCGCTCGCACCCCGCCTCGGGCCGCACCTACCACGTCAAGTTCAATCCACCCAAGGCGGCAGGCGTTGACGACGTGACCGGCGAACCGCTGGTGCAGCGCCCCGACGACCAGGAAGAAACCGTGAAAAAGCGGCTGGACGTATACAGCCAGCAAACCCGCCCGCTGGTGGACTATTACTCGGCCTGGGCCAAGGCCGAACCTACTGCCGCACCGCAATACCGCGCGATCAGCGGCACCGGCAGCGTGGACGAGATCACGGCGCGCGTGTTTGCGGCGCTGGCCAACTGAAAGGGTTTTGCCCGCTGACCGGCTTGTGGGAGCTGGCGAGCCGTGATTTTCCGCAATTGAAAAACCTATCGCCGACTAAATCACCCGCCGCACCCCGGGCATTCTTCGCAATCCACCCGCAACTGCAAACGACGCGGCGATGGCGCTCGCGCCAACCACGGCGAATTTCAGCAACGGCGGCGCAGCCCAGTCGGCCAGCGCCACACCCATACCCACCAGGATAGGTGCATGCACGATGAACGCGCCGTAAGCCTGTGTGCCCCAGCGCTCCCAGTGTGCGTTGGGCGCATTGAAGCGCTGTCGAAAGACCACCAGCAGCCATGCAATCACGCCCCAGGCGACAAAGGGCTCCCAGAACGCATAAACGATGGCCGGCAGACCCAGACCGCCATTGAAGTTCACCGGTTTGCCACCCAGTGCGCCCATCCATGCAGCGGCCACGAACAACACCGGAATCGTGGCCAGCGTGACCCGTGCCCACCGCATCGCCTCCTGCCGCTCCAGCCGTTCAAGCCAAGCATGGCTGGCCGCCACGCAGCCCAGCGCAAACAGGAAGGTGTACGACGCAAAGTAACCCAACTGCAAGCCGAGCACGTTCTGGCCCACTGGCACGAATTGCCGCACCGCCAGCGCAGCAGCGCCCACCGCCAGCGCCGCCAGCAGCCAGCTGGGCGATAGCGGTAACGGCCGACCCAGATCTGGCACCGGTTTAGGCCGGACAAGTCGCCAGCCAACCAAGCCCATGGAAAACAGCAACAGCGCCAACGCGAACCACAGTGGGCCGATCACGAAAGTGCCCCGTGATACCAACCCCAGCCAGCGCCCCCCGACGGGGCCACCGGCAGGTATATCTGCCAGCGCAACCGTCAAGGGCCCCAGCACAATGCCGAAGACCAGCAACGGAATACCCAGGCGCACCAGCCGATCCCACACGAACAGGCGCACCCCTTTGCGGGCCAGAGACGCTGGCGCGAAGTAGCCCGCCAGCAGGAAAAACATGCCCATGAAAAACGACTGGTTGATCGCGCAAAACACCGTCAGCAGGAGGCTGGTGGGCGTACCACCGTCGCGCACTTCGCGGTAGAACCATCCGCCGCTGCCGCCATAAGTAATCGCGGTGTGGTGCAGCACCACCAGCACGGTGAGCACCACACGCAGGCGGTCTATGAAGAAAGTTCGGTTCGTAGGCACGAGGCGCTCACCTCAGCCCAGCAGTGCGCGCCAGGCGGCCAGGCCCAGGTGCGTGGCTGCATGCGCGGCCATTGCGGCCTCCAGATGTTTTCGCCAGAAAAGCCAGCCATACAGCAGTCCTGCCACGCCATTGATCAGCAGCGTGCGCGCCAGTAGCGCGGGCGTGAGTTCAATTTGAGCGGCCAGGGCAGGCAGATGGGCAGCACCAAAAATTCCTGCTGAGACCACGATGGCGACCGTAACGGCGGCCTGGCGAAACCGCTGCCCGAACGCTGAGGACAAGGCCCAGGCGATCAAGCCCATCGCACCCCAGCGCAACATCACTTCCTCCGTCACACCGCCATACAGCAGACCAACGGTCAGCGAAGCAGGGCCAGTGGGAGCCGCTGCCACCCATTGCTGCCAGCGCTGCCCCATATGTGAAGCGACAGCAGCGTCCGCAGCCGCAAGAACAAGGCCCAGCGCCAAACCCAAGGCTGCTGCCCGGCCAAGGGTACGCGGCAGGTCAGTTGGCGCAGCAGTTCCGGCCAGCACGCTACCCAGGCCTACTCGGTGCGCGAACGCAGCACCCAGCAGAGCCGTCAACACCAGCAGGATCAGCGGATTGGCGAGCAACACCGCACGTTGCGCCAGCGGTGGCAAAGTTGCCAAAGCAGGAACCTGGCCGAGTAGACCCGCGGGCAGGGGTTGAAAAAGCAGCGACAGCAGACCCAGCATTCCAGCAAGAAAAAGGGGCCAGAAGCGTCGGCTGAAGGGCTTAGTCATCTCCTGTAACCGCCGCAAACTTTAGTCATCTGTCATCCACCATTCACACATCTGCCAGCACCCGTATATGCGCCTCTACGCTGCGCCCCAGTGCGCCCAGGTTGTAGCCGCCTTCCAGGCACGAGACGATGCGGCCTCTGGCATGGCGCAGCGCCACGTGCTTGATGCGGCTGGTGATCCAGGCGTAATCTTGCTCGACCAGGCCCATCAGGCCCAGGTCGTCGTCGCGGTGGGCGTCAAAGCCAGCGCTGATGAAAATCATTTCGGGGGCAAAGGCTTCCAGTTTGGGTATCCAGTGCATATCGATCAAATCGCGCACCGCCTGGCCTTTGGTGTAGGCGGGCACGGGTACGTTCAGCATGTTGGCCGCCGGGTGCTCGGTGCCGCTGTAGGGGTAAAACGGGTGCTGGAAAAAGCCCACCATCAGCACGCGCGGGTCGTTGCTCAAAATGTCTTCGGTGCCATTGCCGTGATGCACATCAAAGTCCACCACGGCCACGCGCTGCAGGCCGTGGCGCGCCAGGGCGTAGCGGGCAGCCACGGCCACGTTGTTGAAAAAGCAAAAACCCATGGCCTTGTGGTGCAGCGCATGGTGGCCGGGCGGGCGCACGGCGCAAAAGGCGTTGTCGATTTCACCGGCGATCACTGCATCGGTGGCTGCGAGCGCAGCACCTGCAGCGCGCAAAGCGGCGTTCCAGGTGTGTTCGTTCAGGCTGGTGTCCGGGTCAATCTGCGCATAACTGGGGCCGCCCGCGGTGATGTCTTCCTTGAGCCGATCGGTCAAGCCGCGTAGCGCTGCAATGTGCATGCGGTCGTGTGCCAGCTCCAGGTCAGATAACGCGGCAGCGGGTGCTTCGCGCCGATCCAGCGTATCACCCACGCCCGAGATCAGCAAACGGTCTTCAATCGCGTCCAGCCGCTCGGGGCATTCAGGGTGGCCCGCGCCCATTTCGTGTTTCCAACAGTCGCGGTGGGTGAAATATCCGGTGGCGGGCATGGCAAAAATCGTGGAAAAACCTCATGCGAGGTAACTGTCGAATGAATCGGTTAATGTTGTGCAAATGGATACACAAGCAACCCTCAAAAAACTTCTAAATCAGCTTAACACGGTGATTGTGGGCAAGCCCTCACAAGTGCAAGACTGCGTAGCCTGCCTGCTGGCTGGCGGCCACCTGCTCATTGAAGACGTGCCCGGCGTGGGCAAAACCACCTTGGCGCATGCGCTGTCGCGCAGCTTTGGCCTGGCGTTTTCGCGGGTGCAGTTCACCGCCGATTTGATGCCCAGTGACCTGTCGGGCGTGTCGATTTACGAGCGCGGCAAAGAAGCCTTTGTGTTTCACCCCGGCCCGGTGTTTGCACAGGTGCTGCTGGCCGACGAGATCAACCGCGCCAGCCCCAAAACCCAAAGCGCACTGCTGGAGGCCATGGAGGAAAAACAGGTCACGGTTGAAGGCGAAACCCGCACCCTGCCCTCGCCGTTTTTCGTGATTGCCACGCAAAACCCGCACGACCAGCTGGGCACCTACGCCCTGCCCGAAAGCCAGCTGGATCGCTTTTTGATGCGCGTCACCTTGGGCTACCCCGACCGCGCCAGCGAGCGCACCTTGCTGGCCGGTGGCGACCGGCGCGACATGGTGGAAAACCTGCCGGCGGTGGTCACACCGGCCGACCTGGCCGAGCTGCAACAACAGGTGCTCGCGGTGCACGCGGCCGACCCGCTGCTGAATTACCTGCAAGACCTGATTGCCGCCACCCGCAGCGGCCGCTGGTTTCTGCAAGGCCTGTCGCCACGCGCCGGCATTGCGGTGATGCGCGCCGCCAAAGCCCAGGCGCTTTTGGCTGGGCGCGACTATGTAGCACCCGACGACATTCAAAGCATCCTGCCGCAGTCCATTGCGCATCGATTGATCCCGGTGGGCGACGCCGGGCGCGGGCCGGTGGAGCAGGTGCGGGCGATGGTGGATGCGGTGGCTTTGCCCTGAGGCAATGACGGAATGACCTCGCCTGCGGCTTCGATGACAGATGACGGCGTGCGACCTGTGCAGCCCAGCGTGCTATCAGCTTGGCGTCACCCAATCCGCCGTATTCAAAACAGATTCCGCCAATGGTGGCAGGCCCGCCTGCCGCTGTCAGACAGCATCACGCTGACGCAGCGCAACGTTTACATCCTGCCGACCCGGCCTGGCTTCATGCTGGCGTTGACCTTGATGGTGCTGCTGGTGGCCTCCATCAACTACCAGCTCAACCTGGGCTATCTGCTGACCTTTTTGCTCGCCGGTAGCGCGGTGGTGGGCATGCATGTGTGCCATGGCACCCTGCGCGGAATCACTATGAACTTGATAGCGCCCCCAGCACAATTTGCGGGGGCTAGCGCCACGTTTGGCATCACACTGGCGCATAGCAAGCGCAGCATTCGCCGCAGCATTGGCCTGGCGGTGCTGGATGTGACGCATGAAGACCATTGGACCTGGACCGATATTCCGGCGCTGGGCAGCACCACGGTGCATGTAGCCTTCAAACCCGAGCGGCGCGGCCTGCACCCGGTGCCACCGCTCACCGCGGAGACGCGCTACCCGCTGGGTACCTTCCGGGTTTGGACGGTGTGGCGGCCCGCTTCGCAGGTGCTGGTGTACCCCGCGCCCGAGCTGCACGCGCCACCACTGCCGCCCGGCGAGCCGCGCGCGGGCGGCGCGGGCGCGGCGCGGGTGCGCAGCACGGGCGAGTTTGAAGGTGTGCGGGCCTACCAGCGCGGCGACCCGCTCAAACTGGTGGTGTGGAAGCAGGCCGCCCGCGCCCAGGCCCGTGGCAGCAACGAGCTGGTCAGCCGCGACACCCAGCAAGCCCAGCGCTACGAGCTGTGGCTGGACTTTGCGCAATGCGGCGTCGCAGACAAAGAGGCCAAGCTGTCGCGCCTGACCGCCTGGGTGCTGCAAGCCGACAAAACCGGGCTTGACTTTGGCTTGCGCCTGCCCGGCCAGCAACTCAAACCCGGCAGTGGCGAGGCGCACAAGCGTGCGTGCCTGGAGGCACTGGCGCTATGTTGATGACGAACCGCCTGACCCACCTGCCCCGCGACGCGCGTGACACCCTGTTTTTGCTGCTGGTCATCGCCTGGGTCTTGCTGCCCCAGATCCAGCAAATTCCACTGTGGTGCAGCCTGCTGGCCTTTGGCGTGCTGATGTGGCGCGGTGTGCTGGCCGTGCAAAGCAAACCGCTGCCCGGCTTTTGGTGGCGTGTGGGCTTGTTGGCGCTGGCCTCGGTGGCCACCTACCTCACCCACAAAACCCTGCTGGGGCGCGACGCCGGCGTGACGCTCATCGTGGTGCTGCTAGCCCTGAAAACCCTGGAGCTGCGCGCCCGGCGCGATGCGTTTGTGGTGTTTTTCCTGTCGTTTTTCACCATGCTGACCAACTTTTTTTTCTCCCAGTCGCTGCTCACGGCGGCCATGATGCTGGTGGCCTTGCTGGGCCTGCTGACCGCGCTGGTCAACGCCCACATGCCGGTGGGCAAGCCGCCGCTGCTGGAGGCCGCCAAAACCGCCGGCTGGATGGCGCTGGTGGGCGCGCCCATCATGGTGGTGCTGTTCATGCTATTTCCGCGCCTGGCACCGCTGTGGGGCATACCGAGCGACGGCATGACCGGGCGCAGCGGCCTGTCGGGCAGCATGCAGGTGGGCACGATTGCGCAATTGGTGCTGGACGACAGCATTGCGCTGCGCATCAAATTTGAAGGCCCGGTGCCCGCGCAACCCGATTTGTACTTTCGTGGGCCGGTGCTCTCCACCTTTGACGGGCGCGAGTGGAAGCCGCTGCAAGCTCTGTTTTCGGCCCGCTACCAGGCACCGGGCAACCTGCAGGTGCAAGGCGAGCCCATCCGCTACGAAGTGACCATGGAGCCCAGCAACCGCCCCTGGCTGATCACCCTGGAAGCGGCCGCCAACCGGCCCGTGGTGCCCAACCACGACCTGGTGATGACCGCCGATCTGCAATGGCTGTCCAACAAGCCGTTTACCGACCTGGCGCGCTACAAGGTCGAAAGCCACACCCAGTTTCGCCACGGCCCACTGAAGGCCGTGCCCGGCCTGCAAGACTTCACCGAGCTGCCCCCCGGCTTCAACCCGCGCACCCTGCAACTGGCCACCGACATCCAGCGCGATGCGCGCTATGCCAGCAAAGGCGCGGCGGGCCTGCTGGAGGGCGCGCTGGAACGCCTGCACACCGGCGGCTACACCTACACGCTGGACCCCGGCGTGTATGGCCGCGAGACGGCTGATGAATTCTGGTTTGACAAAAAAGAAGGCTTTTGCGAACACATTGCGTCGGCCTTTGTGGTGCTGATGCGCGGTATGAGCGTGCCCGCACGGGTGGTCACCGGTTACCAGGGCGCGCAACTCAACGAGGTAGACGGCTACTGGGTGGTGCGCAACTCCGACGCCCACGCGTGGGCCGAGGTGTGGCTGGAAGGCCGCGGCTGGGTGCGGGTGGACCCCACCGCCTCGGTGTCGCCCAGCCGCATCGGCTCGTTCCAGCGGTTGGCCGCGCCGCAAGGCGTGATTGCCGGTGCCATAGGCGGCCTGAACCCCACGCTGGCCGCCAACCTGCGCGCCGCCTGGGAAGCGGTGAACAACCGCTGGAACCAGTGGGTGCTGAACTACACGCAAAGCAAGCAGCTGGACTTGCTGAAAAACATGGGCTTTACCTCGCCCAGCTGGGAGCATTTGGGCTACCTGATGGCCGGCCTGCTCACGGCGGCAGGCGTGGTGGGTGCCTTGTGGACGCTATGGGAACGCGCCCGGCACGACCCCTGGCTGTACCTGTTGCTGCGCGCCCGCAAGCGGCTGGAAAAATCAGGCCTGGCGGTGCCACCCACCTGCCCGCCACGGTTATTGGCACAGCTGGCGCGTGCCCAGTTTGGCGACCAGGCGCACAGCGTGAGCGACTGGCTGCTGCGGCTGGAGGCGCAGCGCTATGGTGCCCATCCAGCGGGCAGCCTGGCCGATCTGCGCCGCGAGTTTGGCGCGCTGCGCTGGCCGCCGGTGCAAGCGGCTACTGCGCAAAGGCCTGCGGTCAGCGTCGCAAGCTGATTGCAGTGCCCGCTACCATAGGAGGCATCGAACTCTTCACTCTCCCTGGGGCTGCTTTCCGTGCGTCATTTCATTTCTAACGCTATATTTTTTATAGCTGCTTCAGCAGTATTTACATGGGCTGCTGCCCAAAAACCTTCAAAACCTGCGCAAAACACCGGCACGCCCCCGCCTACGTCGTATTCCACCCGCGACGACGCCATGCGCTTTGCCGACGACCTGGCCGCCCGCCGCGACCTGGATCCCGCCTGGGTGCGCCAGGCCATTGGCCAGGCCCAGCACCTGCCCAGCATTGGCCGGCTGATGCTGCCGCCAGCCGTGGGCACGGCCAAAAACTGGGCGGTGTACCGCAGCCGCTTTGTCGAGCCCATTCGCATCCGCGCGGGTGTGCGCTTCTGGCAAGCCCACCGCGAGACGCTGGCCCGCGCCGAAGCGGAGTACGGCGTGCCTGCAGACATCATCGTGGGCGTGATTGGCGTGGAGAGCATTTACGGTCAGCAAATGGGCACCTTCCGCGTGATCGACGCACTGGCCACGCTCACCTTTGATTTCCCGGCACGCCACCCACGTGCCGAGGCCCGTACCGAGTATTTCCGCGGCGAGCTGGAGCAGTTCCTCAGCCAGCAAAGCCGCAGCAACGGCGACCCGATGAAGCCCCTGGGCAGCTACGCCGGAGCTACTGGCATGCCCCAGTTCATGCCCTCCAGCCAAACGCGCTATGCGGTGGACTTTGACGGCGACGGCAAGGTAGACCTGACCAGCCCTGCTGACGCCATTGGCTCGGTGGCCAGCTACCTCAAAGGCTACGAGTGGAAAACCGGCATGCCCACCCATTACCCGGTGCGCTTTGATGCCGCCACGCTGGACAAAGACGCCCTGCTGGCACCCGACATCCTGCCCACTTTCAGCGTGGCCAGCTTTGCCGCCAAAGGCGCGGTGCTGGACGGGCAAGCCGCCCGGCATGTGGGCCCGCTGGCCCTGATCGAGCTGCAAAACGGCAGCGCCCCGGCCAGCTATGTGGCTGGCACCGAAAATTTTTACGTGATCACCCGCTACAACTGGAGCAGCTACTACGCGATGGCGGTGATTGAGCTGGGGCAGGCGGTGAAGGCGGCCATGGCACCCTGAACCGCCGGGTTGCTACTGACCTGAACGAATACAAGTCTCATACACAATTACCCGATTTGCAGCACACCACTTGAACGCCATGCCCAAAATCGTCCGCCTCCAATTTCAAGATGCCAACGGGCAAGCCGTGTCCGGTGTCGCTGTCAACCTGTCTGGCAACGGCAGCCTGGACACCAATGCGGATGGCTTGGCCCAGTTTCTGGTGGACGACGCGGCCAGCCTGGTGCTCAAGGTCAGCGGAAACACCGTCTGGTCAGGTGCCAGCGCCGACCTGCAGGCGCGCGAGTTGTTTCGCCATAACGGCACGGAGTTTGTTCGCAGCTGATGGCGTTTCCAGATCATCCTAGAAACAGCAGTTGGACGCGCCCAAGTGGGTCGTCATGGCGTGGGCTGGCAAGGCCCAGAGCAGGCTTGCCTGCGCTGCGCTTGGCTCTGACGACGCAGGCTCTTGCCTGCTAGGAGGAGCCACTTCGCTTAGCGCACGCCAGGGAGGCTCAATTGGGTGCGTAGCGTTCTCACCCAGTTGGTGAGGTCGCTCAACGCTACAAGTGTTTGATTTCATTGGTAAAAGTTACCGGGATAAGCGGTCAACTGCTGTTTCTAGGATCATTGCCGGCTGTCAACCCCCCTCACCAGCCACGCCCATCCGCTCGCATAAAGCCCGCACCACACGCTGCACCTGCGCCGCGCGAGGTTCGCCAAAATCGCGCCGAAACAGCCGCATCGTCGGGTACCACGGCGAATCATCACGATCCAGCAGCCAGCGCCAGTCGGCGTTGGGCGGCAGCAGCACCCACACCGGTTTGCCCAGAGCGCCAGCCAGATGCGCCACAGCGCTGCACACGGTAATCACGAGGTCGAGACTGGCCATCTGCGCGGCGCTGTCGGCAAAGTCGTGCCAATCGTCGGTGAAGTCCACCAGTTGCTCAGGCGTAGGGCGGATGTCGGTGTAGTCCCCGGCATCGGACTTTTGCAGGCTGAAACACTGCACACCGCCCAGCGACATCAATGGCAGCAACTCGCTTAAACACAGGCTGCGGTTGCGGTCATTCACTTGGGCCGGTTGCCCGGCCCAGACCAGGCCCACTTTGAACCGGTCTTGCCACGGCAGAAGGCGCTCGCGCCAAGGTGCCCGCAGGTGCGCAGGCGCTGCAAGATACGGCACCTGCGCCGGCACGGTATTCAGCGTGGTCTGGTAGTGCAGGGGCAAATCCAGCAGGGCCACCTGGCAGTCCACCTGCACCGTCAAACCCGGTTGGATGCACACCAGGCCCGGCATGCTTTCCAGCAAGGGCACCAGCGCCTCTGGCACGGCCACACACACGGAGGCACCGTCGTTTTGCAGCAGCGCCACATAGCGGATGAACTGAATCACATCGCCCAGGCCCTGCTCGGCATAGACCACGATGCGCCGCCCCGCAAGCGGCTGGGCCTGTGGCCCCTGCCACTGTGAACCGGCCTGAACAAACGCGGGGCGAACCAGCGCCGGGCTGTCTTGCCAGCGGTGGGCATACAGCGGCCAGGCTTCTTGCAGGCGGCCTGACAGCAACAGCACCAAGGCCAAGTCAAGCCGGGCCAGGCCAAAGCCGGGCTGCAAATCCAGCGCCCGGCGCAGCTGCGTTTCGGCTTCGTCGCACCGGTTCAGATGCAGCAGGGTCGTGCCCAGCATGCGCACCGCGTGCGGGTGCATGGGTTGGAGTGCGACGGCGCGCTGTGCATGCGCCAGCGAACCGGCGGGGTCTTGCACCCGCCAGAGCACACCGGCCAGGTCCACATGCGCCTCCAAAAAATCCGGCTCAATCGCCAAGGCTTCTCGGTAGCGGGACACCGCCGCGTCCAGTTCGCCCAGCTGCTCCAGGCAAAACCCCCAATGCAGCAGAATCGCCGCGTCGCCAGACTTGACCGCATGCAGCTCCTGATAAAGCGGCGCCGCCTGCGCATACCGCCCCTGCGCCAGCCGGTGCTCGGCCAGCGCGAGCAAGGCGGCGGCGCGCGGGGCTTCAAGCAGGGTGGGTTGCCAGCGGGTCATAGAGCCAGGGATTGTGATGGCACCCGCCCACTCTGTTTTTGATAGCTGCTTGAGCGCATGGAGTGCGCACTTGAGCCGTTTTCGATTTGAAACAATCAAACGGCTGGCGATACCAGGCATTGTCACGTTGCGCGTGGTTTACGCCAGCACAATCAGCAAGCGTGGCGCGTGCGTAGCAACGACTTTGGAAAATGCGCCGCCTAACCCCTTGGAAATTACCAATGACTGCACCCGCATGGTTTTCGTCAATTCAATGGTCCACTCCCGTCACGGTCGAGGCCTTGCGCATCGCGCGGCACCAGATTCCGCGTGCGCCAGGGGTTTACGTGTTCACCAACTACGACGGCCCGTTGGCGCAAAACACCGGCGTGCTGTACGTCGGCAAGGCTTCCACCCTGGCCACGCGCCTGCCCGGCTACCTGGTTGACCCACAAACGATGATGCTGATGTCGTCGCGCTCCGGCACGCCGCGCTTGAACACCTCGTTGAAACACGCGGGCAAAGTGCACCTGCTGGTCAAGTTACAGCAACGCTCCCGAAATGGCGCAAGCAGCGGCATCTGGATCCGCTGGGCGCAAGCGCCGTCACCCCACATTCTGGAAACCCTGCTGATCGGGTATTTGCACCCGGCTTTCAACACGCATGGCAACCGTGTTGGCAGAGATGACGACTATTGATCCGGCTCTACGAAGCATCAACCGTTCGCCCCACAGCCGGGTATCCCCGCCAGTGCCCTGATCCACTGGGTTTTGCGCTCCTCAGCCCAGCCTGAACGGGGCTTCCCTGGATACCCTGCTCAGTCCAAACGGAAATTTCAAACTTTATCGGCCCGAATCAATAGCGGAGGAAGTTGAGAAAGGGTGTTGGCTCAGCCCGAAGCAGCCATCCCATCCAGCCGCCTGTGCATCACCCCAAACCACACCGGTGGCACGGCCGCCAGCAGCAGGCAGCCGGCATACCCGGTGGGCAATTGCGGCCCGGGCAGGGCCTGTAGCGTGGCGTAGGGTTTCCAGGCGTGCATGTGGTGGTCAGAGTGGCGTTGCAGGTTGGCCAGCAGGCTGTTGCTGACCACGTGGTCAGCGTTCCAGGCGTGGTTCATCGCAAAGGGTTCGCGTTTGCCGTCGGGGCTGACTTTGCGGCTCAGGCCGTAGTGCTCGATGTAGTTCACGGTTTCTAAAAGCCAGATGGCAAACAGCGATTGGCCCAGCCAGAACACTATGATTTTGGTAGCTGCTCCAGCAAGTAATACAAGGGCTAGCGCCACACTGAGCACACAACACCACAGCAAGGGGCTGTATAGCCAGCCTTTGCCGCGTTGTTGCAGACGCTGCGATTCGAGCCGCCAGGCGCTGGCCCAGCTGCCCCATAAAGTACGCGGCAAAAACCGCCACAGGCTTTCGCCACGGCGGGCACTGGCGGGGTCATCAAACGTGGCGGCGCGGGGGTGGTGGCCGCGGTAGTGCTCCACCATGAAGTGGCTGTAGTTCACGCTGGCCATCAACACCCAGGCCAGGGCGCGGTCAACGCGGTTTTTGCTGTGACCCAGCTCGTGGGCGAATGTGATGCCCTGGCCGCCGGTGACAAAGCCGACTGCAAACGCAAGGCCCAACACCGTTAACCACTCGCTGTGCATGGCGGCCCAGGCACCGGCGGCGATCGTGGCCAGTTGCAAGGGCACATACAGGCGCAGCAGCCACAGAAAAAAGGGCTTTTGCTCACTGGGGCCAGGTGAGCGCTTGGCTCCCGGCAAAAACGAGTCGATCGCCGCCACCAACAACCACACGGCCAGCGCCCATGCAGCCGCCACGCGCGGGTCGGTCACCGCGCCAACCAGGGTGAGGCTGGGCAGTAGCAGTATCAGCAAAAAGCGGGCGTCGGACAAACGAGGGCGCTGTTGGGAGGTTTGTGCGGTCATAACTCCATTGGACGCAACTGGCGCGCGTCCGTCAATCCAGGAAACCACTTCACCCAGACCGGTTACATTCCCCGCCGATGGAATTCACCACCGACGCCGTTTTGTCGCTGTCGCCAGACGATGCCTCTGCCAAGGCAGCGCGGGGCCTGAACTCGGCCAGCAAATGGCCTGCCTTGGGTGCCAACACCGAAGCGGTGTGGGGCGAGTGCCAGGGTAGCGGCAGCAAGCCCTACCAAACACAGGTGGACCTGGCAGGCCCGGCGTTTCGCTGTAGTTGCCCCAGCCGCAAGTTTCCCTGCAAGCATGGCCTGGCGCTGCTGTTGATTCGCTGCAATGAGCCTGGGCTGTTCAAAGCCAGCGACGCACCTGCGTGGGTGACCGAGTGGCTGGGCTCGCGGGCGCAAAAAGCAGAAAAAGCCGAGCAAAAAGCGGTGGAGAAGGCCAATGCGCCGCCACCCAGCCCGCAAGAAATTGAAAAGAAGGAAGCGCGCCGCTGGAACACCATGCAGGCGGGGTTGGATCAGCTGCAGCTGTGGATGGCCGACCATATTGAGCGCGGCATTGCCACCATCAACAGCGAGCAGCGCGAGGGCTTTCACACCACCGCCGCGCGCATGGTCGATGCGCAAGCGTCCGGATTGGCCCAGCGCCTGAAAGACGCTGGCGAGGCCGTGGGCTCTGGCCCCAACTGGCCTGAGCGCGTGCTGCGCACCTTTGGCATGCTGCAACTGGTGGCCGACGCAGCGGCCCGGCGCGAAACCCTGCCCGCACCGGTGCAAGCCGACCTGAAAGCCACCTTGGGCTGGCCGATAGACAAGGCCGATGTGCTGGCCAGCGGCGAGCTGTTGGACGATGATTTCACCGTACTGGGCGTGGCCATGCAGCCACGCGAGGGCAAAGTAATCGAGCGGCGGGTTTGGCTGCAAGGCAAGAACAGCGGGCGGCGGGCGCTGTTGCTCGATTTTTCGCATGGCGGTGCCGGGTTTGATGGCTTGTGGGTGGTGGGCCATGCCTATGCCTTGAGCCTGCGGTACTACCCATCGAACAGCCCGCTGCGAGCGGTGGTGGCCGCCCAACGGGCGCAGGTGGCCGAGCAGCGCGGCGCGCAAGCCGACCAATTGGCCAAGACCGCTGCTACAGCAGACGAGTGGCTGGCACTGGCCCAGCGCTACGCCGCCAACCCCTGGCTGCCGCTGGCACCGCTAGTGTTTGAGCGGGCCACGCCGGTGCATCAAAACGATGCCTGGTCGCTGCAGGTGAACAACACCGCCCTGCCCCTGCGCGTTGGCGACGAGCCCGCCTGGCTGCTGGCCGCCCACAGCGGCGGGCACCCGGTGAGCCTGTTTGGCGAATGGGACGGTGAGCAGCTGGTGCCGCTGACCGCTTGGGGTGGCGGTGGGCTGTGGCTGAACGCGGGGCTGACATGAGCGGGCTTCTGCAAAGTCTGTTGGAAGTGGCGCTCGTGGGCACCCAGCGCCAAAGCGTTTCGGTGCCGCCGCTGGCTGGCGAGTTGGGCGCGCTGTTGAGCCAGGTGGCTGGCTCAAATGCCACGCCTCAAAAGCAATTGCTGCAAATGGCCGGGGCCGTTTCGATTTGTTCCCGCGCGGGCTTTCAAGCCGCCGCGCCATCGGCGCCCGCGTGGATCGCCGCCGCACCAGACACAGCCGCCACGCCCGACACCTCCACCTGCGATTTGGTGCTGCGCCCCATTCTGCTAGACGGCGCGCAACGCCTGCAATTGTTGGCCCTGACTCGCTTGCGTGAATGCGGCTTGCGCCTGCCGCCTTCGCTGCTACCTGCCGCGCTGGAAATGGGCCGGCGCAGCGTGGCCGTGCGAGCCGCGCTCGGCGACACCCTGGGCGAGCGCGGCAGCTGGCTGGCCCGCCAAAACAGCGCCTGGTCTTACGCAGCCGGTGCCAGCGAACAGGCCAGCACGCAAGAGCAATGGGACTTGGGCACGCTGGAGCAGCGCGTCAAACTGTTGGCCCAGCTGCGGCAAACCGATGCCGCGGGTGCCCGCGACAAGCTGGCAGCGCAGCTGAAAGACCTCGGTGCCGCCGAGCGCACAGCGCTGGTGCCTTTGCTCGCGGTGAACCTGTCAACCGACGACGAAGCCTTTCTGGATGGCCTGATGACCAAAGACCGCGCCCAGGACGTGCGCCAGGCCGCCGCCGCGCTGCTCACCCGCTTGCCCACAAGCCGCCATGCGCAAGCCATCACCACTGCTTTGGCACCGCTGGTGGTGTTCAAGCGCGGACTGATACGCGACAAGCTGGAGATTGAAGCGCCCACCGCTGCCGACCCGAGCTGGAAAAACGAAGCCATCGACGCCACCCGCCCGCAGCACGATGCGCTGGGCGAGCGCGCCTGGTGGCTGTACCAGCTGGCGCGCCAGTGCCCGCTGGGCTGGTGGCAACAGCACACCGGGCTGGCCCCGGCTGACTTGCTCAAGGCCAGCACCAAAAACCAGTGGCACGACGCGCTGCTGCGCGGCTGGGCCGATGCTGCAGTGGCCACCCAAGATGCGACGTGGGCCCATGCCCTGCTGCACCACGACAAGCTGCCCGGCCGCTACGCCGACGAAACCACGCTGCTGGCCGTGCTGCCACTGGTGCAGCGCGAGCAGTATTGGGTGCAACACATGCCCAACAGCAAAGAGTCGCTGGCCAGCTTGTTGCAAACCATCGTCGCGGCCTGCCCGCAGGGCCATGTGCTGTCGCCAGCGCTATCGCAACAACTGGCTCAAGCGATCGCCACCGAGCTGCAAAAAGACACGGCTTCCAACGACTACTACCTGCAGCAGGTGCTGCCCGAGGCGCTGTGCGTGCTGGACTTGTCAGCCATGGACTTGGGCGGTGCGGTTGGGCAATCGGAGCGTGCCGCCCGCGTAGCCCGCGTGATCGCCGCACGGCGCGCACTGGCGGCTTTGACACCGGCCAAACCACTATAAATTTAATAGCTGCTTGAGCAATGAATCTCTGGGCCGATAGCACTTTTCACCCTTAAACACCACTTGGTACACCCCACATGACCCAAACACTCAGACAACACGCCGAACAGCAATTTGCCGACGAACTGGCCGCCATTGCCAAAGTGGACCAGCGCCAAAAGCCCACCAACTGGAAGCTCTCGCCCTGGGGCGTGGTCACCTACCTGATGGGCGGCAAGTTAGACGGTGGTTTTGAGGTGTCGCCCAAGTACATCGGCAGCCAGCGCCTGATGGAAATTGCCGTTTCCACCCTGGCCACCGACCGGGCACTGCTGCTGTTTGGCGTGCCGGGCACGGCCAAATCATGGGTGTCCGAGCACCTGTCTGCCGCAGTCAGTGGCGACTCGACGATGCTGATTCAAGGCACAGCCGGCACCAGCGAAGAGCAGCTGCGCTACGGCTGGAACTATGCCCAACTACTGGCCCACGGCCCTTCTGAAAAAGCCCTGGTGCCCAGCCCGCTGATGAACGCCATGCGCCTGGGCAAGATTGCCCGCATCGAAGAGCTCACCCGCATTCCCGCCGACGTGCAGGATTCGCTGATCACCGTGTTGTCTGAAAAAACCCTGCCCATTCCCGAGCTGGGCACCGAGGTGCAGGCCACCCGCGGCTTCAGCGTGATTGCCACGGCGAATAACCGCGACAAGGGTGTGAACGAGTTGTCCAGCGCGCTGAAACGGCGCTTCAACACCGTCGTGCTACCCCTACCTTCATCGCAAGACGAAGAGGTCAGCATCGTCACCAAGCGCGTAGCAGAAATTGGCCGCTCGCTGGACCTGCCCGCCGAGCCACCGGCGCTGGCCGAGGTGCGCCGCGTGGTGCAAATCTTCCGCGAGCTGCGCAGCGGCCAAACCGACGACGGCAAAACCCGCATCAAGTCGCCCACCTCTACCTTGTCGACCGCCGAAGCCATCTCCGTCATCAACGCCGGCATGGCCCTGGCCGGCCACTTTGGCGACGGTCAGATGCGCAGCGCCGACATCGCGTCGGGCCTGATCGGCGCCGTTATCAAAGACCCGGTGCAAGACCAGGTGGTGTGGAACGAATACCTGGAAACCGTGGTGAAAGAGCGCGGGGAGTGGAAGGATTTGTACCGGGCCTGTCGGGATCACGACTGATGAATGACATCGTGCTGCGGGTGATGACGAATGACTTTCTCCCTCTCCCGCACCCGGAGGCGAAGCCTTCGGCTTCGCGGGCGGGAGAGGGCAGGGGTGAGGGCCTTCGCGTTGCACAAGTATCGGTATCGCGCAGCCCCCTCATCCCAACCCTCTCCCCGAGGGGCGAGGGAGAAAAACCATGACCACGCCCACCACCCAATTCTTCGGCATCCGCCACCACGGCCCCGGCTGTGCGCGCAGCCTGCTGGCCGCGCTGAACGCCTGGAGCCCCGACTGCGTGCTGATTGAAGGCCCGCCTGAGGCAGACGATCTGCTGGTGCATGCGGCCAACCCGGCGCTGCGCCCACCGGTGGCCCTGCTGGTGCACTGCCCGGCAGAGCCCACGCTGGCGTCGTTCTACCCACTGGCCGACTTTTCGCCCGAGTGGCAAACCATGGTCTGGGCCGTGCGTGCGGGGGTGCCGACCCGCTTCATCGATCTGCCGCAAACCCACAACATGGCCATGCGCAAGGCGCGAGAAGAGGAAATCAAAGCCAAACTGGCGGCCGAGAACGAGGAAGCCGAGGAAGCCGACGAAGCCAAAGATATGGGTTGCGAG
This sequence comes from Comamonadaceae bacterium, assembly GCA_013297875.1. Classification (GTDB taxonomy): domain Bacteria; phylum Pseudomonadota; class Gammaproteobacteria; order Burkholderiales; family Burkholderiaceae_C; genus JAAFIW01. The sequence continues at coordinate 94,691 of JAAFIW010000012.1, read as the reverse complement.
GCTGATAACGCGATCAGCCCCAACGAAGAGTCCGATCACCTTGACCCTCTGGGCTGGCTGGCGCAAGCCGCGGGCTACAGCGACGGCGAGAGCTGGTGGAACCACATGGTGGAAGAGCGTGGCGACGGTGCCGACCTGTTTGCCGCCATTGCCGAAGCCATGCGCGAGGTGCGCACCCAAGCGCCTGCGCCCACCGGTTGGCGCGCACAGCGCGAGAACCTGCGCGAGGCCCACATGCGCACCTGCATACGCCAGGCGCAAGCCCAAGGCCACCAGCGCATCGCGGTGGTTTGCGGTGCCTGGCACGTGCCCGCGCTGGAAGGCGATATCGCTGCAACCAAAGCCGTGAAGGCCGACGCACAACTGCTCAAAGGCCTGCCCAAGCTCAAGGTGGCCGCCACCTGGGTACCCTGGAGCTACCCGCATTTGTCGGCCCACAGCGGCTATGGTGCGGGCGTGGATTCGCCGGGCTGGTACGACTATTTGTGGCAGCACACAGCGCACACGTCCAGAGCCATCGGCTGGCTCACCCGTGTGGCCCGGCTGCTGCGCGACGAGGGGCTGGATTGCTCGTCGGCCCACGTGATCGAAGGCGTGCGCCTGGCCGAAACCGTGGCCGCGCTGCGCAACCGGCCCGCGCCGGGCCTGGACGAGTTGAACGAAGCCTGCGTGACTGTGCTGTGCCACGGCGAGGCCGCGCCGCTGGCCTTGATTCAAAAGCGCCTGATCGTGGGCGACCGCCTGGGACAAATCCCCGCTGGCGTGCCATCAGTGCCGCTGCAGCAAGACATTGAGCAACAGCAAAAAACCCTGCGCCTCAAACCCGAAGCCCTGGCCAAAACGCTGGACCTGGATCTGCGCAAAGACAACGACCTGGCCAAGAGCCGGTTGCTGCACCGGCTGCGCCTGCTAAGCGTTGAGTGGGGCACGCTGAGCCGCACCGGCAACTCGGCCAAAGGCACTTTCCACGAAATCTGGAGCCTGCAGTGGCAGCCTGACTTTGCCATCCAGGTCATCACGGCCAGCCGCTACGGTAACACCGTGGAACAAGCCGCTGTGGCCCTGGCCGCCGAGCGCATCCTGTCGATTGACAGCCTGGCGGACTTGGCTGAACTGATGGACAGCGTGATGCTGGCCAACCTGCCCGCCGCCGTGAGCGCGGTGGCCAAAGCGCTGGACGACCGCGCCGCCGTCACCGGCGACTCGGCCCAACTGCTGGCCACCCTGCCCCCGCTGGCCAACGCCCTGCGCTACGGCAGCGTGCGCCAGACCGACGCGAATCTGCTGGCCGATTTGTTTGACCGCATCGTGCTGCGCGCCAGCATTGGCCTGGTGCTGGCCTGCATGTCGCTGGATGACGACGCCGCCGACGCCCTGCGCAAAAACCTGCTGGACGCAGACCGCGCCATTGCCCTGCGCAAAGACGAAAACGTGCTCCAGCCCTGGTGCAATGCGCTCAAGCAGCTATCACTTTCAGAGCAATCAGCCCCCTTGCTGCGCGGCGTCGCCGCCCGCCTGCAGCTCGATGCCAACCTGCTGCCCGCCGAAGAAGCCGCCCAACTGCTGGCCCGCAACCTGTCCACCGGCGCCGACCCGCAGCAGGCCGCCGCCTGGCTAGACGGCTTTTTAAACCGCAACGCCACCGTGCTGCTGCACGACGAGGTGGTCTGGGGCTTGGTGGATGGCTGGATCAGTTCCTTGAACGAGGACAACTTCGTGCGCGTGCTGCCGCTGATTCGGCGGACGTTTGCGGCGTTTGAGGCGGCCGAGAGAAGGGATTTGTCGGGGCGGGTGCGCAGGCCGGTGGGTGGGGTGGTGAAGGCGGTGGCGGCTGAGTGGGATGAAGCCAGGGCGCAGTTGCCCGTATCTTTACTGCGTGGAATGTTGGGGCTGACAGCCGCTTGATTGGCACTTGCGGCGCATTCTGCCGCAAAATCTTGCCTATTATTCTGGAGCACCCTATGAACATAGCCCTTGATGACATTGTTCCGATCAGTCAGGCGCGCAGCCGCTTGACGCAATTGGCTGACGAGGTAGCCAGCCAGGGCACCACCAAGCTGCTGACCCGAAACGGTGTGGGTTATGTGGCCTTGGTGCCAGCGGCTCAAGTCGATGAATTGCAGCGTTTTCGCGCCGATCAACATCTGGCCCAACTACGTGCCATCGCCATGGCGATGCCGGAAATTCAAGAAAAAAAGGGCACATCAGCCGGGGATTTTCGTGCTGAAGTGAATGCATTTATTCGTAAAAATTCATCCGCTACCGGGGCATGAAACCCGTCGTTGTCACCCAATCATTTCGACTGGCTTTTCAGGCTCAGGCAGATCACTTTTTTGCGGTGCAAGCCTTGCACCCAGATGCTGGCAGCCGCTTGCAAAAGTTGGCAGACGATCTGTTTGAACGCATCATTCCTTTGATTGAACACACTCCAGATATCGGTCGCTTGTTTCAAATCAGCCAACTACGCGATGCAAACCCCAGCGAACAACAGCAAGAAGCTCAATTGCTTGAATGCTTGATGCCCGACTTGGCCAAAAGCGCCGCTGTGGTGCGGGAGCACGTGGATCGTCAATTTCTGATTCTGTATGTGGTCACGCCGGATCAGACTTACCTGATCAACATCAAGCATCACAAGCAAAGTCAGTACGGTTAAGTCTTAGAACCTTCCACCTGCGTAACGTCGAAATAGTGCTTCAACCCTTGTCGAATGTGCTCAGAAAGCTATCACTTTCAGAGCAGACCGCCCCGCTGTTACGCGGCGTGGCCGACCACCACGCCCGCTCCTGCATGGGCATCGGGTCGCTTTGCGCGTCTTTCAGCACAGCAGCGAAGTCATCATCAAAACGATTCAATGCCTCCAGCAACGCAGTGCCACTGTCAGCGGGTATGGCATGGAGCACGAGGTTCCCGTTGCTGTTGCTCGAAATTTCCATAACACCTCAAGCCCGCGCCGCCTGCACATGCACCTCAAAACCACCGGAATGCGCCATGCGGGCCTGGGTTGTCCCGGTCTGTTTGTCTGCGGTGTCGTCTTCCCATACGCTGGCGCTGGCGCGCATACGGGTGGGGGCGTTGCAAAACAGCGGGCGATCCTGTACCCACACGCCGTCCCACAGCTCCTGTAGGCGGTAGCCCATTTCGCTGGCCCGCTCCACCACCAGGCCCACCAGCAACTGGTTGTGCACCAGGCGCAGCATGATTTTTTCGACCGCCAGGGTGCCACGTAGCGTATTGAGTGGCACGGCTACCGGCGCAGACCATTGCCGGCTGCCGCTTTCGGTTTCCACCACACAGGTGATGCTCAGGCCGTTGGCGGCAATCACCACGCGGCGGCCGTCGGGCAGACTGGCCACGTTGAACACCGTGGCCTGCAGGCCTGTGCTGAAGAGGCGGCCCACGCTGTCGGCATAGCGGCCCACCAGGTAATGCCACACGTAGCCGTCGGGGCCAATGGCAAAGGCCTCCTGCATGCTGCGGGCATCGGTCAGCATCACGGTGTCTTTCCACATTTGAGACCTCACATTTCCTGCGGCCTTTTCGGCCTTTGTTGAAGCAAATAAACCAAACCCCACATCCACCGTCGGATCCACATCGGCCTGCGTGCCCGGTGCAGCCGTCGTGGCAATGTGAAGCCTGGAGGTGCCGCGAGCGGCGGTGGCGCTGGAGGGGGTGGGTTGTGTGTATGTCATGTGCTCTAGTGTTCCGGCCCTGCCGGTTTAAGTCCTTAAGAAAACCGGCTGAGGACAGGCGTTTTCCTTAAATCTCCTGAAAAATCCTTAAACTGAGTCGCTTTCCCCATCTGACCCCACCCCTTACCCAAAAAATGTCCGCCCAACTGAGTTTTTCCGGGTTTGATCTGCATCTGCAAGACCGCCAGCTCACGGGGCCCAACGGCGTCGTGGCCCTGGGGGCACGAGCCTTTGACATACTGGCCGCGCTGGCAACACAGGCTGGGGAGCTGGTCACCAAAAACCAGCTGCTCGATGCCGTCTGGCCAGGTCTGGTGGTGGAAGAAAACAACCTGCAAGTGCACATCTCTACGCTGCGCAAGCTGCTGGGCACCCAGCTGATTGCCACCGTGCCAGGGCGCGGCTACCGGTTCACCGGGGAAGTCAATCGGGCAAGCGCCTTGCCAGCCCCCTGCGTGCCGTCAGCCACCGCGCCTGCTGCGCCGCAGCCATTGCCCGTAGCGCAGCCGCCCAGCTACTCCCGCGCCGCACGCTCGATTGCGGTGCTGCCCTTTACCAACCTGAATGACGACCCCGAGCAGGAGTATTTTTCAGACGGGCTGGCAGAAGACATCATCTTCAAGCTCACCCGCTCGCGCTGGTTGTTTGTGATTGCCCGCAACTCGTCGTTTGCATGGCGCAAACCCACGCTCAACCCGGCCGAGCTGTGCCGGGAGCTGGGCTGCAATTACCTGGTAACGGGCACAGTGCGCCGCTCGGGCAGCACCTTGCGCGTGTCGGCCGAGCTGACCGACGGACCGCGCAACCAGAGTCTGTGGGCCCAGCGTTTTGACACCCAGCTGGATGATCTGTTCAAGCTGCAAGATCAGATCACCTCCAGCATCGTCAGCGCCATTGAGCCAGTGTATTTGCGCCAGCAAGAGCAACTGACCGCGCAGCTCGGCACACCCAACATGCAGCACTGGGACTACCTGATGCGCGCGCGCTGGCACTTTTGGCGCACGTCGCGCAAGCACATCGACAGCGCACAGCAACTGCTGGTCAAGGCCTTGGTGGTGCAACCCGAAGACCCACCAGCCCTGTCGTTGCTGGCCTTCACCTACATGGCCCGTGTCTGGGCGGGCTGGTCCGAGAACCCCAAAGAGGAAATCATAGAGGCCACCCGCCTGTCGCTACGCGCCATCCGCAGCGACGACAGCGACGCTTACGCCCACTTCACCCTGGGCACCGCCCTGTCGTTCACTGGAAACCTGGGTCAGGCCATTGCCGAGCAGGAGCATGCGCTGACGCTATACCCCCAGTTTGCCGCCGCCGCCGGTGAGCTGGGCCGCTTGCTGGCGTTTGCCGGGCGAACCGACGAAGCGGCCGAATACATCCTGCAAGCCCTTGACGGCAGCCCGCACGACCCGCACCTGAGCCTGTGGGTGCGCAGCCGCGCGATTGCCTGCTTTGTTGACGAGCAATACCCCCAGGCCTTGGCCTTCGCCCAGCAAGCCACGGCCAAGCGGGCCAACTGGTTTTTCAATTACTACCTGCTGGCCGCCTGCTACGCCGCGGTGGGCGACATGGAGGCCGCAGGCGCAGCGGTGGAGCAGGCCAAGCCCTATGGCCCCTACCCCCTGCAAGCCTTGCGCTTTGGCCATCCGTTTGTAAACCCCAAAGACCTCGAACGGTTTGTCGGCTACCTGAAACAAGCCGGTTGGACTGATTCGCCCGCAACCCCGAAAACCACGTCACCATGACCACACCCAAAAAGATTGCCATCCTGGGCGGCGGTATCTCCGCGCTGACCACCGCTTTTGAACTGACCAGCCAGCCCAACTGGCAAGCGCAATACGACATCACGCTGTACCAGATGGGCTGGCGTCTGGGCGGCAAATGCGCCACGGCGCGCGGGCCCAACGACCGCATTGAAGAGCACGGTATTCACGGTTTTCTGGGTTGCTACTACAACGCCCTTCCATTGATGGCCGACTGCTACAAAGCGCTGAACCGACCCGCAGGCGTACCACTGGCCACGTTTGAAGAGGCTTTCAAGCCCGGCAGCTTTGTGTTGATGTGGGAGTTCATTAACGGCAACCTGAAGCGCTGGCCGTTCACAGCACCCACCAATTCGCTGATGCCCGACGATCCGTCGTCGCTGCAAAACATCCGGCATTGGGTAGGCGCGCTGGTGCAGTTTGTGGATCAGCTGTTTGAGCCGGAGCAGACACCGGCCCTGTCGCCACACGGCATTGAAATGGCCATAGGCCGCGCGCTGCTGGCTGAGCTGCGCCGCATCATTCTGGATGCTGAGTCATTGGTCGAGCACATGCTGGCGGCGTTTGACCCGCTGTGGAACTGGCTCAAAGCCAAACTACAAGCGCTGGTGATGGACAACGACGAGTTGCGCCGCCTGTACATCATGGTGGATTTTTTGCTGTCGCTGGTGCGCGGCACGATTGCCGACAACATTTTTGAGCGCGGCTTTGATGTCATTGACAACGAGAACTTTTCCGACTGGCTGCAGCGCCACGGTGCCTCGGTGATGACCGCCAGCTCACCGCTGGCACTGAACACCGTCAACCTGTCCTACCAATACCCGCAGGGCGACACCGCCCGCACCGCGCTGATGGCCGCGGGCTGCTACCTGCACTGGACTCTGCGCAGCTTTGCCTTCATGGGTGCATTTGCCTGGTTGTTTGAAGCCGGCACCGGCGAAACCGTGATTGCGCCGCTGTACGAGGTGCTGATAAAACGCGGGGTGAAGTTCGAGTTTTTCCACAAGGTGGCGTCGCTGGAGTTGTCGGCCGACAAAACCAACGTGTCTGCTATCAACATGGGCGTGCAGGCCACGCTGAAAGCCCCCGCTGCGGGCTACCAACCCCTGATTAACGTGCAAGGCCTGCCCGCCTGGCCTGGTGACCCGCTGTATGACCAACTGGTAGAAGGCCAGGCCCTGAAAGACCAGAACATCGACCTCGAGTCGTACTGGACGCCCTGGCACCCCGTTGCCACCAAGCAATTGCAGGCCGGGCGCGACTACGACCAGATTGTGTTTGCCATCTCCATCGGTGCCGTGCCGTACTTATGCGCCGACATCGTGGCCGCACGGCCCGAGTGGCAAGCCATGGTCAGCAAAGTCACCACCGTGCAGACCCAGACCATGCAGATCTGGCTGAACCGAACCACCACCGAGCTGGGCTGGGACATTCCCTTCAAACACCCCACCGACACCGTGATTGGCGCCACCTACATCAACCCGCTGGACGGACAGGTCGACTTCACCCACCTGCTGCAATGGGAAAACTGGCCCGCCGCCCACGCCCCCAAATCGCTGTGGTATTTCTCGGGCGCCATGGACGACTACGACACACCGCCCCCATTTACCGACACCGACTACCCACGCCGCCAGAACGAGCGCGTGAAAGCCCAGTGCATCCAATACCTGCAAGCCAGCACTGGCCCGCTGTTACCGCTGGCCACAACCAACGCCGTCTCGCCCCCCGGCGACCCCATCAGCCTGGACTTCACTTTGCTGCATGCCTACGACCCGGCCCACGCAGGCATCGGCATCAAACGCTTTGACCAGCAGTTCTGGCGCGCCAACATCGACCCCACTGAGCGCTACGTCACCAGCCCGCCCGGCAGCACCCCCGCCCGCCTGAAAGCCTGGGGCTCGGGCCTGTCCAACCTGGTGCTCGCAGGTGACTGGATTTACACCGGCCTGAACGTGGGCAGCGTGGAAGGCGCAGTGATGGGCGGCAAACTGGCATCGCATGCGGTATGCGGGCTACCACTGTTGAAGGATGTGGTGGGGTATCCGCAGGGGTGAGCTTTTTCAAATTTGGAGGCGATTCACCCCTGCAGCATGGCAAAAATGAATCGAAAGTGCTTCACGTGCACACTGGATGCGCACAGGCAGCTACTCTTTTAATAGCAAAATTGATCTGGCGATGTACCGCCAAGCGGCGGTGCAGACCACTTGGCGGGCTTGTCTTTTGCGGACGGGCACAATACGCCCTTTTTTGACAGACCTTCCGAAAGCATCCCATGGGCAACAAAATCGTTACCGAAGCAGACCGCAAAGCCACCCCAGCACCCACACCACTTGCCGGGCAAAGCCTGCGTCGCAGTGGCGGCGGGCAAAAAATCAGCCTGGAACGCGGCACCGCAACCCGTAGCAAAAAGAACCCCGGCAAGCGGCCTAGCAAAGGCGGTTGATCAGTTTTTTCAGTTTTTCAGGCTATCCCAGGTTCGCTGCACCACCGCATGCGAACCCCTCACAGCCAAGGCCGCTGCATAGCCAGCGGCCGTTTTCACTTCGTGCAGCGACCAGTCACCTGCCACCAAGCCCGGCAATCCATGGCTGGCAAGCACAGTAGCCTCGTCGCCCAGGCTGACCGTGAATCCGTTCAGCCCCTGCGCAATACCCACACCCACGCCCTTGAGCAGCGCCTCTTTGCGCACCCAGCAGCTGTAAAACGCGGCGAGGCGCTCGGCGGGTGCATAGCGAGCCATCGCGGCCTGCTCGTGCGGGCTGAATTGGTTGGCCACTTGTAGCAACTGCTCGTTTTCAGGCTGAACCTGCTCCACATCCACGCCCACAGGCGCGCCCCAGGCCAGTGCCACCAACGCCCATTCGCCGGAATGCGAGAGGTTGAAATGCAGGTCGCTGCCCGCGTGCGCACCGGCGAGCACGGGTTTGCCGTGCGTTTGGGTGGCAAACGCCAGTTGCGCCGGGTTTGCGTTTAACTCGGCGGCGAGGATGCGCCGCAGCGCGGCATGGGCAGCGACGAAGCGGCGGCGTAGATCATCAAAACGAAAGGCTGCGGCGCGGGCTTGCTCGGATGCGTCCAGCAGTTGTGCGTCACGCGCGAGGTGCTGGACGTTTGCGTCCAGCGGCACCTGCCAGACCTGTACGCCGGTGTACAAGCTGCTTACTTGGCTGCCGCTGGCCGGGGCGGCACGGCGGGCTTGGCTGCGGGCTTGTCGCCCTCGGCATTGAGCACCAGGGGCAGGCCCTTGGTGTCGCCGCCCATCACCACCACTTTGGCATTGGACGACTGGGCCAGCGCCAGCGTGGCATTGATCTGGGCCAGGCGCAGGTATTCGGGCACCTGGTTCGGCCCAATTTTGGCAAACAGGCCGTGCACGCCCTCGCCTTCAATTTCCTTGCGCTGTGCTTCTTTGGTTTCGGTTTTCAGTCGGTAGTCAAACTCCAGCAGGCGGTGGTATTGCTCGACCTTACGCTCGATCGACGCGGCAACGATGGGCGGCAGCACAATGCCCTTGATCAGGATGTCGTCGACCTCGACCAGTGAAATACCTTCGGCGCTGTAGGAGTTTTCGTCATGCAACCCGCGCCGCACCGCCGCCAGGATTTCGGCCTGCACCTGGGAGCGGTACAACGAGTAAAAGCCTTCCGCGTCGTACTTGGCCACCACCTCCCGCGCATGCGCCGCCACCTCTGGGTTCAGCATCACCTTCAGGTAGTCGGCACCGACATTTTTGTGCAGCAAGGGCAGGTATTTTTCGTTGATGCGAAAGCGGAAAACAATCGAGGTATCAATCGCCAGACCGTCGCGGGTGATCACGTTGAAAGCCTCTTCCACCGTCTGCAAACGCATGTCATAGTTTTCAACGCTATTCCAGGGCATGACCAGGTGGGCACCTTCGTCCAGCGCAGGGCCCAGGTCTGTGCCGATGCTCAGCGGGCGAAACAGCACACCGGCGTAGCCCGCCGGAATCACGATCAAGATACGTGGGCTGAAGAAAATCAGCGCCAGGCCAACGATCATCGCCCCCAGCGTGATGCCCATCAGATAGCGCTGCTGAAAGCGCTTGAAAAAGCCAGATGTCATGGCGTGTCCAGTCCGGTTCTACCGGTCAATTGTTTGGGCACCAGTTGCCCCTCTTCCATGGCCAGGCAGCGGTCGGCGCAATCAAAGTAGCGGTCATCGTGGGTGATGGCCACCACCGTTTTGCCCGCAGCGCGCAGCCGTGGCAACAGCTCTTGGTAAAACTTGCGGCGAAAGTGCGGGTCTTGATCGGCCGCCCATTCATCGAGCACCACAACGGGTTTGTCTTCCAGCAGCGTGACCAACAAGGCCAGGCGCTTGCGCTGCCCGCTGGACAGCTCCAGCGTGTTGAACGCCGTGCCCTGCATTTGCACCTTGCCCACCAGTTCCAGCAGCTGGCACAGGTCATCGACCACCGCTGCATCGGGCGCGCTCAGGCCGTAGACGCGTTTGAACAGGTGGTAGTCTGAAAAAATCACCGAAAACAGGTTGCGATAGGCGTCGTAGGTTTCGCTGGTGATGGCTTGCCCGTCGACGCGGATCATGCCGCTGCTGGGGTAGTACAGGCCCACCAGCAATTTGAGCAGGGTGGACTTGCCAGAGCCGTTGCCACCGGTGATGAACAGGATCTCGCCTTTGCGAATCGCCAGGTCAATCGGGCCGACAGCAAACACGCTGGCGGCTTTGGTGTCCTGGTAGGCAAAGCTCACCGTGTCGAGCCGGATGTCGTCAAAGCGCTCGGGCAAGGGCCGCACCTTTGCGCAAGCGGCTTGCGCGCTGAGTGACTTCAGGGTTGCGTCCAGCTGCATCAGGTTTTGCGCCGCTGCGTTGGCCGCGGCCACCATGGGCACAGCTTGAATCACCATGCCCAGCGGGCCGATGATGAAGAGAATTGCGGTGGTGGTGCGCGAAATTTCGGTCGGCCCGGCCTGAGCAAACATCGGCACCACAAACACAATTACGCCCAGCAGCAAAAAGATCAGCGACTGGCCCAGCACAAACTCGTTGGACGAGCGCGACTGGTACTCAATCTTCAGGTCGCGTGCCTGCACCGCGTTGGTTCGCACCTCTTGCAGCAAGGCATCGCGCCGCCCGGTGCTCATCTTGACTTCCTTGAAGCCATCCAGCACATCGCGCAGGCCGTCAACCAGTTGCGCTTCCTGGCCAAACATTTTGTACAGATCGCCTTGCAGCTTCTTCATGCGGCCAATCACCAGCGTGACGGCAAACGCAATGAAGGCAAAGCTGAGGATGAAGGCCGCCAGGCTGTTCAGCAGCACATAGCCCATGGCCAGCACAATCAAAATAGCCGATTGCGCGGCAATCACCAGCAGGTTCACGGCTTGCGAAATGGTTTGCGTGTCGCGGATCATCGCGCCCAGCACCTCGGATCGGCCCACCTGCTCCAGCGGCAGCAACTCGGCGCGGCTGGCACTGTCAACCAGGCCCACGCGCAGCTGCTCGATCATGGTTTCCACCTCGGTGGCGGTGATGCGCAGCAAGATGCGCTGGCTCACGGCGTAAATGCCAATGGCCAGCAAAAACATCAGCAACACCCGAAGCGTGGGTGTACCAGCATCGGTGCTGGCCACGTTGTTGATGATGGCCATCACCAGCGTGTTGCTGATGCCCGCAATGCCCGCCAACAGCAGCAGCACACGCGGCTGCGTGGCCATGTGCCGCCGAACCAGCTCAATCAGCGGCATAGATCCAGTCGGTCACGCACCAGTTTTCCTATGCCCTGGGGGCCGCAACCGGCGGGAAGCGCTCACGCGTGATGTACAAAATGATGAGCATGAAAAACGGTGTGATCAGCCAGGACAGCAGGAACGACACCACAAAGCCCGGCTTGCGCCCAACCGAGCACAGACCCACCATGCCAGACAGCACGAAATACACCACCACAATGACCCAGATACTCATGGCACTCTCCTCAACACCTGTGCTCAACCACCCGTGAAAAAGGCGACCTTGTGAGTCAAGGCCGCCCCGGTTTTCTTTGCCTGTTCAGGCTTACTTGGCTTTTTTGACTTCTTCAACCGTTGTGGCTGCGTCGGTTGCCGGCGGGCTCTTGCGGGCCGAGTTGAATTCCTTCTTGTACAAATCGCGTGCGGCTTCGGGCACAAATGAGTTCAGGTCGCCGCCTTCGGCAAAGTGCTTGTTGAACACCTTGCCCACCGCGTAGGTGGACGCAAAACCCAGCGCTGGGCCCACGGTAAGCGTAGCCAACGTGCCCACCACGGGAATGGCCTTCAGGGCGCTGGTGATGCCGCCCATGGCCATGGCAGCCACGCCATATGGCACGGTGGTACCAACCAACGAACCAATCAGCGCTTTGGCGCGGGTTTCGCTGAAGGGAATGCCGTAGACCTTGGCCAACTCGTACAGCATCTTGACCTGCACGCCGCCGATCAACACCAGGTCAACCATGGGCAGCGGAATCACGCCTGCGCCGCCGGACCAGTAGGCATAGCGGCGAATCACCCCAGCAGCCTGGTCGGCCTGGTTGACTTCCACTGGAAAACTTGTTTCGTTTGTTGCTGTAACCATGTAACAACTCCTGGGGTGATGGGGGTTTTAACGACTGTTGACACGGGCCAAACACCCGGCGTCGCGTGGCGATGTTACGACAAGATTCAAAACTACCGCACTAGTCTTTTTGTGTGATGGCGCGTTTTTTGAGGTCTGGTTACCCTGCACGCCAGCCAACTGTGGCTCGCGTGCGACGTCGGCAAGCGAGCCGCCACCGTGTAAAAGTCAATTCATTTCGTTAGATTTAGGTCTCGAACTGCACAATAATTCCGGTCTCGTGACAACAAATACAACTGGATACTTTGCAACCATGACCGACCGCCAGTTGTTCAACATCGCAGGCGAAGACGCTTCGTTCGAGCTGACGGCTGCTCAGCGCGACATCTGGCTGGACATTCAGCGTGCCGGCGCATCGCCACGCCACCACATCGGTGGCTATGTGGACATTTGCGGCCCGCTGAACATGGCAGCCTTGACCAATGTCTTGGCCGAGGTGGTGACCGGCCATGACGCATTGCGCACCCGGCTGGTGCCAGACCCGCTGGGCGGCGCGCGTCAGGTTTTTACCCCTGAAGGCACAGCGCCTACGCCGGTGCTGGATTTCAGCGACAGCGCCAGCCTTGACCAGGCTGTGGCACGGGCACACCAGTGGATGCGCCAGGAATTTGCCAAGCCTTTCCCGCCACACGGGCCGTTTGTTCAGTTTGCGTTGCTGCGGCTGGGTGAGCAGCAGCATTGGTGGTTCAAAAAGTACCACCATCTGGTGGTCGATGGCTGGGCCATCTCCCGTGTGGTGCAAGCCGTTGCGGCGGCCTACAACCGCGATACCCAGCCAGCCCCACCAGCCGCGTTTTTTGACTGGGTGACCCAGCATGCCCAGCAACGCGCCGAGCCCCGGTTTCAGGCTAGCCTGGCCTATTGGCGAGCCCAAATGGCTGCACCGCAGACGCCGCTGTGGCCAGTGCGCGCAGCGCCCGCGCCAAGCGGTTTGCCCACGAGCACGCGCCATTCCGTGTGGCTGCAGCCCGAAACCTACGCCCGCATTGCAGCGCAAGCCCAGGCATTTGACCTGTCAAGCTTTCATGTGCTGGCCGCCGCAGCCTGCGTGACGGCCACCCACTACGCCGGGCAGCCCAGCTTGGTGCTGGGGATGCCGGTGCTCAACCGCGGCAGCGCGCAAGACAAGCGGGTGGTGGGTTTGCTGGCAAGCTTTCAACCGGTAGCCGTGCAGGTGGATTCCCAGGTGTCGCTGCAGGCACTGGCAACCAACATTGCCGCCACCGCCCGGCGCAACTACCGGCACGGCGGGCCATCGCTGGGCGACATCCTGGCACAGGCCCCCGCGCGCCCGGGCACCGATGCGCAACTGCCGTTTGACCTGACGCTGTCGTACGAAAAACACGACTACCAGGCCCGGTTTGGCCTGGCCACCGCCCGCGCCGTGGCGCTGGACAACGGGCATGAACGCAACCCGCTGGCGATTTTTGTGCGCGAATTTCATGCCGATGCGCCGGTGCAGATCGACTTTGACTACCGGCATGACTACTTCGCGCCAGACCAGGCGCAGGCCTTTGCCAACGCTTTTCTGGGCGTGCTGCAGGCGTGGGTGCAGACGCCAGATTCCAACCGCGTGGTGCAGTTGTGGCAGTCGGTGGTGCCCCAGCAAGCCCTGTTGAGCCGCGCAAGCCGCATTTCCCCGATTTCCACGTCAAATCGCCCAGTAGCCCAGAGATTCATTGCTCAAGCCGCTATCAATTCAGAAGCGCTTGCCGTGTCCGACGGTGTTTCTTCTGTGACCTACGCGCAGCTGGAGCAACGCACCAACCGCCTGGCCCATGCGCTGGTGGCCGCTGGCGTGCGCCCCGAGGCGGTGGTGGGCGTGCGCCTGCCGCGCAGCATCAATCTGGTCGTGGCGCTGCTGGCGGTGCTCAAAGCCGGTGGTGCCTACTGCGCCATCGACACCGAAGAGCCTGCCGCCCGCCAGGCCAGCATGCTCAGCCAGGGTGGTATTTCGCTGGTGATCGATGAACCCTGGCTGGCTTCATTGGATGTGCGTTCTTTTGCCGATACGCCGCCTGTGGTTGATCTTGATCCCCAGCACCCGGCCTATCTGCTGTTCACCTCCGGCTCGACCGGCGCGCCCAAGGGCGTGCTGATTACCCATGCCGCGCTGGCCCAGCACATGGCCTGGATGCAGGCGCACTACCCCTTGCAGCCTGGCGACCGGGTGCTGCAAAAGACCCCGGTGGGCTTTGATGCCTCGGTCTGGGAGTTCTGGGCACCGCTATTGGCCGGGGCCTGTTTGGTGTTAGCCCCTGCGGGCTCGCACCGCGACCCGGCGGCGCTGGGGCGCTGTCTGGTGGATGAACGCATCACGGTGCTGCAAGCCACGCCCACTTTGCTGCAAGCCTTGCTGGATGCACAGGTGCTGCGGGCAGATCTGGCACTTGCGCGCTTGTTTGTCGGTGGTGAGGCACTGCCGATGGCTTTGGTGCAGGCGGCGCAAGCGGCGGTGCCGCAGGCGCAGGTGATCAATCTGTATGGGCCGACCGAGACCTGTATTCAGGTGTCGTCGTGGGTGGCCCATGAGACTGAAGCGACCGGCACGGCCCCGCTGGGCACACCGATAGACGGTGCCCGTCTGTACGTGGTGGACCGCTTGGGCCAGTTGCAGCCACCGGGTGTGCCGGGGCAGTTGTGGATTGGCGGCTGTGGGCTGGCGCGGGGCTATGTGGGCCAGCCTGGCTTGACGGCGCTGCGCTTTGTGCCCGATGCGTTTGCCGCTGAGCCGGGCGCACGGGCTTATCGCTCGGGCGATGCGGTGCGCTGGCGCGGCGATGAGTTGCTGTACCTGGGCCGGGTGGACGGGCAGCTGAAGCTGCGCGGCTACCGCATGGAGCCGGGGGAGATTGAGGCGGCGTTGAAGGCCCAGCCGGGCGTGGCGCAGGCGGCGGTGGCGGTGCATGCCGTGAACGGGGTGCAGGCCTTAGTGGCGTATCTGGTGGCCTCAGCAGAAAGACCCGACACGCAAACCTTGCGCGAAGGCTTGCTGGCGCGGCTGCCCACGCACTTTGTGCCGGCGCACTGGGTGTGGCTGGATGCGCTGCCCACCACGGCAAGTGGCAAGCTGGATCGGCGGGCTTTGCCGGTGCCAGAAGTGCAGCGCAGCCAGCGGTTGCTGCCCGCTTCGCCCACCGAGCTGGCGTTGGCCGGCATCTGGCAGGAGTTGCTGGGTGTGCCCACCGTGTATGCCGATGATGATTTCTTTGCGCTGGGTGGGCATTCGATCAAAGCCATGCAAGTGGCGGTGCGGCTGCGCGAGCTGTACCGGGTGGAGCCGGGGCTGCGGCTGTTGTTTGACACGCCGGCGTTGCAGTCGCAGGCCGCAGCGGTGGACCGCCTGCGCCAGGGCACTGCCCGCCTGGTGGCACCGGCCTTGCACCAGCGGCCTGCCAATCGGGCCGCGCCGCTGTCGTTTGCGCAGCAGCGCCTGTGGTTTTTGGCCCAGTGGCCCGATGGTGCGGTGGCCTATCACATGTCGGCCGGGGTGGCCATTCAGGGCGCGTTGCAGGCCGATGTGCTGGCCCAGGCCATCAGCACCATTGTGCGCAGGCACGAGGTGCTGCGCACCGTGTTTGCGCTGGAGGGCGGCGAGCCGGTGCAACGCGTGCTGCCACCCGCTGCCGTGCTGCTGCCGCTGCACGACCTGCGCCACCACGCCGCAAACCGGCACGACGCGTTGATTTCCGAGCTGGCAGCCAGCGAAGCCAGCCGCCCGTTTGACCTGGGCCGCGACGTGCTGCTGCGCGTGGCCCTGCTGCGCACCGCAAACCAGGCGCATGTGCTGCTGCTCACCCTGCACCACGTGGCCTGCGACGGCTGGTCTGCGGGCGTGCTCATCAACGAACTGGCGCAGTTGTATGGCCAGCAAGCCGCGCTGGACGATTTGCCCGTGCAATACGCCGACTTCGCCACCTGGCAGCGCCGCTGGCTCACCGAGGCGGTGCTGGCCCCGCAAATTGCCCACTGGCGCGAGCGGCTGGCGCAGGCCCCGGTGCTGGAGCTGCCCACCGACTGGCCACGCCCCCCGGTGCTCACCGCGCGCGGTGGCCACACGGTGGTGGTCTTTGAAGCCGAGTTCACCCAGGCGCTGCGCCAGATGTGCCAGGCCCACGGCGTGACGCCCTTCATGGCCATGACGGCGGGCTATGCCTTGCTGCTGGCCCGCTGGGCCGGACAAGACGAGGTGGTGATCGGCACGCCGATTTCCAACCGCCCTCACACCGCGCTGGAGCCGCTGATTGGCTTTTTCACCAACACCTTGGCGCTGCGGGTCAGTCTGGCTGGTGATTTGAATTTTGCTCAACTGCTGCAACAGGTTCGCACCGTGGCACTTGACGCTTACGACCACCCCGACGTGCCGTTTGAGCGCCTGGTCGAAGAGCTGAAGCTGGAGCGCCGCCTGAGCCACACGCCCTTGTTTCAGGCCATGATTGCCTGGCAACTGGCGGGGGCCAACGCGATCGAGCTGCCCGGACTGCAACTGCGCGGCCTGCCGCTGGCTTACACCGCCGCCAAGTTTGACCTGATGCTGTCGGTCGAAGAATCGGCCGGGCCAAGCCACACCTTGGCCTGCCGTTTTGAGTACCGCGCCGATTTGTTTGCGCACGACACCATCGTGCAGGTGGCCCAGCAGTTCAAGTGCCTGATGACCGCCGCAGTTAATAACCCGACGCTGGCCGCCTGGCAACTGCCGCTGTGGCCTGCAGACGCCCAGCGATCCTTGTTGGACCATGGGAGCCGTATTTCCCCGATTTCCACGCCAAATCGCCCAGTAGCCCAGAGATTCATTGCTCAAGCCGCTATCAATTCAGAAGCGCTTGCGGTCTCTGACGGCACGTCTTCTCTAAGCTACGCGCAGCTGGATCAACGCACCAACCGCCTGGCCCATGCGCTGGTGGCCGCGGGCGTTGGCCCCGAAGTGGTGGTGGGTGTTCGATTGCCGCGCAGCATCGATCTGGTCGTGGCGCTGCTGGCGGTGCTCAAAGCCGGTGGGGCTTACTGCGCCATCGACACCGAAGAGCCTGCCCAGCGCCAGGCCAGCATGCTGGCCCAGGGCGGTATTTCGCTGGTGATCGATGAAACCTGGCTGGCTTCATTGGATTTGCGTTCTTTTGCCGATACGCCGCCTGTCGTTGATCTTGATCCCCAGCACCCGGCCTATTTGCTGTTCACCTCCGGCTCCACCGGTGAACCTAAGGGTGTGCTGATTACCCATGCCGCGCTGGCCCAGCACATGGCCTGGATGCAGGCGCACTACCCCTTGCAAGCAGCTGACCGGGTGCTGCAAAAAACACCGGTGGGCTTTGATGCCTCGGTCTGGGAGTTCTGGGCACCGCTGTTGGCCGGGGCCTGTCTGGTGCTGGCACCGGTGGGCTCGCACCGCGACCCGGCCGCGCTGGGGCGCTGTCTGGTGGATGAACGCATCACGGTGCTGCAAACCACGCCCACTTTGCTACAAGCCTTGCTGGATGCGCAGGTGCTGCGGGCAGATCTGGCACTTGCGCGTTTGTTTGTTGGTGGTGAGGCACTGCCGATGGCGCTGGTGCAGGCGGCGCAAGCGGCGGTGCCGCAGGCGCAGGTGATCAATCTGTATGGGCCGACCGAGACCTGTATTCAGGTGTCGTCGTGGGTGGCCCATGAGACTGAAGCGACCGGCACGGCCCCGCTGGGCACACCGATAGACGGTGCCCGTCTGTACGTGGTGGACCGCTTGGGCCAGTTGCAGCCACCGGGTGTGCCGGGGCAGTTGTGGATTGGCGGCTGTGGGCTGGCGCGGGGCTATGTGGGCCAGCCTGGCTTGACGGCGCTGCGCTTTGTGCCCGATGCGTTTGCCGCTGAGCCGGGCGCACGGGCTTATCGCTCGGGCGATGCGGTGCGCTGGCGCGGCGATGAGTTGCTGTACCTGGGCCGGGTGGACGGGCAGCTGAAGCTGCGCGGCTACCGGATGGAGCCGGGGGAGATTGAGGCGGCATTGAAGGCGCAGCCGGGCGTGGCGCAGGCGGCGGTGGCGGTGCATGCCGTGAATGGGGTGCAGGCGCTGGTGGCGTATCTGGTGGCCTCAGCAGACAGACCCGACACGCAAACCTTGCGCGAAGCGCTGCTGGCGCGGCTGCCCACGCACTTTGTGCCAGCGCACTGGGTGTGGCTGCAGGCCTTGCCCACCACGGCAAGTGGCAAGCTGGATCGGCGGGCTTTGCCGGTGCCAGAAGTTCAACGTAGCAAGAGGACCCTGCCCAGCTCGCCCACTGAAGTCGCGTTAGCAGGCATCTGGCAGGAGCTGTTGGGTGTGCCCACTGTGTATGCCGATGATGATTTCTTTGCGCTGGGTGGGCATTCGCTGAAGGCGGTGCAGCTCATTCACCAGTTGCGCGATGTGTTTTTGACCGAGGTGCCCCTGCGCCGGGTGTTTGAACAGTCCACGCTGCAAGGCCTGGCCCGCACGGTGGAAAACCTGGCAGAACAAGGCTTTGACCCGCAGTTGGCGGCGCTGCTAGCCGAGATTGAAAACCAAGAGGCCATCAGTTGACGACGCTACCCCCCACCCTGCGCCTCACCCTGCCCGCCAGCTCGCTGTCGCTGTCCGACCGGCTGGCCCGCCTCACGCCGCAGCAGCGCGCCCGTGTGCTGGCTGCGCAGCAAGCCAGCGCCGCAGCCCCCGCAGTGCCCACCATTGCGCGCCGCGCAGGCCCGCCAGAGCGCGCACCGCTGTCGCCCGCCCAACGGCGCTTCTGGTTTTTACAGGCCATGGACGCCACCGGCCATGCCTACAACAGCGCCGCCGCCCTACAGATCAACGGGCCGCTGCAGCCCGCCCGTTTGCAGGCAGCGCTTGAGACCCTGGTGGCGCAGCACGACGCGCTGCGCACTGTGATTGCCATGGATGAAGCCCAGGAACCGCAGCTGCGCATCCGCCCACCTGGCCCGGTGCAACTGCAACACATAGACCTGCCGCAAGCCAGCGACGATGCGGTGATGGCGCAACTCAAGCGATTGCGCGAGCAGGCGTTTGACCTGCCCCACAGCCTGTGCCGCTATGCGCTGATTCAGCGTGGCGCACACGAGTGGGTGTTTGTGTTTTGCCTGCACCACCTGGTGGCCGATGGCTGGTCGTTTGGCGTGTTCATGCGCGACCTGCAAACCGCCTATGCGGGCCAAGCGCTGCCCACCCCAAGCATTGGCTTTGCCGACGTGGCCGCCTGGCAACAAGCGCTGGCCAGCCAGCCGCACTACCAGGCCCAATTGGCTTGGTGGGTGCAGCAGTTAGACAACCCACCGCCGCCGCTGGCCCTTGCGCCACCGCGCCTGCCACACACCGGCGTGGGCCTGCTGCACCTGGCCCTACCTGCCGACCTGAACGCCCAATTGCGCGACTTCGCCACCCGCCACGCCGGTGCCACGCCGTTTGTGGTGCTGCTGGCCGTGGTCAAGCTGTGGCTGCATGGCTTGTCGGGCGACGCAGACGATGTGATCGTGGCCACCTCGGTCGCCCAGCGCGACAACCCGCAGTTGCAGCCGCTGATAGGCAACCTGGCCGATGTGCTGCTGCTGCGCACCGCCCTGGCAGACCGGCCTGGCTTTGCCCAGCTGGTGCAGCGCGTGCGCGACGGCTGGCTGGACGCGCAGGCCCATGCCCAAGCCACATTGGCCGACGTGCTGGACGCCTGCGAAAACCAGGCACTGAGCCAGGGGGCGCCCGCGAGCAACGCCCCTAAGCACCCACTCGCCGACCTGTTGCTGAGCTTTCTGAACGTGCCGCAGCCAGCCTGGGCGCAGGGCGATCTGGCGTTTTCGCTGCTGGAGATTCCCGCGGATGCGCAAGACTTTGCGCTGTCGCTGAGCTTTCACGACAACGCAGGCGGCCTGCAGGGTGTGCTGTCGTACCAGCGCCAGCGGCTGGACGATGCCGCCGCCCAGGCCTTGGCCGCGCAGCTGTGCACGCTGCTCGCGCAAGCGCTGGCCCAGCCCGATGCAAGCTTGTTTTCAACCGAGCCACCCGCTTCGCATGCGGCATCAGCGCTTGCCAAAACACTGCTTTTGTTGCCAGAAGTGGCAGATGTGCACGTCCAGCAGGTGCAAGCAGCTATTGATTCAGGAGCAGATCGTTCAGGTGCCGATCGTTCAGGTGCAGATCAAACCACTGTGGCCTACGTGGTGACCGAAGGCCCAGCACACGCGCAGCGGCTGCAGGCCCTGGCGGCGCAGCGGCCTGAGGTTGGCGCGTGGTGCCCCGTCTCGCGCATTCCGCTCGATGCCCAAGGCCGCGTGAACCAGGCCCTGCTGCGGCGCGTGCCGGTGCTCGATGCCACGCTGTGCCAGACGCTGGAGCAGCAGCACCCCGGCAGCGTGGCACTGGTGCTGCCGGTCAGTGATGCACTGCCGCTGCCCTTGAAGCCCGCTGTGACGCAAGCACAAGCACCCGCAGAACCCGGCCCGCCCGCGCTGGCCGACGGCGGGCCGCTGACCTGGCCCATTCCAAGCATTGCCAACCTGCCCGCCGCGCTGCGCGCCACTGCTGCCAGTAGCAGCCATGGCATTCGCTACGTGGGCCAGCAGCTGAGCGACGCCAGCGATTTTCAAAGCTATGCGCAGCTGCTGACCGACGCGCAACAGCGCTGGGCCGCGTTGCACGCTGCCGGTCTGCAAGCGGGCCAATACGTGGTGCTCAGCTTCACCCGGCTGCGCGAGCACATCACCACCTTTTGGGCCTGCCTGCTGGGCGGCGCGGTACCGGTTTCGGTGGCTGTTGCCACTGCGTATGACGATGGCAATGCGCTGGCCACCAAGCTGCACAAGGCCTGGCAGCACCTGGGCTGCCCGCCGGTGCTCACCACGCACGATGTGGCCAGCCGCATGGCCGCCTGGGCCGCCGCGCAACCCGGCATGCAAGTGCTGGCGGTTGATGCGCTGGCCGCTGCTAACCCAGTGCCCCACACAAGCGACGCCACCAACCCCATCGCTTTCATCCAGCTCAGCTCGGGCAGCACCGGCACGCCCAAGTGCATTCCCATCACCCATGCCGGGGTGTTGCACCACTGCTGGGCCGCCGTGCAGTCCAGCGGCTTGTCGGCCACTGATGTGAACCTGAACTGGCTCTCGCTGGACCATGTGGTACCGCTGCTGATGTGCCATGTGCGCGACGTGGTGCTGGGCCGCTCGCAAATCATCGCCACACCCGCCAGCGTGTTGCAAGAGCCGCTGTACTGGCTGGACTTGATCGCGCATTACCGCGTCACCCACAGCTGGGCGCCCAACTTTGCATTTCGCCTGGTCAGCCAGCGCCTGGATGCGCTACCCGATCGTCGATGGGACTTGTCGCAGGTGGTGCGATTCGTCAACGCGGGCGAGCAGGTCACGGCCCGCGTGGTGGGTGAGTTTTTGCAGAAAACCGCCCGCTTTGGCGTGCACGCGAACGCCGTGTGCAACGAATACGGCATGGCCGAGCTGTGCACCGCAATGACCTATGGCGCAGCCTTCAATCCGGCGGCCTCGGCACACCGCTACCTCAAATCATCGCCAGGCGGGCCACTGGTTCTAGCCCCCGCCGACACACCCGAGCCGCAGACCACCAGCTTTGTGAGTGCGGGCAAACCCACACCCGGCGTGCGGCTGCGCATTGCTGCGCCTGATGGCAGCACGCTGGCCGAGCGCTGCATTGGCCGCGTGCAGGTGCAAGGCCCGGTGGTCACGCCCGGCTACATCGCCAACCCGCAGGCCAATGCCGAAGCCTTTGCCGATGCAGGCTGGTTTGACACTGGCGACCTGGGCTTTTTATCGGGCGGCGAACTCAGCCTGACCGGCCGCGCCAAAGAAATGATCGTGGTGCGCGGGGCCAATTTTTATTGCTACGAAATTGAAGACCTGGTCAACGCCCTGCCCGGCGTGCAACCCGGCTGCGTGGCAAGTTGCGCCGTGGCCGATGCGCACAGCGGCACCGATGGCCTGGCGGTGTTTTATGTGCCACTGCCGGGCGCGCCAGACGCAGTGACCATGCGACGCGCTGTAGGCGCTGCGCTGGCCCAGGCGCTTGGTCTGCACGCCCAGGTATGCCTGCCCTTGAGTGGCAGCGAATTCCCCAAAACCACCAGCGGCAAGATTCAGCGCAGCCAGCTGGCCCGGCAATTGGCAGAGGGCGTGTTTGACGCGCGCCTGGCTGAAACCGGGCACATCGCCGGCCACAGCGCCGCACCACCGGCCTGGTTTGCCACGCCGCTGTGGCGGCCCGCGCAGCGCCGCCAGGCCGTTGCGCAACCAGGCCCGTTTCTGGTGCTGGCCGACGCGCAGGGCCTGGTCAACCAGTTGCTGGCCGCATGGCACGGCGAAACCACGGTGCGTGTGGACACCGCCTCCACCTTCGCCCAGCTCGGCCCACTGCACTGGCAGTTGGATGGGCAGCAGCCCGCGCATTGGCAACACCTGCACCAAGCCCTGGCAGCGCATAACTTGCTGCCACGCCAGATCATTGACCTGAGCGGCTACCGGCTGGCTGATGCGCCGCTGGACGAACAGGACACTGAGGCCCTTGTCCGCAACCAGGCGCTATGCCACACCTGGCTGCAAGGCGGCCCCAGCGCCCTGGAATCGCTGGTTTTTGTCGTTTTCAAGCCAAATCAGCCATCAGCCCAGAGATTTGTTGCTCAAGCAGCTATTGAATCAATAGCAAAAACCATCGCAGTCGAGCACCCCATCAGCACCCGCAGCATTGCGCTGCCCGGCCTGGACATGGCGCAAGAAGCCGCCTGGCTGGCGCTGGAGCTGCAACAAGCCTCGCACGAGCCGCAGGTCGCGCTGCTGGCGGGCCAGCGCCAGGTGCCCCGGCTGGCCATGTGCCCGCCGCAGGCCGATGCGCAGCAAGGTTTTGCGTTTTACCCCGGCATCACCTGCCTGATCACCGGCGGCCTGGGCGGTATTGGCATAGAGATCACCCGCCGCCTGCTCACCGAGCAGGCGGCCCGCGTGCTGCTGGTGGGCCGCAGCGCGCCCGCCGAGGTGGCCGACGCTGTGCACAGACTGCAAGCGCTGAACGCAGGCCAGCTTGTGTACCAACGCTGCGACGTGGCGGATAGCGCGGCGCTGGCCGCTGCGGTGGCCCAGGCCGAGGCGCAGTGGGGCGCGCCGCTGGCCTGCGCGCTACACCTGGCTGGCAGCTTTGCCGCCCAACCCTGGCACACCGAAAACAGCGCCAGCTTCGCACCCCGCCTGGCCGCCAAGCTGCAGGGCACGCAAGCTGTGCTGTCGCTCTTGACCGCACGCCCCGCCGCCTTTGCCGCGCTGTTTTCCAGTGTCTACACCCACTGGGTGCCACCCGGCGCAGGGCTGTATGCCGCTGCCAACGCCTGCCTGCAAGCCTGCGCCCAGGTCTGGGTGGCCGCGCACGGCCCGCGCCTGCGTGTGATCGACTGGGGCGTGTGGGGTGGGCTGGGCATGTCGCACAGCAGTGTGGATGCGCAGGTCTTGCGCAGCAGCACCGGCTTGCTCAGCATCGATGCAAATGCTGGCTGGCAGTCGCTGCAATGGGCGCTGGCCAGCGCCCACACGCAGCTGCTGGTGGGGCTGGACAGCAGCCACCCCCGCATTCGCCGCGCACTGCAAGCCGCCCCACTGCGCCGCCAGATGCTGGTGCTGGCCTCTGAGCAGCCGCTGGCCGTGCCCGCACAGGCTGACCGTTTTGGCGCTGCGGTTGCTGTGCGCAACCTGGTCGTCAACCCGCTGCCGCGTGATGCGTCGGGCCAAGTCGACCGCGTGGCCGTGTTTTCAAGGGTTCAAGCCATACTGGACGGCACCGGTGCGCAGACACCAGCCCACCAGCCACCGCAAACCCCCACCGAAGCCACGCTGGCCACGCTGTGGCAAACGCTGTTGCAGGTGCCACGCGTGGGGCGCGAGGACAGCTTTTTCATGCTGGGCGGCCACTCGCTGCTCACGCTGCAATTGCTGGCCCGCATCCGCCAGCAGTTTCAGGTCGATCTGCCGCCGCGCGCCGTGTTTGAAGCGCCCAGCCTGCACGGCCTGGCCGCGCAGATTGACCTGGCAAGCCACGATGAATATGAAGAGGGTGTTTTGTGACGACGAACCCACCCAACGTACTGCCCAAGGTCGTGCCCACCGCGTTGTTAGAGCGCGCCCGGGACGCAGGCATCAGCCTGTGGGTGCAAGACGGGCAGTTGCGCTTTCGCGCACCCAAAGGCGCGCTCACGCCCGAGCTGCGCGAGGCCTTGCGCACCCAGCAAAACGAGCTGGTGGCACTGCTGAACACCGCCGCACCGGCCGGGCAGTTGGTGCTGTCGGCCGGGCAACGCCGCTGGTGGTTTTTGGCCCAGCTGGGCGCGGCCAGTGACCGCGGTGCCCACATTGCCTGCGTGGTGCAACTGGACGGCGTGCTGGATGTGCCGAGCCTGGCCCAGGCACTGGGCGACCTGGTGGCCCGCCACGAACCGCTGCGCACCGGCGTGCTGGCCGATGCGCAAGGCCAGCCAGTGCCGGTGGGGCTGACAGCCCCGAACACATGGCCCCTGCCAGTCGATGTTGTTGATGAGGCCACCGCTGGGCACGCCGCCCAAACCGAAGCCGCCCTCCCATTTGACCTGGCCACCGGCCCCCTGATGCGCACCCGGCTGCTGCGCCTGAGCCCCCAGCGCCACCAACTGGTGGTCACCGTGCACCACATCGCCGCCGATGGCTGGTCGCTTGCGGTGCTGGTGCGCGAGCTGTGCCAGCGCTACGAAGGCCACAGCCTGCCGCCGCTGCCGCTGCGCTACAGCGATGTGGCCCATGCCCAGGCCCAGCAGCTGGACAGCGACGATCTGAGCTACTGGCGCGCCCAACTCGATGGCCTGCAAGTGCCCAGCTGGCCCGCGCCGCCGGCAGACACCGTAGTGCCAAGTTCTCACACCGCGCAGTTGCCGCTGCCAGCGGCCACCCAGCACGCCCTCGGCCAGCACGCGCAGGCGGGGCTCACGCCCTTCATGCTCATTCAGTCGGCGCTGTTTGTGCTGCTGGCCCGCTTGAGCGGCCAGACGGACTTTGCGCTGGGCACACCGGTCGCTGGCCGCCAGCACAGCAACTGGGAGCCTTTGGTCGGCTTTTTTGTCAACACCCTGGTGCTGCGCTCGCCGCTGGCCGACTGCGGTGCCCAGGTGCAGCAGCTATGGCAAGCCGTGCAGCAGCGCAGCCTGGACGCGCTGGCCCACCAAAGCCTGCCGTTTGACCACTTGGTCAGCGCGCTGCGGCCTGAGCGCCAGCAGCTGCGCAACCCGTTTTTCTCGGTGGCACTGGCGGTGCAAAACGCGCCGCAATCGGCCTGGCAGTTGCCCGGCTTGCAAGTGCAGCTGCTACCCAACCCACTGCCGGCCAGCCGGGTCGATCTGGAAATCACCGCCGTGCCATCCGACACCGGCTGGGTGCTGCACGCCAATGCGCGCGGCCATGCCTTCAGCCCCGCGGGCACGCAGCGCCTGCTGAGCCAGTTGGCGCATCTGCTGGGTGCCATGCTGGTGGCACCGCAAGCCGCGTGGAGTGCGTTGCCGATAGAGCCCACTGCCAAGCAAGCGCTTCAACCCGGCCCCCGCCAGCCCGTGCCCCAGCTGACCATTGACGCCTGGGTAGCCCAGGCTGCCCAGCAGCACCCCGATCGCCCGGCGGTGTCGGGCAACCACCCGCTGACCTACGCCCAGCTCAACCAGCAAGCCACCCAGCTGGCCCACCGCTTGTTAGCCCAAGGCTTGCAGACCGAAGAGCGGGTGGGCATTTGCCTGCCGCGCTCGGCCCACTTCATGGTGGCGGCGCTCGGCGTGCTGCGCGCCGGCGCTGCCTATGTGCCGCTGGACACGGCCTTGCCGGCCGCCCGCATGGCCACCATGTGCCAGCACGCCGGCATTCGCACTGTGGTCACCAGCGCCGCTGTGGGCGCGCCGCTGCCCGCCAACGTGCTGACGCTGGACATCACCGACGACCGTCCACTGCCAACCGCCGGGCCGCTGCCCAGCCACCAGCCCGACAACCTCGCCTACGTCATCTTCACCTCGGGCTCCACCGGTGTGCCCAAGGGCGTGGCGGTGAGCCACCGCAGCCTGGCCAACCTGTGCCAGTGGCACCAAAGCACCTACGGCATCACCGAATTCGCGCACGCCACGCAGCTGGCCGGTTTGTCGTTTGATGCAGCGGCCTGGGAGATCTGGCCGTATCTGACAGCGGGCGCCTGCCTGCACCCGGTTGCTACTGAAACAGTAGCTGACCCGGCCCGTCTGGTGTGCACATTTGCCCAATACGGCATCCATTTCGCGTTTTTGCCGACGCCGTTGCTGCCCGGCGTGTTGCAGCAGCCCTGGCCGGTTGACACACCCCGCCCGCTGATCTTCACCGGCGGCGAGCGCCTGGGCGAGTTGCAAAGCGACAGCCCCTGGACCGTGATCAACCACTACGGCCCCACCGAGGCCACTGTGGTCTCCACCGCCGCGCAGGCATCAGACACCCGCATCGGCCAGCCGATTGGCAACCTCAGTGCCTGCGTGCTGAATGCGCAGTGGCAGCCGGTGGCCGTGGGCGAAGTGGGCCAGCTGTTTGTGGGCGGCCTGGGCCTGGCGCGTGGCTACCTGGGGCAGCCCGGTGCCACTGCGGCGCGTTTCATTCCCAACCCGTTTGGCGAGCCCGGCACGCGCCTGTATGCCACCGGCGACCGGGTGCGCTGGAGCGACGATGGCACGCTGGAATTTGTGGGCCGGCAAGACGAGCAGGTGAAGATTCGCGGCCACCGCATTGAGCTGGGTGAGGTACAGGCCGCACTTCGCAGCCACCCTTCGGTGGCGCAAGCCCTGGTGCTGGTGCGCCGCGACGCGGGCCCTGCGCGGCTGGCGGCCTGGGTGCAACTGCAAGCCAACGACACCCTCAACAGCACAACGCCAGCCACGGCCCTACCCAGCCAGCGAACCCAGGAATGGCAAGACCTGTACGACCTGAACTACGCCACACCTGAAGGCGATGCCACGCTGCGCATTGCCGGCTGGAACAGCAGCATCACCCGCCAGCCCATACCGGCTGCCGAAATGGCTGCGTGGCGCGATGCCACCGTGGCCCGCATCAAAGCCCTGGACGCCGCCCGCATTTGGGAAATTGGCTGCGGCAGCGGCCTGCTGCTGCACCAGTTGGCACCCACCGCCGCTGCCTACCACGCTACTGATTTTTCAGGCGAAGTGATTGCACAGCTGCGCCAGGCCCTGGCCGGGCAAGACCACATCACGCTGGAGCAGCGCTTGGCAGACGACGCGCAAGGCATAGAGCCCGCCAGCTTTGATGCGGTGGTTATCAACTCGGTGGTGCAGTACTTCCCCGATGCCACCTACTTGCAGCGCGTGCTGCATGCGGCTGTGCAGGCCCTGGCTGCGCCCGGCGCGGTGTTTGTGGGCGATGTGCGGCCACTGGCTTTGCAGCGGGCTTTTCAAACCCAGATTCAGCTGCACCACGCCGCACCCGATGCACCGGCAAGCAGCCTGCTGCCAGCGATTGAGCAGGCCATGGCAGCCGAAAAAGAGCTGTTGCTGGACGCCGCTTACCTGCGCGACTGGGCGGCACAAACCGGCCAGGTGGCGTTTGTCGATATACAAATCAAGCAGGCCGCAGACCGCAACGAAATGAGCTGCTACCGCTACGACGCCACGCTGTACAAAGGCGTGCCGCAAGCGCCGCTACAGCCTGATGCGCAGCGCAACTGGGCTGAACTGAGCAGCTGGCAGGCCTTGCAAGACTGGGTCAGCAACTGGGTGAGTAACTGGGTACGTGATAACGCCACCCACACGCTTGAAGTCACCGGCCTGCCCGATGCCCGCACCGCCAGCCACCACTGGGCCGCGCAGGCCCTGCCCAGCTTCACCGGTAGCGTGGCGCAGTTGCAAGCCGCTGCGGCCAAGGTTTCGGGCATAGACCCGCAAGCCCTGTGGGCGCTGGCCGCGCAGCTGGGCCTGCAGCTGCGACTGGCACCCACCCGGCCCGGTTGCTTTGCCGCGTTGTTCGAGCCGCCGCATACCGGTCGCCCGCGCCACTGGCTGCCCGCCACCACCACTGAACCGGCTCAGATCAACAACCCGCTGCTGCAAAGCCTGGTGCCGCACAACACCCAGCAGCAACTGGCCAGCATTCAAGCCCACCTGAAAGCCCTGCTGCCCGACTACATGCAGCCGGCCCAGCTGGTGGCGCTGAGCGCTTTTCCGCTCACGGTGAACGGCAAAATTGACCGCACCAAGTTGCTGGCTGAATCTGCTGACACCCAGCCAGGCGACGCACCGATTGCCACGCAAGACGCCAGCCCCACCGAGCAGTTGCTGCACGGCATCTGGTGCGATTTGCTGGGCCGCAGCCAGGTGGGCTTGCACGACAACTTCTTCTCGCTGGGTGGCGACTCCATTCTGAGCATTCAGGTCGTCAGCCGCGCCCGCCAGGCGGGCCTGCAACTGGCGGTCAAAGACCTGTTCGAGCACCAAACCCTGGCCAGCCTGGCGCAGGTCGCCAAGACGGCCATCATGCCCACCGAAGTCGCCAACGACGATGCCAGCGACCCCACGCCGTTTGCGCTGTCGCCCATCCAGCACTGGTTTTTCGAGCAGGCGCTGGCCCAACCCCACCACTTCAACCAATCGGTGTTGCTGGGCATTCCCGATGGCAGTGCATTGACAGATGCCGTGCTGCGCCCCGCGCTGGCCGCACTGGTCTCGCAGCACGATGCGCTGTGCCTGGGCTTTTCCCAGCACCAGGGCCGCTGGCTGCAAGGGCCCCGCAGCCCCGAGCAGGCCTGGGTTTACCAAAGCGTCAACCTGGCCACCGTGGCCGATGCTGACCTGCCCCAGGCCCTGGCCGCGCACCTGCACGCCACCCAGGCCAGCCTGCAACTGGATGGCACGCTGGATGGCCCGCTGGTGGCCGCGCTGCGGGTGGACTTGGGCATCGGGCGCGGTGCACGGCTGCTGCTGGTGGTTCACCACTTGTTGGTCGATGCGGTGTCGTGGCGCATCCTGATCGACGATTTGCGTCAGGCTTGCCAGCAGGTGCTGCAAGGCCAGCCGGTGGCCCTGGGCTTGAAAACCACCTCGTACCGGCGCTGGTTGTTGGCCGCGCAGGCGCATGCGCCGCAACTTGCGGGTCAATGGCCGCACTGGGCGGGCCTGGCCAACACCGCCACACAGATTCCGCTGGACATGCCACACGGCACCAATCGGGTGGCCCAGCAACGCAGCGTGACGGTGCAGCTGGATGCCACACGCACCCAGGCCCTGCTGCACCAGGTGGGCAGCGCCTGGAACACCGATGTGCCCGATGTGCTGCTGGCAGCCATGGGCCAGGCGCTGGGCCTTTGGTGCGGCCAGAGCGCCTTGCTGATTGACCTGGAAGGCCATGGCCGCGACGAAAGCCTGTGTGCGCACAGTGATTTGTCGCGCACCGTGGGCTGGTTCACCGCGCTGTACCCGTTTGCGTTGCCGTGCGGGGCGCACAGCGATGCGGTGCAGCAGCTGGTTGCCGTCAAAGAAGCCCTGCGCCAGGTGCCGGGCAAAGGCTTGGGCTATGGCTTGCTCCAAGCCCAGCACCCAGCCTTGCCCGCCCGCCAAGTGGCATTCAATTACCTGGGCCAGTACGACGGTGTGGTGGCCGACCTGTCGCCATTTGCCCGCGCCAGCGAGCACCCCGGCCCCATGGCCAGCCCCGTGGCCCACCGGCCCCACGCCATCACCGTGGGCGCGGTGGTGATTGATGGGCAGTTGCAGATCGACTGGACGTATAGCGAAGGCCTGCACCACATCGACACGCTGAGCCGCCTGGCGCAAGACCACCTGCACGCCCTGCAAGCACTGGTCGATGCACTGCGCCTGCCCGATGCCGGTGGCCGCAGCGCCAGCGACTTTCCGCTGGCGGGGCTGAGTACCGCCGACATCGCCCGCCTGCCCCACGGCGGGCGTTACTACCGCGCGCTGTACCCGGCCACGGCTTTGCAAGTGGGCCTGCTGTCGCACAGCTGGCGTGCTGATTCGGGCACCAGCGGCCTGTATACCGAGCAGTTGAGCATCGGCCTGCAAGGCCCGCTGGATGTTGCCGCGCTGCAGCAGGCCTGGCGCACGGTGGTGGCGCGCCATGAAGCGCTGCACAGCGTGTTTGTGTGGCAAGGCCTGCCCCAGCCACTGGTGGCCGTGCTGGCCACGCCCACACTGGACTGGCGTGACCAGGCGATTGAGCCGCATGCGCTGGCCAACTGGCTGGCCCACGACCGCCAGACTGGCTTTGACGCCACCCACGCCCCGCCGCTGCGCGTGAGCTTGCTGGCGTTGCCCGGCGACCAGTACCGCCTGGTGTGGACCTTTCACCATGCACTGCTAGATGGCTGGTCGGCCTTTTTGGTGTTGGGCGAGGTGGTCAAGGCGTTTGAGAAACAAGCCCTGCCCGCGGCCATGCCCTACCAGGCCTATGCCCGCTGGCTGCACACGCACAACACGCCTGCCAAAGCCGTGTTCTGGCGCAGCTACCTGGATGGTTTGAACGCGCCCACCCCGCTGCCGGTAGCTGTGGATAGGGCGTTGGATGGGCTAACGGAGTTGGCTGCGGCCCACACCGCTCAGGTGCAGTTGAGCACCCACGCCAGCAGCGCGCTGGACGCACTGGCGCGTCAGTGCCAGATCACCCCCAACACCGTGGTGCAAGCGGCCTGGGCGCTGTTGCTGGCCAGCCAGAGTGGCCAGCCTGAGGTGTTGTTTGGCACCACCGTGGCCGCCCGCCCGGTGGAGCTTGCTGGCGCGCAAACCGCCATTGGGCTGTTTTTGAACACGGTGCCGGTGCGGGTGCATCTAAACCCCGCGTCCACGGTGGCAGCCTGGCTCCAAGCCCTGCACAGCGCGCAAAGCCAGGCGCTGGCCTTTGCGCATGTACCGCTGTCCAGCATGCCCAGCTGGGGCGGCCAGCCGCTGTTTGAAAGCCTGGTGGCATTTGAAAACTACCCGGTGGCCCGGGCGCTGCAATCACAAACAGCGCTGCAGGTCACAGCCGTAGACCACGAAGGCGGCACGCACTACCCGCTGGTGCTCACGGTGATTCCGGGCAGCCGCTACAGCCTGCGCCTGACGGCAGACGGATACCGGTATGCCAGCGCCACGGCCCAACGCTTGCTGGCGCAGTTTGAGCATCTGCTGCAGGCGCTGGTGGCCGCGCCCGAGCAACGTCTGGCGCAGATTCCGTGGTTGCAAGAAGGGCCCGCCGTGCCGGCCATCCGTGTGGATGCAAATGGCTTTCAGGCCATTCATGAGCAGGTAGCCCAGAGATCCATTGGGTCGCGTGCTATCTTTTTTGATAACTCCTGGACCAGCTACGCGCAACTGGAAACCCGCGTCGCCCACTGGGCGGCCGCCTTGCAGCAGCGCGGCGTGAAACCCGAGCAGCGCGTGGCCATCTACCTGCAGCGCGGCACCGACCTGATCGTGGCCATGCTGGCGGTGCTGCGCTGCGGTGCGGCCTATGTGCCCATCGACCCGGCCTACCCGGCCAGCCGCAGCCAGTTCATCCTGCACGACGCGCAGGCCAGCCTGGTCATCACCAGCGACAGCCTGCGGGGCTCGTTGCAAACAGCGGTTGCGGTGTTGACCGTCACCCAGATCAACGAAGCCCATGGCCTGGCGGCCCTCCCGGTTCAAACCCACCCCGACCAGCTCGCCTATGTGATCTACACCTCGGGCTCCACCGGCCAGCCCAAGGGCGTGGCCGTGACCCACGGCAACATCGCCAGCCTGTTGCGCACCGCACAGCCACACTTTGGCTTTGGGCCAGACGATGTGTGGACATTGTTTCACTCGCCCGCGTTTGACTTCTCGGTGTGGGAGATCTGGGGTGCCTTGTGCCACGGCGGTGGGCTGGTGGTGGTGCCGTATGAAACCGCGCGCTCCCCCCGGCTGTTTCGCCAGCTCGTCTCGCAGCACGGCGTCACGGTGCTCAACCAGACACCGACGGCGTTTTTGCAGTTTCAGACGGCGGATGCGGCGGACGACAGCCCCTTAAAGCTGCGCTGGATCATTTTTGGCGGCGAAGCCCTGTCGCCCAGCCAGCTGGCACCGTGGATGGCCCGCCATGGCGACGCCGCACCCGCGCTGGTCAATATGTTTGGCATCACCGAAACCACGGTGCATGTCACCTGGCACCGCGTGACACACGCCCAGGTCACGCAGGCCCAGGTCATGCAAGCCGGTGCCAGCCTGATTGGCCAAGCCCTGCCCGAGTTTGACGTGCAGGTGCTGGATGCGCAGCTGCGCCCGGTGCCCGTGGGCGCGGTGGGCCAGTTGTATGTGGGCGGTGGTGGCGTGGCACGCGGCTACCTGCACCAAAGCGCCCTCACCGCGCAGCGCTACATACCGCACCCGTTTGCCGTGGGCCAGCGCCTGTACCGCTCGGGCGATCTGGCGCGCCGTTGGCCAGACGGTCAACTCGAATACCTGGGCCGGGCCGACCGGCAGGTGAAGATTCGCGGCTTTCGCATTGAGCCGGATGAAGTGGCAGCAGCGCTGCGGCGTGTGCTTGCGGGCGTGGAGCTGGCGGTGGTGGCCCGCATGGTGGCTGGTGAGCTGGCCCTGGTGGCTTACCTGGGTGGCCCGGTTGAGCTGAATGATGCAGCCCTGCGCACCGCCTTGGCGCAGCACCTGCCCGACTACATGCTGCCCGCCGCCTGGGTGCGCCTGGCTGCCCTGCCGTTGACGGTTCACGGCAAGCTGGATGTGGCGGCGCTGCCGGAGCCGTTGACACACGCATCGCCCACAAACCCGGCTGCGCCCGTGTTCACCGACCCCACGCAGGAGCTGCTGGCTGGCATTTGGTGCGAGGTGCTGGGTTGCGCATCGGTTGCGCCCGACGATGATTTTTTTGCGCTCGGCGGCCATTCGCTGCGCGTGGCGCAATTGATGGCGCGGGTGGCAGATGTGTTTGGCGTCAACTTGCCCTGGTCGGCGGTGTTCAACGCGCCCACGCTGGCTGCACTGGCCCAATGCATGGCCAGCTCGGCAGACGATGCACCACCCCACATTGCCAGCTCACCGCTGGTTGCCACCCAGCAGCTATCCAACGCCTATCCCCTGTCTTCGGCGCAGCGCCAGCTGTGGTTTGTCGAGCAGGCCCAGCCCGGCGCGGCCTACCACATGCCCTTTGCACTGCGCCTGACCGGGCCGCTGAACCCGCCTGCGCTGGCCCAGGCATTGGGCACCATCGTTGAACGCCATGCGGTGCTGCGTAGCCGGTTTGAGTGGCGCGACGACGCGCCCTGGCAGGTGGTGCACCCTGCGCAAGCTGTAACCCTGACCACCACCGATCTCAGCCATCTGCCTGCTGCGCGGCAAGCCAATGACCTGGCGGGCCACCTGGCACAAGCGGCACAGCGCCCCTTCAGCCTGGCGCATGACGCGCCCCTGCGCGCACACCTGTACACGCTGGCAGACGACAGCCATGTGCTGCTGCTGGTGCTGCACCACATCGTGGCCGACGGTTGGTCGCTGGCCATCCTGGTGCACGAGCTGATGGCGGTCTATGGGCCAACACAAGCGCCTTTGCCCGCGCTGGCCATTCAATACACCGACTACGCACTGTGGCAGCAAAGCCAGCGCAGCAGCCCGGCGTTTCAGGCCAGCCTGGCCTACTGGCAAACCACCCTGGCCGGTGTGCCGCCGCTGAACCTGCCCACCGACCACCCGCGCCCCGCCGTGCGGCTGGGCCGGGGTGGTCTGGAGCGCCTGGAATTGGCGCCGCAAGCCAGCGATGCAGTGCGCGCGCTGGCCCGGCACCAGGGTGTGACGCTGTTCATGGTGGTGTTGGCCAGCGTGAAAGCGGTGCTGGCCCACCTGACGCGGCAAACCGACTTTGCGATTGGCGTGCCGTTTTTGGGCCGCAGCCAAGCGGCGCTTCAGCCCTTGATTGGGCATTTCGTGAACACCTTGCCGGTGCGGCTGTCGCCGCGCATGCAGGACTCGTTTGAAGACCTGCTGGGCCAGGTGCGCAGCGCCATGCTGCAAGCCCACAGCCACCAACAGGTACCGTTTGAAGACATCGTGGCCGCCAACGGGGCCGCACGCGGCCCGGATACCCAGCCGGTGTTTCAGGTGGCGCTGTCGTTTGAACAATCAGCCCCGGCCTTGCAGCTGCCCGGCCTGGTGGTTCAGCCGCATTCACTGCCCGCCCACACCGCCAAGTTTGACCTGACCTTTGGCGTGACCGACCCCTCAGCCGGGGCACTGTCGACCTGGCTGGAATACGACGCGCAACTGTTTGAGCCAGCCACCGCGCAGCGCTTCATCCAGTGCTGGCACACGCTGCTGCATGCCGCCATCGCGCAACCCAGCGCACCCCTGTGCAACCTGGCCTTGCTGAGCACCGAACAGCAGCAAGCGGTGCTGGCCTGGCGCGCAGGCCCTGCCCTGGCGCAAGACGGGGCCACGCTGGCTTCGCTGTTTGTGCAGCAGGTGGCGCAGCGCCCGCAGGCCACTGCCCTGGTTGATGGGGAGCTGCGCTACAGCTATGCCCAGCTGCACCAGCGCGCCGAGCAAGTGGCCAGCGCGCTGGCGCACCAGGGCGTGGGTGTGGAAACCCGGGTTGGCCTGTGCCTGCCACGCTCGGCGGCCAACGTGGTGGCCACGCTGGCCGTGGTGCTGGCCGGTGGCACCTATGTGCCGCTGGATCCGCAATACCCGGCTGCACGGCTGCAGCAAATGGCACGGGAGGCCCGCATCAGCGTGCTGCTGTGTGGCGATGAAGCGCCGCCGTGGGCACACGATCTGATTGAGGCCGGGCAACTGGTCGCGTTGCCGTTGGATGCCTGCCAAGGCACCTTGCCCTTTAGCCCACCCACCGTTCACCCCAGCAACCTGGCCTATGTGATGTTCACCTCTGGCTCCACCGGCAAACCCAAGGCCATTGGCATTGAGCAGCGCAGCGTGGTCGATCTGGTGCGGGGCAACAACTACGCGCAACTGAACGCACAGACCGTGCTGGCCCACCTGTCCAGCCCCTCGTTTGATGCCAGCACCTTTGAAATCTGGGGCGCTTTACTCAACGGTGGCCAACTCGTGGTGGTGTCTGCTGAAACCCTGATTTCGGCAGACGACTTCGCCCACACGCTCAAACACCACGGCGTGACCACCGCGTTTTTAAGCACCGCCTGGTTTGCCCAACTGGCCCAGGCCAGGCCCGACATGTTTGGCGGCCTGACCGACCTGCTGGTGGGTGGCCAGGCCGTGCCGCCTGATGCCGTTCGCCGGGTACTGGCCAGCGCTGCGCCGCGCAATTTCAAAAACGTCTACGGCCCGACCGAAACCACAACGTTTGCATTGGCCCAAACGGTGACCCAGGTGGCTGAACACGCGACACATGTACCCATTGGCACGCCGCTGGCCGCGACAACAGCCTGTGTGCTGGACAGCCGCCTGCAACCGGTGCCCATTGGCGTGCCGGGCGAGATTTACCTGGGCGGCAGCGGCGACGCGCGCGGCTACCTGAACGACGCCGCCCTGACTGCCACGCGTTTCGTGCCCGACCCGTTTGGTGTGCCTGGCCAGCGCCTGTACCGCACCGGCGACCTGGGTCGCTACAACCCGCAAGGCCAGATCGAGTACCTGGGCCGCACCGACCAGCAGGTCAAGCTGCGCGGTTTTCGCATTGAGCCAGCCGAGGTGCAAGCCGCTGTGCTGGGCTTTGCTGGCATGCAAGCGGCCCATGTCGCGGTGCAAGACGCAGGCACACCGCACGCACGGCTGGTGGCCTGGTTTGTGGCAGATGCGGCGGTGCCGGTGCGCGAACTGCGCGCCCACTTGGCGCAGCGCCTGCCGGTGTACATGCTGCCCAGCGCCCTGCTGCAACTGCCCGCGCTGCCCACCACGGTGAACGGCAAGATTGATGCGCGTGCGCTACCCAACGCAAAAGACGTCACCACGACGGCGACCGCCACCGCCCCGTCCGGCACCCTCGCGTTGGTGAGCCAGGCCTGGCGCGAGGTGCTGGGCACGGCAGCGCTGGGTGAACACGACAATTTTTTCGAGGTCGGCGGCCACTCCATCCGGCTGGTGATGTTGCAGCAGCGGCTGCAAACTGCCACCGGGCGCGAGGTGCCCA
Organism: Comamonadaceae bacterium; assembly: GCA_013297875.1. Classification (GTDB taxonomy): domain Bacteria; phylum Pseudomonadota; class Gammaproteobacteria; order Burkholderiales; family Burkholderiaceae_C; genus JAAFIW01. The sequence continues at coordinate 58,525 of JAAFIW010000012.1, read as the reverse complement.
TCGTCGAGCTGTTTCGCTACCCCACCATCGCCGCACAAGCGCTGTACCTGGATGGCGCAAGCAAACCCGTCGCGCTGGCCACACCCGCCGACCGCCCCGCTGACCACCCCGCCATACAAGACCGCCGCGCCGCACTGCGCAGCCGACGGGCAGGCCTTGCCGACGCGCCTGCCAACCATGAAGAACCCCGCCGTGAATCCGTCTGATAACACCGTCGCGCTGACCGACATCGCCATTGTGGGTATGGCCCTGCGCGTGCCAGGCGCTGATGACCTGGACAGCTTCTGGGCCAACCTGCAAGCAGGCGTGGAGTCCATCACCCGCTTCACCGATGCGCAGTTGCGCGAGCAAGGTGTGAGCAACGAAACCCTGGCCGATGCGCGCTACGTGAAGGCCAAGGGTGTGCTGTCTGACGTGGCGCTGTTTGACGCCGCCCAGTTTGGCCTGAACCCCCGCGAAGCCGCGCTGCTGGACCCGCAGCACCGGCTGTTTCTCGAATGTGCCCAGGCGGCGCTGGCCCATGCCGGTGGCACGCCAGCCGATGGCGATGTGGGCGTGTTTGCCGGTGCGGCCACCAGCCTGTATTTGCTGAACAACCTGCTGGGCAACCCCGATGTGATGCAGACCAGCACGGGCTTTGACGTGATGCTGGGCAACAGCGGCGACGCATTGCCCACCCGCGCCAGCTACGCGCTGAACCTCAAAGGCCCCAGCGTCTGCGTGCAAACCGCCTGCTCCACCTCGCTGGTGGCCGTGCACATGGCAGTGCAGGCACTGATCAACGGCGAATGTGCGGTAGCGCTAGCCGGTGGTGTGTCCATAGACCTGCCGCAGGTGCGCGGCTACTGGGCGCAAGAGGGCATGATTTTGTCGCCCGACGGCCATTGCCGCCCGTTTGACAGCCAGGCCAATGGCACCGTGCCGGGCAGTGGCGTGGGCGTGGTGGTGCTGAAAAGGCTGGACGACGCGCTGGCCGCAGGCGATGTGGTGCATGCCGTCATCAAAGGCTCAGCCATCAACAACGACGGGCATGACAAAGTGGGCTTTACCGCGCCCAGCACCAGTGGCCAGGCTGCCGTGATTGCGGCTGCGCTGGCGGTGGCCGATGTGCCGGCCAGCAGCATGGGCTATGTGGAAACCCATGGCACCGGCACTGCGCTGGGCGACCCGATTGAGGTGGCCGCGCTGGCCCAGGTACTGGGCAATGACGGCCCGCCTTGTGCGCTGGGCTCAGTCAAATCCAACCTCGGGCACCTGAACACCGCGGCCGGTGTGGTGGGGCTGATCAAGGCGGCGCTGGTGGTGCGCGAGGGGCTGCTGGTGCCCACGCTGCACTACGCACAGGCCAACCCGCGCCTGAACCTGGCGGGCACGCGCTTTGAAGTGCCCAGCGAAACCCGCGCGTGGGCTGCGCCGCTGCGCCGGGCGGGGGTCAGCTCGTTTGGCATGGGCGGCACGAATGCGCATGTGGTGTTGCAGCAAGCGCCACAGCCGGCGGCCGCGGCGCGCACACCTGTCACGGTCCCCACCACCAACCGCCAGCGCCACTGGATTGAGCCCGCCCCGCTGCGAGCAAACGCCACGGCCACACCCGACCCGTTGGCCATGCCACCGCGCACGCCCGACATGGCCGACTGGTTTTACACCCCGATCTGGCGCGAAATTGCCGCCGATTCGCAGACAGAAGGCACCGGCCCACTGCTACTGCTAGTCGATGCGCACGGTCTGTGCTGCGCCCTGGCCACCCGGCTGAACCGCCCGGTGGTGCAGGTAGTCCCCGGTGAGCACTACGCCCAGCTGGCCGATGGCCGCTACACCCTGCGCCCAGCCGAGCGCGCCGACTACGCGCGGCTGCTGGACGAACTGGCTGAGCAAAACCTGCTGCCCACGCAGGTGGTGCATGGGTTCACGCTCAAGGTCGGGGACTGCGGTTTGCCCCTTACCCCGCTGGGGGAAGGAGTCAAAGTTGCTACTGAATTAGTAGCTGCCCCAGTAATAAATCTCTGGGCCGATAGCGGTTTTGACCTTGGAATGAACGCTTTGCTGGCCCTGGTGCAGGCCCTGGGCGCCCGGCCCGAGCGCTTTGGCCTGTTGGTGGCGCTCAGCCATGTGCTGGAGGTGCTAGACGACGCCCGCCTGCAACCGGCGCACGCCACCCTGCTGGGGGCCGCAAAAATCGTGAGCCAGGAATACGACCGCATTGCCTGCCGCGTGGCCGATGTGGGCGCAGCGGACACGCCCGCCGCGCTACACGCTTTGTGGTGCGAGCTACACAGCCCAAGCCCCGACGTGGTGGTTTGCCGCGGTGGCCGCCGCTGGGTAGAAGACTACCTGCCCACCTCCGTGCCACCGCCTCATGCCGCCAGCCTGCTGCGCCTCGGCGCTTGCTACCTGGTTACCGGTGGCCTGGGCGGCATGGGCCTGGCGTTTGCCCAGGCTTTGGCCGAGCAGGTGCAGGCCCGTCTGGTGCTGGTGGGCCGCTCGCCCTTGCCCGCGCGCAGCGGCTGGGATGCCGCGCTGGCTGACACTGTGCCCGGCACCGACACCGACAGCGCCAGCCACACCACCCGCCGCGCGATTGCGGCGATCCGCCGTATGGAAGCGGCCGGTGCGCAGGTGCTGGTGTGCCAGGCCGACGTGGCCGAGCCCGCCCAGCTGCAAGCGGTGCTGGCCCAGGCCCGCAGCCACTTTGGCGCGGAGCACGGCGTGGTTCGCGGTGTGCTTCACGCCGCCGGTATTGCTGACTACGAAGGCCTGATTCACCACCGCAGCGCCGAGCAGACCCTGCACACCATCCGCGCCAAGGTGCAGGGCACGGTGGCGCTCGATGCGGTGTGCGCCAACGAGCCGCTGGACTTTTTTCTGATGTGCTCGTCGCTGGGCACCGCGCTGTACCACGTGAAGTTTGGCCAGGTGGGCTATGCCGCAGCCAACGAGTTTCAAGACCACTACGCCCGCTACCGACGCGCCCGTGGCGCACCGGGCCACACCGTCACCATCAACTGGTCAGACTGGCGCGAATCGGGCATGTCGGTGGCCGCCTTGCAGCGCTGGGCGCAACGCCAGCGCATTGACAACGCGATGCCCGATGCCGACGGCCTGTCGGATGCCGAAGGCGCAGCCGCCATGCTGCGGGCGCTGCACCACGGAGCACCCCGCATCGCCATTTGCCAGCACGATTTGCGCGTGCTGATCGCCCAGGACGCGCTGCGCGCCAAAAGCCTGATTGGCGACGCGCTGTCGCCAGTGGCACGCCCCGACACCGCAACCGCCGTGCAAGCCCCGCGTGACGCGGTGGAGCGCGGCATTGCCGAGATCTGGCGCAAGCTGCTGGGTGTGCAAGACATTGGCATTGACGACGACTTTTACGAGCTGGGCGGCCACTCGCTGCTGGCCACCCAGGTGGTGGTGCGGGTGAACGACGCATTTGCGCTGCATGTGGGGCTGGACGATTTTCTGGACACGCCCACCGTGGCCGGCCTGGCGACGCTGGTGCGGGCGGCTCAGGCCAAGACCAGCAAACCCGCGCCAGGTGCCATTGCGCCCCGCCCACCCGGCCCGCCGCCGCTGTCGTTTGCGCAAGAGCGCCTGTGGTTCACCCAGCAAATGGGCGTCAACCCACGGGTCTACAACATTCCGGTATCGCTGCGATTGCTGGGCCCCTTGCATGCCGATGCGCTGGCCCGCGCCTTGCACACCGTGGTGCAGCGCCACGAAAGCCTGCGCACGCTGTTCGGCCAGGTCAATGGTCGCACCTGCCAGCTGGTGCAAGACGCGTCGGCCTTCGCGTTGAAGCTCAGCCATGTGACACCGGCGCAGGCGCTGCAACTGCGCGCACAAGAAACCCTCACCGCGTTTGACCTGACCACCCAACTGCCACTGCGCGCCCACCTGCTGCGCCTGAGCGAGCGCGAGCATGTGCTGCTGCTGACCCAGCACCACATCGCGTCAGACGGCTGGTCGCTGGGCGTGCTGACCCACGAGTTGGGCGCGCTGTATGCCGCCTACAGCCAGGGCCAGGCCAACCCGCTGCCACCACTGCCCGTGCAATACGCCGACTACGCGGTGTGGCAACGCGAAGCCCTGTCTGCCAGCCACCTGCAAGCCGAGCTGAACTGGTGGCGCGAGCGCCTGCACGGCCTGCCCGATCTGCAACTGCCCACCGACCGGCCAGCCCCCGCGCAACCCACCGGCAGCGGCGACCTGTTCACGCTGGCGCTGCCACTGGCGCTGTGCGAACGGGCAGCAAGCTTTGCCAAAGCCGAAAACGCCAGCGACTTCATGGTGTTTTTGGCGGGCTTCTGGGTGCTGCTGCACCAGGCCAGCGGGCAAACCGACTTTGGCGTGGGCACACCCATTGCCAATCGCCCGCGCGCGCAGCTGGAGCCGCTGATCGGCTTTTTTGCCAACACCCTGGTGTTTCGCGCCGACCTGAGCGGCCAGCCCAGCTTTACCGAGCTGGTGCGCCGCGTGCGAGAGCAGGCCAACCATGCCTATGCCCACCAGGAGCTGCCGTTTGAAAAACTGGTCAGCGGCTTAGGCGCGGCCGGCCGCAGCGACCGCAACCCGTTGTTTCAAGCCCTGTTTGTGCTGCAAAACACGCCGTCGGTGTCGCTGGATTTGCCCGGCCTGGCCATTGAAGCACTGCCGATTGACAACCGCACCGCCAAGTTTGATTTGACCCTGTCGCTGGTGCCCGATGGCACGGCGTTGTCGGCGGTGTTTGAGTACAGCACCGACCTGTTTGAGCCCGCCCGTATCGAACGCATGGCCCATCACTTTGTGGCGCTGCTGCACCAACTGCTGGCGCAGCCAGAGGCCACCGTGGCGGTGTTGCAGGGGGAAACGCCGGTTCAGATCAGCCATGTGCCCGTCAGCACAGCCGCGCAGCCCACCCCCATGGCCGTGGGCTCTACCCAGGCCGATTGGGAGCAGCAACTGCATGCGCTGTGGATGCAGCTCTTGTCTGTGCCCGACATTGACCTGGACGACAACTTCTTCGAGCTGGGCGGTCATTCGATTTTGTTGATGGAGCTGCGCGGGCGCATTTGCGCACTGACGCAGACCGATTTGCCCATGCCCACGCTGTTTCGCCTGCCCACCATCCGCCGTCTGGCGCAGTTTCTGGCGCATGGCGAGGCACAGCCCACCCAGGTCACTGCCGATGCCGCCACCGCACGGCAAACCGCACTGGCCCAGCAGCAGCGCCGCCGGGCGGCTGCAACCGAACCCGCGCCATGAGCACCGAACCCACAAGCACCCACAGTCCTAGTGACATCGCCGTCATCGGCATGGCCTGCCGCTTTGCCGACGCGCCGAACTACCAGCAGTTCCGCGCCAACCTGGCCGCGGGCCGCGAATCGATTCCGCGCCCCAGCCGCCAAAGTCTGCTGGACGCCGGTGTGCCAGCCGAGCTGCTGAACCACCCCGACTACGTGCTGGCCGGTGGCCCGCTGCAAGGCGCGGCTGACTTTGACGCCGCGTTCTTCGGCATTTCGCCACGCGAAGCGCAAATCACCGACCCCCAGCAACGGCTGTTTCTGGAATGCGCCTGGCAGGCGCTGGAAGACGCGGGCCAGATTGCCCGCGTGGCCGGGCAGGCGGTGGGCATTTACGCTGGGGTGGGCACCAGCCTGTATTTGCTGGGGCATTTGCAGCATGCGCAGGCCCTACTGGCCTCGGTCGGCGGCTTGGGGGTGACGTTGGGCAACAAGGCTGATTTTTTAACCCTGCGCGTCTCGCACCTGCTGGACCTGCGCGGCCCCAGCATGAATGTGCAAACCGGCTGCTCCACCGGTCTGGTGGCCGTGCACTGCGCAGTGCAAAGCCTGTTGGCCGGTGAATGCACCCTGGCGCTGGCAGGGGCCAGCAGCCTGACGCAGCTGGAGGCTGGTGGCTACTTGTTTCACAGCGGCTCGATTGAGTCGCGCGACGGCCATTGCCGCGCCTTTGACGCACAGGCCAGCGGCACCACACGGGGTAACGGCGCGGGCGTGGTGGTGCTCAAGCGCCTGGCCGATGCGCTGGCCGACGGCGACCCGATTCACGCCGTCATCAAAGCCACTGCGGTCAACAACGACGGCGTGGACAAAATCAGCATGACCGCGCCCAGCGAAATGGGCCAGGCCCAGGTGATTGGCCAGGCGCTGGCGCTGGCTGGCGTGCACGCCAGCCAGGTGCGCTACCTGGAGGCGCATGGCACCGGCACCGCACTGGGCGACCCGATTGAGGTGGCCGCCATTTCCCGCGCCTTTCGCCAGCACACCCAGCAAACCGGTTTTTGCGCCATCGGCTCGGTCAAGTCCAACATCGGCCACCTGGATACCGGTGCGGGCATTGCCGGCTTTATCAAGGCGGTGCTCAGCGTGAAACACCGCGAGATCTACCCCACGCTGCACTTTCAAGCGCCCAACCCGGAAATCAACTTCGCGGCCAGCCCGGTGTATGTGGCGCAGCGGTTTGAGCAGCTGGATGCGCCGATGGTGGCTGGCGTCAGCTCGTTTGGCATGGGCGGCACGAACGCGCATGCGGTGTTGGCCAGCCCGCCGGTGACCCAACGCTCGGCCGCATCGCCAAGCCCCGCGCTGCTGGTGCTGTCGGCGCACAACGAAGCCGCGCTGAGTCAAATGGCGCTCGAACTGGCCGACCACCTCGCCACAGCGCTTCAAATACCCGATTTAGAGTCAAATCAGCCATCAGCCCAGGGATTTATTGCTCAAGCAGCTACTAAAAACATAGCGTCTGTCAGCCTGCTGAACATTGCCCGCACCCTGCAAACCGGCCGCCGCCACTGGCCCTGCCGACGTTTTGTCGTCGCCCAGACCCCTGCGCAAGCGATTGACGCGCTGCGCCAGAACCCAGGCAGCAGCGCCACCGGCATACACCACGAGGTGCTGACCGCCATCGGCCTGCGCTGGTGCCAGGGCGAGGCGGTGGACTGGAACACCCTGCCCGGCGCGGCGCAGGCCCGCCACGTTCACCTGCCCACCTACCCCTTCCAGCGCCAGCGGCATTGGGTTGACAAGCCTGCGGCGGGCTTGCCTTCACCATCATGGGCCGCGTTTCAAGCCAGCAGCCCCGGCGTGCATGTGGTGCGTGGTGATTCGGCACTGGCGTTGCAGGTCGTACGCGCCTTGGCACAACTGGGCGCGCAGCAGATCGCCTGGGTGGGCGGGCAGCAACCGTCGGCCGATGCCAGGCGGTATTGGGAGCAGCTCGACGCGCAAGCAGGCCCGTGGAGCCAGGCCCAGCGCTCGCCGCAGTTGCAGCAGGCCCTGGCCGAGCTGGCCCGTGCCCACACCTGTGAGCTGCTGGCCAGCGCAGGCCTGCTGCTGCAAGCGGGCCAGCGCCTGGCAGTCAACGACATCACCCGTGCACTGCGCGTTATTCCGGCCTTTGAATGCATGCTGCAAGCCTTGCTGGCCGGGCTGAACGATGGCACCACGTGTCGCCTGGACGCAGGCCATTTGCAGGTGCTGCGCGACCCGCCACGTCTCGCAGCCTGCCAACTGCAGGTGCTGACGCTGGCACCCGACCATGCGCCGTTGGTGGCCTTGCTGGGGCATTGCGCCAGCCACCATGCCGCCGTGCTGGCGGGCCAGCTGCCGGGCACCGCCGTGGTGGCGTCAGACATCGGCAGCCAGTTGTTTCAACAGGCCGCACCGGTGCTGAGTCGCCACTCCTCGCGCGCGCACTGTGTGCGCATGACCTGCCAGTGGGTGAGCGACTGGGCCAAGGCTTTGGCGCACGCGTCGCGCCCACCGCTGCGCATTCTGGAAGTGGGCGGAGGTACCGGCGCGCTGACCCAGCCGCTGATGGCTGCCTTGCAAGGCTTGCCCTTCTCCTATTGCTTTACCGACCTGGGCACCAGCTTTTTGCACGGCGCTCGCACCCAGGCCCAGCAACTGGGCTTGACAGACTTCGACGTGCGCCGGCTCGATTTGCGCAGCGACCCGCTGACGCAGGGCTTTGATGCAGCGTCGTTTGACCTGGTGCTGGGCCTGGACGTGGTGCACGTCACGCCGCAGCTGGGCCACAGCCTGGCCCACATCAAAACCCTGCTGCGCCCAGGCGGCGCGCTGTGCCTGCTGGAGAGCACGCTCACGCAGCCCTGGACGCACGCCATCTGGGGGCTTGAGCCCGGCTGGTGGGACGTAGACGACCCATACCGGCCAGGGGCCACTGGCCCGCTGGCCTCAGTTGCGCAGTGGCAGCACGCGCTGCAAGCGGTTGGCTTGCACACCATCACCCTGCGCAGCGGCCCCGATGCCGCGCAAGCCGACACGGCCTGGCTGCTGGCCAGCCATGGCCCAGCCGATGACATGCTGGCCCTGCTTGCATCGCAGGCACGCCGACAAACCGATGACGGGCAGGCCGTAGTGACCCAGTGCCGGGCGCACGGCACGCAGGTCACGCTGCATCCAACAGACGCCCTGGCGCAGATGCTTCCGACATGTGTTGGCGTGGTTGACTTGGGCGAAACAGCGGTGCCCCACGTCTTGCCTGCTGGCAGCTACCAACTACTGATTGCCCCCGCCACCGACACCGCGCTGGCCACCCAGCACGCTGCGCAAGCCCACCACGCGCCGGGCACCATCGCCTGGTCGGGCGTTACCGACATCCAGCCGCAAGCCCTGCAACGCGTGCTGGCTGCGGGCCTGCCGCAGGTCGTGGGCCATGCGAATCAAGCGCCACAACCGACGCTGCAAGCCGCGCCCCGCGAGCCCGACACACCAGATGCCGATGCATTCACCATCGTGCAAGCGGTCTGGCAAGAGCTGCTGGGCGTCGAGCAGCCCAAGCCCGATGACAACTGGTATGCGCTGGGTGGCGATTCGCTGCTCACCACCCGCGTGATTTCGCTGCTGGAGCAGCGCTGCCAGGTGTCGCTGTCACTCAATGAGTTTTTCAATGCCAGCACCCTGGCCGAAATGGTCGCGGCGCTGGAAACAGCGCAGCACCAGGCCACCGCCCAGCTGCTCAGCGACATTGAAGCGCTGACCGAAGCGGAACTGGAAGCAGCGCTTGCCGATGTGCTGGCGCAGTAATTCCACATCACGATTCCCATGAGCATTCAAAACCGTACTGAAACCCGCATCGAGGCCCGTATCGACGCACTGAGCCCCCGGCAGCGCGCCTTGCTGCAAGCGCGGCTCAGAGGCTCAAGCGCGGGAGTAACAAGTGCACCTGCCGACGCCATTGCGCCGCGCCCCGGCGCGACCCATGCGCCCCTGTCGTTTGCCCAGCAGCGCCTGTGGTTGTTTGAGCAGCTCAATCCGGGCACCGCCACGTACAACGTTACCGCCGGCCTGCGCCTGCTGGGCCCGCTGCACGCCGCGTCGCTGCAAGCCGCGTTTGCCCGCGTGGTGCAGCGCCACTCGGTGTTGCGCACCGTGTTTGGCGAAGGCCAGCAAATGCTGGCAAACACCCCCGCTGCGGCATGCGCGATGACGCTGCAAACCATTGCCTCGCTGAACGAGGCCCTGCAATGCACACGCACCGCCTTGCAAACCCCGTTTGATTTGCAGCGCGGACCGCTGATTCGCGCGCAGTTGCTGCGCATCAGCGACACCGACCATGTGATCGCCCTGGCCGTGCACCACATCGTGGCCGATGCCTGGTCGCTGAGCCTGCTGATTGATGAAGTGGCACAAGGCTACGCCCAGTTGCTGGATCAGCCGCAAGCCCCTGAACTGGCACCACCGGCCCTGCAATACGCCGACTACGCCGCCTGGCAACGCAGCAAGCCTGCACAGCCGGGCAACTTTTCGCACCTGGCCCAGGTGCCGGTGTTGACCCTTGCGATGGCGCAGCCACGCCCGCCACGCCAGCAGTTTGCCGGGGCCAGCATCACCCGCCACCTACCCGCCGCGCTGCTGCCAGGGCTGGAAACCTTGGGGGCCAGCTGCGGTGCGTCGCTGTACATGACGCTGATGGCAGCGTTTCAACTGGTGCTGCACCAGTATTCCGGGCAAAAAGACTTTGCCGTGGGCTCACCGGTGGCGGGCCGCACCCGGCCCGAGCTGGAGCCCATGCTGGGTTTTTTCATCAACATGCTGGCGTTGCGCGCCGACCTGCACGGCCAACCCACGTTTTTTGAACTGCTGGCAAGGGTCAAAAAAGCCGCGGTGCAAGCGTTTGCGCAGCAAGACACGCCGTTCGAGCAGGTGGTGGAAGCACTCAACGGCGCGCGCGATCTGTCGCACCACCCGGTGTTTCAGGTGGTGTTTGCGCTGCAAAACACACCGCCGGCGCAGGTGGCGCTGCCAGGCCTGCAGGTGCAGGCGCTCGATGCCGCACCACCCATCTCGCGCTTTGATCTGGAATTGCACGTCTCGCGCTCGCCCGATGGCCTGGCGGCGCTGCTGCAATACGACACCGCCTTGTTCACGGCCAGCCAGGCCAAACGGCTGCTGGCGCATTTAGAGGCTGTTGTGCAGCAAGCGGTGGCGCACCCGGAACGGGGCATAGACAAGCTGTCGTGCCTGAGCCCTGGCGAGCGTGACAAGGTGCTGTTGCGCAGCCAGCCAGAGGCCACACCGCCCAGCGTAGCCCAGCTGTTGGCGCGCCACGCGGCTGCTCGCCCAGAGGCGGTGGCCGTAGTTTGCGATGGCACCAGCTTGTCTTATGGCGCGCTGTACGAGCGCGGCGCACACCTGGCTGGCCACCTGTTGGCCAGTGGCCTGCTGCCTGAAGACGTGGTAGCCATTTGCCTGCCGCGCTCGATGCAAGCCATTGCCAGCCAACTGGCTGTGATGCTGGCAGGTGGTGCCTTTTTGCCGCTGGAAGCCAGCACGCCGCCCGCACGGCTGCGCGAGTTGGTTGGTGCTGCCGGGTGTCGCTGGGTGCTGACCCTGGGCAGCTTCAGCCCGATATTTGAAGGGCTTGCAGCCCAGGTGCTGAACGTCGATGACGTGGCGGCAACGCCCAGCGCCGTGGCGCTGCCGGCACCACCAGCGGCTGGCGACGCGCTGGCCTATGTGATCTACACCTCGGGCTCCACCGGCGCACCCAAGGGCGTGATGCTCAGCCACGCCAGCCTGGCCAATCTGTGTGCCTGGCACCAGCAGCGCTTTGAGGTAGACAGCCACAGCCGGGCCACTTGGGTGGCCAGCCCGGCGTTTGATGCGTCGGTCTGGGAGCTGTGGCCCTACCTGGCCGCAGGTGCGCAGATTCACGTGGTGCCGCAAGCCACCGTGTTGGAGCCGTCGGCTCTGGTGCAGTTGCTGGTACAGGCGCACACCACCCATTGCTTTGTGCCCACCGTGTTGGCCACCCCGCTGCTCGCGCAAACCTGGCCCGCGCCGGGCAGGCTGCGCTATCTGTTAACCGGTGGCGACCGCTTGAGCGCCACCACAGCGCAGATGCCGTTCACGCTGGTCAACAACTACGGCCCCACCGAGGCCACCGTGGTGGCCACCTCGTGCACCGTGTCGGGTGGCGGCGTGCCGCCGATAGGCCAGCCGATTCGCAACACCCAGTGCTACGTGCTCAACGCAGCGCTGGCCCCGGTCGGCATCGGGCAACCCGGTGAACTGTTCATTGCGGGCAGCGGCCTGGCACGCGGCTATTTGAACCGGCCGGCCATGACCGCCGAGCGCTTTATTCCCAACCCATTTGCCACCGGCCAGCGCCTGTACCGCACCGGCGACCAGGTGTGCTGGCGCGAAGACGGCCAGCTTGAATTTTTGGGCCGGGTCGATGCGCAACTGAAGCTGCGCGGCTACCGCATCGAGCCGCAGGAAATCAGCAGCCTGCTGAACACCCATCCGTCGGTGCGCGACTGCGTGGTGGTGGCGGCACCCAACACCAGCGGGCAACTGCAACTGGTGGCCTACGTGGTGGCCAATGCCGCGCACGCCTTTCAGCCCGAGGCGCTGCACGCCTGGCTGGCCAGCCGCCTGCCAGCCTACATGCTGCCCAGCCTGCTGGTGCCATTGCCCGCCTTGCCGCTGTCGGCCAACGGCAAGCTGGACCGCGCTGCCCTGCCCCCGCCGCCGTTTCAGGCCACCCGCCACGACCCGCCACAAACGCCCAGCGAGCAACGCATCGCCGCGCTGTGGCAAGACCTGCTAGGCACCGCATCGGTAAGCCGCCAGGATCATTTTTTTGCGCTGGGCGGGCATTCGCTGCTGGCCGCGCAGGTGGTCTCGCGCCTGCGCGAGCACACTGGCCACGCCGTGCCGCTGGCCCTGCTGTTTGAGCACCCTCAACTGAGCGACCTGGCCTGCGCGCTGGATCGCCTGGCTACCGATGCACGGCCCACGGAACCAAGGCCAAACCCGCTACCCACGCTGCCAACTGACACGGTGCTGCTGTCCGCTGGCCAGCGCCGCTGGTGGTTTTTGGCACAACTGGGTCAGGGCGACGTGCTGGGTGCCCACATCTCCTGTGTGGTGCAACTGCTGGGCACGCTGGATACCGACCGGCTGGCCCAAGCATTGGGCACCATCGTGGCCCGCCACGAACCGCTGCACACCGGTGTGGTGGCCGATGCGCAGGGCCAGCCCCAGCCAGTGCGGCTGGCCACGCCCAGCCAATGGCCGCTACCCGTTGAAGCGGTAGACGAAGCCCAAGCCAGTGCCCGTGCACAGGCGGAGGCAGCCCTGCCGTTTGACCTGGCCCGCGGGCCGCTGCTGCGCACCCGCCTGCTGCAGCTGGGCCCGCAGTGCCACCACCTGGTGGCCACGGTGCACCACATGGCTGCCGACGGCTGGTCGCTGGGCGTGTTGGTGCAAGAGCTCAGCCAGCTCTACCAGGGTCACAGCCTGCCCGCCTTGCCGCTGCGTTACAGCGAGGTGGTGCACGCCCAAACCCAGGTCGACACCCACGCGACTCTGAACTACTGGCGTCAGCAACTGGCTGATGTGCCCGCACTGAACCTGGCGCCCCAGCCACTTGCGCCACTGGCCGTGGCTGAAACCCTGGCCTGCTCGCACCTGCTGTCGCCCCGCACCCACCAGACGCTGATCGCCCGCGCCAAAGACGGGCTGACGCCGTTCATGCTGATCCAGTCGGCCCTGCTGGTTTTGCTGTCACGCTACAGCGGCCAGACCGACTTTGCGCTGGGCACACCGGTGGCCGGGCGCTTGCGGCCCGAGTGGGAGCGGCTGCTGGGCTTTTTTGTCAACACCCTGGTGCTGCGCTCGCCGCTGGAACGCGCGGGTGACCGCGTGGCCCAGTTGTGGGAGGCGGTGCGCAGCAGCACGCTGCAAGCCCTGGCCCACCAAAGCCTGGCATTTGACGACCTGGTCAGCGCCTTGCAGCCTGAGCGCGACAGCCGCCGCAACCCGTTTTTCTCGGTGCTGTTTGCGGTGCAAAACATGCCGCTGGCTGATTTGCAACTGGGCGATTTGCAGGTACAAACCCTGCCCAGCCCGCTGCAAGCCACCCGGCTGGATTTAGAAGTGCACGCGGTTGCCTATGCCGATGCGCAAGGCCAGCCCGGCTGGGCCTTGATGGCCACCACCCGCACAAGCCTGTTCAGCCAGGCGGGTGCGCAGCGCCTGCTGGCGCAGCTTGAATACCTGCTGCACGGCATGCTGAGCCAGCCCAATGCAGCCTGGGCCCAACTGCCGGTTGACGATGCACCGGCAGCCTTGCCCTTCACCGCGCCCAGCGCATCCAGCTGGCTTGAGCGCTTGCAGGCGCAGGCTGTGCAGCAGCCCAACGCACCCGCCTACCAATGGGCCAACCAGACCATCAGCTATGCGCAGCTGACCCAACAGGCGGCCTGCTGGGCCGGTGCGCTGCGTGCAGCCGGCGTGGGCGCAGAAGTGCCCGTGGGCGTGTTGCTGGAGCGTGGGCCCCAGCAGGCGGTGATGGCACTGGCCGTGTGGTGGGCCGGTGGTGTGTATGTGCCGCTGGATGTGCAGGCACCAACCGCACGGCTGAACCGCTTGGTGCAAGACCACCGCTTGCACCTGGTGCTGACAGACGCGCAGACAAGCCCTACCGTGGCGCACAGCCTGGTGTGGGACTTGTCGCAGCTCGCCCAGCCCAGCGACCCGGTTGCGCCCGCCCAGCGCCTGCCAGCGCAAGCGCTGTACCTGCTGTTCACCTCAGGCTCCACCGGCACACCCAAGGGTGTGCTGGTGCCCGACCAGGTGATAGACCACCTGAGCGCCTGGCAGGCGAAACGCAGCGCTGCAATATCGGACCGCCCGAGCACGCTGCAATTTGCGGCGCTGAGCTTTGATGTGTCGATTCAGGAAATGATCAGCACCTGGGCACAGGGCGCAGCGCTGGTGGGCCTGGCACCCGCGTTGCGCACCGACCCGGTGGCGCTGCTCGCCCACATTCGCCAGCACGCGGTGCAGCGGCTGTACCTGCCGGTGGTGATGCTGGCCGAGCTGGCTGATCGCATGCAGCTGGAGGCACAGGGCACGCCGGTGCGCGAGATCATCACCGCGGGTGATGCGCTGCACATCACACCGGCCATGCGCGCCTGGGCCGCACGCGATGGCTGGGTGCTGGACAACCAGTACGGCCCCACCGAAACCCATGTGGTGTCGGCCCAGCGGCTGGATGGCAACCCGAAGCGGTGGCCCGACCAGCCCAGCATTGGCCAGGCATTGCCGCATGCGCAGCTGCAAGTGCGGCAGGCCAACGGGCAGATCGCCCCGGTGGGCATGCCGGGCGAGCTGTGGATTGGCGGCCCTGCGGTCGCGCGTGGCTACGCCAGACAGGCGGGGCTGACCGCCCAGCGCTTCACGCCCACCGACCCAGGCCGCGCCTACCGCACCGGCGACCGCGTGCGTTGGGCTGACAACGGCGAGTTGCAGTTTTTTGGCCGCAGCGACGACCAGGTGAAAGTGCGCGGCTACCGGGTCGAGCTGGGTGAGGTGCAAGCACACCTGAGCCGCCTGCCGCAGGTGGACGATGCGTTTGTTTTGCTACAAAAAGGAGAGCTAACAGCCCAAATAATCCCTGGGCCGATGGCACAAAACCTTGAAAAATCGGCCCTGGCGCAGGTTTTGCGCCTCGAACTGCGTCAGCAACTGCCCAGCTACATGGTTCCCACCCGCTGGGTGTTTGTGGACAGCCTGCCGCGCAACGCCCACGGCAAGATTGACAAGGCACGGCTGTCTGCCGTCGATGGCAATGCGTACAACGAGGCTGACACCTCAGCAATGGCTCCCCAGGGCCCACACGAGCAGGCGCTGGCAGCCATCTGGGCACAGGTGCTGGACATCGCACAGGCGCAGATCCGCCGCGACGATGATTTTTTTGCCCTGGGTGGCCATTCCCTGAAAGCCACGCAGCTCAGTACCCGCGCCGCCAAAACCCTGGGCGTGAACCTGCCACTGGCCATCATCTTTGACCACCCGGTTTTGCGCGACCTGGCAGCGTGGACGGCCCACAACAGCGGCCTGCTTGCATCGGCCCCGCTGCAGGCACAAGAGCGCCCGCAGCACATTCCCGCTTCATTTGCACAAGAGCGGCTGTGGCTGATCGACCAGATGGCACCCGGCCAGGTGGCCTACAACATGCCCGCGGCGCTGCGTCTGCGGGGCAGCTTGAATGTGGCGGCGCTGGCGCGCAGCTTTGGTGAAATCGTCAACCGCCACGAGTCACTGCGCACCGCGTTTGGCTCGGTCAACGGCCAGACCACGCAAATCATTGCGCCACCGGTGGATGCCAGCCGCTGGCCCTTGCCAACACATGACCTGTCGGCCCTGCCTGCCGCCGAGCGCGAGCCGCAAGCCCGACAACAGGCCGCACACGAAGCCGCACAAGCGTTTGACCTGACCCAGCCACCCTTGCTGCGCACCCAGTTGCTGCGCCTGGCAGACGACGACCATGTGCTGCTGGCCACGCTGCACCACATCACCGCCGACGGCTGGTCGCTAGGCGTGTTGGTGCAAGAGCTGTCCCAGATCTACCCCGCTTTGTGTGCCGGTCACGCGCACGGCCTGGCACCGCTGGCGGTGCAATACGCCGACTTCGCCATCTGGCAACGCGCCTGGCTGTCACCGGTGCGGCTGGAGCAGGAGCTGGGCTACTGGCGCGAGCAATTGCAGGGCTACACACCGCTGCAACTGCGCACCGATTTCCAGCGCCCCGCCGTGCAAAGCTATGCCGGGGCGGTGCAGGTGCGCAGCCTGGCACAGCCGGTGGCCAGCGGCGTGGCGCAGCTGGCCCGGCAAACCCAGGCCACGCCCTTCATGGTGCTGCTGTCGGCCTGGTTTGCGCTGCTGCAACGGCACAGCGGACAAGACGATCTCATCGTTGGCACGGGCATTGCTAGCCGCACCCAGGCCGCGCTGGAGCCCCTGCTCGGCTTTTTTGTCAACAGCCTGGTGATGCGCGGCGACCTGTCGGGCGACCCGGGTTTTACCGAGCTGATCGGCCGGGTGCGCGACATGAGCCTGGGCGCTTTTGCCCACCAGGGCCTGCCGTTTGAAAAACTGGTGGAACACCTGCAACCACAACGCGATGCCTCGCGCCACCCGCTGTTTCAGGTCGCCTTTGCGGTGCAAAACACGCCCTTGGGTGAGCTGGCGCTGCCCGGCCTGAGCCTGGGCACGTTTGACACGGCGATTGCAGCCTCGCGGTTTGATCTGGAAATCCACGTCTGGCTCACCGATGAGCACATCCACCTGGCAGCCTGCTACGCCACCGATTTGTGGCGGCCCGACACCATTGCGCGCTGGCTGCGGCAGTTTGAAGCGGTGCTGGCCTGCGCCATTGCGCAGCCGCAACGGCCACTGTCACGTCTGGCGTTTGACGAGCCGGCCGCGATGCAACAAGTCTTGCAATACAGCCGCTGCGGGCTGCACGCGCAGCCAGATCAAAGCGCTGACTGTGTGCACCGCCGCTTTGCCCGGATCGCGCAGCAGCAGCCCGAAGCTGTGGCGCTGGTGTTTGAGGTCCAGCCGCTGGCTTATGCCGCGCTGGATCAGCGCGCCAATCAACTGGCTCATCACCTGTGCCAGGCCGGTGTGGCCCCCGGCTCGGTGGTGGCGCTGCATGTGCCGCGTGGGTTTGACTTTGTCGTGGCACTGCTGGCGGTGTGGAAAGCGGGCGCGGCCTATGTGCCGCTAGACCCTCTTCAGCCTGCGCAACGGCTGGCACGCATGCTGGCCGGTAGCGCTGCGGTACTGCGGTTGACGCACAGCGCCTACCAAGCGCGGCTGTCTGGCGTGCCCACGCTGTGCCTGGACATGCTGGATGTATCGCACCAGCCCCGCCACGCACCGACTGACACCACCACACCAGCCCACCTGGCCTATGTGCTGTACACCTCGGGCTCGACTGGCCAACCCAAGGGCGTGATGGTGTCGCACGCCAGCGTCGACAACCTGCAGCGGGCGCAAATCTCGCGGCTGCAGCTCACGCCCACCGACCGTGCGCTGCAGTTTTCGTCGCCCGGGTTTGACGCCTCGGTCTCGGAAATCTGCCTGGGCCTGCTCAGCGGTGCCACGCTGGTGCTGGCCAATGAGCAGCAAGCCCAGTCGCCCGAGCAACTGGCGGTGCTGTTGGCGCAGCAGCAGGTCAGCGTGGCCACGCTCACACCATCGCTGCTGGGCGTGCTGCCCGACCGCTTTCCGGCGCTGCGCGTGTTGCTCACCGCCGGCGAGGCCTGCCCGCTGCACATTGCGCAGCGCTGGGCCGTGGGCCGTCAACTGGTCAATGCCTACGGCCCGACCGAGGCCACCGTGGCCACCAGCATGGGTGCGCCCATCGACCCCCAAACGCGCCAGTTGCCCGACATTGGGTCGCCACTGCACGGCGTTAGCGCCTATGTGCTGGACACCCACGGCGCACCGGCGCCCGTGGGCCTGCCAGGCCAGCTGTGGGTCGGTGGTGCAGGCGTGTCGCACGGGTATGCCGGTATGCCGGGCCTCACGGCGCAGCGTTTTGTGCCCGATGCGTTTTCGGGCATACCCGGCGCGCGCCTGTATGCCACCGGCGACCTGGCCTGCTGGACAGACGATGGCACGCTGGCCTACCTGGGCCGGGCCGACACGCAGTTAAAGCTGCGCGGCCAACGGGTGGAGCCGGGCGAAATTGAAGCCGTGCTGCGCCGCCACCCCGCGATCCGCGAGGCGGTGGTCGATCTGGAAGCAGTGCCACCCCAACGCACGCAGGGCGAGGCTTCGCTGCGGGTGCGCCCCGCCGCTGCGGCCGACGGGCTGGAGTTGTGGCCTTCGATTGCCGAGCATTTCGTCTACGACGAAACCATGTACCACGCGATGACGCAAGACGAGGTGCGCAATCAGCACTACCGGCTGGCCTTTGAGCAGTCCGTCCCTGGAAAAACCGTGGTCGACGTGGGCACCGGGGCCGATGCCATCCTGGCACGCATGTGCGTTGCGGCCGGTGCTGCGCATGTGTATGCGATTGAAAAGCTGGAAGCCTCGTACCAGTCAGCCCGCACCACCGTGCAGCGTCTGGGTCTGCAAGACCGCATCACCGTGATCCATGGCGACGCTACCACCGTCACGCTGCCGCAGGCGGTGGACGTGTGCGTCTCGGAAATTGTGGGGCCGATTGGTGGTGCTGAAGGCTCAGCGGTGATCCTGAATGAAGCCTGGCGCTTCATCAAACCAGGCGGCCACATGATTCCCTCGCGCACCGCCTCGCGCATCGCAGCGGTGTGCTTGCCGCAAGGGTTTCTGGCGGAGCCGGGGTTTTCAGCGCTCACTGCGGGCTACACCCAGAAGATCTTTGAGCAAACCGGCGGGCCGTTTGATCTGCGGCTGTGCCTGCGCGGTGTCTCGTCGGCTGACCTGATGTCAAACAGCGACCTGTTTGAAGACCTGGACCACACCGGCATGGTGGCCATAGAGAGCGAGCACGACATTGCATTGACCATCACACGCGATGCCTTTTGTGCCGGTCTGCTGGTGTGGCTGCAGCTGGAGGCCAGTCCAACCCAATGCCTGGATACCCTGGATGTGACCTGCTGCTGGCTGCCGGTGTATTTACCGGCGTTTGGCTTGGGCCTGAACTTGCGTGCAGGCGATGTGGTCACGGCGCGCATCACCCGTCGCCTGGCCCGCAACGGCGTGAACCCCGACTTTTTGATGCAAGGGCAGATACGCCGCGTGGGCGAGCCAGCGCAGGCATGGACCTTTGCATCACCGCACAGCCGCAGCTCGTGGGCCGGTGATGCTGTTCCATACCGCACCACACCGTTTTACCAACGCCTGTTTCCTGTCGCACAGGCATCTGCAGACCAACCCGGGCGACAGCGCCTGCTGGCCTGGGTGGTGACCGATTTTTCGGGCACCCAGCCCGCCGAGACAGAAGCCCGGGCCTACCAGCAGCGTGTGCAGGCCTGGCGCGATTTGTATGAAGCCAGTATTGACGGTAACGCCAGCGACGACGGCCTGGCCCTGTCGGGCTGGAACAGCAGTTACACCGGCTTGCCCATGGAGCCCGCGCACATGGCGGCCTGGCGCGATGCCACGGTGCAGCGCATCCAGGCCCTGGCACCCCGCAACGTATGGGAAATTGGCTGTGGCAACGGCTTGTTGCTGCTACCGCTGGCCCCTGGCTGCAGGCATTACCGGGGTACCGATTTCTCAGCCACCACCATCGCCAACCTGGCCCGGCAAGTGGCCGCAGTGAACCTGCCCCAGGTCAGCCTGGATGTGGGTGAGGCGGCTGCGGCTTTGGCTGCTGGTGTTTCGGCCGATCAGAGGTTTGACACCGTGGTGCTGAACTCGGTGGTGCAGTACTTCCCCGGCCTGGCTTACCTGGACCAGGTGCTGCTGGGCGTGGCGCAGACGCTGGTGGCTGGCGGCCGCGCCTTTGTGGGCGATGTGCGGGGGCGGCAGTGGTTGCCCTCGTTTCATGCGGCGGTGGCGCAGACGCGCCACGGCAGCAGCAACCCGGCCCAGATCCAAGCACTGACCCGCGCGGCGATGCGCGCCGAAGAAGAGCTCACGCTGGATCCGGCGTATTTCACGCAGGTTCAGTTGCCTGGTTTAACGGGCGTGACGATCTGGCTCAAAGACGAAGACACCGACAACGAGTTGACCCAGTTCCGCTACGACGTGACGCTGTTTTTTGGCGAGCCCGCCACGGTGCCCCAGGGCCTGGTTAGCCTGGTGTACGAACAGCACGGTCTGGCAGACCTTCAAACCTGGTTGCAGACTTGCAACGCGCCCAACGCCGCATGCCTGGGGCTGCCCAATTCACGCGTGGCCGCGGCCCACAGCCTGGCTGCAAGCCTGGGCCTGGTGCCCACGGCACCTGCTGCGGCGCGGTTCACGCTGGCGCAGGTCCGCCTGATGGCTGCATCGTTGGGCCACACGGTGCGGTTTGCGCCTGCCGCCAGCGGCCAGGCCGATACCTGCGACGCCTTGTTCGAACGCGATACACCGGCCTTGTGCCCCGCCTGGCAAGCCCATGCGATGCGACCCTGCGGTGCGTTGGCCAACAACCCATTGCAAAAACTGCAGGAAGACGAACTGCGCAAAAGCCTGCCGGGCTTTCTGGCCGATGCGCTGCCGCAGGCCATGCACCCGGCCGACTATGTGTTTGTGGATGCAATGCCACGCTCGGCCTCGGGCAAGCTGGATCGCCAAGCGCTGCCCGCACCACCCAAGCCCCAACCACTTCAGGCGGCGCAGCAGGCGTCGGACCGCACCGAGCTGGCCTTGATCGCGCTGTGGGAAGACATGCTGGGCACCTCGCCCATTGGCATCCACGACAACTTTTTCACCCTGGGCGGCCATTCGCTGCTGGCGGTGCAGCTGATGGCCCGCGTTCGCCAGCAATTTGGCACCGCCCTGCCCTTGAGTATGTTGCTCGAACAGGGCACCGTGAGCGCGCTGGCCCAGCGGCTGCGAGACCAGCGCCCTGCACAGGGCTACACCCCGTTGGTGGCCCTGCGCGCCACCGGCCAGCGCGAGGCTGTGTTCTGCGTGCACCCGGGCGGCGGCGGTGCCTTGTGCTACCTGGAACTGGCCCGGCACCTGCCCGCACAGCACCCGGTGTACGGCATCCAAGCCCGCGGACTGGAAGCCGACGAGACCGCAATGCACAGTGTGCAGGAGATGGCCGCATGCTACGTGGCGGCCCTGCGTACGCAGCAAAGCCACGGGCCTTACCACCTGGTGGGCTGGTCGTTTGGTGGGCACATTGCGCAGGAAATGGCGGTGCAGCTCGAAAGCGCCGGCTGCACTGTGGGCCTGCTGGCCGTGCTTGACGCCACCGCACCCGAGCACGTGCCGCGTGTAGACGAGCGCTACCTGGCGCAGCACGCCTACCTGGCGTATCTGGCACAACAGGCAGGCCTGCAGGTCGCGGAAGGTGAGCTGGCCCTTTTGCCGGAAGACGCGCAGATTGATCTGGTAGCCCAGCGCGCCACCCGCGCAGGGCTGCTGCCCGAAGGCGCAGGGCCAGATGTGATCCGCCGCCTGCTGACACTCACGGCGGTCTCCGGGCGGCTGGCCCGCGAGCACCAGCCCCGCCCGCACAAAACCGATCTGCATTTCTTGCGTGCAGCCCAGGCCCTGTCGCCGCAGTTGGCGCAAGTGGCTGCGCATGACCCCTCATGCGGCTGGCTGGCCTACGGGCCCACCCAGGTGCATGAGGTTGCTGGTAACCACCAAACCATGATGCAGATGCCGCAGTTGGACAATCTGGCCAGCTTGCTGACCATGCTGCTGAAAACCCGTTGATGAATGAAAAGGAGCAAAACCTATGAGCTGGGACGACGATGACACCACCACTGTTTTTCAGGTGGTACTCAACCATGAAGAGCAATACTCGATCTGGCCCACAGACCGGGAAATTCCCGCGGGCTGGCGGGCTGCGGGCAAGGCCGGGCCAAAGGCGGAGTGCCTGCGCTACATCGAAGAGGTGTGGACCGATATGCGGCCGTTGAGCCTGCGCAAGCTGATGGACGCCAGCAGCAACCCATGAACGCACAGCCGGTGCGCTGGAGCGCTACAGATACCAGCAAATGGTTGGTCGGGCCGCCTTGCAAGGGCACGGCGCGGCTGAGGCTGCTGTGCATTCCACATGCAGGCGGCTCTCCATCGGCTTTCAGGCCGTGGGGCGATTGGGTGCCCGATGGCGTTGAATGGGTTGTGGCGCAATTGCCCGGGCGGGAAAGCCGTTTTTCGGAGCCTGCGTTGCGCGAGGTAGATGCCGTGGTCGAAGGCCTCGATGCGGCCCTGACTGCGTTGCAGCCCTTGCCCCTGGTGCTGTTTGGCCACAGCATGGGCGCGTTGATTGCCTACGAACTGGCCCAGCGGATGCATGGCGATGGCTACACCGCGCCCGCCTTACTGGCCGTCTCGGGGCACGGCAGCCCGCAGAACCCGCGAAATTACAACGATCTCGTCGACCCCGATTCGCCATCGTTCGTCGCAGAAGTGGCTCGCCGCTATGACGCGA
The DNA here is from genome assembly GCA_013297875.1 of Comamonadaceae bacterium. Taxonomy (GTDB): domain Bacteria; phylum Pseudomonadota; class Gammaproteobacteria; order Burkholderiales; family Burkholderiaceae_C; genus JAAFIW01. Next base: position 36,166 of record JAAFIW010000012.1, on the reverse strand, counting down.
TTCCCGCCACCATCCTGGCCGAACAGGCACTGCTGGCGTTTTATCTGCCACTGCTCAAGGCCGATTTCAGCATCGTCACCGGCTACACCCCCCGGGGGCATGCGCCGCTGAATTGCCCCTTGCTGGTGCTGGGTGGCGACAGCGATCCGCATGTGCCGGCCGATACGCTGGCCCAATGGCAGGCCTGCACCAGCAGCCGCTGCGATGTGCAGGTGTTTTCGGGTGCTCACTTTTACTTGGTGCAACACGCCCAGGCCGTTTTGGATACGGTGCTGGTGCACGCAAACTTCAAACAACCCTTTGTTGATCTGTGGTTTAGGAACACAACATGAAGCGCTTCTTGTATGGATGCTTATTGGCGGCTTGCGCAAGTGCGAGCCCGGCGTGGGCTGATACCTGCCCATTTCCCGTACCGATCCCGGTGCAGTGCAGCACGGTATCGGTTCCGGCCAATCACCGGGATGCCAAGCAAGCCGCCAAAGTTGGCTTCTTTTATGTGCGCGTGGCGGCAAAGCAGGCCACGCCCAACGCCGATCCCATCGTCATCTTGAGCGGTGGTCCTGGGTCAGCGGGCTCCCAAAGCCTGCTGAGCGCGGGCTTTTTGTACCTGGGCTTGCTGGACAAGCACGATCTGATTTTTATTGACCAGCGCGGCACCGGCTTTTCAACGCCCAGCCTGCTGTGCCCCGCCATTCCTGCACCTGCTTTGCTGCACAACGACATCAAGCCAGCCGATGTCGCAGCCTGCCTGCAACCGTTGAAGCAGGCCGGCTACGACACCGCCTGGTTCGACACGGCTCAAAGCGCACAAGACGTCATTGCGCTGCGCAAGCACCTGGGCATCAGCCGCTGGAATCTGTTGGCCACGTCTTACGGCACCGTGCTGGCGCAAGAAATCATGCGACGCGACGAAGCCGCCATTGGCGCGGTGGTGCTCAACTCGCCCACGCTATCGCGCGCCAGCATGTTGGACACCGACACGGTGCTGGGCGTGGTGGCTGCCTGGAACCAGATTTTTGCGGATTGCCAGTCGGCCCCCGCCTGCAATGCCCAGGCACCCGGCATTCGCAACCGATTTTTAAGCGTGGCCCAGGCACTGCTAAGAAAGCCCCTGCCCGCCACCTGGGTGGATCCGCAAGGCAAGCCAGGTTCTGCACCCCTCACGCCTGCGGCCCTACAAGACATTGCCAACATGACGGGCGGCTCCGGCAAGGGTGCGCCCGTGGCGCTGTCCAGCTACAGCTATTTGTTTGACGTGGTCAACGGCAGCTTGCCCGCCAGCAGCACCGTCACGGGCGCGATCTACATGCCACCGGGCTTCTGGCAGCTGCCATCGTCCACCGCCTTGGGGCTGAACCTATCCGTCACCTGCCGCGAGGTCATGCCCTTCATTGATGTGGCCCAATTACGCAAAGCAGCGCAAGTGGCCTGGCCGTTTGTCGTGCCAGACCGCTTGATGGAGCCCTACACCGTGGCCTGCCCGATCTGGAATGCAGGCAAAGCCGACGGTGCACTCAACCAGCCCGTCAAGTCCAACCTGCCGGTGCTTCTGCTCACCGGTGACTACGACATGGCAGCCCCCAGCCACCTGGCACAAAAGATTGCCGCCAGCTTGCCCAAGGCTCAGCTGGTGAGCTTTCGCGGCGTGGGCCATGCGGTGTTTGAATCAGACGAATGCGCCCGCCAACTCACGGCGCAGTTTTTCCTGACACCCACCGCAACCGCTGTACCCAGTTGCGTGCCCGTCAGCCCGGCGGCCAGTTTCAAACTGTGGAAACCTTGAGCGCCTAGTGACCCACAAGCTACCGTGGCTGCAGCCGGGCCAGGCGTTTCCTGCCGTTCAAACGGCGTGGGCGCAGAGCGACCCGGCACCCGGGTTGCTGGCAGCCGGTGGGGCGCTGGACGTTGACACGCTGACGCGTGCTTACGCTGCCGGTATCTTCCCGTGGTTTAGTGACGGTCAGCCCATTTTGTGGTGGAGCCCCGACCCGCGCATGGTGCTCACACCAGCGCATTTCCGGCTGCACAAGTCGTTGCGCAAGACCTTGACCGCTTTTTGTGCTGCTCCTGGCTGTGAAATCCGGTTTGACAGCGCGTTTGACCAGGTGATTCAGGCCTGTTCGAGCAGCCCACGGCCAAGCCAAAACGGCACCTGGATCGTGGCACCCATGGTCGATGCCTACCAGGCCCTGCACGCCGCAGGTTGTGCCCACAGCGTTGAAACCTGGGTGAACGGCGAGCTGGCGGGCGGCTTGTACTGCGTGGCGATCGGTGCTGCGGTGTTTGGCGAGTCGATGTTCACCCGTGTGCCCGATGCCTCAAAAATTGCGCTGGCTGCGTTGGTGGCTTTTTGCCGGCACCACGAGGTGCCGCAGATCGACTGCCAGCAGAACACCCGCCACCTGGCCAGCCTGGGCGCGCAGGAAATTTCACGGGTTCAATTCCTGACCACGGTGCACCGCGCCATCGGGTGCGAGGTACCTCCGTGGAAATTCGACCCCGTATACTGGAATTTGATTTTTAACCGCCAAGGAAGCTCTGATTAACCTCCCTCGGAAATCAGAGGTTCCCTAACTGCCTTTTTACCGACCGGTCGCCGCGTGACGCATCTCAAAGACCTACCGTTTCAGGCTCTGCAGTTCTACGCAACCGCGCCCTACCCCTGCAGCTACCTGCCCGGGCATGTGGCCCGTTCGCAAGTGGCCACGCCCAGCCACCTGATTCACAGCGACGCCTACTCCGAACTGGTGACCAGTGGTTTCAGGCGCAGTGGCATGTTTACCTACCGGCCCTATTGCGATGGCTGCAGCGCCTGCATTCCCTTGCGTGTGCTGTGCCGCGAGTTCAAGCCCGACCGCAGCCAGCGCCGTGCCACCGGTCGGCACCAGCATCTGCAAACCCGTGTGCTCAAGCTGTGCTTTGTGCCCGAGCACTACCAGCTGTATTTGCGCTACCAGAATGGCCGCCACGCAGGCGGCGGCATGGATCACGACAGCATTGACCAGTACACCCAGTTTTTGCTGCAAAGCCGGGTGAACTCACGCATGGTGGAGTTTCGCGAACCGTCTGAAGATGGCTCGGCCGGGCCGATTCGCATGGTGTCGATTCTGGATGTGCTGGCCGACGGCTTATCAGCTGTCTACACCTTTTACGAACCCGAACCCGCCACCAGCTATGGCACCTACAGCGTGCTCTGGCAGATTGAACAAGCCCAGCAAATGAATCTGCCCTATGTGTACCTGGGCTACTGGATCGCCCAGAGCGACAAGATGAAATACAAGGCGCGCTTTGCACCCCACGAGCAGTTGATCGACGGGCAATGGCAACGCCGGCAACACCAACCCGAACCGACATGAAAAAGAGTGAGCGCGCCGTGCCCACCGTACCAGCCATTCAGGTGCTGGAGCGCATGTTTGCGCTGATCGACGTGATGGCAGACCGCGAAGATGTGGTCTCGCTGCGCGAAATCAGCGAAAAAACCGGGCTCCATGCCTCCACTGCGCACAGAATTCTGAATGACCTGGTGATTGGCCGCTTCGTGGAGCGGCCAGACGCTGGCAACTACCGCTTGGGCATGCGCCTGCTGGAGCTGGGCAACCTGGTCAAGGGTCGCTTGAGCGTGCGTGACGCAGCGCTGCCGATGATGCGCGAGCTGCACAAGCTGACCCAGCAAACCGTCAACCTCAGTGTGCGCCAGGGCGATGAAATCATCTACATCGAACGCGCCTACAGCGAGCGCTCGGGTATGCAGGTGGTACGCGCCATCGGTGGGCGGGCGCCGCTGCACTTGACTTCTACCGGCAAGCTGTTTCTGGCCGCCGACGACGTGCAGCGCCTGCGCGTCTATGCCACCCGCACGGGGCTTGCAGGCAACACGCACAACAGCATCACGGCGCTGCCCAAGCTGGAACGTGAACTGGCCACGGCCAGACAGCTGGGCGTGGCGCGGGACAATGAAGAGTTGGAGTTGGGTGTGCGCTGCATGGCAGCCGGCATCTACGACGACCAGCTGAAACTGGTGGCGGGCCTGTCAATCTCCGCCCCTGCCGACCGGCTGGATGAAGGCTGGCTACCCAAGCTGCAGGCGACAGCGCAACGCATATCGCAGGCGCTGGGCGCGGAGCGCAGCGCTGCGCGATAGATTGATTAACCGCTGACGCGCCGAACCACCACATCGGGAGAGGTCGCTGGCAGCGCCGGTATCTGTGCGGGCATGGGTGTCAGCCCTTGTGCCCGCGCTGGCGCAGTCGCCTCGACCCAGCGCTTGACCCGCTCGGCATCACCCAAGCGGCTGAACTTGCCGCTCGAGTCCAGAAACACCATGATCAGCTTGCGCCCGGCGATGCGCGCCTGCATCACCAGGCAGCGACCGGCCTCGGCGATGTAGCCGGTTTTTTGCAGACCAATATCCCACTCGGGATTGCCCACCAGGCGGTTGGTGTTGATGTATTGGAGGGTTTTGTCGCCGACGTCGATTTGGTAGCCCAGCGAGGTGGACAGCTGGCGCAGCACCGGGTTGGTGTGGGCGGCCGCCACCAGTGTCACCAGGTCTTGTGCGCTGGACTGGTTGCGGCTGGACAGGCCGGTGGGCTCGACATAGCGGGTGTCGGCCATGCCCAGCTCCCGGGCGCGGGCATTCATCGCCCGCACAAAACCGGCCATGCCGTTGGGGTGGGTTCTGCCGAGCGCGTGGGCTGCGCGGTTTTCGCTGGACATCAAGGCTAGGTGCAGCATTTCGCCCCGGGTCAGCGTGGTGCCCACTTTCAGGCGCGAGCGGCTGCCTTTTTCGTTGTCTACATCGTCATCGGTGATGGTGATCAACTCGTCCATCGACAACTTGTGCTCGCTGATCAACAAAGCCGTCATCAGCTTGGTCAGTGATGCGATGGGCAAAATGGCTGATTCGTTCTTGCGCACCAGCACCTCGCGGGTGTCCTGGTCAATCACCAGGGCCACGCTGGATTTGAGTTCCAACTCGTCCGGCGTGTCGTGCAAACCGGCAATCTGTCCGAATGATGGTTTGGCGGGCACCACATGGCGCACCGCCACCACTTTGCGCGATGAAACCCGAGCATACTTTGTGGCTCTTGGCCCGTGCTTGCTGCTCAAGGCGCTATTATTTTTGGAGCGGATTTTGGCATGCACAGCTGGTTTGCCGGGCGTGCTGCGAGCGACTTTGCCCGTCTGCTTGGCGCTTGTTTGTTTGGCGCCGAGTTTAGAGGTGGTTTGCTTTTTTGCAGCGGCTTTGCGGGTTGCGGCATCGGCCTGGCTGGCGGGCAACGCCAAGCTGACGCAGACGACGAACAATGCAAGCAATTGCCAGAATCTGTGTGCAGAAGAACGTGTCGGCATGGAAAAACGATGGGGTGTCATGGGTGCGCATCTCCGAACGGCTGCAATGCGCACAAAGTGTACACGGATAAAAAAATCTCGCAAGATCAAACACTTGCGAGACTTTTTTAATCCATATGATGAATACTAGGGTTTTTACTAGCCTTGTGCAGCCACTCGATCAGCTTTGCTCTGTAACTTGTTGAGTGCGCTCAGATAAGCCTTGGCCGAGGCAACCACAATGTCGGGGTCGGCACCGGTGCCGTTGACCACCCTGCCCGAGTTTTGCAGGCGCACGGTGACCTCACCCTGGCTCTCGGTTGAACCGCTTATGGCGTTCACCGAATAGAGCACCATCTCTGCGCCGCTTTTGACATGCGTTTCAATGGCCTTCAGGGATGCGTCAACCGGGCCATTCCCATCGGAAGTGCCCTTTACCTCTTTGCCTTCCACCGTGAACACGATGCTGGCGTGTGGCCGCTCGCCGGTTTCGCTGTGCTGAGAGAGCGACACAAAACCGTATTGCTCTTTTTCCGGCGTCACGCTCTCGTCGCTGACCAGCGCCAGAATGTCCTCGTCAAAAATCTCGGCTTTGCGATCAGCCAATTCTTTGAACAACGCAAATGCGGTGTTGATTTCCACTTCGCTTTCCAGCTGCACGCCCAGGTCTTGCAGGCGCTGTTTGAAGGCGTTGCGGCCACTGAGCTTGCCCAAAACCATTTTGCTGGCGCTCCAGCCCACGTCTTCCGCCCGCATGATTTCGTAGGTGTCACGCGCCTTGAGCATCCCGTCCTGGTGAATGCCACTGGCGTGCGCAAAGGCATTCGCACCCACCACGGCCTTGTTGGGTTGCACCACAAAACCGGTGGTCTGGCTGACCATGCGGCTGGCGGCCAGGATGTGTTTGGTGTCAATGCCCACGTCCAGCCCAAAGTAATCGCGCCGGGTTTTCACCGCCATCACGATTTCTTCCAGGCTGCAATTGCCGGCCCGCTCGCCCAGGCCGTTGATGGTGCATTCCACCTGGCGCGCGCCGCCAATTTTCACGCCCGCCAGCGAGTTGGCCACCGCCATGCCCAGGTCGTTGTGGCAATGCACCGACCAGATGGCTTTGTCGCTGTTGGGCACGCGCTCACGCAGGGTTTTGATGAATTGGCCATACAGCTCCGGCACGGCATAACCGACTGTGTCGGGCACATTGATGGTGGTGGCCCCTTCGGTGATCACGGCCTCCAGCACGCGGCACAGAAAGTCCATATCGCTGCGGTAGCCGTCTTCGGGGCTGAACTCCACATCGGCCACCAGGTTGCGCGCAAAACGCACCGATTGAATCGCCTGCTCCAGCACCTGGTCGGGTGTCATGCGCAGCTTTTTTTCCATGTGCAGCGCAGACGTGGCAATGAAGGTGTGAATGCGGGCGTTGGCTGCACCTTTCAAAGCCTCGGCGGCCCGAGAAATGTCGCGGTCGTTCGCGCGCGACAGCGAGCACACGGTGGAGTCTTTGATGGCATTGGCAATGCTCTGCACCGCTTCAAAGTCACCGTTGGAGCTGGCCGCAAAACCCGCCTCGATCACATCCACCTTCAGCCGCTCCAGCTGCCGCGCAATTCGCAGCTTCTCGTCGCGCGTCATCGAAGCGCCGGGCGACTGCTCGCCGTCACGCAAAGTGGTGTCAAAAATGATGAGTTTGTCGGTCATGTCCATGCTCCTGTGAGGTGAAATCCGCAACTTGAAATCTTGAGAACCCAAAGAAAAAGGCCCGTTGCGGATGCATACGGGCCTTTGTGGAAAAAGTAAACGCGTGCGCTACTGTTTCCGCCCGTGGGGCAGTAGTAGCAGGGCTAGCGAAATCTTGTTCATGAGGTGGAATGTAGCACAGGCTTTACCGGTGCAAGCCCCGCTCATCAGGCTCATCGGTGGACGTGCTGATCACGCTCGTAGGTTGGCCTTTGATGCGGCGCCAGGCGTAAAGCACATAGCCACTCAAGCCGTAGAGCACGAAGATGCCGAACAGCACGGTGGGCGGGTCGATATTGATGACGGCGATGCCCAGGGCGATGAGGACGATGACGACGAAGGGCACGCTGCGCTTCATTTGAATGTCTTTGAAGCTGTAAAACGGCACGTTGGTGACCATGGTCAGGCCCGCGTACAGGCAGAAGCCGAACATGACCCAGGGAACCTGTTGGCCTTTGATGCCCAGCTCGGTCATGAGCCAGATAAAGCCGGCCACCAGGGCGGCGGCGGCGGGCGATGGCAAGCCCTGGAAATAGCGTTTGTCGACGACGCCTGTGTTGACGTTGAAACGGGCCAGGCGCAAGGCGGCGCAGGCGCAGTACACGAAGGCGGCTATCCAGCCCCAGCGGCCCAGGCCGCGCAGCGACCATTCGTAGGCGATCAAGGCAGGGGCGGCACCGAAAGAGACCATGTCGGACAGCGAGTCCATCTGCTCGCCGAATGCGCTTTGGGTGTTGGTCATGCGGGCGACGCGGCCGTCCAGGCTGTCCAGCACCATGGCACAGAAGATGCCGGCGGCGGCCAGGTCAAAGCGGCCGTTCATGGCCATGACCACGGCATAAAACCCGCCAAACAAAGCGGCCAGGGTGAACAGGTTGGGCAGGATGTAGATGCCTTTGCGGCGCTTGCGCACCAACACCTCGACTGCCGCAGGGCTGGTCTCGTTGCCGTCATGCATAAAAAGTGCCTCTCGCCCAGGTAAAACCTGCTCAAGCAGCTATTGAAATAATAGCGACTTGAGCAGCGAATGACGCAAGACTATCAGTTGCGGGTCTGGTCGACCAGTTTGTTTTTCTTGATCCACGGCATCATGGCCCGCAGGGTTTCGCCCACGGTTTCAATTTGATGCTCGGCGGTCAGGCGGCGGCGGCTCAGCAAGGTGGGCGCGCCGGCCTTGTTTTCCAGAATGAAGCTCTTGGCGTATTCGCCGGTTTGAATGTCTTTCAAACACTGCTTCATGGCCTTCTTGGTTTCCTCGGTCACGATGCGGGGGCCAGTGACGTATTCACCATATTCAGCGTTGTTGGAAATGGAGTAATTCATGTTGGCAATGCCGCCTTCATAAATCATGTCCACGATCAATTTCAGCTCGTGCAGGCATTCGAAATACGCCATTTCTGGGGCGTAACCGGCTTCAACCAGGGTTTCAAATCCAGCCTTGATCAACTCGACCGTGCCACCGCACAAAACGGCTTGCTCGCCGAACAAATCGGTCTCGGTTTCTTCGCGGAAATTGGTTTCAATGATGCCGGCCTTGCCGCCACCGTTGGCCATGGAATAGCTCAGCGCCATGTCGCGGGCCTTGCCTGATGTGTCTTGGTGCACCGCCACCAGGTGGGGCACGCCGCCACCTTGGGTGTAGGTGCCGCGCACGGTGTGGCCCGGGGCCTTGGGTGCGACCATCCACACGTCCAGATCGGCGCGGGGCGTCACGAAACCGTAGTGCACGTTAAAACCGTGTGCAAATACCAGGGCTGCGCCCGATTTGATATTCGGCTCGACATCGTTTTTGTAAACGGCTGCAATTTGTTCGTCCGGCAACAAAATCATCACCACATCGGCTGATTTCACAGCGTCGGCCACTTCAGCAACCTTCAGGCCGGCTTTTTCAACCTTAGGCCATGACGCGCCACCTTTGCGCAGACCGACAACCACTTTCACGCCGCTGTCGTTCAAGTTTTGTGCATGGGCGTGACCTTGCGAGCCGTAGCCAATGATGGCCACCGTTTTGCCTTTGATCAGGCTCAAGTCGCAGTCTTTGTCGTAATAAACTTTCATGGTGTTCTCCTGTTGAAATAAAGGGTTGGGGAATATCTAGACGCGCAAAATCCGCTCGCCGCGGCCAATACCACTTGAGCCAGTGCGCACGGTTTCCAATATCGCGGTGCGGTCAATCGCCTGCAAAAACGCGTCGTTTTTGTGCTGGTCGCCAGTCAATTCGATGGTGTAGCTTTTATCGGTCACATCAATCACGCGACCGCGAAAGATATCGGCCATGCGCTTCATTTCTTCGCGCTCTTTGCCGACCGCTCGCACCTTGACCATCATCAGCTCGCGCTCGGTGTATGCGCCTTCGGTCAAATCGACCACTTTGACCACTTCAATCAAGCGGTTCAGGTGCTTGGTGATCTGCTCGATCACGTCGTCTGAGCCGGTGGTTTGAATCGTCATGCGCGACAGGCTGGGGTCTTCGGTGGGTGCCACCGTCAGGGATTCAATGTTGTAGCCACGGGCCGAAAACAAGCCCACCACGCGCGACAGCGCGCCAGGTTCGTTCTCCAGGAGAACAGCAATGATGTGTTTCATACGTTGAGCGACGCCTCATTTCGACTGCCCTCCCCGCCCGGGGGTAACCGGGTGGCTTGGCAGCCAATAGATTTGTCTGAAGTTAAGGTTGGTTAGAGATCTTCCGAGCCCAGCAGCATCTCGGTGATGCCCTTGCCGGCTTTGACCATGGGGAACACGTTTTCGGTCGGGTCAGTTCTGAAGTCCATGAACACCGTGCGGTCCTTGAGCTTGCGGGCCTCGCGCAGCGCAGGCTCCACGTCTTTCGGGTGCTCGATCAACATGCCCACATGGCCATAGGCTTCGGCCAGCTTCACAAAATTGGGCAGCGCGTCCATGTAGCTGTGGCTGTAGCGGCCTTCGTAGTCGATTTCCTGCCATTGGCGCACCATGCCCAGGTAGCGGTTGTTCAGCGCCACGACCTTGATGGGCGTGTTGTACTGCAGGCAGGTGGACAGCTCTTGAATGCACATCTGCACCGAGCCTTCGCCGGTGATGCAAAACACCTCGCTGTCGGGCTTGGCCAGTTTGATGCCCATTGCATACGGAATACCCACGCCCATGGTACCCAGGCCGCCAGAGTTGATCCAGCGGCGGGGTTCGTCAAACCGGTAGTACTGTGCGGCCCACATCTGGTGCTGGCCCACATCAGACGTGATGTAGGTATCCACGTCCTTGGTCATGTTCCACAGCGTCTCCACCACGTACTGGGGCTTGATCACGTCTTTGTTGCCGCGGTCGTATTTCAGGCAATCGCGTTTGCGCCAACCTTCAATCGTGTCCCACCAGGCACCCAAGGCATTGGAGTCGGGTTTCAGGCCCGACTCTTTGATCATTGCTATCAGCTCGGTCAGCACGTCTTTCACATCGCCCACGATGGGAATGTCGACTTTCACGCGCTTGGAGATGCTGGAGGGGTCGATGTCAATGTGAACGATCTTGCGTTCGTTTTGTGCAAAGTGCTTGGGGTTGCCAATCACGCGGTCGTCAAAACGCGCGCCCACAGCCAGCAGCACGTCGCAGTTTTGCATCGCGTTGTTGGCTTCAATCGTGCCGTGCATGCCCAGCATGCCCAGGAATTTGCGGTCGCTGGCGGGGTAGGCACCCAGACCCATCAAGGTGTTGGTGCAGGGGTAGCCCAGCATGTCGACCAGGGTGCGCAGCTCTTGTGAGGCATTGCTCAGCAACACGCCGCCGCCGGTGTAGATGTAGGGCCGCTTGGCCGTCATCAAAAGCTGCAGCGCCTTGCGAATCTGGCCGCCGTGGCCTTTGCGCACCGGGTTGTAGCTGCGCATTTCCACGCTGGCGGGGTAGCCGGTGTAGGGCGTCTTGTTGAACGACACGTCTTTGGGAATGTCCACCACCACGGGGCCTGGGCGGCCACTGCGGGCGATGTGAAAGGCTTTTTTCATCACCATCGCCATGTCGCGCACATCTTTCACCAGAAAGTTGTGTTTGACGATCGGGCGGGTGATGCCCACCGTGTCGCATTCCTGGAACGCATCCAGGCCAATGGCGTGTGTGGGCACCTGGCCAGTGATGATGACCATCGGAATACTGTCCATGTACGCGGTGGCAATGCCCGTGACGGCATTGGTCACGCCGGGGCCTGATGTGACCAGGGCCACGCCCACATCACCGGTGGCGCGGGCATAGCCGTCGGCTGCGTGCACAGCCGCCTGCTCGTGGCGCACCAGCACATGCTGGATGGTGTCTTGCTTGTAAAACGCGTCGTAGATGTGCAGCACTGCGCCGCCGGGGTAGCCCCAGACGAATTTGACGTTTTCGGCTTGCAATGCTTTGACGAGGATTTCTGCGCCGCGTAGCTCGGCGGGCAAACCGCTGTCTGCCGATGCAGCAGCGGCTGAGGTGATTTCAGCTTTTGATATTTCCATGATGAACCTTTGTGAATTTCTCTAACGAAAAACCTTGGGTGCCCCTTGTGCGAGCCCTTTTGGAGCTGACGCGGGACTTTGAACCCAGACCATTGGCAGGCTGATTGCACCGCCGGATCAGGACTCGTTTGCCTTTTGATTTGCGGCCTGAATTATGACACTGGCAAAAATCGCGGTGACATAATCACCAAAAAGGTCAGCCAGCTTCAAAAAAATCAGTGCGGGTCAACCCACGAGACATCGCCGACGTCCAACCTCCATATGCACAGGCCCGCTCTTGGCAACTGAGCTAGAACTATCCGACTTCCTCAAAAGCGTTGAAAAACGGGCCTTTAAACGCTCGGTGTACCACGTGCGCGACCAGGAAGCCGCGCTGGATATCGTGCAGGACAGCATGATGAAGCTGGCCGAACACTACGGCGACAAACCGCCCGAAGAACTGCCCATGTTGTTCCAGCGCATCCTGTCCAACACCACGCTGGACTGGTTTCGCAGGCAAAAGACGCGCAATGCCGTGTTTTCCAACATGAATGATTTTGAATCCGCGTCTGATGACGGGGATTTCGATTTGTTGGAAACTTATGCGGCATCCGACAACTCGCAACAAATCGAAAGCAGCGAGACCTCGACCAGCCGGGCACAGGTATTGCGAGCCATCGAACAGGAAATTTCGCTGTTGCCCAACCGTCAACGCGAAGCCTTCCTGATGCGTTATTGGGAAGAGATGGATGTGGCGGAAACAGCGACGGCGATGGGCTGCTCAGAAGGCAGCGTCAAAACGCACTGCTCTCGCGCTGTTCACGCCCTAAGCAAAGCCCTGGTGGCGAAGGGAATTCAACTATGACCAACCGTACAACTTCTTTCCTATCGGCAGACCAGCAGGGCGCGCGCATTGCCGCCCATCTGGCCACTGCCACGCGAGATCTACCCCACGACGTGTCCGAGCGCCTGCGCGCCGCGCGGGTGCGGGCGATTTCCAACCGGAAAATGGCTGTGGTGCAACCGGCTTTTTCATTGCAAATGGCCGGGGCTTCAGCCCTGGGCTTGGGCGGCGACGAGGGCCTGACCTGGCGTGCCCGCATTGCGTCGGTCCTGCCCCTTCTGGCCTTGGTGGCAGGCCTGGTGATGATCAGCGCGGTGCAAAGCGACAAACGGTCGCACGATGTGGCCGACGTGGATGCCGCACTGCTGGTGGACGATTTGCCCCCCGGTGCTTACACCGACCCCGGCTTTTTGCAGTTTTTGAAGACGGCTGGTGACGTTGGCCGTTGATTTTTGCCCGCCATGAGACGCTTGCTGTCATTTCGCGTTGCGTTCGCATTTGTCTGCGGGTTCGGGCTGGTCAGCCCGTTGGCTCGGGCTCAGGTTCAACCTGTGCCCGCTGCATCGAACCAGGTGGCCGCAACTAAAACCGCCGGTTTGGCGTGGAAAGACCTCACGCCAGCACAGCAGCAGGCTTTGAGGCCACTTGGCAGCCACTGGGACACGCTGAGCCCAATACAAAAGGGCAAGTGGTTGGCGTTTTCGCAAAACTTTCCCAAGCTTTCTGCAAATGAGCAGGCCCGTGCCCATGGCCGCATGACCGACTGGAGCCTGCTGACACCACGTGAGCGGCAGGAAGCGCGCCTGAATTTTGGCGAAACCCGGCAGCTGTCGCCCGACAACAAACGGGCCAAGTGGCAGGCCTACCAGGCCCTGAGCCCCGAAGAAAAACAAAAGCTGGCCGCCAGCGCCAATGCGAAACCGGCCGGTGCGGCCACCGCCATCACGCCGGTGCCCAAGCAAAAGCTGGCCGAAGTGCCAGAGGGTAAGGTACAGCGGCGGTCCACCCGGCTGGCCAATGTCGAAGGCCCGCCCAATAGCAGCGCGCTGGTACCGCAAGGCCCACCTGCCCAAAACAATTGAGCGCGCAGCCATCGGGGTCGTCGGGTCGGCCCGTCAATCCGGCCCCCACCAGCTTGCAGGCACCGAGTCTGCGCAGGCGCATGGCCTGCTGGCTGTATGAAGGCATGCTGCTGTTTGCAGTGATGTTTATGGCCGGCTGGCTGTTCAGCACCCTGACACAAATGCGCAATGCCATGGATCCACTGCGCCCGGGCCTGCAAGGTTTTGTGTTCATTGTGTTTGGCGTGTATTTCGCTTGGTTTTGGGCTAAAGGCCAAACATTGGCCATGAAGACCTGGAACATTCGCCTAGTGGACTACAACGGCCAGAGCGTGCCGCAGTGGCGGGCTTTGTGGCGCTATGCGCTCAGTTGGCTGTGGTTTTTGCCGCCCCTGGTGGGCTTGTGGTTGGCACGTGAGCGGGGCGTGGCCATCAGCGCGGGGGAGTCGGTGGTGATGATCTTCGGCTGGATCGCTGTGTGGGCCCTGCTCAGCCGGTTCCACGCGCAGCGGCAGTTCCTGCACGACGCATTGGCCGGCACGCGGCTGATTACCTGGGTTACGCCGCCCCGCAAACCACCGGCCCCAGGCTCATAGCCGCGTCACGGCAATCGTTCACAATGTTTCAATGTCGCCATCCGAACCGATCACCGAAGTCAATGTTCAAAAAACCCGCCGTGGTTTCAGCCGCGTGTGGCACGCCGCTGGTTACTCGGTAGAGGGGCTGCGCGCCGGTTGGGGCGAAACGGCTTTCCGCCAGGAAGCCAAGCTGGCCATTTTCATGATTCCCGCGTCGTTCTGGCTGGGCAATACCTGGGTGGAAGTAGCCCTGCTGGCTGGCTCGGTGCTGCTGGTGATGGTGGTGGAGTTGCTGAACACCGGCATTGAAACGGCGATCGACCGCATTGGCCCTGAGTGGCACGACCTGTCCAAGCGGGCCAAAGACATGGGCAGCGCCGCGGTGCTGATCAGCCTGTTAATGAGCGGCGGTATCTGGATCGCCGCGTTGTGGAACAAATTTTCTTGATCTGCTGTGACCCCACCGTTTTCGCTCTGCGTGTATTGCGGCTCCCGCACCGGCAACAACTCCCTGTTCACCGAAGCCGCCGTCCAGGTCGGCCACTGGATTGGCCAGCGCGGCGGCCAACTGGTCTATGGCGGTGGCAAAAACGGCCTGATGGGCACGGTGGCCGATGCCACCCAGGCGGCAGGTGGCCGCGTGGTGGGCATCATTCCCAAAAGCCTGGTTGAAAAAGAGCATGCCAATCACGCCTGCGACGAGCTGATCGTGGTGGACACCATGCACGAGCGCAAACACCTGATGGCCGAACGCGCCCAGGCCTTTCTGGCATTACCGGGTGGCATTGGCACCTTTGAAGAGCTGTTTGAGGTCTGGACCTGGCGTCAGCTGGGCTACCACGACAAACCGGTAGGCCTGCTGAACGTCTCCGGCTACTACGACGGTCTGCTGGGTTTCTTGCAAACCGGCGTGACCAGCGGCTTCATGAGCGAATGGCAAATGGGGCTGTTGCACATCAGCACCGCCCACAACGAAGTGCTGAACGCCTTGCAGTTGCATGCCGGGCACTAACCCACATATTTCACCGGGATCGCCGTTTTGAAGCGTTTGCATTGGGAAAGTCTGCGATGACCTCCAATCCAAATTGGTTTTTCTCAAAACGGCTCAGCGCGTGCCGCATCGTTTTGGCGGGCGCAGGAACGCACAAGCCTCCTCCCCAATGGCAAGTGCCATTGGGTCGTCACCTTGCGCACCCCTGCATCCCGCTAAAACGCGCGACCCACGCTGCCCCGGTGAAATATGTGGGCTAGGCGTGCACGAGTTGGGAACAACCAGATGAGTCGCGCTACCGATAGCGTTGCAATGAACCAGGTCGGAGAGCCGGATGCGGGAAATCCGCACGTCCGGTTCGATGAGCGGAGATCGAAAACGGGGCTTGGGCTACCGCGTCGGTCTTCGACTCTACTGAATAGCGAACTGTTTTAAAAGTGTCTGGCCGCGATCAGCGGCCAGACGTGGATGGACAGGGCGATGAAAACCAGCACGGCGGCACATACCCGCTGAAGCCAGCGTTCGTGGCCTCGCTGGGCCAGCCACTGCATCAGGCGCTTACCGCTGACGGCATACACCGTGAGCCAAGCAAACTCGCAGACCAGCCAGGTCACTACCAGCAGGGTGAACTGAACGGACGCGGTACCTTGTATCGTCATGAACTGGGGGAACAGTGCAAAAAAGAAAACCAGGGCTTTGGGGTTGCTGATGCTGGTGAGAAAACCGGTGGCCAGCAAGCGGGTGGCTGATACCCCACGCAGGGCGGTGACTGACGCGGCAGCGACGGGTGTGGCGGGGCTGCGCCACATCAAAAAAGCAATGACCAGCAACAACAAGGAGCCGATTTTTTGAAGCCAGGCAAATGCCTGGGGCGCCTCGTGCAGTAGCAAGCCAGCACCTCCAGCGGACAGCAGCATCATCAACAGCACGGCCAGATTGATGCCGGTGATGGTGAACAGGGCGCGCCTCAAGCCGTGCTGCGCGCCATGGGCCAATGCCAGTGTGGCGCTGGGGCCCGGCAGCAGTGTGGCGATGAAGGCCGTACCCACAAAAATCAGCCAGGTGTTTAGGGTCATGGGTGCCGTGTCATGGGGTGTGTCAGTTGCCAGCTACGCAGCGCCCGCACATGGTGAAGCGCAACGTGGCGCGTGAACACATGGGCCAGGGTGGGAAATAGGGGTGCCAAGGTTTCCAGGTGCAGCTCGACCCGGTTGCCCTGCCCGTTCAGTGTCCACTGCTGACGATGCACCCGCCGACCGCCGCGCAGGGCCAGAGCCACGTTAAAAAACCAGCGGCGCCCGTGAATGCGCGCCAGCAGCCAGGGCAGGCATCGGTTCAAAACACCGCGCCACCAGCCGTGGCTGCCATCGCGCAGGGCCTGCGGCAGGCTGTAACAGACATCAACCTGAATGCCCACACGGGCTGCGGCCGCCGCCACAAACGACACGCAATTGCAATCAACCAGCGAAAACGGCAGGCTGGCGAGATGCCGCTGCGCCTGCAACTGCTCCAGCCAGTCAATAAGCTGCTGAAACTGCGCGGGGGTGATGGCGATAGCCGTCGCCCATTCCTTAAAGCCTGAGCGGTCGTACTTGTCGGGGTGCAGCAGCATGGCCGGAAACCGCAGCCCCACCTGGCGCTCGGGCGCAATGCCAGTGCTTTCGTCGGGGAAGTAGCCCACGCTGGTCACCTGGCCTTGCGGCGTGACGAGCCGAATCCAGGCATGCCCGAAATCGGTGCTGAAACCGCTGCTGGCATGCTTGTCGGCACTGACCAGCTCCAGCGTGTGGGTGGCAGGCCATTGCGCGGGCGGCAAAACCCGCTCCGCCTGCAACTGCGTCCAACAAGAGCGCCGGTCTACTTTGCGCAGACCGGTTGTGTCGCCTTGGCTCAATTGAGCATCGACCGATCAGACACCACCTGCAAGCCACGCTGCATGAACAGCGCGATGAATTCGTCATGGGGCATCAGGTAATGCATGAACTGCTCGCCCGACATGATCTGTTCTTGCGTGATGGTGTCGTCGTCGAGCGATGTTTTGGCGAATATCGTCTGCTTGTCCAGGGTTTGGGTCAGTTCCGGCTTCAGGCCCAGATAAGCACCAGGGGAGATTTGCACCAGGGTGGAGGTGAAGAATGCGGCCGATTCCACGCAATTGGTTTGTATGGTGGGTGCCACCCGGCCATTCGCAAAAACCCAGGCACGGCGATTGGGGAATGCCAGCAGGTAGATGGAAGCAATCAGCTCGAAATTGGGCTCGGTATCAAAGTTAAAGCCCATGGCGTCCCGGTTGTCGGTGCCTTCGGTGGTGATGTTGTTCCAGGCGGGCATGCCAATGATGAGTGGCTGCACGGCTGCACCGTAATGCGCAATCAGGCGCTGTCCGTGCAGGATCACCGACAAAATGTCGGCCTCGGTGTGCTCGGCCAAACCAATCATGGCACCCAGCCCGGCCTGCAGGCCCGCCCGTATCGCCATTTCCTGCGATTGCAATCGTTGCAGGAAACCGTCGCCCCCTTTGGTCATATTGAAGTTCAAATCAATTCCCCAGGCCTTGGGGCCCGATGGAATATGAAACTTGAACAGATCTTCCCGGTAGGTTTCCTGCCAGGTCAATACGCAGTCCAGGCCCTGGGTGGCCAGTTGCGCATATTGCGCTTGGTGCATAGGCACCAGGCACAATGAAACCCGTGCGTCAGGGTTGATGGCCGTGGTTTCCTGCTTGAGAGCACCGATCAGCCGGTGCAGGTCGTTGCGCAAAAAGGGCAGGTGGTCGCCCCCGGCTATCTCGAAGTGAGAGAAACCCATGCTGGCCAATATTTTGGCTTGCTCTCGAATAGCCGTTTCAGTAATGGCCAGGCGCACCATGTCTTTGTTGTCGGCGCGCCAGCCACAAAACTTGCAGGTACTCGCGCAGTACGAAGTGACCTCAATGGGTACCATGGTGGCCACGCTGTTGTTGAAACAGGTTTGGCGCACTTGTCGTGCAGCATCAATGACCTGCTGGCGCAAGGCCGGGTCGGGTGCATGGCGTACCAGTTGCAGCAGCAGACTGGCTTGCTCCAGGCTCAGGCCGGTCTGCCCGTTGCGCTGCGCCAGCAAGGTGGTCACAGCGTCGCGCAGGCTGTTTTTTGCCACACCTTGCGCTTGTTGCTCCAAAAATATGGCTTCGCAGCGCGGGTAGATAGACCGGTAAAAGTCTTTGTCAATCGGCGCGGGGTTGTTATCAACCGCAGGCGTTGCCGTGGATTTGCCGTGCAGCGGCGGCGTGAATTGAATCGGGGTGCTTGCCAAGTCCATGCTTTTTCTCCTGTTAAAAATCAATACATCGTGGTCAGGCGGATTGGCGGTTGAACTGCCAGGCTATTCCCAGCCACCAAATAGGACCCAGGCCAATCGCGCCAACACCCACCAACGGGGCTACCCAATCAGAGCGCCCCATGGCCAGAGCCAGGCAGGCGCATACGTAGATGGCACCCAAAAGCACACCCCAGCCAACCAGCCAACGGGGCCAGGCACGGCGCGTCCAGGCCGCCAGATTGAAGGCGATGATGAAAATCCCCACGGCACCGAACGTCAGCCAGCCTTGGGTGTCCAGCACCAGCGAAAAAGATGCAATGGCCTGCTGGGTGGCGGGCTCATGTGCCACATAGGCCGCGGCTCGCCGGGATTCGCCGCCCAGCAGCCGTACGTAGCTGATGGCGTTGACAGCAAAACCCAGCCAGCCCAGTTGCGACAACCAATCCAGCCAGCCACCCGGTTGCACCTGCAGCAGCTGGCGCAACGACGGCAGAGTGCCCATGCTGAATAAGCCAGCCAGCGCAAACGACGCGACAAATGCGGTACGCCCCCAGTGGTTTTCAGCCAGGATGCGCCAATAAGTTGCACTGCCTGGCGCAGCTGAATGGCTGGGGTCAAAAAAGAAAGAAACACCGGCAGCCAGCGCGCTGAGAGCAGCTGCCAGCGCCAGCCACATCGCAGGGCGGTAATTGATGGGGTTATTTGCCAGGTTATTCATGCCGTCACCATCACATCAAGAGATTCAAAACCATACATACCGGTATCGCGATCAACAATATATTCAGGCTCACGGCCCGGACGCAGCCGGATACTGGAAACTTGGCTGACCAAGGTTTGCAGCGCAATGCGTGCCTCCTGACGTGCCAGTGCGGCCCCCAGGCAAACATGGGGGCCACGCCCGAATGCAATATGGTTGGCAGCATTCGAGCGCTGCGGGTCGAATAGCGCAGGACGATCAAACTTTTGGGGGTCGCAGTTGGCTGCGCCCAGCAACACGATTAACTGGGTATCTTTGGCCAGCGACGTGCCACCGAGTTGGCAGGCCTGTGTGACCCGGCGGGCGGTGCGCTGCAACGGGCCGTAGTAACGCAGCAGCTCTTCCACGAAACCGTCCATTTCATCCGGTGCCGCTTTCAAGCGGTCAAACAAGGGTTGATCGTTGGCCAAACGGTGAACGGCGCAGCCGAGCAGGCTGGAGGTGGTGCCGTA
Organism: Comamonadaceae bacterium; assembly: GCA_013297875.1. Taxonomy (GTDB): domain Bacteria; phylum Pseudomonadota; class Gammaproteobacteria; order Burkholderiales; family Burkholderiaceae_C; genus JAAFIW01. Next base: position 16,676 of record JAAFIW010000012.1, on the reverse strand, counting down.
ACCCGCGAGCAACACAATCAATACCGCCATCATCATTTCCACCAGGCTGATTTGCCCCTGCAGATGCGCGCCAACCAGGCGGCTGATGATTTTGGTGTCGTCTGGCTTTTGAATATGTTGCTTGAATAACTGGGCCATGGTGGCCAGGAACTGCGTGATCAGCACCAACCGGTGTGCCGGATTGCCACGGCTGACCGCCTGTCTTGGCGTGCCAGGGGGCACATTTTTATTGCCGATGTAGCGGGTTAACTCAGCCACGCCCGACAGGCCCACATGGCGCGCCAGTCGAAATACGGCGGGAAGCGCTGCCAGACTTGAGTAGAGTTGGCGCAGCCGTCTGATTAAACCCTGTTGGCCAATTTGCCGCTCACCGGTTCCGCCCAGCGGAAATGCTTCCGTATTAAGGGCTACTGCCTGCGTGCGCAGCCGGGTCAGGCTGGCCAGATCGTCCGGGTGTCCGACAATATGGGCAATGATATTCAAGGGTATTTTGCTGGCCCACAGATCAATTAAATCACCACTGGCCGTATTCACCAGCGTTTGGGTGTGGCGCTGGGCTATTTGTTCGATTTGTGGTGTGAGTTCGCGTACGGCCCGGGGTGTGAACAGCGATTGCAAAATGGATCGGATGCGCTGGTGCTCGGCACCCGCCATCATCGGGAAAAACGGAATTTCCCGGTCAGGGTAAATTTGACTGCTGTATAGCAGCGGATTCATCAACACTGAGGCCACATCCTCATACCGGTGCACGAAATAAAAATTGCTTTCGTGTGGCAATTTATATAACGACTGCGGTGCAGCCGTTTCATTCAGCCACTGGTAATACCGCCACGGACTCTTCCGGGTATCGGGGTTCAGCGCATCAAACTCAACTATCGAGCGCATAAAAGGCCAGTCTGTTTGATTTGATTAACAACACAAGCATCAGCAAAAATGACGTTACTGAAACAGCATTCAATTGCCTCGCAATGTGATACGAACGCATTACTTTTGCAACGGCCGAACTGTAAAAGTCTGTCTGGCAATTTGCCAATGCTGTTTGTGTGATGAGTTATGCAAAAAATTAATAGTCTTGGTTCTGGTCGGTATAAACCCTTGTCGTTGACGTCTTGATTCCTTGCTGCGGCTAGACGCGCGGCACAGCGGCGCGGCGGTGCTGGTGCCGGGCGTGGAGGGCGCATCGAATACCTTGCAGATTGGCTTGCCGCTGACCGCCACAGAAGCCCAAATCCGCGACACCGTGCAAGCCTGGCTGATGCGCCAGGCCTGTCGCCTCTTCACCGAGCGGCTGAAGCACTTTGCGTCGCAACTGAACGTGACCTGGCGCAAATTAAGCCTGTCCAACGCCGGCACCCGCTGGGGCAGCGCCAGTGCCGACGGCTCGATTCGACTGAACTGGCGGCTGATTCACTACCGCCTTGCCGGTGATCGATTACGTGGTGGCTCATGAGCTGGCCCACCTGCGCGTGATGGACCACAGCCCACGCTTTTGGACACGGTGTGCCGGACTATGCGCAACTGAGCGCACAAGCCTCCTGCCCAATAGCAAGGCTGTTGGGTCGTCGCCTTGCCACCCATGCATCCCGCTAAAACGCGCGGCCCACGCTGCCCCGGTGAAATATGCGGGTTAAAAAACGCAAAAATTGAATCGAAAGTGACTCACGTGCAAGCCCAGAGCCCATGAGTAGCTACATAAATCGTAGCAAATCATTTGCTTCAGATGCTGACGAGTTACTTCTCTAACCACACCAGAAGCTGACCCAAGCGCGCCGCCGAACCGGCCTCAAACGCGTCAATGCCAATCGTTTTCAACACGTCCTGACCTGCTGGGGTATCGGGCAACGACAGCAGGTCTTTCTGCACCGCTGCCACTGTCGCTTTGTCGATCTGCTTGTTGGCAATCATCGGGAAGTACGGCTGGGCCACCGATTTATGGATGACCTTCAAACCCGCTTTGTCCAGGCGCTTGGCCAGCCCTGAATAAGAGGCCACGGCACCCACGTCGCCAAATTTGATTTCCAGATACTGGCCAATCAGCGCCTGCTCACGCACATAGGTCAGTCGCTCCGCCTCCACCCGAATGCCCTGGTCACGCAATTCGGCACTGCAAAACCGGCTCATGTAGGACACTTTTTCCGGAAATATCCATCGTTTGCCTTTTGCCTGCTGTAAGTTGGCAATGGCTGAGTCTTGCGGTGCCACGATGAAGCATTGGCCGTCGGGCTTCGCGCTCGCTACGTATTGGTAACCATAATTGCGAACCCCGCGTGCAGGGTAGTCGCTGGGTCGGGCCATCACAAAGTCAAAGCGGCCAGACTTCATGCCCTCTTCCAGCTGCGCAAATTCGCGCGCAAACACCACCACGACTTTGCGCTTGGCTGACCGGCTGAGAACATCAGCCAAGCCCTGGTATTTGGCGATCACCTGGGCATGGTCAAGACCGCCCGAGGTGCCCTCGCTGATGCCCAGCACCCAGTCTCTGGACTGGGAAAATGCGCTGGGAAGTACACATAAGAACACACCCGCCATGAGCAGTGACCGCAAGGTGACGACCCAATGGCACTTGCCATTGGAGAGGAGGCTTGTTCCTGCGCCCGCCAAAACGATGCGGCACGCGCTGAGCCGTTTTGAGAAAAACCAATTTGGATTTGAGGTCATGACGGACTTTCCCGGTGAAAACGCTTCAAAACGGCGGTGCCGGTGAAATATGCGGGCTAGGTGCAAACAACGTGCCACGACTGACGGCGATCAGCCCAAGCAAAACGCATCAAGGCTTGCGCAGCCCCTGCAGTTTTGCAAACGCGCCCGCCATAGCCGTCTCTGAAGCGGGTGCGTTTCCACCCCGCGGCCCGCGGCCTGCCGGCTCAAAACGGTTTTTAGATGCGCCATCGCCCCTGCCCTGCCCCACCGGTGCCACGCCCAGCTTCATCGTCAGCGCAATGCGTTTGCGCGCCACATCCACCTCTACCACCTGCACTTTCACCACATCACCTGTTTTCACCACCTCACGCGCATCGTTGGTGAACTTGTGGCTCAGCTGGCTCACATGCACCAACCCGTCTTGGTGCACGCCCAGGTCGATGAAGGCACCAAAAGCAGCCACGTTGCTCACCGTGCCTTCCAGCACCATGCCGGGCTTCAGATCGGTGATGTCTTGCACGCCTTCTGAAAAGCGGGCGACCTTGAAATTGCCACGCGGGTCGCGGCCGGGTTTTTCCAGCTCGGCCAGGATGTCTTTGACCGTGATGACACCAAATTTCTCATTGGCAAACAGCTCGGGGCGCAGGGTTTTGAGCATGTCGGCGCGGCCCATCAGCTGATCCACCGGTTTGCCGGTGTGGGTCAGCATCTGCTGCACCACGGGGTAGGTCTCGGGGTGCACGCCAGTCATGTCCAGCGGGTTGTCGCCGCCGCGTATGCGCAAAAAGCCCGCGCTTTGCTCAAAGGTTTTCTGGCCCAGGCCGGTGACTTTGAGCAGTTGCTGCCGATTCTGGAACGCGCCGTTTGTTTCCCGGAAGCGAATCACTGCTTGTGCCACCGCACCCGAGAGGCCCGACACGCGGGCCAGCAGCGGGGCGCTGGCGGTGTTCAGGTCTACGCCGACGGCGTTCACGCAGTCTTCCACCACCGCGTCCAGCGTGCGGGCCAGCTCGGCCTGGGTCACGTCGTGCTGGTACTGGCCCACGCCGATGGACTTGGGATCGATCTTGACCAGCTCGGCCAGCGGGTCTTGCAAGCGCCGCGCAATGCTGGCCGCGCCGCGCAGGCTCACGTCCACATCAGGCATTTCCTTGCTGGCGAACTCGCTGGCGCTGTAGACCGATGCGCCGGACTCGCTGACCACTACTTTTTCGATAGCTGCTTGAGCAGTGTTTACCTGGGCTGATGGCTGATTTGGCTTCAAATTGGCCATTTTCTTGATCAACTCACCCGCCAGCTTGTCCGTCTCGCGGCTGGCCGTGCCGTTGCCAATGGCGATCAGTTGCACGCCGTGTTGCTGGCATAGCTGGCCCAAGGTGTGCAGCGCGCCGTCCCAGTCGCGGCGGGGTTCATGGGGGTAGACGGTGTGGGTGGCGACCAGCTTGCCCGTCACGTCGACCACCGCCACTTTCACGCCGGTGCGAATGCCCGGGTCCAGGCCCATCACCACGCGCGGGCCGGCGGGGGCGGCCAGCAGCAGGTCGCGCAGGTTGTCGGCGAAGACCTTGATGGCGACTTTCTCCGCGTCTTCGCGCAGCCGGGTGAACAGGTCGCGCTCTGTGCTCAGGCTCAGCTTGACCTTCCAGGTCCAGCTGACGCATTTGCGGATCAGGTCGTCGGCTGGACGGGCAGCGTGGCTCCAGCGCAGGTGCAGGGCAATTCTTCCCTCGGCCAAAGACGGGGCTTTGGCATCGGCTCCCTCAACGTCCGGCAAGGCCAGCTTCACATCCAGCCATTCCAGCGCCCGACCTCTGAACACCGCCAGCGCGCGGTGCGAGGGCACGCGTCCAATCGGCTCGCTGTAGTCGTGATAGTCGCGGAATTTTGCGGCTTCGGCGTCCAGCGGGTTTTTGCCAGCGGCGATTTTTGATGTGAGCAAACCCTCTTGCCACAGCCACTGGCGCAAGCTTTGCACCAGCGCCGCGTCTTCAGCCCAGCGCTCGCTCAAGATGTCCCGCACGCCATCCAGCACAGCGGCCACCGACGTGAACACCGGTGCGTTCGGATCACTTTGCAGCGCCGCCGCATCGTCGCCACCCGAATGTTGACCTGCCTGCACAAATGCCACGGCCTCGTCGGCGGGCACCAGCAGCGGGTTGGCAAACAGCTTGTCGGCCAGCGGCTCCAGCCCGGCTTCGCGGGCAATCTGGCCTTTGGTGCGGCGCTTTTGTTTGTAGGGCAGGTACAGGTCTTCCAGTTCCTGCTTGGTCGGGGCGGCCTGAATGGCAGCGCGCAGGTCGGGTGTGAGCTTGCCTTGGCTTTCGATGCTTTGAATCACCGCTTCGCGCCGCGCATGCAGCTCGCGCAGGTAGGCCAGGCGGGCTTCCAGCTCGCGCAGCTGAATATCGTCTAGCCCGTTGGTGGCTTCTTTGCGGTAACGGGCGATGAAGGGGACGGTGGCACCACCGTCCAGCAGGTCAACGGCAGCTTGAATTTGGGCGGGGGTAACGCGAATTTCTTGGGCTAATTGCGCAATCAGGGTTTGCATCGGTAACTTCAATCGGAAAACTGCCGAACTACCGCTACGACGCGGTACCCGATCGGCCAGTCGGGAAAACAAGGGCCGCGAGTGTGCCACAGGCCCCAGGGGCTTCGACAGACCTTCTCAACCATCATTCAAGGGGTTTTTCATGAATCAATTTGCTACAAAATACATAGCTGCTTCAGCAATATTCATATGGGCTGGTAGCTCATTTGCCACTCCAAATGCCTGCACAGCCCAGTCTGCGGCCACCGTCACCCCGGTCATCGAGGTCTACACCTCCGAAGGCTGCAGCTCCTGCCCGCCAGCCGACCAGTGGGCATCCAACCTGAAAGACAGCGCCGCACAAGGCAAGGCTGTGGTGCAGGCCTTTCACGTGGGCTATTGGGACTACATCGGCTGGGTCGACCGCTTTGCCAGCCCGGCCCACACCACCCGCCAGCGCGAAATTGCGTCGATCAACAAACTACGCAGCATTTACACCCCGCAAATCGTGCGCAACGGTCAGGACTGGCCGCGCTGGTACGAGCAACCCGCCAGCGCCACGGCAACTGGTGAACCCGCCCGCGTGGCGCTGGCCCTGCAAGCCACCAGCGCCAATGCGTTTGAAGCCAGCATCACCCCCACCGACGCCAACCAAAGCTGGGCTGCTTACTGGAGCGTGACCGAGCACGGCCACAACAGCAAAGTGGCTGCGGGCGAGAACAAAGGCGAGTTTTTGAAGCACGACTTTGTGGTGCGCCAGTACGTGCCGGTGGGCAGCTACAGCGGCACACAAAAGCTCAAATTCAGCGCCATTGCAGCCGACCCCAAACACCCCCGCCAGGTCAACCTGGTGGTGTTTGAACCCAAAACCGGCAAAACCTTGCAGGCGCTTAGCATGCAGTGCGCAGGCTGAGCCCGGCAAACGGCTGCGACGCTCTTCGAGGAGGCACTGATTGATTCAAGGTTTTACAAAGTAAACGTAGTCAGCCGTATAGGGCTGGCGTACCTGCTTGCCCACATCGGCCGCGCTGGCGCAGCCGTCGGCCGGTGCCGTGCCGCCCACTGTGTTGATGCGCTGGATGTGGGTCACCGCAGTCAGCACACCCACACCGCCGGTGGACTGCGCGCCCAGCAGCAGCCAGGGGATAGCTGTGCCAGTGGGCGCATCGGCACGGGCTTTCACGCTGCCATTGACCTTGCTACCGTCCAGCGCCAACCAGAACGGCCCCGCGCCGTGGGTGCCCATCTTGGCGCCTTGCGGGCTGAACAAATCTGCTTGCGGTGCCACAAACGCCCATGCGAATCCGCCTTTGTCGTTGGCCTTGCACTCGTAGTTCTGCGTGCCACGGGCACCCCAGGTAAAGGCCGCACGTTCGTCAGCCGGGGGCTGAATCGGCGAGGCGGCAGCGGCAGGTACGGCCGCCGTATGGCTGGCGGCGTGGGCCGGCCCATGCGCGGTTGTGGCCAACACCAAAGCGGCCGATAAAAAAGCGGAAATTTTCATTGCAATAGTCCTTTCAGAAAACGGGGGCGGTGGGGCACAACGCTAGGCCCCACACAAAAGACGAATGAAACAGGCTATCGGATGCAGCCGCGAAACCATGCATCTTCCTGAAATTTCCTGAAATCGCCTGAAACTTGGCTGAAAGTCGCTATCGATGGCTTGGCTTGCGGACATTGGTTGACCACAATCATGCTGTCGCCGCCCCATGACATCCCATACCAGCCGCCCATGTTGACCTCTGCGTTACACCACCAACTTCACCCCTGTGCCCAGCCGCTATGGCTCAAGCACCCGCCGCACCGGTGGCAGCCCGGCACGCTGGATCGCCCGGCGCTGGAGCGCGAGGTCACGCGCCTGCACAGCAGCCCCGCGTTCGACCAGGCCTCACCCGCCATCGCTGAGCAGATTCAACGCATCTACCACTCGCACTGGGCCTTAAGCCGCCTGCTGAGCGACCAGGCGCGCTACCAGTGGATGATTTTTGTGCTGTACCTGCACCATCAGGCCGGCGGCAGCGAAGAAGGCGTGACCTATTCGCGCCTGGTGGAGCTATTCAAACTGGGTGAGGCCATGCCCGCCGGAAAAATGGCCTCGCCCACCCGCATCAAGGCCATGCTGGGGCTGTCGCTGGCCTCGGGTTATCTGCGGCGCCAGGACAGCTTGCCCGGTGACAAACGCACGCGGCTGCTGGTGCCCACGCAAAAAATGATTGACTCGACCGCTCGATGGTTTCGCGGCTGCTACAGCGCCTACCAGGTGCTACGCCCGCTGGCCATGCCACTGGACGAGATGCTGGCGCTGCCGGGGTTTTGGGGCGAGCTGATGAGCTACAACACCTACGGCCTGCTGCACGACCATTTCACCTTGCACGAGCGCATTCCCATTGCCATGCATTTTGGCTCGCGCACCAACAGCTACCTGTGCATGCTGGAGGTGGTGCGCACCATGCGGCGCGACCATGGCACCGGCCAGTGGACGGCCAGCATGGCACCGGTGGACATGGCCAACCGCATGAGCCTGTCGCGCGGCAATGTGCGCAGCATCCTGGATGAAACCGAGGCTCTGGGCCATGTTCAAGTGACCGCGCGCGGTGGCCGCAACCTGATCCTGACCGACGAATACGCCCGCCAGATGCGCTACTTTGTGGCCTCTGAAATCGTGCTGCGCATCGACCTGGCCAATGCCACGGCCATTCGCCTACGAGCGCTGCAGGGCGATCGCAGCGGCGCAGCACCCGCCCCTGCACAACCCCATCCCCACAAGGCCAACCCGGTGGCCGCGCTGTGAGCGCGGCTCTGCTCACCCGCACGCTGGACCGCAGGCCCGCGCCTGCGCCGCCCAGCCTGCCCGCCTGGCTGACCATGCACCCGCGCGGCTGGCAGCCGGGCACGCTGAACCGCGAGGCGCTGTACGCCCAGGCGGCGCAATTGCAAGCCCACCCCTTGTTTGACCAGGCCCGCCAGTCCTTCATCAACCACTGGTTGCGCAACTTTGAGAACCCCACCATCAAGCGCGTGGTGCGCAACACGCCCTTGTACATGTTGCTGGTGTTTGCGATGTACTTGCACCACCGCCGCAACCCCCAGGTGCCCGCCAGCGGCGTGACCTTGAGCGGCTTGCAGGAGCTGTTTACCCACCCCAAAGCGCCGCGCGTGTTTGCCAGCGCCTCGCGCGTCAAGGGCATGCTGGCCCATGCACGCCTGCAAGGCATGCTGCGCAGCGTGCCCGATGCGCCCGGCCTGCGGCTGGATCGGCGGGCCCGCCCGCTACAGCCCACCGAGCAACTCACCCAGGCGTTCACGCAGTGGGTGCTGGGCTTTCTGCAAGGCAGCGCACTGGTGCTGCCGCCGCCCGTGGCCTTGGCCGCAGACGCCCTGACACCCGAGCTGGTGTATGAGGTGTTCAGCTACCGCATTGCCGCCTTCATTCAAGACAGTTTTTCGCTGGCTGAGCGCTGCCAGAGCGTGCAAAAGTTTGGCATGCGCGACCATGCCTACCCGGTGTTTCTGCGGCTGATGCAAACCGTGCAAACCGTCAATGGCCAGCACGTGGCCAGTGCCCCCATTGGGCAGCTGGCGCAAGACTGGGGCGTGGCCCGCGCCACCCTGCGCAACGCCCTGGCTGATGCGCAAGCCGACGGCCACCTGGTCAGCGAACGCGGTGGTGCGCGGGTGGTGCTGGCCCCGGCGTTTTATGCCACCGGGCAGCTGTGGATAGCGCTGGAGATGCTGTACATGCATGGGCTGGTGTGTGCGGCTTTGAATCCGGGTTGAAAGCTAAACAGGCCGCTTGCCCATGGATTCATTGCTCAGGCAGCTACTAATTTCATAGTGCTCGTAGCGTCAAGCATCCCTGGCTACCGATACAAATTTACCCCAATCTGCCCCGTGCCATACGTCCAGATCAAGGCCAGCTGCCCGCTGGCGTTGATGGCCAAGCGCACATCGCCCGTCAGCAGGGCAGGCAGCGTGGCCCCCGCGCCAAAGCCCACCACCACGCGCGGCTGCCAGTTGGCTGTGACGCCGCTGGACTGGTGGACAAACACGTCGCCCACGCCTGTGGCGCTGGGCAGGTAGGCCAGGGCGGCGTCGCCATTGGCGTTGAGCGCAATGCTGGGCAGGCGGGTGCCACTGGGGCCAGTAATCAGGGTCGCCCCCACGTTGGGGTTGGTGGCAGCGCTGCCGAAATCCACTGCGCGCACCTGGGTGCCACCGAACGGGTCGTTGCAGGTGCGCACAGCCAGCGCCCGCCCGGTGGCCATCAGCTGCACCGCTGGAAAACCAAACCTCGGGTTGCTCGAATTTTCGCCGAAGCCCACCACACAACTGGCGGTGCTGTCCAGCGTGCGAAACAGCCCCCAGGTGGCGTCACCCACTTCCCAGCGGGCGGTTTGCAGCGTGGTGGCGTCAGAGGTGGCGCCGGTCGGGTTGGTCACTTGGGTCACCACCAGCACAGCATTGCCATTAGCGTCGATGGCCACGCCAGGTATACCCCAAGCCTGCGCCACCGGGCCAAAACGAATGGCACCCGACCAGCCGACGCCGGGTGTGTAGCGGTTGGCCCACAGGAAAGTGTTTGGGTTAGCGGTGCCTGCCTGCCGCCACACCGCCACAGCTTGGCCAGCGGGGTTTACGGCTAGCGAAGGTAAGTCGCCAGCCACCGCCGCGGGCTGGCCTGCGGCGGGGGTGTCGATGTTCACGAGGGCTGCTACACCCACCGACGCAAGAACCCCAAAAGAGTTGCGCAGCGCCAAGACAAGGTTTCCGGCACCGTCTAAGCCGCTGCTATAGAACGGCAAGCCTGGCTGATTGAGTGGGGCGCCCGTGCTGCCGAGAGCGCCTGGGTTGAGAAAACTTCCGCCAGCAACGCCAGAGACAAGGCCTACTTGGCGGATGCCGATACTCAGGTTCGCGATGTTAAGCGTTGTCAAGTGGGCCTGCTGGCCGCTGGCGTTGACCCATACACGCACTTGCTTTTCAATGGTGCCGCCGAAAAGCGTGGCAGCGCGCACGGCTTCCCAACCACCACCTGCCGCCGGGTTGAAGCGCAGGCCGTTCAGCAAGCCCGAGGCGCCGTCATTCACCCAGCTCACATGCACCCGCCCGGCGTCGTCCATGCCCACGTCGGCAGTGGCACCCAGCTGCACTTGCAAGCTGGGGTCCCGTATCAACTGCGCCGTGCCCCAACCCCTGACCGAGCCAGCCACCGGCGACACGCTGAGCAGCGCCACGGTGCTGGTGGTGCTGCCGCCGGCGTTGGTGGCCACCACGTCAAACCGGGTGCCATGCAAGGCGGTGAAGACGGGGTTGACACTCACGCTGGTGCCGGTGGCCCCGGCAATGGGCTCGCCATTGCGCCGCCACTGGTAGCTCACCGGTGTGCTGCTGGTGGCAGCGGCGGTGAACGACGCGGCGGTGCCGTCGTTGGTGGCCACGTTGGCCGGCTGGGTGGCAAACACCGGCGGCGCGGGGTTCACGGTGAGCAGCGCGGTGGTGCTGGTCACGCTGCCTGCGCCATTGGTGAGCACGGCGCTGAAGCGTTTGCCGTTGTCGGCCAGGGCGGTGGTGAAGCTAAAGCTGCTGCTGGTGGCGCCAGGGATGCTGGTGCCATTGCTCAGCCAGCGGTAGGTGATGGGTGCGGTGCCGGTGCCGGCCACGCTGAACGAGGTAGCAGCGCCTTCCAGCACGGTAACAGCCTGCGGCTGGTTGGTGAGGACGATGGGCGCGGGGGTGACGGTCAAGATCGCATCGCTGCTGGTGGTGCAGACCGTGGGGTTGCACACCAGCACCGCATAGCGCGCGCCGCTGTCAGCCAGCAAACCGGTTATGCGCAAGGTGCTGCTGGTGGCCCCGGCAATGGCCGCGCCGTTGCGCAGCCAGGCATAGCCCAGCGGGGAAATGTCACTGGCCTGCACGGTGAAGCTGGTGGTCTGGCCGTCGACCACCGAGGTGGAAGCCGGTTGGCTGGTGATGCTGGGTGCAGCGGGTGGTGGGGGTGGCGGGGGTGGCACCGCCGTGCACAGTGGTGACTGCGGCGGGCTGAAGCTGCCGTTGGTGCACCGGTAAGTGGCTGAACCCGTGGTGTTGGCCAGGGTGCTGACCAGCGACACCGATTGACCCGAGTTGGTGGCCGGCACGGCGGCCGAGCAGGTGGTGGCACCCTGCCAGCTCAAGGTTTGGGCGGGGCAGGTGTTGGCCGAGCACACCACCGCCACGTTGCTGATATGGGCCACCACGCCCGCGCCGCTGGCGTTGCTGACGCTGCAGGTCTGGCCGGTGGGCTGGGTGGCGACTGTGACGGCGTAGCTGCCGTCAAAGGCGATTTGGGGGCCGAAGTCGAAGGGGCCGTTACTGGCGATGAGCGCGGTGCCGCCGTTCAGGCTGAGGCCCACGGTGTTGGTGCCACTTAAGCCACTGGTGGTGCCGGCGATGCGAAAGCTGTTGACCGAGCAGGTGATTTGCACGTTCACGCTGGTGCCGGCCACGCCCGCGCCGGTGCTGGCGGCCAGTGAGCAGGTTTGGCCCAGGGGCTGGGTGCGCACCGACACCTAGTAGCCCACGCCCACGGCGATGGGGTTGGCAAAGCTGCTGGTGCCGTTGGCGCTGACGGTCAGGGTGTTGCCCAGGGTGTCTTGCAGCACAAAGGATTTGCCAGCGCCCAGGCCGGTGACGCTGGCGTTGACGATGACGGTGTTGGTGGCGAAGGGAGCGGTGGTGGGGCCGGTGGTGGTTCCAGTTCCGGTGGTGGGGCCGGGGGTGGGTGGTGTGCCGGTGGGGGTTCCTGTTCCTGTTCCTGTTCCTGTTCCTGTTCCGGTTCCAGGGGTGCTGCCTGTGCCGGTGCCGGGGGTGCCAGTTCCAGTTCCAGTTCCAGTTCCAGTTCCAGTTCCAGTCCCTGTACCGGAGCCCGTTCCAGTGCCCGTGCCGGTTCCTGTTCCCACGCCCGCACCCACGTCAACACCGGCCGTATCTCCGCTGCCGCCACACGCGGCGAGCAGGGCAATCAGCACTGCGCACGACAGGTGGCGCGCGGCACGCAACAAGCAGATGGGGCGTCGCAAGTAGGTCATGGTGTTCGCAGCCATGCGCGGTAAACGCAAGCGGCCATGTAGTAACTAAGCGCGCAAGCGTACGAGAAAACCCGCCAAAACGGATGGCAAATTTAAACCTCATCTGGGTTAGCCCCCCGGTGGTACGGCTGGTACCCGCACCTGCCTGGGGTTGCGCCTGCTTGAGTCAAACAGGCCAATAACCCAGATATTGATTGCTCAGGTAGCTATTGAAAAGTGAGCGGTCGGTGCGGCGCTTGCCTTAACCCCTTGCTGTCCACCAGATTCCGCAGCTTCAAAGCCATGCCGCTGGAATGCGTGATGCCGCGCTCCCATTGCTGAATGCTTGATGGGGTGGTGTTCAGATAAGCGGCAAACACGGCCTGACTGACCTTGAAGCGCAAGCGAATTCCCTTGATTTGCTCAGCGTCGTAGTTTTGGACGGGCGGCAAGCACAGCGCATCAAATTCGCGCATGGTCAAGTCCATCGCGCCGGCCTTGTGCAAGCCAGCGGCTGTGCTGTGCAACACGTCAACCAGCTTGTCGTTTTTCATCGTCCGTCCTCTTTGACTTCATACAGTTCATGCGCCGAGACAGCCGTGAAATCAATAAGCCTGTATCAACACATCTGCTGGGATCAATAGTTTGTCATGCAAGGCACGCACATGCTCCAGCGACAGCTTGCGTTTTTTCTGCAAAATGTCATGCACGCGCTGGCGTGAACCCAATACGCCCGCCAGGTCAGCAGACGACAGGCCGCGCTGTTCGATGGCAAATTCAATGGCAGCAACCGGGTCGGGCGATTGAACAACAAAGTGTTCAGCCTCATAGCGCTCCACCATCATCATCAACAGCTCAAACTGAGCTTCAAGGGCTGAGCCTGCGGCGGGTGGGTGATCAAAGAAATGTGAAACCTGTTTTAGCGCACGGCGATAGCCGGCCTCAGTTTTCACCAGTTCAATTTCAACCGTCTTTTTAGCCATGATTAACTCCTGTGTGATCAACGCTGGCCGCATCAATGCGGTCATATTCAGCATGCGTACCAAAAAACTTGACATATGCCGACTGAAACTTGTAGTTCATCGACACGACCAGGCGATAGCCACTGCCTGCAATGTCAAACACGACGCGGTTATTGGCAATGATGGATGCTTTTGGAAACTGCGCTTTCACCTGCTCTGGGGTCATCCAGACTGCTTGAGCCGCCTCGGCATACCAGGCACGCAAACTGTCTCTGGCGGGTGCATACGCTGTGGCATATCGTTCAATCGCACTTTTATTGAAAATTCGCATGGCTGATTATGTCACCGAAATGGTGACATCAATCGATCATGTGCAGTCGTGCGAAGGTGCGTCAGCCCCATTTGCTCTGCGGCCTGCGCCTGCGTCAGCTCAAATTGACGCATGACATTGATGATGGCGTCCACCAACTGGGCTTTGACCATGTGCTTTTCAGGGTCAGGCAAACCCCGATCGGCAAATACATTGCCGCTGCTGGTGTGAACTTCTACACCGTCAATCAGTTGGCTCTTTATGGCTTATTTCCTTGTTCCATTTACGCGTCTGGCTACTCGGGTGGTAAGGCGGAGAGTTCATTGCATCAATATGATTGAAGCAGGCCAACAGCCCAGAGATTGACTGCTCAGGCAGCTATTGAAATAAGAGCAACTCGAGGTTGACCGAGCAAGATGCCCCGCCGAAACCGCCAGGCCAAAGCGCCTCGCGCCGTTGCGGATGACAGTCGGGACGACGGCTCGGTTTGCGCAAATGCAGTGGCGGGAGTGGAAGAACAGTCAGTAGCGAATCCGCACCCAGCCGTCGCGGTGGGGAAACGGCTGAGCGAGCAATGGCCGTCACCCCTGCCTTCTCCAGCACACGGGAGAGGGGGATTGGCTTCAGCACGGGTTGCACGGCTTTCATACAAATGGCGGGCTGTTTCTCTACAAGAGACTTAAGGGCCAAAAGCAGATGCACGCTCGCGGCCGACTTGTGAATTTGTGAGATGAGCTTACGTCTGTAAAAGCGGCCGAAATGGCAAAGTTAGACCCCATTTGCGCCAAAACTACGGCTGTCTTCAACCCAGAATTTCCATTAGGGTTTGGATAGACAACGGATGCAGTTGCGAGTCAGTTTTGGCCCGACTGAGGAGCTCATGGCGCGCGCCATGGGTGACGAAGAGGGGCAAAAATGGCCGCAAATGCGCCGTTGGAATCCAAACAGCACCGAAGGTGCGCCTAATGGAAAATCTGGGTTCAAGACTGCAACATCACGCAACTGTTGGCCGTAACCGGATCAATGAATGAAGTGTGAAGTTTCCGGGCTGGAAGGGTCGAAGCCTCAGCCAGCCAGTGACGGGTTGCTTGTGACCATCTGGATCGTTACCTTGACCTTTTTGAGCTAAAGCAGCCAACAGCCCATATAGATACTGCTCAAGCAGCTACGAAAAAAATAGCGATCCGAGCTAAAACCAGAAGCTGCCACCCGGTGGCAGGTCTGCCGGTTGGCCCACGAGGGTCAACGGCATATTGCCCGCGCCACCCGTCACCGCAATGCTGCCGTTGGCAATGCCATCGGCATCAAACTGCCCACCGTCAGCGATCGCAAAGTCGATGCGCACCTTGTCGCCCACGGTTTGTATTGATGTGGCGATGTTGTTCCAGGCACCGTTGGCGGTTTGTATCCAGTAGCCGTTGGGGTTCGCGCTGGCATCGACAAAGATGCTGAAGGTCTCGGTTTGCCCAGTGCCTCCAATTCCAGCGTTGAAGCTGATGGGGTTGAACTGGTTGGTGCCGTTGGGCAGGTTGGACGGTGGGGCTTCAAACTTGAAGTAGGTGATGACGGCCTGACCGGGGTCGGTGTCGGTGATGCCCTTGTTGGAGTCTGCGATTACCGTGATGAAGCGGGTGCTGCCTGGCAGTTGTGCGGAGCTGACGTTGGCCTGGGCGCTGTCCAGCGAGCCGTCGCCATTGCCGTCGCCCAGCAGACCGCTTGCGTTTGGAGGGCGGGCCTGGTTTTCCTGCGCATCGGGCACGCCGTCGCCATCGCCGTCCGGGTTGGCCTGTGGCGGTGTGGGTGGTGCAGGCGGTGCCGGAGGGGCAGCCGTGTTGTTGATGGCAGGTGTTACCGCCAGGCTGGCCGCGTCGTTGCCAGCGGCATCTTGGATGGCGTTGGCATCGTCGCCGCCCGTGGGGTCGGTGTAGGCCACGGTGATGGTCTCGCCAAAGCTGATGAGGCGGGTCAGCGTGAGGGTGACGGTTTTGGCGGCTGCATTAACGGCTACCGCGGTGACGGCATTTGGTGCGCTGGCGGTGAGCACGGCAAAGGCTGTTGCGGGCGGTGGGTTGGCCGCATCCAGGTTGCTGGCATCGGTGTAGGTCAGCACCAGTTGGTTGCTGATGGCGCTGGCGCTGGCAAAGATGGGGCGGGTGGTCTCCACCGCCAGCGCGGGTGTGACGCCTGCGCTGCCAGCGTTACCGGCTGCATCGGTGTAGCTGGCGGCGGCAATCGTGATGCTGGCGTTGGCTGCGGTATTGGCTGCGGGCGTGAAGGTAGCGCTGCGGGTCAGACCTGCGCCGGTGATGGCTCCCAGGGTACCGCCGGTGGTGGTGATGTCGGCTGCGGTGAAGCTGGCTCCCGGGTCTTCGCTGAAGGTGAAGGAGATGGTGGCGGTTTGGCCGATCTTCACGGCGGGCACGCTGCTGGTGATGGCCACCATGGGGGCCACGCCGTCGATGACGATCGCTTTGTTCGCCCCCAAAGAGCCCGCTGCGCTGGGCGCGGCCAGGGTAAGGACGGCGTTGTTGCCTGCGGCATCGGCAATCGTGCCGCCGTTCAAGGCCAGGGCGCTGGCGCTGACTTGATCCAGGTCGGCGCTGGTATCTCCGGCTTGCACGGTGTACTGAAAGCTCAAGGTGCTGGTGCCCGAGCCACCGGAGTACGTGGCATTGCGATCAATGGCACCGGTCTCCAGCAGCAAGGTCGGTGTGCCGGTCACGATCACGGTTTCGTTGAACGCCACCGTGAGGGTGATCACGCTGCCCACGCCGTAGCTGCCGTTTGCGGCGGCGGATGTGACGGGCGCCACCGGGTTGGCGGTGTTCAGTTGCACCACGGTGGTGCCATAACGCTCGCCAATCAGGGCATCCAGGTCACCATCACCGTCAATATCCACAAAGGTGGGGCTGACAGAAAAGCCCACATCGGCCAGACCGTAGGGGTTGAGGGTGGCCGCTGCAAAGGCCGGGCTGGTGGCGCTGCCGGTGTTCAGTTGCACCAGGGTGTTGCCATCTGAGTTACCGATCAAGGCATCCAGGTCACCGTCACCGTCGATGTCTACTATTGACATTTCCATAAATCATGACAACCAATCTTGACCCGATGCGTTATATCTACAACGCGTTGTTTGGAGATATGAATCATGGTCAAGAAGGCGATGGACGAGGCGACAAGGAAGCGGGTAC
>JAAFIW010000034.1 GCA_013297875.1 Comamonadaceae bacterium | reverse complement strand
ACTGTGGAGATAGACGGCCACCGAACAGGTGGCTCCAAGAGTTGGGGCCGCGTTAGCGTCCCCGTTTAGCCGCTTTGAGCGGCTCACAATATTGAAAACCCCCGGCTTTGCCGGGGGATGGTTATTTGCTTAAACTTGCAACTTGATACATATTTACGTGTTGTTAATTGCTTGCAGATCTGCGCAGTAATCGCTTAAATACCTGCAAATTCTCATCATGTGTCGTACAACTTTGTCACAAGTCATGAATCCACTTGCCGGAAATTTGTTTGGTTGGTATCGCTGGGTAACGGTTGTTTGCCTGTTATTTGCATGTGCAGCCGGCATGGCGCAAACCCAGCCGGCCAACAGCGCTGGCAACGCGCCTCCTGCAGCGGTCGGGGTTCAGGTGCCTGGCAGCACCGGGGCGGCCGCTGATGCTGCGTCAGCCACAAAACCCGCCAAGAGCCGCTTTGTCAAAGCCGATGAAATCAGCAGCGGTGACACCGCCTGGATGCTGGCGGCCACCGCTTTGGTGCTGATGATGACCCTGCCCGGTCTGGCCTTTTTTTATGCAGGCCTGGTGCGCAAGAAAAACATTTTGTCCATGATGACCCACGTGTTCATCGCCTCTGCCATGGTCACCGTGGTGTGGTTCACCGCGGGTTACCCCATGGCTTTTGGTGTCGGTGGGAGTTGGTTGGGCAGCTGGGGGGTAGATTCGTTGTTTTTGAGCGATATGGTGGTTGACCCGACCAAGCGCGTGGCGGTGCACACGCTGGCCGGCACGGTGCCCGAGTTGGTGTTTGCCCTGTACCAGGCGGCATTTGCCGTGATTACCGCTGCGCTGATCGTGGGCAGCTTTGCCGAGCGGGTGAAATTTGGCGTCACGGCCCTGTTTTGCGGTTTGTGGACCGCCCTGGTTTACGCGCCGGTCGCCCACTGGGTGTGGGCACCGACCGGCTGGCTCAACCAGATGGGCGTAGCTGATTTTGCAGGCGGTACCGTGGTTCACGTCAATGCGGGCGCTGCGGCGCTGGCCTGCGCGCTGGTGGCCCGTCACCGCACGGGTTATGGCACCGAACCCATGGTGCCTGGCAACCTGGCCTACATGCTGATTGGCACGGGTCTGCTATGGGTCGGTTGGTTCGGTTTTAACGGCGGCTCGGCGATGGCGGCCAACATGATTGCCGGCCTGGCCATGGTCAATACCCAGGTTGCCGCTGCTGTGTCAGCGGTGGTGTATGTGATGCTGGAGTGGGTGCTGCGCGGGCGCACCAGCCTGGTGGGGCTGGCGACCGGTGCAGTGGCCGGTCTGGTGGTCATTACCCCAGCGGCAGGTTATGTGACGCCCGCGTTGGCTATGCTGTTTGGCGTTGTCGGCAGCCTGGCGGCGTACTTTGGTGTGACGGTGATCAAGTCGTGGATTGGCGCAGACGATTCGCTTGACGTATTTGCCATTCACGGCATCGTGGGCGTTGTCGGTAGCCTGCTGACGGGCTTGCTCGCCCAAAGCGTGTTCCTGGGTCGTCAGCCATCGTTCATGGCGGAGTTGATCGCAGTGGGTGCGATCGCCACTTACAGCTTCATTGTCAGCTTCGTTCTGATGAAGGTGCTGGATTTCATTCTTCAGGTTCGTGTCTCCAAAGCCGATGAAGCGCTGGGGCTTGACCTGAGCCAGCACGGCGAACAGGTGACATAAGCGATGGCTCAAACCCAGCACATGCGGCTGCTTTTGGGCAGCAAGCTGACGCGCCACCTCAAACGCGCCCACCACGACGATATAGACCTGACGCGTCTGCTCAATGATGAGCGCTTCGCACGGGCCGTGGTCATGGCCAACCGGTCATTGGAGGATGCGGTTCTGGCGACGCTGATGGACGAGTTTGAGCGCTTGTCGCTTGAATGCGGCGCATGGAACCCCAAAACGACGGATGAGTCCGGCGTCTACCAACCCAATTCAGACGGTATGGTGTCTGCCGCCGCCGCCTGGGACCCGAACTACAACCCGCCAGCGCGCACCGTGCCGCCCGAGGAGCCAGAAATCGTGCGGGAGGCCACGGTGTCCCCACGGGTGAATACGGCCGTCACGGGCCGACCCAACAGCAGCTTTTTAAGCCGCTTGGGCCTGTCCCGCCCACCCGATTCGTCCAGCACACATTCCCGAACCCAATCTGATGTGTCATCCACTTCACCGGACGAGCCGGTCGATCCGAACAAGAAAAAATACATGCGCGGTGCGCGTTAGCCGAACTCAAACCGGCTTGAGTAGCACCACCAGCGCCCCCGCGCCGCCTTCATCAGCCCGCGCCTGCACGAAGGCCAGCACCTGGTTTTTTTGAATCAGCCAGCTGTGCACCTTGCCCTTGAGCACCGGCGTTTTGCCGGGTGATCCCAGCCCTTTGCCGGTCACCACGCGCACGCAGCGGATGCCGTTTTTTTGCGATTCGCGGATGAAGCTGGACAAAGCCTCGCGTGCGTCGTCGCTGCGCAAGCCGTGCAGATCCAGCTGGCGCTGAATACTCCAGTGGCCACTGCGCAGCTTGCGGGTGATTTCGGTGCCGATGCCGGGGCGGCGAAAGCTCATCGCGTCGTCGACATCCAGCAGCGTGGTCGCATCGAATTCGTCGCTCAGGGCTTCGCGCAACACGCGCTGCTCATCCAGTTGCTTTTGCACTGGAATGGGCGCGGGTTGCTCTGTAATCAATAGCGCCTTGAGCGGATCCCGTATGGGCTGGATGGCTCCTGCAGCTCGCACAAACAGGTTTTTCTCGGCGTCAGCGCGCCGCTGCGCCTCCAGCTGTGCCGCCTCGCGGGCAGCAGCCTGCGCCTGTTGCTGCGCGATGCGCTGTTGCAATGGTTTGAGGTCGGCCAGTGATTTGATTTTGTGCATCACATCAACCCGTTCTCAGCCATCGAAAACGCCTGCCCGGGTGCCACGATCACATGGTCCAGCACCCTCACATCAATCAGCGCCAGTGCGGCTTTCAGGGTTTGGGTCATCGCCTCATCGGCGGTGCTGGGCCGCACACTGCCGCTGGGGTGGTTGTGGGCCAGCACCACGCCGGCGGCCTGGTGGTGCAGCGCGCGCAGCACCACCTCACGCGGGTACACACTGGTCTGGCTCAGCGTGCCGCGAAACAGCTCTTCCATGGCCAAAAGGCAGGTGCCCGCATCGACAAACAGCACGGCAAACACCTCGTAAGGCCGTGAAGCCAGGTGCAACTGCAGGTAGTGCTTGAGCGCATGGGGCGAATCAAACACCTGGCGGGTTTTCAGTTGCTCAGCCAAAGCGCGCCGGGCCAGCTCCAGCACCGCCACCAGCTCGGCCCGCTTGGCCGGGCCCAGGCCTTTGATGCGCTTTAAATCATCAGCGCTGGCATGCAGCAGCCCGGCCATGCCGTCAAAGCTGTCCAGCAGCTCCTGCGACATTTGCAGCACGCCTTTGCCCGCGATACCGGTGCGCAGCAGCAGCGCCAGTAGTTCCGCATCAGCCAGCGCGCCAGGGCCACGGGCCAGCAGCTTTTCGCGGGGGCGGGTGTCGGGTGGGAGGTTTTTCATTTTTGCAGCGATGAAAGATGATGCGCCCTGCGGGCTGCATGACAGATGACTTTGGTCTTTGTCATCTGTCATTGAGCCGCTTCGGCGAAGTCATCCGGTCATCAGGTTTCTACAATGCAGGTCAGTTTATCGAGACTTGCATGTCAAACCCTTCCCCTGTGGTTCAACCCAGCTCCTTTCTCACCTTGCATTACCGCCTCTCAGGCCCCCAGGGCGATGTGATCAACACCTTCGGCGGGCCACCTGCGACCCTGTCGCTGGGCACCGGCGAGCTATCGGCTGCGGTGGAGCAGCGCTTGCTGGGCCTGGCAGAAGGCACGCACACCACGTTTGATCTGCCGCCCGGCCAGGCCTTTGGCGAGCGCAAGCCCGACATGGTGCAGTGGGTGGCCCGCACACTCCTGGCTCGGCTGGGCGACCCGCTGGAGCAGTACAACGTGGGTGATGTGGTGCAGTTCCCCACGCCCGATGGCATGGGCACCTATGCCGGCGCGGTGCGGCAGGTGGGCAATGAGCAAAATGCCGATGCAGTGTTATTCGACTTCAACCACCCGCTGGCCGACCAGCCGGTGACGTTTGAAGTGCATGTGATTGGGATCCTATGAACAAAATGAATGAGTTGGGCGAGATCGTTTTGGCCGAGCCACGCGGCTTTTGTGCGGGCGTTGACCGGGCCATTGAAATTGTGGAGCGGGCTATCACCAAGTTTGGCGCGCCCATTTATGTGCGCCATGAAATCGTGCACAACACCTATGTGGTCAACGACCTGAAAGCCAAGGGCGCGATCTTCATTGAAGACCTGGCCGACGTGCCGCCCGGCTCTACGCTGGTTTTCAGCGCCCACGGCGTGAGCAAGGCCGTGCAGCGCGAGGCGGCAGACCGCGGTTTTTCTGTGTTTGACGCCACCTGCCCGCTGGTGGACAAGGTGCATGTGGAAGTGGCCAAGCTGGCCAAAGAGGGCTACGAATTCATCATGATTGGCCACAAAGGCCACCCCGAAGTGGAAGGCACCATGGGGCAGCTGGAAAGCGGCATTCACCTGGTGGAAGACGTGGCCGACGTGGCCCATGTGAGTCCCCAGCAGACCGAGCTGCTGGCCGTGGTGACCCAAACCACTTTGAGCACGGACGACGCCGCTGAGATTGCCGCCGCGATCCGCGCCCGCTTCCCCAAGGTGCGCGAGCCCAAGCAGCAAGACATTTGCTACGCCACCCAAAACCGGCAAGACGCCATCAAAATCATGGCCCCGCAGGTGGACGTGATGATTGTGGTGGGCAGCCCCACCAGTTCCAACAGCAACCGCCTGGCCGAGTTGGCCCGCAAGCTGGGCGTGGACAGCTACATGGTGGACGACGCCAGCGAGCTGCAAGCCCAGTGGCTGGAAGGCAAAACCCGCGTGGGCTTGACCGCCGGTGCATCGGCACCCGAAATTCTGGTGACCGAGGTAATCGCCCGCATCAAGGCGCTGGGGGCTGTGTCGGTGCGCAAAATGGATGGGATACAGGAGACGGTGAAGTTTCCACTGCCGAAGGGGTTGCGGTTGGAGTCGAAGGGTTTGAGCTTGAATGTGGGTTAAGAGGAAATTTTTGAACGCAGAGGACGCAAAGGTTTCGCAGAGCGCAGAAGAAAACCAAAATTTCTTGGCTGTCCTTTTGCGTACTCTGCGAAACCTTTGCGTCTTCTGCGTTCAAATTCCCCGAATTTTTCCACTACAAAATTCATAGCTGCCTGAGCAATAAATACATGGGCTATTGCCCGATTTGATTCAAAAAACGAGGAAACCACCGATGCTGGACATCAACCTGCTGCGCAAAGACCTGGATGCCGCCGTCGCCGGCCTGCAAAAGCGCAAAAACCCACAAGCCTTTCTGGATGTGGATGCCTTTGTAGCCCTGGAAACCGAGCGCAAGACCATTCAAATCCGCACTGAAGAATTGCAAGCCCAGCGCAACACCAGCAGCAAGCAGATTGGGCAACTCAAAGCCAAGGGCCCAGCTGGACAGTCGGAGGTCGATGCGGTGATGGCGCAGGTGGCGGGCATCAAGACCGAGCTGGATGCTTCCGCCCAGCGCCTGGAGCAGATTCAAGAGCAATTGCAAACCCTGCTGCTGGCCGTGCCCAACCTGCCGCACGACAGCGTGCCCGTGGGTGCCGACGAGCATGGCAACGCGCTCGTGCGCGAGTGGGGCACACCCCGCACGCTGGGCTTTGCGCCGCGTGACCATGTGGACTTGGGCGATCCACTGGGGCTGGACTTTGAGTTGGGCGTGAAACTCTCGGGATCGCGCTTTTCGGTGATGAAAGGCCCGATCGCACGCCTGCACCGGGCACTTTCCCAGTTCATGCTCGATGTGCAAACGCAAGAGCACGGCTACACCGAGTGCTACACGCCCTACATCGTCAACTCTGACAGCCTGCGCGCCACGGGGCAACTGCCCAAATTTGAAGCCGATTTGTTTGCGGTGAACAAGGGCGGGCAAGACGGTGCCGACGAAGCGCAGGCGTTGTATCTCATCCCCACCAGCGAGGTAAGCCTGACCAATTTTGTGCGCGACACGGTGCTGGCCGAGGCCGACTTGCCCATCAAATTGACGGCCCACACCCCGTGCTTCCGCTCAGAAGCCGGCAGCGCCGGGCGCGACACGCGCGGCATGATTCGCCAGCACCAGTTTGACAAGGTAGAAATGGTGCAAATCACCCACCCCGAGCACAGCCACGCTGCGCTCGAAACCATGGTGGGCCACGCCGAAGCCGTGCTGCAAAAACTCGGCTTGCCCTACCGCGTGATGCTGCTGTGCACCGGCGACATGGGCTTTGGCGCTGCCAAAACCTACGACCTGGAAGTGTGGCTACCCGCCCAAAACACCTACCGAGAAATCAGCTCTGTGAGCAATTGCGAAGCCTTCCAGGCCCGCCGCCTGCAAGCTCGCTACAAAAATGCGCAGGGCAAAAATGAGTTGGTGCACACCCTGAACGGCTCGGGCCTGGCCGTGGGCCGCACCTTGGTAGCCGTGTTGGAAAATTATCAGAACGCCGACGGGTCGATTGCGGTGCCGCCCGTGCTACAGCCGTATTTAGGTGGCTTGCTTGAATTGAAGCCTCAATAAAAACGCTTAAAATCTGAGGCTTCGCGAATGTTCAGCGAACCTGGAGAAGTGGCAGAGTGGCCGAATGTACCTGACTCGAAATCAGGCGTACCGCAAGGTACCGTGGGTTCGAATCCCACCTTCTCCTCCAGTCAATGGTTAAAAAACGCCGTCTTCGGGACGGCGTTTTCGTTTCCCGATCAAACCGATTTGCGCCATGAGCTCATCTGCCGAATCTGAGTGGGTTAACAGCCGGATGATGGCTGCGCTGGTGCGAGCTGCGCACAGCACCCATACCGCCAGTTTGTTAGCTGTTGCGCTGGCAGTGGCTTTGCTGTGGCGAGACGCGGATCGGTTGGGTCTGTTGATCTGGGCCAGCGCCGCAGTCGGTGTGGCGGCTGTGCGGTGGTGGTTGATGCGGCATTTCTTTCGGGCCAATCTGCAACACGCACCCGCCTCCATCTTGCGGGCCTACATGAGCCGTGTGCGGTGGCTGTGGTCGCTGGGGGCACTGGTATGGGGCCTGCTGTCCTTGCTGCACTTTGACCTGGCACCGCTGCCGGTGCAGTTCAGTTGCTGGCTGGTGGTGACGGGTTTGAGCATGTTTGGGCTGTACGCCTTTAGCACCGATTTGCAGACCCTGCGCATGTATGTGAGCGCGCTGGTGGGCGGCGTGCTGATAGCCATGTTGTGGCGGATGGGTGTTGTCAATGGCTTTGACGCGCCGCACTACCAGTACCTAATGCTGTTGCTGGTGATGCTGTTCTGGCAGGTGTTGCTGCAGGCGGGCGGGCGCTTGAACAAGACCCAACGTGCCGGCTTTGAATTGCAGTACCGAAACATGCGACTGATCGAATCGCTGACGGAGCAAACGCAGGCCGCGCTGGACGCCGTGGACGTGAAAAACCGCTTCCTGGCCAGCGCCGCCCACGACATTCGCCAGCCGGTGCATGCGCTGCGCCTGTATGCCGACTGGTTGCGTAGCGAGCCTGAACTGGTGGCCGAAATCACGCCCAAAATTGTGGAGTCAACCAAGGCGGTCAATGCCTTGTTTGATTCTCTGTTTGACCTGGCCCGCCTGGAGACGGGCAAGATGGATCTGAAGATAGAACCCGTGCTGCTGGAGGCGCTGCTGCAGGAGCTTGACTTGCATTACCGCCCGCTGGCGCAGGCCAAAGGCTTGCAGTTTCGCGTGCGGGTGCGCATGCGCGACGACATGGTGGTGTCGGATCCGATTTTGTTAAAGCGAATCCTGGGAAACCTGATTGCCAATGCCATCAAGTACACCGAGCGCGGTGGTGTGTTGTTGGCGGTGCGCCGCTGGGCGGGCAACCCTTGTGTCGAAGTGTGGGACACCGGGGTAGGTATTGCGCCGGAGCACCAAGGCGAGGTGTTTCGCGAGTTTTTCAAGGTTCCCCTGCACGAGGGCACCCAGGATGGATTTGGTCTGGGGCTTTACATCGTGTCGCGTCTGGCACAGATTTTGGGGCATCCGGTGAGTCTGCGTTCCAGGCCAGGGCGGGGCACGGTGGTTCGGCTGGTGCTCAAGCCCAGCGACCCGTCACAAGTCCGGGGTTATACGGACGATTCGATTCTGTAGTGCGCCGCTCAAAAGAGCCGTTTTCAAACCAAAAAGGCCTTATGCGCAATACCAATGCGCTCAAACAGCTATATATTCAATAGCAAAAAGCGCAGGCTTCTTAGCCGCCCAACAGGCCATGGGTGCGGGCATAGTGGATGGTCTGGGTTCGACTCTTGACGTCCAGGCGGCGAAACAGACGCCACAGGTGGACTTTGACCGTGTGCTCGCTAATGCCCAATTCGGTGGCAATGTCGCGGTTGGAAAGACCACGATCCAGCATGACGATGAGTTGCTTTTGCCGCTTGGACAGTTTGTTGTCCGTGGGTGCTACGTCGTCAAACCCGCTGTCGGCCACGAGCAGCGCACGCAGCGCTGCCGTGATTTCGGTGGCACCGGCTGATTTTTCGATGTAGATGTCAGCCCCGGCATCAATGCAGGCGTCGTCCCACTCCGCTGCCGGTGCGGCCGACAACACGGCCAGGGGAATGCCGGGAAACCGCGCCTTCATGTCCCGCACGCCCGAAGTACCCACGGCATCGGGCAGCTTCAGGTCCAGGCAGATCAGATCGGGATCGCCATGCTTTTTGGTGGCCGCTTCAACACCGCCCAAGCGCTCAAGCTCTACCACGTTGGCCGTGGAATTCATGCGGCGCAGCAGCATCACGATGGCTTCGCGCATCAGGGGGTGGTCGTCGATTACAAAAATATTCATCATGGGTCTCCAGCGTCAGGTAGCGAGTTGCGTCAATGCCAGGTGAATTTGCTCGGGTGAAACATCGCGCAGCACGCGCAGGCGTGACTGCAATCCCGGTAGGGCCGCCGAGCCTAATTGTTGTAGCTGTCCAATGGCACGGCCCGCATCGCGCGGCGAATCAAAGCCCAAACTTTGAAGCAGCACAGTGCCTTGGGGTTCCACCAGCTTGAAATAAAACAGGCCGTCTGCATCGCGGTATTGCTTGAAGCTAGGCAGAGTCGCTTTGCCTGGAGCCTTGGTGGGTGCCGCCGACGCCTGACCCAAGGCCCGCAGGCCCACTGACTTGCGCAGCTGCGTCATCAGCTCGTGGGATTTGTCTCTTGCTTTCTCGGCACCTCGCAGCAAGGTGGTTTCGATCCGGGCGGGCTCGTTGATCAGCGATTCGTAATGCTCGCGCATGGGCGCAATCTCGCGATCCAGGCGCTCAAACAGCAGCTGTTTGGCATCACCCCAGGAAATGCCGTGGGCATAGGCCTCGCGCAGGCTGGTGGTTTCCTCCTGGCTGGCAAAGGCCTGGTAAATCTGGAACAGCGCCGAGCCTTCCGCCTCTTTGGGCTCGCCCGGCGCTTTGGAGTCGGTCACGATGCCGGCAATCTGCTTGCGCATGTGCTCGCGCGGGGCAAACAGCGCAATGGTGTTGTCGTAGCTTTTGCTCATCTTGCGGCCATCCAGCCCCGGCAGCGTGGCCACAGATTCTTCAATCACCGCCTCGGGCAGCACCAGGTGGTCGCCATACAAGTGGTTGAAGCTGGCCGCCATGTCGCGCGCCATTTCAATGTGCTGAATCTGGTCGCGGCCCACCGGGATTTTGTGGGCCTTGAACATCAAGATATCAGCGGCCATCAGCACCGGGTACATGAACAGACCAGCGGTCACGTCGGCATCCGTGTCGTGGCCCGCTGCCGTGTTTTTGTCAACTGCTGCCTTATAGGCATGGGCGCGGTTGAGCGCCCCCTTGCCCGTGACGCAGGTGAGAAACCAGGTGAGCTCGGGAATTTCGGGAATGTCGGATTGGCGGTAGAAAAACACCTTGTCAGGATCCAGGCCAGCAGCCAGCCAGGTGGCCGCAATTTCCAGCGTGGAGCGTTGGATGCGGGCCGGGTCGCCGATTTTGACCAGCGCGTGGTAGTCAGCCAGAAAGTAAAAACACTGCGTGTGTGGATTGCGGCTGGCCTGCACCGACGGGCGGATGGAGCCCACGTAGTTGCCCAGGTGGGGCGTGCCAGAGGTGGTGATGCCGGTCAGGACGCGGGTGGTGGTGGCGGTCATAGCATGCGGGCCAGTGGAGTGGGCAGGCCGATGGCTTGCAGAAACAGGTAAGCCCCTTGCAGCAAGGGCATCAGCCAGTACGAACCGAGCACGCCCAGCAACACAAGACCCAGCACAATAAAAATGCCGTAAGGCTCTACCGTGCCGAACTTCGCAGCCAGGCGATAGGGCAGCAGGCCCACCAAAATACGCCCACCATCCAGCGGCGGCAGCGGGAACAGGTTGAAGGCCCACATCAGCAGGTTGACGAACACGCCGCCCGCCGCCATCTTCAGAAAGAAAATTTCCTGCGTTCCCACAGCCACCAACAGTGCAAACACAATCGCCCACGCAAACGCCTGAACCAGGTTGGACGCTGGCCCCGCCAGCGCCACCCAGACCATGTCGCGCTTGGGGTTGCGCAGTTGCCCGAAATTGACCGGTACCGGTTTGGCATAACCAAACAAAAACGCACCATTGGTGGCGAAGTACAGCATCAGCGGCATCAGGATGGTGCCTACCGGGTCAATGTGCTTCAAGGGGTTCAGCGTGATGCGGCCTAGCGCATAGGCCGTGTTGTCACCAAAGTGCCGCGCCGCATAGCCGTGCGCGGCCTCGTGCACGGTGATGGCAAACAGCACCGGCAGTGCATAAATCGCCACAGATTGAATCAGGTTTGCAAAATCCATAGTGACCGATTGTGTCAGAGGCTTTCAGCAGGAATGACGGCAAATTTAGACCGTATTGGTTCACAACCGGGCGGTTTTGAGTTAGGAAGTCTTTCCTCAAAGCCCCAGCGCTGCCAGGCTGCCGCGCCCGGAGCGCACCACCAGCGGGTCGCCGCCGCCATCCATGGGCGTGAGGTCGATCACCGTGGTGGGTTCGCTGGGGCAGGCACCGGCGTCCAGCACGGCGGCCAGGTCGTGCTGGAAGCGCTCGCGAATTTCGCTGGCATCGTTCAATGGC
This sequence comes from Comamonadaceae bacterium, assembly GCA_013297875.1. Lineage (GTDB taxonomy): Bacteria > Pseudomonadota > Gammaproteobacteria > Burkholderiales > Burkholderiaceae_C > JAAFIW01. The sequence goes on along the minus strand of JAAFIW010000034.1, from coordinate 20,607 downwards.
TCGGTTTCGCCAGGCGCAATCAGGGTGGTAGCCAGCAAGGGTGCGCCGTGTAGTTCCAGCAGGGCTTGCAAAGCCCGGTGCTCCGGCACCCGCAGGCCGATGGTTTTGCGCTGCGGGTGACTCACGCGGCGAGGCACCTCTTTGCTGGCTTCCAGAATGAAGGTGTACGCGCCGGGCGTGGCCGATTTGAGCAAGCGGTATTGCCGGTTATCCACCCGCGCATAGTTGGCCAGCTCGCTCAGGTCGCGGCACAGCAAGGTCAGGTGGTGCTTGTCGTCCACTCCGCGAATCTGGCGCAGCTTGTCGGCCGCGGACTTGTCGTCCAGATGGCAGACCAGGGCATAGCTGGAGTCAGTGGGCACCGCCGCGATGCCGCCGCGTGTCAGCAGGCCCACGGCCTGCTTGAGCAGGCGGGGCTGGGGGTTGTCGGGGTGGACTTCAAAGAGTTGGGACATGGATCAATTTTTTGAACGCAGAGGACGCAAAGATGACGCAGAGGACGCAGAAGAAGGCCTATTGACAAAGAAATCAAAGTCAATCATTTTGACGTGCGCATTCCTTTTGCGTCCTCTGCGAATACTCCGCGTCCTCTGCGTTCAATAGGCCCCGCATTCATGGTTTGCGCGTCACTCCACCGCCTCCATCTTGACCCGGCTCTCCCGCACCGCCAGCCAGGCCCCCAGGCCGCCGCATAGTGTGATCAGCGCGATGCCGGCCAGCGAGGTGACATCGGGCACGTGCGAAAAAATCAGCCAGCCGCCCAGCATGGCAAAGCCGATTTGCGCATACAGGTAGGGCGTGAGGGTGGAGGCGGGTGCGCGGGCGTAGGCGTGGATGAGCAAAAAGTGGCCCACGGTGCCGGTAAAGCCCACCAGCAGCATCGCAGCCCACAGCTGCCAGGGCAGGTTCGACGTCCACACAAAGGGCAAGGCCGTTGATGCTGCCAGCGTGCCGACCCAGCCGGTGTAAATCTGCATGGTGAACGGGTCTTCGGTTTGGGCCAGCTGGCTGGTGAGCACCTGAAACCAGGCGTTGGCGGTCACCAGGCCCAGCGGGAGCAACAAGGTCCATTCAAACCCATGGCTGCCCGGGCGAATAATGATGAGCGTGCCCACAAAGCCCCCGGCTACCAGCACCCAGCGCAGGGGCGAGACGCGTTCTTTCAGTCGCGTGGCGGCCAACAAGGTCACCACCAGCGGCGTGATCATCACAATCGCTGTGAACTCGCCCACCGGCATGTATTTCAGGCTGAAAAACGAAAACAGGCTGCACAACAGCAAGAGCAGGCCGCGCAGCAACTGAAAGCGCGGGTGGGCCGTTTTCAGCGCCGCCAAACCGCGCCAGGGCAGCACCGCAGCGGTACTGGCCACCGCCTGAAACGCATAGCGAAACCACAGTGCCATCAGCACCGGCACGCCGGCCCCGACAAACTTGGTGGTGGTGTCCAGCACCGCAAAGCAGGCCACGGCCAGCAAGGCCAATGCAATGCCGGCCAGGGCACCTTTGCCTGCGAGGGGCATCACTGAATGCGGTCAGCCAGCAGCGCCCACACCGGCGTGAGGGTGCTGGGAAGTGGGGGTAGCTGACCCAGGTCGATGCGGCTTTCTTCGGGGCTGTGAAAGTCGCTGCCGCGCGAGGCGGCCAGACCGAATTCCAGCGCGGTGTCGGCGTACTTCACGTATTCGGCCGGGCTGTGGCTGCCGGTCACCACTTCGGTAGCCTGGCCGCCGTGGGCCTTGAATTCGCTGAACAGCGCAAACTCTTCATTGGGCGAAAAACCGTAGCGACCGGGGTGGGCAATCACGGCCACGCCCTGGCATTCGGTGATCCAGGTCACCGCGTCTTTCAGGCTGGCCCAGCGGTGCGGCACAAAGCCGGGTTTGTTTTCGGTGAGGTATTTGCGAAACACCTCGGAGGTGTCCTGACAAACACCGGCTTCCACCAGGTAGCGCGCAAAGTGGGTGCGCGAGATCAGCTCGGGGTTGCCCACATATTTCAGCGCGCCTTCGTAAGCGCCTTTGATGCCGACTTTGGCCAGGCCCTCAGACATCTCTTTGGCCCGCTCGCCCCGGCCGCCACGGGTGGCGCGCAGCCCGGCCTGCATGCGCGGGTCTTGCGCATCAAAGCCCAGGCCCACGATGTGCACGGTTTTGCCCGCAAAGGTGACCGATATTTCCACGCCGGTGAGGTATTGCATGCCGTGGGCGAGGGCTGCTTGCTGCGCGCGGGCCTGGCCACCAATTTCATCGTGGTCAGTCAGTGCCCACAGTTGCACACCGTTGGCGGCGGCGCGTTGTGCCAGGGCTTCGGGGGTCAAGGTGCCGTCAGAGACCACAGAGTGGCAGTGAAGGTCTGCGTTCAGGGTGTTCAGGCTAGCAGTTGGTGTGGGGGATGTAGGGTTGGAAGTCACAAGGCATTTTACGAGTCTGCCTTCAGCTAATGGCCCCGCCGCCAAGAGACACGTCCTGCGCCGTGGTCAATGCGCAGTGCAAGGCCAGCCTCACGCCTTGCACCATCTGGGCCAAAGGCATGGATGGTTCGCCCTGGTCGGGCAGCCACGGCACGTGCACAAAGCCGCCGCGCAAGCCTTTGCGCCGGGCTAGCGCATGCATCAAGCCATAAAACACATGGTTGCAAACAAAGGTGCCCGCCGTTTGCGAAATCTCAGCCGAAATGCCCGCCTGGTTCAGCGCCAGGCACATGGCTTTGATGGGCAGGGTGCTGAAGTACGCGGAGGGCCCGTGGGCGGCCACCGGCGTGTCCACGGGTTGCTGGCCCTGGTTGTCGGCCATGCGGGCGTCGTTGATGTTGATCGCCACCCGCTCCAGCGACAAGGCCGCACGCCCACCGGCTTGGCCCAGGCACAGCACCAACGAAGGTCGGTAGTGAACGAGCAGCCGCTTCAGCTCCTCTATTGATTCGTCAAACACGGTGGGTAACTGCGCCGCCACCACACGGTGCCCGGCCACTTGCCGGCCGTGCAGCGCCTGCGCAATTTGCCAGCTGGGGTTGACGGTGTCGCCACCAAACGGATCGAAGCCGGTGAGCAACACCCGCAGGCCGTGGGTGTACTGAGGGTGTTTGCGAGCTACCATGCGCACACTTTAGTTGAAGGAGATGCGCCATGAAATGGGAAGGCAACCGGGAATCAAGCAACGTGGAAGACCGCCGCAGTGGTGGCGGCCAAGGTTTTGGCGGCGGCGGCTTGCTGGGCGGGCGCAGTGTGGGCATTGGCACCATCGTGATTGCGCTGGTGGGCGGCTGGATTTTTGGCATCAACCCGATGACGATTCTGGGCATTTTGGGCGGCGGTGCGCCCACTGCACAGGTGGCCCAGCAAGGCCCGGCACAACGCCCTCCTGCCAACGACCAGCAGGCCAAATTCATTTCCACCATATTGGCCGACACCGAAGACGTGTGGAAGCAGCAGTTTGCAGCGGCGGGTGCCAAGTACCAGGAGCCCAAGCTGGTGCTGTTTCGGGGCCGCACCAGCACCGGCGGTTGCGGCACGGGCGAGGCGGCCATGGGCCCGTTTTACTGCCCGGCTGATCAGAAGGTGTATATCGATTTGGCCTTCTACGACACCTTGCGTACCCGCCTGGGCGCTCCTGGCGACTTTGCGCAGGCGTATGTGATTGCGCACGAGGTGGGCCACCACATTCAAAAACTGATTGGCGTGAGCGACAAGGTCGATGGTATGCGCAGCCGCATGAGCAAAGAGCAGTTCAACGCTTTGAGCGTGCGCACCGAGCTGCAGGCCGATTGCTTTGCCGGCGTGTGGGCCCACCACGCCCAAAACCAGCGGCAAATTCTGGAAAAAGGCGACATTGAAGAAGCCATGAACGCCGCCGCCAAAATTGGCGACGATGCGCTGCAACGCGCCCAGGGCGGCGCGGTGGTGCCCGAAAGCTTCACGCACGGCACCAGCGCCCAGCGCCAGCGCTGGTTTGCTGCGGGGCTGAAGACGGGCAGCATCAAGCAATGCGACACCTTTGCAGCGAAGGCTTTGTAGTCAAACGGGCAGTGCGTGCCTACGGGGTGGGCACGAGCAGCTATTAAATACGTAGCGTTTGAATCCTTATGATTTTCAGCGCCAGTCCCTGCGCATCTTTTCATAAAACATAAAGAGGTATTTTTATGCGTCACTCCCCCCTCATGTTGGCTTGCCTGTTGTTGGCAACCGGATCTGCTCTTGCCCAAAAGCCCCCAGCATGTAGCAACCGTGGCGAATTGGATGAGCTGTATTGCGATGCCAATAAGGACATGTTGGCCGATGCGCCCAAAGCCACAGTCTCGCCTTCCAAAATCGTTTTGGGCATCTCTTCCGTGGAAGACGCCGCCACGGCCCGGCGCACCTATTCGCCGCTGATGGATCACCTGGCGGTGTGCCTGAAGAAAGACGTGGAGCTGTACCCACCGGCCCGCGAAGGCGCGGTGATGGAGGCGCAACGCAACGGTGTGGTGCACATTGGGCAATACGCCACCGGCAGCACCTTGTATGCGGTGAACTTTGCCGGGGGCATTCCGTTTGCAGGCAAAGGGCGGGAGTCTGCTGGACGAACCGATGGCTACACGCTCAAACTGATCGTGCGGGCCGACTCGCTGGCCAAGAAACCGGGTGACTTGAAAGGCAAAAAAGTTGCCCACACCTCCCAGTCTTCCAACTCCGGCAACCTCGCACCGCGTGCGCTGTTTCCTGACTTGGGTTTGAAGCCTGATGCGGATTACAAAGTGGAGTTTTCGGGTGGACACGACAAATCCATCATGGGCGTGAAGCTGGGTTTGTATGACGCTGCAGCGGTTGCTTCCGATGTGATGGAGCGCCTGATCGCCAAGGGAGACATCAAGGCCAGCGACTTCCATGTGGTCTACGAAAGCACACCGTTTCCCACCGATGCTTTCGCTATGTCACACAACCTGGACGGCAAGCTGCAAGCCCAGATTCGCAAGTGTTTTGACGACTTCCGGTTTCCTGAAATGATGAGCAAGCAACTGGAAGGCACCAACCGCTTTTACCCCATGGACTACAGCAAAGACTGGCAAGTGGTGCGCCAGATTGCCAAGGCCTCGGGCAACCCACCCAACAAGGCGGGTTACGAGAAGATTCTGGCGAAAAAGTAAAGCATCAATAGCTGGGCTGATGCCGGGCAATGCTGGCCTTGACGGCATCGGTCAGCGCAAAGCCAGCGCCGTACTTGGCGGCCAGCACATCGGCGCGCCGCACAAACGTCTCCATGCCCATGCTGTAGATAAATTGCATCGCGCCGCCGGTGTAGGCCGGAAAGCCAATGCCGAAGATGGAGCCGATGTTGGCGTCGTGTACGGTGGTCAGCACGCCTTCGCACAAGCAGCGGGCGGTTTCCACGGCCTGGCGATACAGCAGGCGGTCTTTGATGTCTTGCATGTCATAGGCCTGGCCGGGCTTTTCAAACAGCGGTTTTAGCTGTGGCCACAGTGATTTTTTCGCGCCTTTTTCGGCGGGGTAGTCGTAAAAACCGCCACCTGCTGCGCGGCCCGGGCGATTCAGTCCTTTGACCATGCGCTCGACCAGCAGCTCGCCGGGTGTGGCGACATAGGTTTTGCCTTCCAACGCAAAGTCGGCGCGGGTTTGATCCAGCACGTGCACGCTCAAGCTCAAGGCGGTTTCGTCCAGCACCGCCAGCGGGCCCACCGGCATGCCACACTGAATGCCCGCGTTTTCAATCACTGCAGCCGGTATGCCTTCACCCAGCATGGCTGCGCCTTCCATCACAAAGGTGCCAAAGGTGCGGCTGGTGTAAAAGCCGCGTGAGTCGTTGACCACGATGGGAATTTTGCCCAGCGCCTGCACATAGTCAAAGGCGCGGGCCACGGTTTCGTCGTTTGTTTGCGCGCCGCGAATGATCTCAACCAGCTTCATTTTGTCCACCGGGCTGAAAAAGTGGATGCCTACGAATTTTTCGGGCTTGGCACTGGCCTTGGCCAGGCCGGAGATGGGCAGGGTGGAGGTGTTGCTGGCAAAGAAGCCGCCGGCAGCCAACTGCGGCTCGGCTTCTTGTGTGACGGTCGCTTTCAGCTCGCGCTGCTCGAACACGGCTTCGATGATGAGGTCGCAACCGGCCAGATCAGCCGCCTGCGCCGTGGGCGTGATGCGAGCGAGCAGGGCGCTTTGGTCGTGTGGGCTCATCGCTGCCTTGTCAACCCGGCCTTGGGTGAGCTTGGTGCTGTAGGCCTTGCCGTGCTCGGCCTTTTCCACAGACACGTCTTTGAGCACGGTGGCAATGCCCCGGCTGGCCTGCGAATACGCAATGCCCGCGCCCATCATGCCGGCACCCAGAATGCCCACCTTCTGCGGCTTGTATCTAGGCACGCCAGCAGGCCGCGACTGCCCGCTCTTGATCGCGTTCATGTTGAAAAAGAAAGTATTGATCATGTTCTTGGCCACGGGGCCTGCGATCAATTGCGCCAGGTACCGGCTTTCGATGCGCAGCGCGGTGTCGTAGTCCACCGTGGCACCTTCGACCATGGCGGCCAGCGCGGCTTCGGGTGCGGGGTACAGGCCACGCGTGGTTTTTTTCAGCATCGCGGGGGCTACCGTCAAGGCGCCGGCAATTTTGGGGTTGCTGGGCAGGCCGCCAGGCAGTTTGTAGTCTTTGGCGTCCCAGGGTTGCGTGGCGCTGGGGTTGGCAGCAATCCAGGCCAGGGCGGCGCTGCGCAGCGCAGCAGCGTCGGCCACCAGCTCGTGCACCAGGCCGAGTTCGAGGGCCTGCCGCGGGTTGAACAGCTTGCTTTCCAGAATGTAGGGCTGCGCGCTCATCAGGCCCAGCAAGCGCGTCATTTTTGTGATGCCGGTGGCACCCGGAATTAGACCCAGTGTGACTTCGGGCAGGCCGAATTGGGTTTTGGGGTTGTCGATGGCCACACGGTAGTGGCCAATCAGCGCCACCTCCCAACCGCCGCCCAGCGCCGAGCCGTTCAGGCAGCTCACCACCGGCTTGCCCAGAGTTTCCAACGTGCGAAAGCACTTTTTCATGCGCTCGATTTCGCCGAATACGCGCGGTGCATCGCTGGCTTGCAGGCGCATCGTGCCTTTCAAATCAGCGCCAGCAAAAAACGTGGTTTTGTTGGATGCGAGCACGATGCCCTGGATAGCATCCTTGTCCTTGAGCACCTGCTCGGTGGCCTCAATCAGGTCGGCTTGCCACTGCGCGCACATGGTGTTCACGGGGGAGTTGGGCTCGTCAAAGGTCAGTGTGGCGATGCCATTGTCTAAGGTGTATTGAATGGTTTGCATAATTTTTACTATGAAAAAGATAGCTGCTTGAGCAGTATTTACATGGGCGGATGGGCTAAAAGGCTTGAAATCAGGGGCTTGACCCCTTCCCCTTCCGGGGGAAGGTTGGGATGGGGGCATGTGCGCTAACCAGCTGTTTCAGGTGCATGCCCCCCTCCCTGCCTTCCCCCAGCGGGGGAAGGGTGGTCAAACCCGTTCGACGATGGTCGCAATCCCCATCCCCCCACCCACACACAAAGTGGCTAGCCCGTAGCGCAGCTGGCGCCGGTGCAGCTCATCAATCAGCGTGTTCAAAATCATCGCCCCCGTGGCACCCAGTGGGTGGCCCATGGCAATCGCGCCACCGTTCACGTTCACCTTTTCGTGCGGCACACCCAGCTCTTTCATGAAGCGCATGGGCACGGCGGCAAAAGCTTCGTTCACTTCAAACAGGTCAATCTGGTCAATCGTCAAACCCGCCTTGGCCAACGCTTTGCGGGCGGCGGGCATGGGGCCAGTGAGCATGATGGTGGGATCGGCACCGCTGAGTGCGGCGGCCACGATGCGGGCGCGTGGCTTGAGCTTATGCGTCTTGCCCGCCGCCTCGCTGCCGATCAGGATGGCCGCCGCACCATCGACGATGCCGGATGAATTGCCCGCATGGTGCACATGATGGATGCGCTCAACCTGCGGGTAGCGGGTCAGCGCCACCTGGTCAAAACCCAGTGCGCCCAGCTGGTCAAAAGCGGGTTTGAGCGAGGCCAGCCCCGCCATGGTGGTGTGGGGCTTGATGAACTCGTCAAAGTCCAGAATCGTCTGGTCTAAAAAGTCTTTCACCGGTACTACCGAGCCGGCGAAGAAGCCGCCTTCGCGGGCTTTGGCGGCGCGTTTCTGGCTTTCCATCGCAAACGCATCCACATCGTCGCGGGTGAAACCGTCAATCGTCGCAATCAGGTCGGCACCAATGCCTTGCGGCACAAAGGCGGTGGCTGAATTGGTCTCCGGGTCTTGTGCCCAGGCACCGCCGTCCGAGCCAATCGGCACCCGGCTCATGCTCTCCACGCCACCGGCCACCACCAGGTCTTCCCAGCCGCTGCGCACCTTCTGCGCCGCCATGTTCACGGCTTCCAGGCCCGAGGCGCAAAAGCGGTTGAGTTGCACGCCCGAGCAGCGAAAGTCCCAGCCCGCCTTAAGTGCCGCCACCTTGGCAATCACCGAGCCCTGCTCGCCAATCGGCGAAACCACGCCCATCACCACATCGTCTACTTGCGCCGTGTCAAAGTCGTTGCGCCGCTGCAGTTCTGATAGCACCCCCGCCAGCAAATTCACGGGCTTGACCTCGTGCAGGCTGCCATCTTTTTTGCCTTTGCCGCGCGGCGTGCGGATGGCGTCGTATACATAGGCTTGGGTGTGGGTCATGGTGTGTCTCCAATCGGTGGTGGTTACAGTCTGACGAAAATAGCGGGCTTGCGGATCTCGCGCAAGCAGGCAGGCGACAGCCCCTGCAAAAATGAGGGTTCAACATCAACTACCCACCATGAACAACCACCTGACCCGCCGCCAGTTTGCGGCATTCAATGCAGCCTGTATGGCGGGCGCTTTGAGCCAGCCCGTGCAGGCCCAAGCGGCCAAGCCATTGGTGGCCGACATGCACTCGCATTACGGCCAGTTTTTGCCGCGCCTGTTTGGAATGGATCTGCAACAGCACATGCAGGACAACGCCATCATGCTGCTGGCCTGGGCGGTGGTGGACGACCAGAAGTGGATGACACCTGCCAGCGGGCGCTTGCAGCAAGCGTCCATCCCCAAGCCGGGCGAGCTGTGGGACTACTTTCAGGCCCGCATGGCCGACTACGAAGGCCGTTTGCAGCAGTGGAAGGTGACCAAGGCGCTGACGGTGGCCGACATTGACGCTGCACTGACTGGCCAGCCACGCCTGCTGTTGGCCACCGAGTCAGCCAACTTTCTGGAAGGCCAGGTCGACCGCCTGGCCAAGGCCCACGCGATGGGCGTGCGGCACCTGCAACTGGTGCACTACATCCGCAGCCCGCTGGGCGACCACCAAACGGCGGAGCCCGTGCATGGCGGCCTGACGCCCCTGGGCGCACAGGTGGTGGCCGAGTGCAAACGGTTGGGGCTGCTGGTGGACTTGGCCCACGGCACACCCGCCTTGGTGGATGGCGCGCTGGCCGCCAGCAATGCCGCCATGGTGTGGTCGCACTCGTGGATCACGCCGGCAGGCGGCAGTCACGAAAGCCCTGGCTACATTGCCCGCTCGCTGGCCCTACCCACCGCCCGCAAGATTGCCGCGCAGGGCGGGGCGGTCGGGCTGTGGTGCCTGCGCCTGCCCAACGACCCGGCCTACCCGGTCAACAGCATTCGCGCCTATGCCGACGAGATCATGCGCATGAGCGATTTGATTGGCCCTGCCCATGTGGCCTTTGGCACCGACATGGAAGGCGTGTGGCCCGCCCGCTTGATGACGAGCTACAGCGACCTGGCCGAAGTGGCCAACAACCTGGCCCGCCGGGGCCTGAGTGACACCCTGCTCAACGGAATTTTTATTGGCAACTACGCCCGCATCGTCAAACAAGCCATGAATGGAGCCACCACATGATCCCCCGCACCCTTTTCAGCCCCGACCACGAGTCCTTTCGCGACAGCTTCAAACGCTTTTGCGACAAGGAAATCGCGCCGCACCACGACGCCTGGGAGACTCAAGGCTATGTAGACCGTGCGGTCTGGAACAAGGCCGGCGAAAACGGCTTTTTGTGCATGACCATGCCGGAAGCGCTCGGCGGCGCAGATGCTGACAAGCTGTACAGCGTGGTGCAGTTTGAAGAGCTGAACGCGCGCGGTTTCACCGGCATTGGCTTCGGTTTACACAGTGAAATCGTCGCCCCTTATCTGCTGCATTACGGAACCCCCGAGCAAAAGGCCCACTATCTGCCCAAACTGGCCAGCGGCGAGATGATTGGGGCGATTGCCATGAGCGAGCCTTCCGCTGGCAGTGACTTGCAAGGCATCAAATCCACCGCCATCAAACAGCCTGATGGCAGCTACCTGCTCAACGGCAGCAAAACCTTCATCACCAACGGCTGGCATGCCGACCTGGTGATCGTGGTGGCCAAAACCAACCCCGAGTTGGGTGGCAAGGGCACCAGCCTGTTTCTGGTGGATCGCGGCATGCCCGGCTTTGACAAAGGCCAGCGCCTGAAAAAGCTGGGCCTGCGCGCGCAGGACACCAGTGAGCTGTTTTTCAACAATGTGCGCCTGCCCGCCACCGCCTTGCTCGGCGGCCCGGCCCACGAAAACAAGGGCTTCATTGCGCTGATGGAGCAACTACCCTGGGAGCGACTGCAAATCGCCATCGGCGCGGTGGCGGCTGCCCAGGCCGCGATTGACTGGACGGTAGCTTACGTGAAAGACCGCAAGGTGTTTGGCCAGACCGTGGCCAGCTTTCAAAACACCCGCTACAAACTGGCCGAGCTGCAAACCGAGGTGCAGGTGGCGCAGGTGTTTGTCGACAAATGCACCGAGCTGGTCTGCCGGGACTTGCTGGACACCCAGACAGCCAGCATGGCCAAGTACTGGACCACCGACCTGCAGTGCAAGGTGATGGACGAATGCGTGCAACTGCACGGTGGCTACGGCTACATGTGGGAGTACCCGATCACCCGCGCGTTTGCCGACGCCCGGGTGCAGCGGATTTATGGCGGAACGAACGAAATCATGAAGGAGGTGATTTCGCGGGGCATGGGCTTGGGTGGGAAGTAAAGGGCAAATCACCAAGTCCGGGTCTGCCAGCGATGCGGATTTTTCACCCAACTGGATGAGGGCATGACAGAAGCGATTCGCATGCTCAATCGCCCCCTACAGGCAAGTTTCAAGCCTTGTGGCTCTTCAGCCCAAGTAAATACTGCTTTACAAGCTATCAATTAAATAGCAAAACCACCAACCCAGCTTACTCCCCCAAATATGCCGCCCTGACCTTCGGATCACTCAGCATCACCTTCGCATCCCCACTCATGGTGATGATTCCCGACTCCATCACATAGCCCCGATTGGCAATACCCAGCGCGCGGCTGGCGTTTTGTTCGACTAACAGGACGGTGACGCCTTGGGCGTACACATCGCGGATCACTTCGAAAATTTTGTCGACCATGATGGGGGACAGGCCCATAGACGGCTCGTCCAGCAGCAGCACCTTGGGCTGGCTCATCAGGGCGCGGCCCATGGCCAGCATTTGTTGTTCGCCGCCGGACATGGTGCCGGCCAGCTGGTCACGGCGCTCTTTCAGGCGGGGGAAGAGGGTGAAGACCTTGTCGATGTCTGCCAGGATGCCTGCTTTGTCGTTGCGAATATAGGCGCCCATTTGCAGGTTTTCGACGATGGTCATGCGGGTGAACACGCCGCGGCCTTCGGGCACCATCACCAGGCCTTCTTTCACCAGGTCCCAGGCACCGCGGCCCTTGATGCTGCGGCCCAGGTATTCGATGTCGCCGGCGTTGGGCACCAGAGAGCCGGTGATGGCTTTCATGGTGGTGGTTTTGCCCGCGCCGTTGGAGCCGATCAGGCTGACCAGCTCGCCTTCGTTCACCTCAAAACTCACGCCCTTAACGGCCTGAATGCCGCCGTAGCCGACTTTCAGGTCGGTGATTTTCAGTAGTGTGTTGCTCATTTCAATGCCCTCCGGTGCCGAGGTATGCCTCGATCACTTTTTCGTTTTTCTGCACATCAGCGGGGGTGCCCTCGGCGATCTGTTTGCCGTAGTCCAGCACGGTCACGCGGTCGCACAGGCCCATCACCAGCTTCACATCGTGCTCAATCAGCAAGATGGTGCGGTTGTCTTTGCGAATCTGGTCAATCAGGCCACGCAGTTGCACCTTTTCTGTGGCGTTCATGCCGGCAGCAGGCTCGTCCAGCGCAATGAGTTGCGGGTCGGTGGCCAGGGCCCGGGCAATTTCCAGGCGGCGCTGGTCGCCGTAGCTCAGGGTGCGGGCGCGGTAATCGGCAAACTTGCCAATGCCCACGTACTCCAGCAGTTCTTGCGCGCGCTTGGCAATCGCCAGCTCTTCAGATTTGAAGCTGCCCGTGCGAAAGATCGCACCAAACAAGCCCGAGCCTGTGCGGATGTGCCGACCCACCATCACGTTTTCCAGCGCCGTCATTTCGGCAAACAGGCGGATGTTCTGAAACGTGCGGGCAATGCCCGCTTTGGCCACTTCGTGCACCGCGGTGGGCTTATAGGGCTTGCCAGCCAGCTCGAAGCTGCCGCTGTCGGGCGTGTACAGGCCGGTAATAACGTTGAAAAACGTGGTCTTGCCCGCGCCGTTGGGGCCGATCAGGCCATAAACCTGGCCGCGCTCAATGCGCAGACCCACATCAGACAAGGCTTGCAAGCCGCCAAAGCGCTTGGAAATACCGGAGACGTTCAGGACGATGTCACTCATGGCCGTTCCTTATTTCGCTTCAAGAGACTTACCGTGGTCCGGCGTGGGCCACAGGCCCCGCGGCTTCCACAGCATGATGATGATCATGGCCAGTGCAATCAGCAGCTGGCGCAGGATGGACGCGTCTAGTCGACCGCCGGTCATGTCTTGCAGCGGCCCGGCCACATAGCGCAGCACCTCGGGCAGCGCGGCCAGCAGCACCGCACCCAGCACCACACCGGGCAGGTGGCCAATGCCGCCCAGCACCACCATGGCAACGATCATCACCGACTCCATCAGGCTGAAGGACTCCGGTGACACAAAGCCTTGAAAGGCACCAAACATCGCACCGCTCACACCGCCAAAACTGGCACCCATGCCAAAGGCCAGCAGCTTCATGTTGCGGGTGTTGATGCCCATGGCCTTGGCGGCAATTTCGTCTTCGCGAATCGCCATCCAGGCGCGGCCGATGCGCGACAACTCCAGGCGGTGGCAAATGATGATGCTGACCACCACCAGCGCGAGGAACAGGTAGTAATACAGCGAGACCGAGGCCACTTTGAAACCCAACACGTCCAGCGACTTGCCCAGATCCAGCCCGAAGAAGCTGATGGAGTCAATCTGTGCCAGACCTTTGGGGCCATTGGTGATGTTGACGGGGTGGTCCAGGTTGTTCAAAAACACACGAATGATTTCGCCAAAACCCAGGGTCACGATGGCCAGGTAATCGCCGCGCAGCTTCAGCGTGGGCGCACCCAGCAGCACCCCAAAAAACGCCGCCAACCCAGCCGCCAGCGGAATCACCAACCACAGGGGCGTGTGCAAGCCGTTGGGAAACAAGGCCTTGAAGCCTTCAAAGGTTTCGGTCATGTGGGGCGATGCCATCAGCGCAAACATGTAGGCACCTACCGCAAAAAACGCCACATAGCCCAGATCCAACAGGCCGGCGTAGCCCACCACAATGTTCAGGCCCAGGGCCAGCAGCACATACAGCAAGGCCACATCGGCAATGCGCACCCAGGCGTTGCCCGCGCTTTGCAGCAGCAGCGGCAAGATCAGCAAGGCCAGTGCGCCCAGCACATACACGGCCAACTTGTTTTGTTTGGTAATCAGGTTCATGGAGTGCTCCTCACGCCCGGTCGGCCACGCGCTCGCCCAGCAGACCAGACGGCCGCAGGGTGAGCACGAAAATCAGCACGATGAAAGCAAAAATATCGGAGTAATGGCTGCCCAGCACGCCACCGGTCAAATCGCCGATATAGCCTGAAGCAATCGACTCGATCAGCCCCAGCAAAATGCCGCCCAGCACCGCACCGCCCAGGTTGCCAATGCCACCAAACACCGCAGCGGTAAAGGCTTTCAGGCCCGGTAAAAAGCCCATCGCATGCTGCACCGTGCCGTAGTTAGAGGCATACATCACACCCGCAATGGCCGCCAGAATCGCACCAATGATGAAGGTAGCGGAGATCACCATGTCAGGCTTCACACCCATCAACCCGGCTACGCGGGGGTTCTCGGCGGTGGCACGCATGGCACGGCCCAGGCGGGTGTAGTTCACCAGGTACATCAGCACGGCCAGCGAGATGGCGGTCACGCCCAGAATCATGATTTGCGTGGGCGTGATCACCGCGCCTGCTACCTCGATTGGCGTGGTGGGCAGCAGGTTGGGGTAGGGCTTGGGATTGGGTTTCCAGATGATCATGGCCAGCGTTTGCAGCAAGATGCTCATGCCAATTGCGGTGATCAGCGGGGCCAGTTTGTTGCTGTTGCGCAGCGGTCGGTAGGCGATTTTTTCAATCGTGAAATTGAGCACCGCCGCCACCACACAGGCGATCAAGGTGGCCAGAATCAGAATGATCCAGCCCGGTGTGCCCGGCATGGCCTCGCGCATGGTCATGATGATGGTCCAACTGGTCAGCGCCCCCACCATCAACACCTCGCCGTGGGCAAAGTTAATCAAGTTGATGATGCCGTACACCATGGTGTAGCCCAAGGCTATCAAGGCATACATGCTGCCCAGAACCAGACCGTTGATGATCTGCTGAAGCAGAATTTCCATAAGTTTTTCTCCGTTGTCGAAAAGCGTGAGGCTGAATGCTGTGTGCGCATTCACCATCTAGCAAAAAACCCGCCAGGATGGTGCTGGGCGGGTTTGCGTGAGGAATTGTAGTCATGGGTTCCCATTGGGGAAACGCGGCAATCGGCGGGGTTTACCCTTGACAGAACGCTGGATCAGCGCCTCACCCCAACAATTAGGCGCGCTAATAAATCTGATCTCTGATAAGTCAAAAAATTCCTCCTGGGCTGGACGCATCTTCGGTTGCAAATCTCACCGTCTCAGCAATGTGCAAAGCTGTGGTATCAAAGAAAGGCAGTCCGGGGCTGTCTGATTGATTGAGAAGTAGAAATATCTCCGTGCAGCCTAATATGATCCCTTGCGCCCCGCGGGAAGCCAACGAATCGCACACGCCAAGATACCGATCCTTTGATTTTTGCACGACTTGGCCTCGTACCAACTCACGGAAAATAATATGATCAATGTCTTCTTGTTCTTCTTTCGTGGGAACTACGACTTCAAGACTGAATTTTTCTTCATAATAATTTCGTAAAAATGGAGTAGCCATCACTGGCATGGTTCCCAGCAAACCGATCCGGTTGATGCCTTGAGCGGTGACTGCTGCGCCTGTTGGGTCTCCAATATGCAGGAAGGGGATGCTTATATTTTTCATAAAGCGAGGTGCCACCCGATGCATCGTGTTTGAGACACAGATCAAAAAATCCGCACCAGCAGCTTGCAGACCGATTGCCTTTTCCGCTAGATAATCGCCCGCCTCTTCCCACTTGGCGCTGCGTACAAAATATTCAATATTGCCGAAGTTAACCCCGGAAATAATGGTTTCGCCTATATCCCACCCACCAAGCCGTCGGTTGACTTGCGCATTTATTTCACGATAGTATTGCAAAGTAGCCTGATCACTCATGCCACCGAGAATACCAATAGTTTTTATTTTTAAAGGTCGTGCATCCATGGTACTTGTCAGGTTGGGAAAATTAGTATCGTAGTTGGCATATGCCATTTGCTCTTTTCAGGTACCCCAAGCGACGCGGATTCGCTGTCGAACGTCCAACAGCCTTGCATCGGGTTCATTGGAAAATACAAACCGGACGTATTGGTGCGCCTGTGGCCCCCAGCCCGTCATGCCCGTTGCCGCAATCCTGCCTTTTGCCAAAAGCAGCTCGGACGCACGTTCGGGCGTCATGCCGAGTTTTGCGACGTTGATCAACAGGGACCACCCACCGTGAGGCGGCACCACGGGTAGGTCACGCAGTTGCGCCAATAGGTAGTCGCGACGGTGTTGCAGCTCAAGGCAAAAGGCAGCAACACCGTCGTCGGCACTTTTGATGGCAGCACGGGCTCCCGGCATACCGATGCCAACCTGGCACACCACATTGGTCAGGCTGACCAGGGCCACGTCGTCAATCAACTCAGGTGGGGCAACCACCCAACCCACGCGCCAGCCAATCATTCGGTATTCTTTGGACACCGAGCCAACCGTGATGACTCGCTGAGCCATGCCCGGCAAGCTGGCGGGGTGAAATGGCTGCCTGCCATCAAACAGCAGCCGTTGCATACAGGCGTCCAGCAGCAGCCACGCCTGGGTCTTGTGGCAGACCTGCGCAATGGCATCCCATTCCGCTGGGTTTGCAACAAAACCCGTGGGCATGGATGGACTCATCATCAGCACCATCCGGGTTCTTTCGCTGCAGGCCTGCTGCAACGCGTCAACATCCAACCGCCAACCCAGCTCCCCTGGAACCAAGGGCACAAATACCGGTACGCCTCCGGCCAATCGGATCCGGTTGATCAATCCGGCGTAGATGGGGTCCGTCACGATGACTTCGTCGCCTGGGTTCAGAGTAGCCAAGAGTACATTCAGAATGCCGCCGAGCCCGCCCGCGCACACCACACAGTTTTTGATCGGGTCGTAGTTCACGCCACTTTGCGCGGACACCAACTCGCAAACCGCCTGTCGCAAATCGTGATGACCCAGGAACGGCAGGTAGCTGTTGCAATCGTCGTTGTCGATGGCCAGTTGGGTGGCCGCCAGCGCCTCCGGCGGGGGGCGAACATCCGTGTCCAGGTTCTCCAGACGCAGGATGGACTTATCCTTCAGTGCGTCGGCGGCGTTGCCCATGCGGTCAACACCAATGCCAGGGATGTGGCGCAGTCGATCAACTTGATGCCTAGCTGTCATACGTGCTCCTATTTAAGATATTAAAAATACAAATCATATATTAAATGAAAAATCCGGTGAATGAACGCAATGCCAGCGAAGCCATTTTTGAGTCTTTGACCCAGCGAATCGCTTCTGGAGAGCTGTTGCCGGGTGCCAAACTGGCCCAAGATGAAATTGCCCAGACCTACGGTGTCAGCCATATTCCGGTGCGCAGTGCGTTCCTGCTGCTGGCGCAACGCGGCTACGCCACGATGGTTCCGAATCGAGGCTGCTTTGTGGCCCAGATGTCGCTTTCAGAGGCGTTGGAGCTACAGCGCATACGAACCAGCCTGGAGGTGCTAGCGGGTCAACAGGCCATCACCCGAATTGGCCGGGCCGCTCTGGAAGTGGCGCGCTTCACGCTGGAAGATGCAAGCGCCAGCAGGGACGTAAATGCGTGGTCTGAGCTGAACTGGCGGTTTCACCGGGCTTTGTATGAGCCGTGTGCCATGCCGCGGCTGATGAACTACCTGGATCTGTGCTGGAGCCAGTGTGACCGGTATCTGCGTTTGGTGTGGCAAGCCGAAACCTATCAACCGCATTCAGAGACCGACCATGAGAACATTTTGCA
Organism: Comamonadaceae bacterium; assembly: GCA_013297875.1. GTDB lineage: Bacteria > Pseudomonadota > Gammaproteobacteria > Burkholderiales > Burkholderiaceae_C > JAAFIW01. The sequence continues at coordinate 3,075 of JAAFIW010000034.1, read as the reverse complement.
AACATTTCAAAAGGGCGATTGGGCAGAAGCCGAACCCTTGATTTGTCGGCACATCGATGATGCAACCGCTGTCATGACACGCTTGCTTGCACGGCAACAGCCTCCGATGTGATTCGTCGTCTCAGCAGGGGCGTATCGAGGTATCAAAGTGCATCACATCTTCCTTTGCACCCAGCTTGTTGTAAAGCGCAATGGCCGGTTCGTCGCCATAGGCGGCCTGTACATACATCACCCAGGCACCGCAGGCGCGAGCCAGCGGTTGAAGGCTTCGACCAGAGCGGTGGTAATGCTGTAGCGGCCATGGGCGTCTAACTGCCAGGTCGTAAATATAGATTTCGCTATGCCTACCCGATTTCTTGCAATACGAACACATCGTATTTGACGAGCAGCCTCTCGATGGTGAAGGCCTGGTCGTTGTTTCAGATGATTTCATCCGACTCCTGATTCACTCCTAAAATAATAGCTGCTTGAGCAATAAATACATGGGCTGGCGCTTAATTTGACCTCAAAACAGGGATCTCAAAACAGGGACAAGGGCGCTGGTTAAACAGCGTTGACTGCCGGATGGCGTTGCAGGTGCGGCGCAAAGTCGATGCGGGTCAGCTGTGTGATCAGTTCGTCAACGAAGTGCTTGACGGCAGGATGGCTGGGGCGGCGGCGGCTCCAGACGGCTGAGACTGGGTGGCGAATGGGGGCGCCCAGGCAACTGACCGGCACCGCAAATTGCAGGGTTTGGGCCAGTGCCGTGCTGGACACCACAGCCGTGCCGTAGCCCGCCCTGGCCAGCGCGATCAGCCCACGGGCGTTGTCGCTGTCCAGCACGCTTTTCGCGCGCACACCGGCCTGAATGCAGGCACGGTCAAACAGGGTGCGCGTCAGAAAGCCCTTGCGAAGGCTGAGCAGCGGAAGTGCTGCGAGCTGCTCACCGTCACTTCAGCCTGACCCGACAAGGCAGAGCCGGGTGGCAAAACCGCATACAGCGATGCCCAAAACAGCGCTTGCGAGTGCAGGTCTGAGGCCGATTCGTCGTGCGCCGCAATGGCCACGTGCGAAGCCCCGCTTTGCACTTGCGCGATCAGCAGGCTGCTGGGGCCTTCCATCAAACTGGTTTCAATGCCGGGAAACTGCGCGCGAAATGCCATCAGCACCACAGGAAAGAGCGCCTCTATGGTTTGTGGCGATGCGCCGATGCGCAGCGGCCCTGCTTCTCCGCGTGAATGCGCTGCTGCGTGGGCGTAGAGCTTTTGCGCCTCTTCCAGCAGCGCGGTGGCGCGAAGCAGCAAGTCCTCGCCAGCGTCCGTCAAGGCGAGGCGCCTGCCACTTCGGTCAAACAAATTCAGGCCCAGCGCCAGCTCCAGGCCTTGAATCTGGCGCGACAAAGCGCTCTGGCTGATGTGCAGCGCCACCGCCGCCTGGGACATGTGCAGCTGATTGGCCACTTCGACAAATGACTTCAAGCTTCGCAGATCAATCATGTGTAAGGCCGCATTGATGCAAGCAGTGCATCAGAGCGAATGCTAAGTATGCATTGGACACACACATGCAGAGTTTTTAGCATCAAGCGCTTATGAACATCAACATCAACGCGGATATTGGCGAGAGTTATGGCCACTGGCGCATGGGCAACGATGAGCTGCTGATGCCGTTGATTAGGGCGTGTTAACGATCATTTTGCGGGATGCGTTGCGGATCAAAAAGGCACTGCGCAAGGCGCGAAATGCAGCCGGGGTATCCCCCCGGCAAGGCTTCGTAACGCCGCGCAGAGCCTTTTTGGCCGCAACCCGGAGGGAACGGGGTGAAAACAGCGCCACTCGTCGTTGCGCTCCTAGGCAAGGCCCCGGCCTTGCCGTCGTCACACGCCTAGATTGGCGCTGTTTTGACCCCGTTCGCACCCGCAAAATGATTGTTAACACGCCCTAATTCGGCCAGCATTGCCTGCGGAATGCATGCAGGCGACCCCTTGGTCATGGCCGCTGCCGTGCAGTGCGCGGCAAAGCATGGCATGTCTGTCGGCGCGCATCCGGGGTTCAACGACCTGTGGGGCTTTGGCCGGCGCGCTATTCGCATGGCACCGCAAGAGCTGGAGCAACTCGTTTTGTACCAACTCGGTGCCTTGCAGCTGATCGCCCGCGCGCACGGCGCGGCTCTGACCCACGTCAAACCGCATGGCGCGTTGAACAACATGGCGCACGACGATTTAGCCCTAGCCCAGGCCCTGGCCCAAGCGGTCTACCTGGCAGACCCCACGCTGATTTTTGTGGCCAATGTGGGCTCCCAAATGGCGGTTGCCGCGCACCAGCTGGGCCTGCGGGTGGCCAACGAGGTGTTTGCCGACCGCCGCTATGGGCCTGGGGCTCGCTTGCTGCCCAGGGACGATCCTGATGCGCTGATTTCAGACCCTACTGAGGCGACTGAGCATGTGCTTCGAATGGTGCGCGAGCAAGCTGTTTTTGCCATGAATGGCCAGCGCATTGACACGGCTGTGCACACCGTCTGCGTGCATGGCGATGGTGCCCACGCGTTGGCAATTGCCGCGGCAGTCAGGAGCGGATTGCTGCAAGACGGCAGGAAACTGGTTTCGCTTTGCCAGGTAATGGCGTGACATCACCATGAACAAGGCAAACCCCATGAACAACCCCAGCCGGCTTGTCAGCCGCCGAAACGCCAGCGTGGCCCTGATCGCATCGGCGCTTGCCCCCTGGCACAGCAGCGCCCAAACGCCTGGCAGTTTCCCGACGAAAGGCATTCGCCTGGTGGTTCCGTTCCCACCTGGCGGCTATGCCGATGCAATGGCACGTATGCTGGCCACCGAGCTTGCGCCGGTGTACGGGCAGTCCATCGTGGTGGACAACCGCCCCGGCGCTGGCGGAAACATTGGGGCCGAACTGGTCGCGCGCGCAGCACCCGATGGCTACACGCTGCTGATGGGCACCATCGGCAGCAACGCCATCAACCCAAATTTTCCATTAGAACTTCAAGGAGGCTTGGATGCGGCAAAGGTAGCAGGCAGATCGAATGACTTGGCTTGATCCCATAGGCCCTGCATCCATGCGCGTTGCTGCATGGCGATAGCCA
>JAAFIW010000007.1 GCA_013297875.1 Comamonadaceae bacterium | reverse complement strand
TGTACCCGCTTCCTTGTCGCCTCGTCCATCGCCTTCTTGACCATGATTCATATCTCCAAACAACGCGTTGTAGATATAACGCATCGGGTCAAGATTGGTTGTCATGATTTATGGAAATGTCAATAGTCATATTCAGCGGGTCTGTTGGCATAGCCGGTGTGATGTGATTCACGTTTTTTGGTGGTTTGGGTGGTATTTACAAATTTTGCAGCGCCGCGCGCAGCTTGCCGCTGGAGACGGGTTTGATCAGCAGCGTCAGGCCCTGGCTTTGCGCGGTGGCGCGCACTGCGGGGTCGGTCTCACCGCTGATGAGCAGCACTTTTTTGCCACGGGCGCGCAGTTGCAGCGCCACATCCAACCCCGAGCGGGCACCGGGGAGGCGCACATCACAAATGGCAATCTGGCCAAAGTCAGCCTGGCTGAGCGCTTGCTCGGCCGTTTCGGCGTGGCGCACCTGAAGACCCCAGGACTGCAGCAACTGGCCCATGGCGGCGCTGACCAGTGCATCGTCTTCAACCAGCAGCACATCGGCAGACTGCGGAAACTGCGCATACAGCGGCGCTGGCACGCTGTCGGCATAAGCGGGCAACGACGCATGTGGCCAGGTGGGTGAGTCGTCTGGCTCGTCTGGTATCAGCAGAGGGGCTGCGGGCGCTTTTTGCAGGGTGACGGTGAAGATGCAGCCCTTGCCCGGTGCCGAGCGCAGCGCAATGCTGCCGCCCATCAGCAGCGTGAAGCGCCGGGCAATGGCCAGGCCCAGCCCCAGGCCCTGGTGGCGGTCGCGGGCGGTGTTGCCCAGTTGCACAAACTCTTCAAAAATCCGGGTCTGCGCTTCCAGCGCAATGCCGGGTCCCGCATCGCGCACCTGCAGTTGCCAGCAGTCGCCCTTGCTGCGCAGCGCCACCACCACCGAGCGGCCAGGCGGTGAAAACTTCAAGGCGTTGTCCAGCAGGTTGGACAGCACCCGTTTGAGCATGAGCGCATCCGCCGCGGCCCAGCGGCCCGCTGGCACCAGGGCCACAACGCGAATGCCCGCGCGCTCGGCGGTGGCGCTGTGCTGCATCACCAGGTCGCGCACCAGCGGTGCCAGCTCGACCGCCTGTACCTGGGCCTGTAGCGCGCCCGAGTCCATGCGGGTCAAGTCCAGCACCTGCGACAGCAAATCATCCAGCGCCCGCCAAGACTGGCGTATGCCTTCAGCCGCGCGGCGCGCTGGCTCGTCGTGCGCGGCTTGCGCCAGTTTGGTCAGCGGATCGAGGTACAAGCCAATGGCATGCACGGGCTGGCGCAAATCGTGGCTCACCGCTGCAAAAAACCGCGACTTGGCCAGGCCGATGCTGGCCACTGCATCAGCCGCCCTCTCGGCGCGCTGGCGCAGCTCAAACTGCCGCAGCAGGTTGGCCTCTTGAAACCGGGTGGTGAAAATGATGGTGGCGTTGAGCAACACGCCGCCAATGCCAATCAGCGTCAGCAGCACGTCGCCCGCGCTGGCACCTTCATAGATCAGGCGCAGCGAAATCGGCGCCATCACCAGCGTCACAGCGCCGGCCGCACGCAGCACGTCGCCACCCACGCGCAAGGCCAGCAGCGCCGCGCTGCCCATCATGTAAATACCCAGCAGCAGCACCACCGGCATGTTGCCGCTGGCAAACATCAAAAATGCGCCGCTGCCAATGCAGGCCGCAAAAATCCAGAGGGTGATGTTCAGACGCAAACGGCGCTGGTCTTTGGGCAGGGCTTTGAAGCGCGCTGTTTGAACATACAAGTGGCGCAACGTGGCACTGCCAGCCACCAATGCCCACCAAGTGGCGGGGCCCCACCATGGCATCGACGTAAGAAACATCGCTGCGCCCAGAACTTCGCAGGCACGCAAGGTGAAGTAGTGCGCGGTGGAGTCTGGCGAGTCTTCAGGGTCGGGCAGGGTGCCTTCGGCCAAGGCTTGGGTGGCGCTGATGCTCATGTACCTGGGCCTGCTACAGACCAGATCGTGCGTCTGCGTCGAACTGCGCTGCCTGGGTGCGGTTGGTTACGTTCAGCGCTCTGAAGATCTCACCCATGTAGTTTTTAACCGTGCCCTCGCCGATGCCCAGAGTGCTGGCGATCTGCTTGTTGCTCATCCCCTGGCGCAGCAGTTCGCGGATTTCTTCCAGCCGCGGCGTCAGCGTGATCTGGGATGCTGAATCGGCCGGCAACACCTGAGAAAACGCCGGTTTCTGTCGGTCAAATGCCGCCTGCAGCGCGGTGCGCATGTGATGCACTGTGGCACTTTTGGGAACAAAGGCCCACACATTGGCCAGCGCCAGCGTGCGCCGAACCACGTCCGGGCTGGTCAGCGCTGAAATCACCACCACCGGCAGCTCGGGGTGGCGGTGTGCCAGCTCAGCCAGACGCGAGCCCCTGTCCATGCCAGGCATGTTCAAGTCCACCAAGGCCACCTGCGGCGGGGGCGGCAGGGCGGCCATCTTGAGCAGCGAATCCGCATCGCCCGCCTCGACAAACCGGACGTGGCCCACGATGGACGCTACCAGCAATTTCAAACCGTCGCGCACCAGCACGTGATCGTCAGCGATCAGAATGCTTGCGTCGCTGGGCAGTTCGATGGGGGCCAGTCCGGTATCGGTCATACAGCGAGGCTATACGCGCTATGCCCGTACAGCAACCAAAGACCACCGTGAAATTAGTCATATCGCCGCGTGGCCGCTACAGGCCAAAGCCCTGCGTGTCGATGGGCGCGGGCCGCCCTGCCATCTCATCGGCCAGCACCCTGGCGCTGCCGCAGCTCAAAGCCCAGCCGCTGGAGCCGTGCCCCAGGTTCAGCCACACACCGGGTATGCCGCTGGCACCGATGAGGGGCGGGCGGTCGGGCAGCATGGGGCGGGCACCTTTCCAGTGCTGCACGTGGGGGCCAAAGGCGCTGTTGCGGTCTCTGCGCAGTTGGGCGGCACCGGGGAACCAGTCTTGCAGCACCTGGTACAGGGTTTGAATGGCGGCTTGGTTGTGTTGTTCGGCGTGGCCACCGATTTCGGCGCTGCCGGCCACGCGCACGCGGTTGCCCAGGCGCGAGATGGCCACTTTGTAGCGCTCGTCCATCAGCGCGCTGAGCGGGGCTTGCAGCGGGTCGCGGGCGCTGTGGATATGCATATCGGATTTCAGCGGCGCAGTGATCGAGTAGCCATACACCGCCGCCAGAGGGATGTGCAGGCCCAGCGGGCGCAGCAGGGCGGAGCAGGCAAGTCCGGCGCACAGCACGACGGCATCAAAGCGGCGGGGCGTGGTTTCATTCGCTATTAAAAGTGTAGCTGCTCCAGCATTGTTTACCTGGGCGACTGGCTGATTGAACATAAATTTGGCACCCAGGGCCTCGGCCTGGCCTTTTAGCAGCAGCGCAAACTGGCGGCAGTTGCCCACCCCATCGTCGGGCAGGTGCACGGCCCCGGCCAGCGCCGTGTGGGGGTTCAGCCCGGGCTCAATCTGGCGGGCGGCGACGGCATCGATTTCCTTGAACGCCACACCGGCATCCGTCAGCACGTGTAAGCCGGGCTGCACCAGCGCGCGGTCTTGCTCGCTGCGCAGCAGCACCAGGTAGCCGCTGCTGCGCTCATAGTCCAGCTGCAGTTGATCGGTGAGTGCAGCCAGGCGCTGGCGGCTGTAAAACGCCAGGCGCTGCAGATGGGCGCGGTGGGCCAAGTAGGTTTCCAGCTTGCAGGCGCGTGTGAAGCGCCACATCCAGCGCAGGTCATGGCCCGACAAAGGCAGCGTCAGGCGTACCGGTGCATGTTTTTTGAGCAGGTAACTCAGCACCTTGGTGGGCATGCCCGGCGCGGCCCAGGGCGTGACGTAACCAGGTGCCACCACCCCGGCGTTGGCAAAGCTGGTTTCTTCTGCCACCGCACTGCGCCGCTCGAACACGGTCACCCGGTGGCCGTCAGCGGCCAGCTCGTAGGCGGTGGTGACGCCGATGATGCCGGCGCCCACGATGGCGATGTTCATATGAGAGGTGGTGTGAGTGCGCTTGACGCGGGCTATAATCGATAGGCTTTGCTGGGTGCTACCGCTTTTTTGTGTGTTGTGTCCATTTTTGCAAAGTAAAACGCAAACCAGCCCAACAAGGTGTTGTGTATCGGATGAAACATCATTCATCCAGATGCACAAAACGGGCTGGATTTTAGACCCAACCTTTGGAGTAATCACATGTCAGTCACCATGCGTGAAATGCTGGAAGCCGGTGTCCATTTCGGCCACCAAACCCGTTTCTGGAACCCCAAGATGGCCCCGTTCATCTTCGGCCATCGCAACAAAATTCACATCATCAACCTGGAAAAATCGCTGCCGATGTTCCAGGACGCCGCCAAGTTTGTGCGTCAGTTGTCCGCCAACCGCGGCACGGTGCTCATGGTAGGCACCAAGCGCCAGGCGCGCGAAACCGTGGCCATGGAAGCGCAGCGCGCTGGCGTGCCATTCGTGAACCAGCGCTGGTTGGGCGGCATGCTGACCAACTTCAAAACTGTCAAGACTTCGATCAAGCGTTTGAAAGACATGAAGGCCCAGCAAGAAGGCGGCCTGGACGCGATGAGCAAGAAAGAGCAGCTGATGTTTGCCCGCGAAATGGCCAAGCTGGAGCGCGACATTGGCGGCATTCAGGACATGAACGGCCTGCCCGACGCGATTTTCATGATTGACGTGGGCTTTCACAAAATTGCCGTCACGGAAGCGAAAAAATTGGGCATTCCGGTGATTGGCGTGGTGGATACCAACCATTCACCCGAAGGCATTGACTACATCATTCCGGGCAACGACGACTCGGCCAAGGCCGTGGTGCTGTATGCCCGTGGCATTGCTGATGCGATTCTGGAAGGCCGTGCCAACGCCATGAATGACGTGGTGAAGGCTGTCACCGAATCCAACGACGATGACGAGTTTGTGGAAGTGCAGGAAGAAGCTGCCGCCTGAGCGTTGTTACCCGACGAAAAAGGGGCTTTTGAGCCCCTTTTTCACACGTTTTTCTGACTGACGATTGACCTAACTTTTATTGACATACCGGAGCACACAAAATGGCAGCAATCACCGCAAGCATGGTCGCCGAACTGCGCGGCAAAACCGACGCACCCATGATGGAGTGCAAAAAAGCCCTGACCGAAGCCGAAGGCAATATGGACAAGGCCGAAGAGTTGCTGCGCATCAAGCTGGGCAACAAAGCTGGCAAAGCCGCCAGCCGCGTGACGGCTGAAGGCGTGGTGATGGCTTCCATCAATGGCACCACCGGAGCATTGCTGGAAGTCAACTGCGAAACCGACTTTGTCACCAAGAACGACAGCTTTCTGGCCCTGGCCCAAACCGCTGCTGATTTGGTGGCCCAACACAACCCGGCCGACGTGGCCGCTTTGGGTGCCCTGACCCACAGCCAGGACGGCTTTGGCCCGACCTTGGAAGACGTGCGCAAGGGCTTGATCGGCAAGATTGGCGAGAACATGAGCTTTCGCCGCTTCAAGCGCTTTGAAGGCACCAACAAGCTGGCCGCCTACCTGCACGGCACGCGCATTGGCGTGGTGGTGGAGTTTGACGGTGCAGGTGACGCATCTGAAGCCGCAGCCAAAGACGTGGCCATGCATGTGGCCGCGATGAAGCCCGTGGCCCTGACCAGCGCCGACGTGCCTGCCGAGTTGATCGATAAAGAGCGTGCGGTAGCCGCTGGTAAAGCCGAAGAAGACCGCAAAGTGGCTGAAGAAGCCGGCAAGCCTGCCCAACCAGCTGACATCGTGGCCAAGCGCATTGAAGGCGGTGTGCAGAAGTTCTTGAAAGAAGTCTCGCTGTTCAACCAGCCCTTTGTGAAAAACGACAAGCAGACCGTGGAGCAGATGCTGAAAAGCGCGGGCACCACGGTCAAGGCGTTCACGCTGTATGTGGTGGGCGAGGGCATCGAGAAGAAGGTCGACGACTTTGCTGCTGAAGTGGCGGCGCAGGTGGCGGCAGCCAAAGGTAATTCCGACGACGGCGCGACAACTGTTTAAACGACCCCACTCTGAAGGAGCTACACCATGAGCCAACCCAAACCAGCCCACAAGCGCATCCTGCTCAAGCTGTCCGGGGAGGCCTTGATGGGTGACGATGCGTTTGGCATTAACCGCGCGACCATCGTGCGCATGGTGGAAGAGATTGCCGAGGTCAACCGCCTAGGCGTGGAATTGGCCATCGTCATCGGTGGCGGCAATATTTTTCGCGGCGTGGCGGGCGGTTCGGTCGGTATGGACCGCGCCACCGCCGACTACATGGGCATGCTGGCCACGGTGATGAACGCGCTGGCGCTGGCCGACACCATGAACAAGGCCGGTTTGATTGCCCGTGTGATGTCGGCCATTGCCATCGAGCAGGTGGTCGAGCCCTATGTGCGGCCCAAAGCTTTGCAATATCTGGAAGAGGGCAAAGTGGTGATTTTTGCGGCCGGTACAGGCAACCCGTTTTTCACCACCGACACCGCCGCCGCGCTGCGTGGCGCTGAAATTGGGGCCGAGCTGGTGCTCAAGGCCACCAAAGTTGATGGCGTCTACACCGCTGACCCGAAACTGGACCCGACGGCCACCCGCTACACGTCTTTGAGCTTTGACGAAGCCATGGCCCAGAACCTGGGCATCATGGACGCCACCGCGTTTGCCCTGTGCCGTGACCAGAAGCTGCCCGTTAAAGTGTTCTCCATATTCAAAAACGGTGCACTCAAGCGCGTGGTGATGGGTGAAGACGAAGGCACCCTGGTGCACGTCTAAGAAGGACATGAGGACGAAACAATGAGCATTGCAGACATCAAAACCCAGTTGCAAAGCAAGATGGACCAGTCCATCGCCGCTTTCATGAACAACCTGACCAAGATCCGCACCGGCCGCGCCAACCCGGCCTTGCTCGATTCGGTGCAAGTGGAGTACTACGGCTCGCATGTGCCGCTCAGCCAAGTGGCCAATGTGTCGCTGCTGGACTCGCGCACCATCAGCATCCAGCCCTGGGAAAAAGGCATGGGCGCGAAGATTGAAAAGGCCATTCGCGAAAGCGACCTGGGGCTCAACCCCTCATCCATGGGCGACCTGATTCGGGTGCCCATGCCCGCCATGAGCGAAGAGCGCCGCAAAGAAATGACCAAGCTGGTGCGCAACGAAGGCGAAAACGCCAAGATTGCGGTGCGTAACCAGCGGCGCGATGCCAACGAGGCGGTGAAAAAGCTGGTGAAAGACAAGCTGGCCTCAGAAGACGACCAAAAGCGCGCCGAGGGCGAGATTCAAAAAGTCACCGACAAGCACATCAACGACATTGACAAGCTGATTGCCGCCAAAGAGCAGGAAATCATGGCTGTTTAGGCATATATTGGCCTTACGCCCTTATAAAAACTGCTCAAGCAGCTATTAATTTTATAGTGACCCACTCCATGAGCAGCCTGCCCCAACACATCGCCATCGTGATGGATGGCAATGGCCGTTGGGCCACGCAGCGCATGCTGCCGCGGGTGGCGGGCCACAAACGGGGGGTAGACGCTTTGCGTGCCTGTGTGCGGCATTGCGGGGAAATTGGTGTGGGCGTGCTCACCGTGTTTGCCTTCTCCTCTGAGAACTGGAACCGGCCGCCAGAAGAGGTTTCCGGTTTGATGGAGTTGCTGGCGGTGGCGCTGTCACGCGAGGTCCCGCAACTGAAAATTGACGGCGTGCGCATGCATTTCGTCGGCGACCGCGCCAGCCTGTCCGAGCGGGTGCGCGAGGGGCTGGAGCAGGCCGAGGCGGCCACGGCTGGCAATACCAAACTCATCTTCAACATCTGCTTTAACTATGGTGGCCGTTGGGACATTGCGCAGGCCGCGGCCCGCCTGGCCGCCAGCCACCAGCCCATCACCGAAGCCTCGCTGCACAGCGCCATGGCCATGTCGCATGTGAGCGACCCGGACCTGTTGATTCGCACCGGTGGTGAGCAGCGCATCAGCAATTTTCTGCTTTGGCAAGCTGCTTACGCTGAGCTGTATTTCACCGATTTGCTGTGGCCTGACTTCAATGAGGCGGCGCTGGATGCCGCGATTGCTGACTACGCGGGCCGTGAGCGGCGTTTCGGCAAAACGTCGGCGCAGGTGGCAAGCCCAGCGTCGGCCAGACCCGAGCGCCAGTCGATGCTGTCCCGCTGGGTTGCATAGACGCCATGCTCAAGCAACGCATCATCACCGCCCTGGTGCTGCTGGCCATTTTGTTGCCAGCCCTGTTTTACCCGTCGCCCGAGCCGTTCAACGCGGTAGCGCTGCTGCTGATCGGCGCTGCCGCTTGGGAATGGGGCCGCATGAATGGTTATGGCAGCAAGGGCTCGCTGTTTGTGGCATTTGACTGCGTGGTGCTGTGCGCCGTGTCGTGGCGGCTGGGTTTGCTGAACCAGCCGCTGACCTTGCTGTGGACGGTGGCCGGTGCGCTGTGGGTGCTTGCTGGAGCCTGGCTGATGCGCGCGGGGGTGCTCGGCTGGCCGCTCATACCCAAGTGGCTGCGCGTGTCGGGCGGTTTGCTGGCGCTGTGGCTGGCCTGGTTGGCGGTGGCGCAGGCACGGGTGATGGGCATCAATTTTCTGCTGTCGGTGCTGCTGCTGGTGTGGGTGGCCGACATTTCGGCTTATTTCGCGGGCCGCGCCTTCGGGCTGAAGATCGCCAAGGTCAAGCTGGCCCCCGCCATCAGCCCCGGCAAAAGCTGGGAAGGTGTGTGGGGCGGCATGCTGGGCGTGGTGACGCTGGCCTGGGGCTGGGTAGCATTTGACGCGGCCTGGCCGGGCCAATCGCTGAGTTTGTATTCGCGCCTGGCGGCCCACAGCGGCATGCTGCTGGTGGTGGCCGTGTTGTTTCTGGCTGCCATGAGCGTGGTGGGTGATCTGGTGGAATCGTTGGTCAAGCGCAGTGTGGGCGTGAAAGACTCCAGCGGCCTGCTGCCGGGGCATGGCGGCGTGCTGGACCGGGTCGATGCCTTGCTGCCCACCTTGCCGCTGGCGATGATGCTGGCCAGTCTGTCCAAATAAATATGAAAAAGCAACGCGTTGCCATTCTGGGCTCCACCGGTTCGGTGGGGGCCAATACGCTGGACGTGATCGCCCGCCACCCGGAGCGCTTTGAGGTGTTTGCGCTGACGGCCGCTACCCAGGTGGATGTGATGCTGGCCCAGTGCGCCCAGTTCAAGCCGCGCTACGCGGTGATGGCCAGTGAGGCTCATGGACGGCTTCTGGCAGAGAAAATCAAGGCAAATGGCCTGACAGCCCATGTGTTATCTTCTCAAGCAGCTATCGAAATGGTAGCGTCTCACGACGAAGTTGATACAGTGATGGCGGCCATCGTCGGCGTGGCCGGGCTGGCTTCCTGCCTGGCAGCCGCCCGCGCGGGCAAGCGCCTGCTGCTGGCCAACAAAGAAGCCCTGGTGGTCGGCGGCCAGCTGTTTTTAGATGCTGTGAAGCAGGGCGGTGCCACCTTGTTGCCCATCGACAGCGAGCATTCGGCCATCTTCCAGTCGCTGCCCGAAGACGCCAGCACCTGGAACGAGCGGGTCGACAAAATCATTCTCACCGCCTCGGGCGGCCCGTTTCGCTGCCGCGATGTGGCCACCTTGCGGGACGTGACGCCGCAAGAAGCCTGTGCCCACCCCAATTGGGTGATGGGCCGCAAAATTTCGGTGGACTCGGCCACCATCATGAACAAGGCGCTGGAAGTGATCGAGGCGCGCTATTTGTTTGGCCTGCCACCCGACCGCCTGGAAGTGGTGCTGCACCCGCAAAGCGTGATCCATAGCATGGTGCAGTACCGCGACAGCTCGGTGGTGGCGCAGCTGGGCACACCCGACATGCGCGTGCCCATTGCTTATGGCCTGGCCTGGCCTGAGCGCATTGCCTCGGGTGCCAGCACGCTGGACTTTCGCCAGCTGGCCGATTTGACGTTTGAAAGCATGGACGCCCCTGGCCATGCGCAGCGCTTTGCGGGCCTGGCGCTGGCTTGGGAGTCGCTGGCCGCACCGGAGGGCACAACCGCCATCTTGAACGCGGCCAACGAGGTGGCCGTGGCTGCGTTTTTAGAGCAACGCATCCGTTTCGACCAGATTCATGCGGTCAACCGCGCAACTTTGGACGCACTAACACCCTCCAAGCCGCGCTCGCTGACCGACCTGATGGCGCTGGACATGCAGGGTCGTGCGGCGGCAAACCAAGCCATCGAACGCCTGTCTGCTGGCGTTGTGGTTCACTGATTCACCCCCAAACGGCCGTTACGCTGCCAGGACATTCACCATGTTGACCATTGTTGCCTTTGTTGTTGCGCTGGGTATTTTGATTGCCGTGCACGAATACGGCCACTACCGCGTGGCGGTCGCCTGCGGGGTCAAGGTTCTGCGGTTTTCGGTCGGTTTTGGCAAGGCGCTGGTGCGCTGGCAGCCCAAAAACCAGAAAAACGGGCAAGAAACAGAATTCGTCATCGGCTTGTTTCCACTGGGTGGCTACGTGAAGATGCTGGACGAGCGCGAAGGCCCGGTTGACAGCCGGGAGCGCCATCTGGCCTTTAACAACCAGTCGCTTCGCAAGCGTGCCGCCATCGTTGCAGCGGGGCCGGTGGCCAATCTGCTGCTGGCGATCTTTTTATACGCCCTGGTCAACTGGGTGGGTGTGCAGGAGCCTCAACCCGTGCTGGCCAGCCCGGTGGCCGGCTCGGTGGCGGCCAAGGCCGGTTTGCAAGGTGGCGAGCGTATTGAGCAGGCGGGTTTTGCCGATGGCGAGCTGGAGCCGATTCAATCGTTTAGCGAACTGCACTGGTTGCTCACCCGCGGTGCGCTGGACGGCCGCGACGTTCGCCTGAGCTACAGCCCCCGACCCGGTGTGGCCCTGCGCGATGTGGTGCTGGACATGAGCAGCCTGGGTGCCAGGGAAGCCGACGCACAACTGATGCGAAAAGTCGGCATCCTGGGGCCCTGGACGCGCCCCCTGATCGGCGAGGTGGTGGCAGGCGGGGCCGCCGAAAAAGCCGGGTTACAAAAAGACGACAAGGTGCTGGCCATTGGCAGCACACCGGTGGTGGACGGCCAGCAACTGCGTCAGCTGATTCGGGCAGGCGGTGAAAACCTCTGGCGCATTGAGCGCTCGGGCAAGGTGCTGGAGCTGCCCGTCAAGCCGGTGCAGGAAAAGGACGCGGAAGGCAAGCCCGTCGGCCGCATCAATGCCTTTGTCGGCGAGCCACCGGCCATGGTGGACGTGCGCTACGGTGTGTTTGAAGGGCTGTACAAAGGCGTGGTGCGCACCTGGGAGGTGTCGGTGCTGTCGCTGAACATGATGGGCAAGATGCTGATTGGCCAGGCCTCATTGAAAAACCTAAGCGGTCCCTTGACCATTGCCGACTACGCGGGCAAGTCGGCCAATATGGGGTTGACGCAGTATCTGGTGTTTCTGGCCCTTATCAGCGTCAGCTTGGGCGTGCTGAACCTGCTGCCGATTCCCGTGCTCGACGGCGGACACCTCATGTATTATCTTTGGGAGGGTGTGACGGGCAAGAGCGTGTCAGACGCCTGGATGGAGCGCTTGCAGCGCGGCGGGCTGGTGTTGCTGGTCATGATGATGTCGGTAGCATTCTGGAACGACGGCAGCCGCTATATTCCCCAGCTTTTTGGATAGGGCGCGAATCTGGCGGGTCGCCTGCCAGGTTTCGGCAGCCGCGTTAGCGCAAAACAACTTCAGTATTTCATGAAAAATCATCTCCATCGTTTCCGCGTGCGCACGGTTTGTAGCTTGTTGGGGCTTGTGTTTGCGGCCAACGCCTGGGCTGTTGACCCGTTCACCGTGGGCGATATCCGCGTGGAGGGCCTACAGCGCGTGGAGCCGGGCACGGTGTTCGCCTCGCTGCCGCTGCGCGTAGGCGACCAATACAACGATGACAAAGGCTCGGCCGCCATCCGCGCGCTGTTTGCCCTGGGCTTGTTCAAAGACGTGCGCTTGCAGGTCTCGGGCAATGTGTTGGTGGTGATTGTGGAAGAGCGGCCCACCGTGGCCGACGTGGACTTTGTCGGCTCGCGTGAGTTTGAGAAAGATGCGCTGAAAAAAGCCCTGCGCGAAGTGGGCCTGGCCGATGGCAGGCCCTACGACCAGGCCCTGGTGGACCGCGCCGAGCAGGAGCTCAAACGCCAGTACATCAACAAGAGTCTTTATGGCGCTGAAGTGGTCACCACCGTCACGCCGATTGAACGCAACCGCGTGAACCTGACCTTCACGGTGACCGAGGGCGCGCCCGCCCGCATCAAGGAAATCCGCGTGGTGGGCACCAAAGCCTTCAGTGAATCTACCCTGCGCAGTTTGTTTGATCTGGACACCGGTGGTTGGCTCAGCTGGTACACCAAGTCTGATCGCTACTCGCGCGCCAAACTTAATGCAGACCAGGAAGCCTTGCGCTCCTATTACCTGCAGCGTGGCTATGTGGAATTTCGTATCGACTCCACCCAGGTGGCCATTTCGCCCGATCGGCAAGACATCAGCATCACCATCAACGTGACTGAAGGTGAGCGGTTTGTGGTGTCGTCCGTGAAGCTGGATGGCAACTACCTGGGCAAGGACGACGAATTCAAGTCGCTGGTCGCCATCAAGCCCGGCCAGGCCTATAACGCTGACGACGTGGCCGAAACCACCAAGGCTTTCACCGACTACTTTGGCAGCTTTGGCTACGCCTTTGCCAGTGTGCAGGCCACACCGGAGATCGACCGGGTGAACAACCGCGTGTCGCTCACGGTGGTGGCCGACCCGTCGCGCCGTGCCTATGTGCGACGTATCAATGTTGCTGGCAACAACCGCACCCGCGATGAGGTGGTGCGCCGAGAATTCCGGCAGTTTGAATCATCGTGGTACGACGGCGACAAAATCCGTTTGTCTCGCGACCGGGTGGATCGCCTTGGTTTTTTCAAAGACGTGAACGTGGAAACCGTCGATGTGCCTGGTGCGCCCGACCAGGTTGATCTGAGCGTCAATGTGGTCGAAAAACCGACCGGCAGCCTGCAACTCGGTGCGGCCTTTTCCAGCGCAGAAAAACTGGGCCTTTCTTTTGGCATCAAGCAGGAAAACGCCTTTGGCTCGGGCAACTATCTTGGTGTGGATCTGAACACCAGCAAGTTCAACCGTACGATAGCTGTCAACACGGTCAATCCTTATTTCACGGCAGATGGCGTGTCCCGATCTGTCGACGCTTACTACCGCACGTCCCGCCCGTTCGTTGAGCAGGGTGGCGACTACCGCCTGAATACGGCAGGCGCCAGCGTGCGTTTCGGCGTGCCCTTCAGCGAGCAGGACACGATTTACTTTGGCGCTGGCGTGGAAGCCACAAAGATCGTTCCCGGCACCAATATTCCCGCTGCCTACTTGGCTTATGCCGAACGCTTTGGCTACACCAGCACCGGCCTGCCGTTGACTATCGGCTGGTCGCGCGATGACCGCGACAGCGCCATCGTGCCCAACCGGGGTCGTTTGCAGCGCCTTGCCACCGAGTGGGGTGTGGGCGGTGATGCGCGCTACTTGCGGGCTAACTACCAGTACCAACAGTACATTCCGCTGGACAAACAGTTCACATTGGCCTTTAACGGCGAGTTGGGTTGGGGCAAAGGCTTGGGAAGCCGACCGTTTCCAGTCTTCAAAAATTACTACTCAGGTGGTCTAGGTTCCGTACGCGGTTTCGAGCAGGGCACCTTGGGTCCACGTGACGTCACGGGCGCATCCATCGGTGGCCCGCGAAAAGTCACCTTGAATGCTGAGGTCATTGCACCGTTTCCTGGTGCGGGAAATGACCGCACTTTGCGGGTGTTTGGCTTTTTTGACGTTGGCAATGTATTTGCCGAAGATGAAAAATTCAAGACCAGCGAGCTGCGAGCCTCGACCGGACTGGGTTTGAGCTGGATCTCACCATTAGGTCCGCTACGCTTTGCCTATGCCAAGCCGATACGCAAATTCGCAGGCGATAGAATCCAACGTTTTCAGTTCCAGATTGGTACCTCGTTTTGATGACGCACCTGACCCGTTTTCTCGCTGCCACCACACTGGCCCTGGCAGCCGTTTCCGCTCCGTTTCACGCCCAGGCGCAGGCAGAGAGCTTCCGTGTAGGTTTCGTCAATCAAGATCGTATCTTGCGCGAAGCCAATATTGCCAAAGCCGCTCAAGCCAAGCTGGAGGCAGAGTTTGCCAAACGCGAAAAGGATTTGGCTGATGCGGGCAATACCCTGCGGACAGCGTCTGAAAAGTTTGAACGCGAAGCGCCCACCCTTCCTGAGAGCCAGCGCGCAGCCCGGGAGAAGTCGCTGATCGACCAGGATCGTGACTTTCAGCGCAAACGCCGCGAGTTGCAAGAAGACGCCAACGCCCGTAAAAACGAAGAACTACAGCAGTTTTTCGAACGCGCCAACCGTGCGGTCAAGCAAGTGGCTGAAGCAGAAAAGTACGACCTGGTGTTGCAAGAAGCGGTTTACATCAATCCCAAGCATGACATCACCGAGAAGGTGATCAGGGCGCTGAACGCGGCCAAGTAAGTCGCTGCGTGGGCGGCAAGCTTGAGCCGTCCACTACCAACGTGTCGAGCTGTACCGTGGTCATTCCCTTAGGTTCATTTATCGACGCATTGGGTGGGCAACTGCACGGTGCCAGCCCCTCGCTAGCTATCAGTCGGCTGGCACCGCTTGAATCGGCGGATGCCCAGTGCTTGAGCTTCCTGAACAACACCAAGTACCAATCACAACTGGCAAGTACTCAGGCGGCTTGTGTCATCGTGGCACCTGCGATGCAGGCTCTAGCCCTGTCCCGCAGCGGTGGTGGGGCCTGCATCGTCACCGACGAGCCGTATCTGTATTTCGCCCGCGCCACCCAGCTGTTCAAGCGTCACCAACACCAGCCGCAAGGCCCGCGGATTCACCCCAGCGCCGTGATTGAAGATGCTGCCCAGATTCACGACACCGCCGTGATTGGTGCCTTGTGCGTGATTGAGCGCGGCGCAAGAGTGGGCGCTGGCAGTGTGCTGAAAGCACGCGTGACATTGGGTGAGGGCTGCTCGATTGGCCAGCGCTGCATGGTTCACAGCGGCGTGGTGATCGGTGCCGACGGCTTTGGTTTTGCCGCCCGTCCGGCCAGCGACGCCGCAGGTGCCGGTTGGGAAAAAATCGAACAACTGGGCGCGGTGCGCATTGGCGATGATGTGGAAATCGGTGCCAACACCTGCATTGACCGTGGCGCGCTGGATGACACCGTGATTGAAGACGGCGTGAAGCTGGACAACCTGGTGCAAATCGGTCACAACGTGCGGGTGGGCGCGCACACGGCCATGGCGGGCTGCGTCGGCGTAGCGGGCAGCGCCACCATTGGTGCGCATTGCACCGTGGGCGGCGGCGCGGTGGTGCTGGGGCATCTCGCGCTGGCCGATGGCGTGCACATCTCTGCAGCCTCGGTGGTCACGCGATCCATCTTGAAACCAGGCCATTACAGCGGCCTGTTTCCTATCGATGACAATGCCAGCTGGGAAAAAAATGCCGCCACGCTGAAGCAATTGCACAGCTTGCGCGAGCGGATCAAAGACCTTGAAAAACGGCCAGAAAGAACAAAACCAACATGATGGATATTCACCAGATTCTCAAACAACTCCCACACCGCTACCCCTTCATTCTGGTGGATCGTGTGCTGGAGCTGGACAAAGGCAAGCGAATCGTCGCGTTGAAAAACGTCACCATCAACGAGCCATTTTTCATGGGCCACTTCCCGCACCGCCCGGTGATGCCGGGTGTGCTGATGCTGGAGGCGATGGCTCAAGCTGCGGCCTTGTTGGCGTTTGACACGCTGGGCACCACGCCCGATGACAAGACCGTTTATTACTTTGCGGGTATTGACAATGCGCGCTTCAAGCGGCCGGTGGAGCCCGGCGACCAGATGGTGATGACCGTGACCTTGGATCGCATGAAGGCCGGCATCTTCAAGTTCTCCGCCACCACCCATGTCGGCAAAGACCTGGCCTGCGAGGCGCAGCTGATGTGCACCATGCGCTCAGTCGGCTGAAGCGGCACCATGAGCAGCATTCACCCCTCGGCCATTGTTGACCCGGCCGCACAGATCGATGCCAGCGTCACCGTCGGCCCCTACACCCTTATCGGCCCCCATGTGCGCATTGGCGCAGGCACCACCGTGGGCCCGCATTGCGTGATCGAAGGCCACACCACGATTGGCGCTGACAACCGCATTTTTCAGTTCGCCTCATTGGGCGGCGTGCCGCAAGACAAAAAATATGCAGGTGAGCCCTGCGAGCTGGTGATTGGCAACCGCAACACCATCCGCGAGTTCACCACCTTCAACATCGGCTCGCCCGGCGGCGGCGGCATCACCCGCGTGGGTGACGACAACTGGTTGATGGCCTATGTGCACCTGGCGCACGACTGCCAGGTGGGCAACCACACCACTTTTGCCAATAACACGCAACTGGCTGGGCACGTGGTGGTGGGCGACTACGCCATTTTGGGCGGCTTCACGGTGGTGCACCAGTTTGTGCGCATCGGCGCGCACAGCTTCACGGCCATGTGCTCGCTGCTGTTTGCTGACTTGCCGCCATTTGTGATGTGCCAGGGCCAGCCGGCCCAGGCCCGCTCGATGAATTTTGAAGGTCTGCGCCGCCGGGGCTTTTCGGCTGAGCGTCTGGCGGTCGTTAAAACCATGCACAGGCTGCTGTACCGCGATGAGCTGACCCTGGCGCAGGCGCGTGATGCGATTGCCGACTTAAGTCAAAATGAGCCAGAGTCCAAGTCAGACGTGCTGGAGATGCTCTCGTTTTTAGAGCAAACCTCGCCGCAACGCGGCATTGTTCGCTGAATTTATGCGGGCAGCGATGGTCGCTGGTGAGACTTCCGGCGACTTGCTGGCGGGACTTTTATTGCAAGGCATGAAAGCCCGCTGGCCCGACCTGCAATCAGCCGGCATCGGTGGCCCGCAGATGTCCAGCAACGGTTTTCAGGCCTGGTGGCCGCACGACAAACTGGCCGTGCGCGGTTATGTGGAGGTGCTGCGCCACTACCGCGAAATCGTGGGCATCCGCAACCAGCTCCAGCAGCGCCTGCTCAATGAAAAACCCGATGTCTTCATCGGCGTGGACGCGCCCGATTTCAACCTGCATCTGGAAACCAAGCTGAAAACCGCCGGCATCAAAACCGTGCATTTCGTGTGCCCCTCCATCTGGGCCTGGCGGGCCGACCGGGTGGAAAAAATCCACCGCGCCGCCGACCATGTGCTGTGCATCTTCCCGTTTGAGCCCGCGCTGCTGGCCCCGCACGGCATTGCCGCCACCTATGTCGGCCACCCGCTGGCCCACGTGATTCCCCTGCAACCCGACCAGGCAGCCGCCCGCCGGGCGCTGGGTTTTGCTGACGACGACACGGTGGTCGCTGTGCTGCCCGGCAGCCGCGCGTCGGAGGTTCAATACCTGGCTTTAAGGCTATTTGAGGCGGTAGCCCATATAAAACATGCTCAGGCAGCTATTAAATTTGTAGTGCCTGCAATTGCTTCGCTGCGCCCAGCGATTGAGGCGGCGGCCCGTCAAGCGGGCGTTTCGGGCGATGTGAAGATCATCACTGGCCAGTCGCACACTGCGCTGGCGGCTTGCAATGTCACCTTGATCGCCAGCGGCACCGCAACCCTGGAAGCCGCCTTGTTCAAGCGCCCAATGGTGATTGCCTACAACATGCACCCCTTGAGCTGGCTCATCATGCGGCGCAAGCGCCTGCAGCCCTGGGTGGGCCTGCCCAACATCTTGTGCGGCGAATTTGTGGTACCCGAATTGCTGCAAAACGACGCCACGCCGCAAACGCTGGCCGAGGCGGTGCTGGCCTGGCTGGCTGCACCTGAGAGAATTGCGGCCCTTGAAAAGCGCTTTGCGCAACTGCACCACGACTTACAGCGCAACACCGCTCAGCTTGCCACCGATGCCATTGAAAAAGTTATCCAAAGCTAAGCCCAAGCTGCCTGCCCAGCAGACCGTCCTGACCTGGGACGCCCATGTGCTGATGGCCGGCGTCGACGAGGCGGGCCGCGGGCCGCTGGCGGGCCCTGTGGTGGCCGCTGCCGTCATGCTGGACGACCTGCAGCCGATCAAAGGCCTGGCTGACTCCAAAAAACTCAGCGCCATCAAACGCGAGCGCCTGTACGACGAAATTCGCGCCAAAGCCCTGTGCTTTTCAGTGGCCCAGGCCAGCGTGCAAGAAATTGACAGCCTGAACATCCTGCAAGCCACCCTGCTGGCCATGCAGCGCGCCGTGGCTGGCCTGCGCCTGAAACCCACGCTGGTGCTGGTCGACGGTAACCGCCTGCCGACCTTTCCGATGCGCGCCGAAGCCATCGTGAAAGGCGACGCCAAAGTGCCGGCCATTTCGGCCGCCTCCATCCTGGCCAAAGTCACCCGCGACCGCCTGTGCCACGACCTGCACACCCAGTTCCCCCACTACGGCTTTGCCACCCACAAAGGCTACGGCACCGCCGTGCACCTGGCCGCGCTCCAAACCCATGGCGCCTGCGCCGAGCACCGCCGCAGCTTTGGGCCGGTGGCGCGGGTGCTGGGGGTTTGAATACGGACTTGACCGAACTTGACCGAACTTGACCGGACGCGAAGGACGCGAAAGCGCGCGAAGGACGCGAAAAAGTCAGAAGAAATTTGATAGGACTTACGCAGACAACTCAATTCCGTCATTCCCGCGCAGGCGGGAATCCACCTTTGAGAACCCCAAAACCCATTGGCCTCGCAGTCTTCGCGCCTGGATCCCCGCCTGCGCGGGGGATGACAGCAAAAGGCGTTTTGTGGGTCTGCGTAAGTCCTATTTGAAAATTTTTGTACTCCTTTCGCGTCCTTCGCGTAGCTTTCGCGACCTTTGCGTCCGGCTCCCGCTCCCGCTTTCAAACCCATGACCATCACCCACATCACCTCCCCGGCCAACCCCCTGCTCAAAGAACTGCGTCGCCTGGCGCAAGACAGCACGGCGTATCGCAAGCAGGGCCGGGTGTGGTTGGAAGGCGACCATTTGTGCGAGGCGGCGACTGCGCGCGGCCTGCAACCTGAATTGGCAGTGTTTTCTGAGGCTTATTGGCCGGTAGCCCAGGGAAAATATGCTCAGGCAGCTATCAAAATAATAGTGCTGCCATATAGCTTGTTTGCCAGCATCAGCGCGCTGGAGTCCCCCGGCAACATGGGGTATGTAGTGGCGCTGCCAGCGCAAGCCACGGTGCAAGCGCAACTGCCCAGCGTGGTGCTGGACCGGGTGCAAGACGCTGGCAATGTCGGCTCCATCCTGCGCAGCGCAGCGGCTTTTGGCTTCAAGCAGGTGCTGGCGCTCAAGGGCACGGCGGCGCTGTGGGCACCCAAGGTGCTGCGTGCGGGCATGGGTGCGCATTTCGGGCTACAGCTGGTGGAGGGGCTGGCGCTGGCCGATCTGGACGAGCTGGCCTTGCCGCTGCTGGTCACCAGCTCCCACCAAGGCCAGCCGCTGGAAGCCCTGTGCCGCACGCCGGGGGCCTTGCCTTGGCCCTGCGCCTGGGCCATGGGGCACGAAGGGCAGGGCGTGTCTGACGAGCTTGCCGCGCGTGCGCAACTGGCGGTGCGCATTGCCCAGCCGGGTGGTGAAGAGTCGCTGAATGTGGCGGCAGCCGCTGCAATTTGTCTTCATGCCAGCGTGCTGGGTCGCGGTACGGCCTGAGCGCCACATATAATTGTGGGCTTTCCCAAACCCCACGCCCCAAGCGCAACGCCTGCACTTCACACACCAACAGCACGCCGCCAAGACCCGTCTTCTAGACGATTCTTGTGTGCTTGGGAGCACCGTCAACAACACGGAGAACCCAGTGCTTTTGTCTCTCAAGCCCCGCCACCCCCCAGCCATTTTGGCGCTTGCAGACGGCACAGTCTTCATCGGCAATTCCATCGGCGCTACCGGCACCACGCAAGGCGAGGTGGTGTTCAACACCGCCATGACCGGCTACCAGGAAATCCTGACCGACACCAGCTACTGTCAGCAAATCGTCACGCTGACCTACCCGCACATTGGCAACACCGGCGTGAACCCCCAAGACGTGGAAAGCAACCGCGTGCATGCCGCCGGGCTCATCATCAAAGACCTTCCACTTCTGGCCAGCAACTTTCGCAGCACGCAAACCCTGTCTGCGTATCTGGTAGCCGAAAACACGGTGGCCATTGCCAACATTGACACCCGCCAACTCACCCGGCTGCTGCGCTCCCAGGGCGCGCAAAACGGCTGCATCATGGGTTTGGACGAGGGTCAGGAAGTCACACAGGCGCTGATTGACCAGGCCATTACCCAAGCCCGGTCAGCCCCCAATATGGCCGGTCTGGATCTGGCCAAAGTCGTCTCCGTTACCCAACCGTACCCATGGACCGAAACCGAATGGCAGCTGCACGGCCCAGACGGCAAACCCGCGTACGGCGCACAAACCTCGCCGCAATTCCACGTCGTGGCCTACGACTTTGGCGTCAAGAAAAACATCCTGCGCATGTTGGCCCAGCGCGGCTGCCAGGTCACGGTCGTGCCTGCGCAAACCTCGGCGCAAGACGTGCTGGCCCTGAAACCCAGCGGCGTGTTCCTGTCCAACGGCCCCGGTGACCCCGAGCCCTGCGACTACGCCATTGCCACCACCGCAGCGCTCATTGAGCGCGGCATTCCCACCTTTGGCATCTGCCTGGGCCACCAGATCATGGCGCTGGCCAGCGGTGCCAAAACCTTCAAAATGAAATTCGGCCACCACGGTGCCAACCACCCCGTGAAAGACCTCGACACGGGCCGCGTCAGCATCACCAGCCAGAACCACGGCTTTGCCGTTGACGAAAAAACCCTTCCCGCCAACTTGCGCCCCACCCACATCAGCCTGTTCGACGGCACCCTGCAAGGCCTGGCCCGCACCGACAAACCCGCCTTCTGCTTCCAGGGCCACCCCGAAGCAAGCCCCGGGCCGCAAGATATCGGCTACTTGTTTGACCGGTTTGTGCAATTGATGGCCAAGGCCTAAGGACTATTCGATGAAATTCTTCAGTTTCCCCCAGGCCACGCTCGAAAAAGCCATCCAAAAACGCATCATGACTTTGCCACCCGAGCACAAGGAATGGTTCGGCGCACGCTGGTCGCAAAAGCCCTACAAAAAAGCCTTCATGGAAAACAAGGCCATGCCCTTGATCACCCTGCTGGCCAAGGGCAAAACCTGCGAAGAAGCCGATTTTGCCGAGCTGATGGCCGATTGGGATGTGAGCTTTTACGAGAGCGAAGCGGCGGTGCTGCGGCCGATGATTGAAGGTGATGGGCTGATGCAGTTGATGCAGAAGAACATGCCGGCCGAGCGCAAGCAGGCGTTGTTGGATCGGTTGGGCAGAAGGCCTTTACCGACTGTTTGAGCGGGGCAGAGTATGCAAAGCCACCATTCAGGTTGGATATGCCTGTACTCAAAAACAGGCGTGGGTGATCAGGAGTGGTGGCATTTGGTGGCCGATGACGAATCCGACACGTTTGATGTGATTCACGAATGGAAGTGCGTGAATATGAATGGGCATGTAGATGCTGGAAATGTCAGCTACGGAATTGGAAAACTCAAACTGACACAGCCTTTGATTTATGAGTTGGCACAAATTGAGCTACTAAAACGTGGCACATCTGTAGAGCCGACAACAGAATTGGAGAATTGACTATGGGTGAAACGAAGCGACTTACCTTTGGTGGCGTCAAGGGCGTTGGAAACATCGACTTGACCCTGGCCAAACATGAGCGGGCCTATGTTTTTATCGGTACGAATGGCGTTGGAAAGACCAAGTGTCTGGAGGCGATTTTTCAGTTTTATTTGTTCTGCAATCACGACTTTCATTCATTCCATAAAAAGCGCACCCACTCAGGATATGTTTCTAAATTTTCAGTTGTTCAATCGGTAGATATCGACGGATTTAATGGCCTCAAATTGCCGCAGGACGAGCACTACAGAATTGCTGACGTGGTAAATGAAAATAACTTAAGCCATGCGCTTCCAGTGGTTTACCTGGGAGCAAGTCTGCGCAGTCTTATCGATACAAGTCAAGCTCGCGCAGAGCTGATACGTGATTTCGACGATCGACGTAATCGACATTTTGAAAATATTAATGCTGCACTGGGCGTCGGTCGACTAGACAGTCTTGGAATGCAGACGGCGATTGCAGATTGGTTTGTCATGCGCGCCCAATCAGCTAATCCTTATCAGAAGAGCTCTGAAAATCGCAAGGTCGAGATTGATGTTTTGTTACAGGCATTACATCGATTTGACGAGCGTATTGACCCTGCATTCATGCAAATTGACGGGAGTACCGTATCGCTTCAAATTGATGGAGTCGTAACTGAATTAGCCCATCTAAGTTCTGGCTTTGCTTCAATGCTGAAAATGATTCAAGCTATTGTTTCTGGGTATGCAAACTTCACTAACGAAACCAATTTGACCCATGTACGTGGCATGGTAATGATTGATGAAATCGAAAGTCATCTACACACGGAATGGCAATCGCGAATAGTTCCAACCCTCAAGACCATCTTTCCGAATACGACGTTTTACATTGCCACACACTCCCCAATCGTTTTATCGCAACTCAAGGAAGGTGAAGCCTATCAACTAAAGAGGGATGATGATGGCGTTGTGCGCGGTCGATTGATTGAAAATCCGAATAAGAAAATATTTTCTGATATGTTGGAGGATGCGTTTGATGTTGATCTCAACAAGCTGAAGCGCGAGCGCATGGAAGTCGAGGATCAAACACAAGCCAAGGCAGCCTTGCTGGCTTTGATTGGTGACGTAGGAGAATTGGATTGAAACGTCGATTCCTGCTCGATACAAGCACCCTCATTCACGGATTTGCTACCCGTGAAGAAATAGTTAGTCAGATAAAGAAAATTGAATCGTCTGGGCAAACGCCGCAACAAATCATTGCGGCAAAACAAAAATATCTGGACTTGGTGAGAGCTACCAAACGGCGATTTCAGCAGTGGATTGCTGATAAAGACATTAATCTGGCTATTACGCCGTTGATTCGATTTGAGCTGCTTCGTAATGGCTCCCTCAGCGATGAGCGTATCGCTGAAATCAATTCAAAATTAGTCGAATTTGATGAGCTTGAAATTCGAAGCCCTGACGCTCAGCTGGCCGCAAGACTGTGCCGCGAAGCTCACCGTAGTGGAGCTAAAGTGGACAAGCGCAACTTCGATGCTCTTCACTTTGCTAGCGCCGTCAACAACCAGCTCGAAATAGATAGTAACGACGGTGACCTCCCAAACATAAAAGCTATTTACGAGAAGCTAGACCATGCCTAAACGCACTGACATCCAATCCATCCTCATCATCGGCGCCGGCCCCATCGTCATTGGCCAGGCCTGTGAATTCGACTACTCGGGCGTGCAGGCTTGCAAGGCCTTGCGCGAGGAGGGGTACAAGGTCATTTTGATCAACAGCAACCCCGCGACGATCATGACCGACCCGGCGACGGCGGATGTGACCTACATCGAGCCCATCACCTGGCAAACGGTTGAAAAAATCATTGCCAAAGAGCGGCCCGATGCGATTTTGCCGACCATGGGTGGACAGACGGCGCTGAACTGTGCGCTGGACTTGTGGCACCAGGGTGTTTTGGCCAAATACATGGGCGCGGCCACTGGCAAGCCGGTGGAATTGATTGGTGCCACGCCCGAAGCGATTGACAAGGCGGAAGACCGGCTCAAGTTCAAAGACGCGATGACCAAAATCGGCTTGGGCTCGGCCCGCTCGGGCATTGCGCACAGCATGGACGAGGCCTGGACGGTGCAAAAAACCCTGGGTTTCCCCACTGTGATTCGCCCCAGCTTCACCCTGGGCGGCACCGGCGGCGGCATTGCCTACAACGCGGAAGAATTTGAGGTGATCTGCAAGCGCGGGCTGGAGGCATCGCCGACCAGCGAATTGCTGATTGAAGAGTCGCTGCTGGGCTGGAAAGAGTATGAGATGGAGGTGGTGCGCGACAAGGCGGACAACTGCATCATCGTGTGCTCGATTGAAAACTTGGATCCGATGGGCGTGCACACCGGTGACTCGATCACCGTGGCCCCAGCGCAGACGCTGACGGACAAGGAATACCAGATTTTGCGCAACGCGTCGCTGGCCGTGCTGCGCGAAATTGGTGTGGACACCGGCGGCAGCAATGTGCAGTTTTCCATCAACCCGGCGGATGGCCGCATGGTGGTGATCGAGATGAATCCGCGCGTGTCGCGCTCCTCGGCACTGGCCTCCAAAGCCACGGGTTTTCCGATTGCAAAAGTCGCGGCCAAGCTGGCTTGCGGCTACACGCTGGACGAGTTGCGCAACGAGATCACCGGCGGGGCGACACCGGCGTCGTTTGAGCCATCGATTGACTACGTGGTCACCAAGATCCCCCGCTTTGCCTTCGAGAAATTTCCGCAGGCCGACAGCCGCCTGACCACGCAAATGAAGTCGGTCGGCGAGGTGATGGCGATGGGCCGCACCTTCCAGGAGTCGTTCCAGAAAGCCCTGCGCGGGCTGGAAGTGGGCGTGGACGGCATGAACGAAATGACGCAAGACCGCGAGGTGCTGGAAAAGGAACTGGGCGAGCCCGGCCCCGAGCGCATCTGGTACGTGGGCGATGCGTTTGCCCAAGGCATGAGCCTGGAAGAAGTGCACGAGCTGACCAAGATTGACCCGTGGTTTCTGGTGCAGATCCAGGAAATCGTCAAACTCGAGCTGGAATTAGATCAATTCGCCGCCCAGCCCAGAGATTTACTGCTGGAGCAGCTATCAAAACAGGAGCTGTTGGGGTTGAAGAAAAAGGGCTTTTCCGACCGCCGCCTGGCCAAGCTGCTGCACACCACCGATGCCGCCATCCGCGCCAGACGCCATGCGCTGGGTGTGCGGCCGGTGTTCAAGCGGGTAGACACCTGCGCGGCCGAGTTCGCCACCAACACCGCCTATTTGTACTCCACTTACGAAGGCAACGCAGACGGCCAGGCGCAGTGCGAATCCGAGCCCACCCACAACAAAAAAATCATGGTGCTGGGCGGCGGCCCCAACCGAATTGGCCAGGGCATT
The DNA here is from genome assembly GCA_013297875.1 of Comamonadaceae bacterium. GTDB lineage: Bacteria > Pseudomonadota > Gammaproteobacteria > Burkholderiales > Burkholderiaceae_C > JAAFIW01. The sequence goes on along the minus strand of JAAFIW010000007.1, from coordinate 175,122 downwards.
GAGTTTGACTACTGCTGCGTGCACGCCGCGCTGGCCCTGCGTGAAGACGGTTACGAGACCATCATGGTCAACTGCAACCCCGAAACCGTGTCCACCGACTACGACACCTCCGACCGCCTGTACTTCGAGCCGCTCACGCTGGAAGACGTGCTGGAAATCGTGGACAAAGAAAAACCACTGGGCGTGATCGTGCAATACGGTGGCCAGACGCCTTTGAAACTGGCGCTGGGCCTGGAGGCCAATGGCGTGCCCATCATCGGCACCAGCCCCGACATGATTGACGCCGCCGAAGACCGCGAGCGCTTCTCAGCCTTACTTCATAAGTTGGCGCTAAAACAACCGCCGAACGCCACCGCCCGCACCGAGCCCGAGGCGCTGGAAAAAGCCGCCTTGTTGGGCTACCCGCTGGTTGTGCGCCCCAGCTACGTGCTGGGCGGCCGCGCAATGGAAATCGTGCACGAGCAGCGCGATCTGGAGCGCTATATGCGTGAGGCCGTCAAAGTCAGCCACGACTCGCCGGTGCTGCTGGATCGCTTTTTGAACGACGCCATCGAATGCGATGTGGACTGCATCCGCGACGACACCGGCGTGACTTTCATCGGCGGCGTGATGGAGCACATCGAGCAGGCTGGCGTGCACAGCGGCGACTCGGCGTGCTCGCTGCCGCCGTATTTCTTGAGCGCCGCCACCGTGACTGAAATCAAGCGCCAGACCGCCGCCATGGCTCAGGCGCTGAACGTGGTCGGCTTGATGAACGTGCAATTCGCCATTCAAACGGTAGACGGGCAAGACGTGATTTATGTGCTGGAAGTCAACCCCCGCGCCAGCCGCACCGTGCCCTTTGTCAGCAAGGCCACCGGCATCCAGCTGGCCAAAGTGGCGGCGCGTTGCATGGTGGGGCAGTCGCTCGCGTCGCAAGGCATCACCAAAGAAGTCACGCCGCCGTATTTCAGCGTGAAAGAAGCCGTGTTCCCCTTCGTCAAATTCCCCGGTGTGGACACGATTCTCGGTCCCGAGATGAAGTCCACCGGCGAGGTGATGGGCGTGGGCAAAACCTTTGGCGAAGCCTTTGTGAAAAGCCAGCTGGGCGCGGGCACCAAGTTGCCTCGCCCATTCAAGGCCGACGGCATCACATCCACCGGCAAGGTGTTTTTAACGGTGAAAAACGGCGACAAACCCCGCGCGGTGGACGTGGCGCGCGCCTTGGTGGCGCAGGGCTATGAACTGGTGGCCACCAAGGGCACGGCTGCGGCCATTACCGCAGCAGGCATTGCCTGCGTCACGGTCAACAAAGTCACCGAAGGCCGGCCCAATGTGGTGGACATGATCAAGAACAATGAAGTCTCATTGGTGATCAACACCGTCGAAGAGCGCCGCAACGCCATCAAAGACTCCCGCGCCATCCGCACCACCGCGCTGCTGGCCCGCGTGACCACCTACACCACCATCTCGGGTGCCGAGGCGGCTGTGGAGGGCATGAAGTACATCGACCAACTGGGTGTGATTTCGGTTCAGGAGATGCATGCGCAGTTAAGCGCTTGACACAGCCCGGTCAGCAAACGGCATAATTTCAACACCCACCGCCGAGCGATTTCCGCTCGGCGGTTTCGTTTTTTCCACAGCAAATCAACATGGCCACCATCCCGATCACCAAGCGCGGCAGCGAAAAACTCAAAGCTGAACTGCACAAACTCAAAACTGTGGAGCGCCCCTGGGTCATCAACGCCATTTCCGAGGCGCGGGCGCAGGGCGATTTGAGCGAAAACGCGGAGTACGACGCGGCCAAAGACCGCCAGGGCTTTATTGAAGGCCGCATCCAGGAGATTGAAAGCAAGCTGTCGGGCTCGCAAATCATTGACCCGGCGGGGCTGGACGCCGGTGGCCGCGTGGTGTTTGGCGCGACCGTGGAGCTGGAAGACGAAAAATCAGGCGACAAGGTCACCTACCAGATCGTCGGCGAAGACGAGGCTGATCTGAAGCTGGGCCTGATCAACATCAGCAGCCCGATTGCCCGCGCGCTGATTGGCAAAGAAGAGGGCGACACCGCCGAGGTGATCGCGCCCAGCGGCAACCGGCGCTACGAGATCATTCGCGTCAGCTACGTTTAGGGCTGCCATGCACCGTCTGCCCCTGTTCACTGCCGCGCTGTGGTGGGGCAGCTTGACGACCTTGGGCTTTCTGGTCGTTCCCGTGCTGTTTTCCCACCTGCCCACGCCCGCGCTAGCCGGTGGTATGGCCGCCAGGCTGTTCAGTGCGCAGACCTGGGTGTCCGTGGTCTGTGGCTTGTTACTTTTGATGATTTTTAGATCAAACCGGCCTCTAGCCCGAGCAAATACTGCTCAAGCAGCTATGATTTTTGTAGTAGGCGGGATGCTGCTGGCGCTGCTGGTGGAGTTTGGCGTGGCCCCGCGCATCCTGGCGCGTGACAACTTGAAGCTATGGCATGCCGTGGGCAGCGGCATGTATGTTTTGCAGTGGCTGTGTGCGGGCACCGTGCTGTACAAGCTCACGCCTGCACGTTGACCTGCATCAAGTCTGGCTGCGCTTTTTCACCGACACCTGCCGTGGCGCAGCTGCCCGCTTGACTTTGCCGCCCTGCGTCAGGCGCTGGTTGCCCAGCACGCGCAAGGTTTTCACTTCGGGGCGTTGGCCGCCGCGCGAGCTGTACTTGAGTACCTTCACATCGCGCGGGCCGGCCATGCGGTCGTCGCTGGCAGCGGCTTTTTCTTTGTCGGGCTTGGGCCGCCACAGCACCAGCAGCTTGCCGATGTGCTGAATCGGCGCAGCGTTCAAGTCATCAGCCAGGGTTTTGAACAGCTGGTCGCGCGTGGCGCGGTCGTCGCCCAGCACGCGGATTTTGATCAGGCCATGGGAATTGAGCGCGGCGTCAATTTCTTTGGTGACGCCAGGGGTCAAGCCGTCGTTGCCGATCATCACCACGGGATCCAGGTGATGGGCTTCGGAGCGGTGGTCTTTGCGTTGCGCAGGGGTCAGTTGTATGTGGGGCATAGGTCGATTATCCCGGTTGCTCTCCCACACCTTCACAATCGGCCCATGAAAGTCAAAACCCAAAGCAAGAAAGTCAACAAAGCCTGGCTGAACGACCACGTGAATGACACCTACGTCAAGCTGGCCGCCAGAGAAGGCTATCGCGCGCGGGCCGCTTACAAACTCAAGGAAATTGACGAGGTGCTGGGGCTCATCAAACCCGGTCACCTGGTGGTGGATCTGGGCAGCACGCCGGGCGCGTGGAGCCAGTACGTGCGCCGGCGTTTGTCGCCCACCGGTGCAGCGGTGGGCGAACTCAACGGGACGATTGTGGCGCTGGATGTGTTGCCGATGGACCCGATTGAGGGTGTGCATTTTTTGCAGGGCGATTTTCGCGAACCCGAGGTGCTGGCCCAGCTACAGGCTGTGCTGGCCCAGCGCAAAGCCGATGTGGTGGTGTCTGACATGGCACCCAACCTGTCGGGCATCGAATCGGCCGACGCCGCGCGCATGGCGCACCTGGTGGAGCTTGCAATCGAGTTCGCCCAGACCCATATGAAGCCTGAAGGGGCGCTGGTGGCCAAGGTGTTTCACGGCAGCGGCTACAGCGACCTGGTCAAGCTGTTCAAAAGCAGTTTTCTGGTGGTCAAACCGATGAAGCCCAAAGCCTCACGCAGCAACTCGTCGGAGAATTTTTTAGTGGGTATCGGCTTGAAACCCTCAGCCGAACCGTCATCAATTTGACAAAAGCCCTTGCTAGCAGCGTGGCAAGCCTTAAGGAAAATACATGGCCTGCCCGCTTGAAACACCTAAAATGGCTCGCACCTGATGGGCATTGGTTTTCTTGCCTTTCGTCTTTTTGTCCTCGCATGGATCGGAGTTCTCTTTGAACAACAACCAGTGGTTTTCCAAAGTAGCCGTTTGGCTCGTTATTGCGCTTGTGCTGTTTACGGTGTTCAAGCAATTTGACAAGGGCGGCACGTCCGGCGTTACCGCCATGGCCTATTCCGATTTTCTGGAGGAGGTGCGCGCCAAGCGCATCAAGCAGGCATCGATTCCCGAGGGCATCAGTGGCGGCGAAATCATGGCCATCACCACCGACGACAAGAAAATCCGCACCACCGCCACCTACCTGGATCGCGGATTGGTCAGCGATCTGATCAACAGCGGCGTGAAATTTGACGTGAAGGCACGCGAAGAAGGCTCTTTGCTCATGACCTTGCTGGTCAGCTGGGGCCCGATGCTGCTGCTGATCGGCGTGTGGGTGTATTTCATGCGGCAAATGCAGGGCGGCGGCAAAGGCGGCGCGTTCAGCTTTGGCAAAAGCAAGGCCCGCATGCTGGACGAAAACAACAACACCGTGACCTTTGCCGATGTGGCTGGTTGCGACGAAGCCAAAGAAGAAGTGCGCGAAGTCGTCGATTTCCTGAAAGACCCCCAGCGTTTCCAGAAACTCGGTGGCCGCATTCCTCGAGGCCTGTTGCTGGTCGGCCCGCCCGGCACCGGTAAAACCTTGCTGGCCAAGGGCATTGCCGGCGAAGCGAAAGTGCCTTTCTTCAGCATCAGCGGTTCCGATTTTGTGGAAATGTTTGTCGGCGTGGGCGCAGCGCGCGTGCGCGACATGTTTGAAAACGCCAAGAAAAACGCGCCCTGCATCATCTTCATCGACGAAATTGACGCCGTGGGCCGCCAGCGTGGTGCCGGCCTGGGCGGTGGCAACGACGAGCGCGAGCAAACGCTGAACCAGATGCTGGTGGAGATGGACGGCTTTGAAACCAACCTGGGCGTGATCGTGGTCGCCGCCACCAACCGCCCCGACATTCTGGACGCCGCCTTGCTGCGCCCCGGCCGTTTTGACCGGCAGGTGTATGTGACCCTGCCCGACATTCGTGGCCGCGAGCAGATTTTGAATGTGCACATGCGCAAAGTGCCCTTGGGCCAAGACGTGAACCCCAGCGTGATTGCCCGCGGCACACCCGGCATGAGCGGCGCTGATCTGGCTAACCTGTGCAACGAAGCCGCGCTAATGGCCGCCCGCCGCAGTGCCCGCGTGGTGGAAATGCAGGACTTTGAAAAAGCCAAAGACAAGATCTTCATGGGCCCCGAGCGCAAGAGCATGGTCATGCCCGAAGAAGAGCGCCGCAACACGGCCTACCACGAGTCGGGCCACGCGCTGATTGGCAAGCTCATGCCCAAGTGCGACCCGGTGCACAAAGTCACCATCATTCCCCGTGGCCGCGCCCTGGGCGTGACCATGAGCCTGCCCGCGCAAGACCGCTACAGCTACGACAAAGAGTACATGCTCAACCAGATCAGCATGCTGTTTGGTGGCCGCATTGCAGAAGAAGTGTTCATGAAGCAAATGACCACCGGTGCCAGCAACGACTTTGAGCGTGCCACCACCCTGGCCCGCGACATGGTGATGCGCTACGGCATGACCGACGCGCTGGGCCCCATGGTGTATGCCGAAAATGAAGGCGAGGTGTTCCTGGGCCGCAGCGTGACCAAGACCACCAATATGAGCGAGGCGACCATGCAAAAGGTCGATGCCGAGGTGCGCCGCATCATTGACGAGCAATACGGCATCGCCCGTAAGCTGATAGAAGATAACCAGGACAAGATGCACGCGATGGCCAAAGCGCTGTTGGAGTGGGAAACCATTGATGCCGACCAGATCGACGACATCATGGCCGGCAAAGACCCCCGCCCACCGAAAGACTTCACGCCGCGCACACCCAATTCGGGCAGCGGTGGCGGCTCCGGCGGTGTACCGGTGGTGGTAGAACCTGCGCCGACGGTGGCGTAACTTAAAAAAAGGGCCTTCGGGCCCTTTTTTGATGACCCTGCACGCCAATCGTCATGCCCCACTGGCAAACCACCCGCTTGCGCATCGATCTGAGCCAGCCGCAGGTCATGGGCATCGTCAACCTCACGCCCGATTCGTTCTCTGATGGTGGCCAGTTCAACACCGCCAGCGCAGCCCTGAATCACTGCGAGCAACTGCTCAACGACGGCGCCAACATCCTGGACATTGGCGGCGAGTCCACCCGTCCCGGCAGTCCGCCGGTATCGGTCAATGAAGAACTGGCCCGTGTGCTGCCGGTGGTGCGCGAAGCCGTGAAACTGGGTGCGCCGATTTCGGTAGATACCTACAAGCCGCAGGTGATGCAGGCGGTGCTCGATCTGGGCGCAGACATCATCAACGACGTGTGGGCACTGCGACAACCGGGTGCCGCCCAAACCGTAGCCGCGCACCCCAGCTGCGGCATCTGCCTGATGCACATGCACCGCGACCCGCAAACCATGCAAACCGCGCCCATGCAAGGCGATGTGGTGCCACAGGTGCTATCGTTTTTAGAGCTGACTGAGCAGTATTTACATGGGCTGGGCGTTGAAAAGGCTCGAATTGTGTGGGACGCTGGCATTGGTTTTGGCAAAACCGTGGAACAAAACTTCAGCCTGCTGGCGCGCCAGCACGAGTTGCTGGCCGCGGGCCGGCCGCTGCTGGTGGGCTGGTCGCGCAAGTCGTCGCTGGGCGCGGTGACCGGGCTACCTGTTGAACAGCGCATGGTGCCCAGCGTGACGGCGGCGCTGCTGGCGGTGGAGCGGGGTGCGCGCGTTGTGCGGGTACACGATGTGCGTGAAACGGTGGCTGCGTTGAAGGTTTGGAACGCTACAATTTCAGGAGCTGCTTGAGCAGTATCTACCTGGGCTGATCCAATAAAAGGCTTGAAACGACATGACGAGACAGTATTTCGGCACCGACGGCATTCGTGGCACGGTAGGCCAGCATCCCATCACCCCTGATTTTGTGCTGCGCCTGGCCCATGCGGTGGGCCGCGTGCTCAAGGAAAAAGAGTCGCGCCCCACGGTGTTGATTGGCAAAGACACACGTATTTCCGGCTACATGCTGGAAAGCGCGCTCGAATCGGGCTTCAATTCGGCGGGGGTGGACGTGGTGCTGCTAGGCCCGCTGCCCACGCCCGGCGTGGCGTATCTGACGCGTGCGCAGCGCGCCAGCCTGGGTGTGGTCATCAGCGCCAGCCACAACCCGTATGCTGACAACGGCATCAAATTTTTCAGCGCCCAGGGCACCAAACTACCCGACGCCTGGGAGCTGGCGGTCGAGGCGGCGTTGGAACAAGCGCCAGTGTGGGCCGAGTCCAAACACCTGGGCAAGGCCAAGCGGTTGGACGATGCGGCAGGCCGCTACATCGAGTTTTGCAAAAGCACCTTTGCCAACGACCTGTCGCTGAAGAAACTGCGCATCGTCGTCGACGCCGCCCACGGCGCGGCCTACCAGATTGCGCCCAAGGTGTTTCACGAACTGGGTGCCGAGGTCATTGCCATCGGCTGCGCGCCCGATGGCCTGAACATCAACCACGAAGTAGGCGCCACGCACCCACAAGCCCTGTTACAGGCTGTGAAAACCCACCGGGCTGACTACGGTATTGCGCTGGACGGCGACGCCGACCGCCTGCAGCTGGTCGACGCGCAAGGCCGCCTGTTCAACGGCGACGAGCTCTTGTATTTGATGGTGGCCGAGCGCCTGGCCCGCGGCGAAGCTATTCCCGGCGTGGCTGGCACCTTGATGACCAATATGGCCGTGCAGCTGGCTTTGAAGGCACGTGGCGTGGAGCTGGTGCGCACAAAAGTGGGCGACCGCTACGTGCTCGAAGCCCTGGAGGCCCGCGGCTGGCTGCTGGGCGGCGAGGGCTCCGGCCACCTGCTGGCCTTGGACAAACACACGACCGGCGACGGCCTGATCAGCGCGCTGCAGGTGCTGCAAGCCTGCGTGCGTAGCGGCAAAACCCTGGCCGAGCTGCTCGATGGCGTGACGCTGTTTCCGCAAACACTGTTGAACATACGGCTCCAGCCAGGGCAAGACTGGCAGTCCAACCAGCGCCTGAAAGACGAAACCGTGGCGGTAGAACAAGCCTTGGGCAACACGGGCCGCGTGTTGATACGCGCCAGCGGCACCGAGCCGCTGCTGCGCATCATGGTGGAGGCGCGGGACGCGCAGCAGGCGCAGGCTGCGGCGCAGCGGCTGGCCGATACGCTGGACTGATAAGTGCCGAAATCAGCCATCAGCACTTGCAAATACTGCTAAAACAGCTATTGAATAGATAGCATTTGTCAGGCTTGACCAGCCACCTGACACCACCTTTATCCCCAGTCACCCAGCCTTCACCGCCCCACTGGCCGCAGCCGCCGCCTGAACCGCTGCCGCCCGCCGGGCCTTCAAGTCAGCTTCCACTCGTTCGGAGTAGCGGTCGGTCAGTACCGCCGTGTGCGGGCGCAGCAAGACGGTCATGCGCACCAACTCTTCCATCACGTCCACGATGCGGTCGTAGTAGGCGCTGGCGCGCATGCGGCCTGCGTCGTCGAACTCTTTGTAGGCCATGGGCACGCTGGACTGGTTGGGGATGGTGAACATGCGCATCCAGCGGCCCAGCAGGCGCAGGGTGTTGACGGCGTTGAACGACTGGGAGCCGCCGCTGACTTGCATCACGGCCAGGGTGCGGCCCTGGGTGGGGCGCAGGGCACCCAGGCTTAAGGGCAGGTGGTCGATTTGCGCTTTCATCACCGCGGTGATCGCGCCATGCCGCTCGGGGCTGCACCACACCTGGCCTTCCGACCACAGCGCGTGTTCGCGCAGCTCGTGCACGGCGGGGTGGTCGTCGCCGGGTACCTGGTCGGGCAGGGGCAGGTCGTGGGGGTCGAAGATGCGGGTTTCGGCGCCGAAATACTGCAGCAGCCGGGCGGCCTCTTCGGTGGCCAGGCGCGAAAACGAGCGGGGGCGCAGCGAGCCGTACAGCAACAAGATGCGCGGCGGGTGAGCCAGCGGATCTGGGGGCAGACCGCTGGTAACCGGCAAGGGCGCGTGGGCTAGGCTCAGCGCGGGTAGCGCAGTGGCGTGGCTCAGTGTGCGCAGGCGTGTGGCAGGGGGGGGCATTGTGGAAACAGCAGTTGGACGCACCCGGGTCTCTCTTTCAGTGGTAATCGTCTTCACGTTGATGGCGAATCGCACCCATGATGACGGTGCTGCTGTCCACAATCTCGAACAGCGCCACATAGCCCGTGCGGCCAAACGGAATGACAAGTTCACGAATAAAAGAACTGCTCCCCGCCTTGCGACAGGCAAATGGCGAAGATTCCAGGAAAGCCATACAGTCCTTGATCGCCTGCATGGCACGCTCGGGAATGTCCAGGTCGCCGGTTTCGCTCTCTAGCTCACGTTGCAGCGCGAAATCGTATAGCTGCTCCAGGTCAAGGGCCGCCGCTTCGCTGAACTCAACTCTGTATGTCATCCGACCGGCGCTTTGGCCAGCCTGGCCGCAGCCAGCTTGGCTTCCAGCTTGGCAATGACCACGGCAGCGGGAATTGCGCCGCCGTCGCGTTTGGTCGCTTCAATGGCGGCGATACCACGCCGGATGAACTCTGCTTGATTCTTTCGCTTGGCGACGGTGGTGCGAACCGCATTTTCGACAAATTCCGAAAGCGACTCGCCTGGCTCCAGCACGCCTTCCAGTTCGATTCTGAAATCGGGCGCAACGCGGACGGGTGGGAGTGTGGCTGTTTTCATGAGTCAATTGTATTGCAAGTGCAATGCAAACAGGTTTCGTCGGCTTGTACCCGCTCGGAGTAGCGGTTATGCCGCTCGGGGTGTCTGCAGCAGTCTAAAAACAATTACCCCAGCCACCGCCCCCACACACTGCGCCAGCACAAACCCTATCGCGCTGGCCGGTGCAATGCCGGCAAAGCTGTCGCTGAACATGCGGCCCATCACCGCGGCAGGGTTGGCAAAGCTGGTGCTGGCGGTGAACCAGTAGGCCGCGCCGATGTAGCAGGCCACCAGGGCGCTGGCCCTGGCGTGCACACCCGCTGCGCCGCTGCGCAAAATCACAAAAATCAGCCCGCCGGTGGCCACAGCCTCGGCTACCCACTGGCCCCAGCCGCCGCGCAGCTTGCTGGCGGTGTGCAGCACGGGCAGCTCAAACATCAGGTTGGCCAGCCAGGCACCCAGCACCGCACCCGTCAGCTGAAATACTATAAAAATGATAGCTGCTTGAGCAGTAAACACCTGGGCAGGTGGCTGATTTGGCTTAAAAAGCTGCTGAAAAGCTACCACCAGCGTCACCAGCGGGTTGAAATGCGCGCCGCTGATGGGGCCCAGCACCTCAATCAATACATACAGTGCAAACACGGTGGCCAGGGTGTTGGCCAGCAGGGCCACGCCGTCGTTGCCGCCGCTCAGGCGCTGGGCCATGATGCCGGAGCCAATCACCGCGCAGAGCAGGGCGGCGGTGCCAACCAATTCAGCCAGGGCTTGTTGTTTCAGGCTCGCTCCACTCATGACGTGGACAAGCCTCGCGCGTGTTTTTCCAGCATCAGCTTGTCCACGCTGGCGGCCGGCAGGCTCATGAACAACTCCAGGCGGAATTTGATGGCGTACAGCGTTTTGCGAAAGGCTTCCAGCCGCTGTGCGGGCGTGCCTTGCACCTCCGACGGGTCGGGGTAGCCCCAGTGCGCGGTGGCGGGCTGGCCGGGCCAGTAAGGGCAGACTTCGCCGGCAGCGTTGTCGCACACGGTGATCACCAGGTCCATGTGGGGTGCGGTGGGCAAGGCGAATTCGTCCCAGTTTTTGCTGCGCAGGCCGTCGGTGGGAATGCCCGCGTCTTTCAGCACCTGCAGGCCCAGCGGGTTGGGTTGCTGGTTCTCACGCGGGCTGCTGCCGGCCGAATAGGCTTTGAAGCGGCCATGGCCGATTTGGTTGAGCACGGCCTCGGCAAGGATGCTGCGGGCCGAGTTGTGGGTGCATAAAAACAGCACGTGGATGGGTTTGTCGCTCACAGCAGGTTCTCCTGAGGTTGGTAAAGGAAATCGGTCAATTCGCAGGCTTGGCCCTGGCAGCAGTTGGCGCTCAGAAAACCCACCAGTGCGGTCATCTGCTCAAAGTTGGCCCGGTAAATCAGGTTGCGGCCACGTGCCTCGGTGCTCACCAGGCCGGCGTGGGCCAACTCTTTCAGGTGAAACGACAGCGCGCTGGGCGTAATCACCAGTTGCACAGCCATCACGCCCGGCGTCAGCCCATCAGGCCCGGCGGCCACCAGCGCACGAAACACACGCAAGCGGTGAATTTGCGCCAGCGCCGCCAGAAAACGCACGGCGGTGGGCTCGTTGAGTGGGTTTGTTTCCATGTTTCAAATATAGTTGAAACGATGAACAATCGCAAACAAATTTCACTTGCTATAAATTGCGTAGCTGCTTGAGCAGTGTCTGTATGGGCCTAGTACAATTTAAGTCACTGAAATGACATAAATTTGCAATGCCTAAGTCACCGACTCCTCCGAAACTACCGGGCATCACTGCGAGGAGCGACCCGATGAATGAATTGCCCAACCCGACCCAGCCTTTGTCGCCGGTGTCCTTGCCACGGGGGTCACTTCACCGGCCTCATCAACACGTCGATGGCGCGGGCAGTGAAAACGTCGGTCCAAGTGGGCGCAGCAGTATTTCGGTTTCGTGGGCCCAGCACCTGGACGAGGTTCGGCAAGCGCAACGGCTGAGGTTTGCCGTTTTCGCCGGCGAAATGGGTGCCCGCCTGGACACGCCGGTTCCCGGTCACGACATTGACCTGTTTGACGACTACTGCGAGCACCTGCTGGTGCGCGACGACGCCACGCAAGAAGTGGTAGGCACCTACCGCGTGCTCACACCGGCGCAGGCCAAACGCGTGGGTAGCACGTACAGCGACACCGAATTTGACTTGACGCGCCTGCGCAGCCTGCGCGAGCGCATGGTGGAGTTGGGCCGCAGCTGCGTGCACCCCGATCACCGCCACGGCGGCGTCATTCTGGCGCTGTGGGGCGCATTGGCCGAGTTCATGATTCGCAACCAGCTGGACACCATGATTGGTTGCGCCAGTATTCCGATGCAGCACAACAGCGGCGAGGGTGCCGTCATGGGTGGCCACGCTGCAGCCAGCATCTGGAACCAGGTGCGCAAAACCCATCTGGCACCCATTGAATACCACGTGTTGCCGCGCCTGCCGCTGCCAGTCGATCAGCTGGATGGCAGCTTGCCGATCGAGCCACCGGCGCTGATCAAAGGCTACTTGCGCTTGGGTGCCAAGGTGCTGGGCGCACCGGCCTGGGATCCTGACTTCAACACCGCTGATTTACCGATGTTGATGCGTATTGCCGACTTGCCACCCCGCTACCGTAAGCACTTCCTGGGGGCCTGATGCTCGCCTTCGACGCCACAGCCAACGCAGCAGTTGGCTTCAGCGCCAGCATGCCCGATGCGGCATCGCGTGCACCGGCGCTGGTCGACGGTGATGACGAAGATGCGGGCCGTAAACGCTACCGCACGGTGTTTGTGTCGGACATTCACCTGGGCACGCCGGGTTGCCAGGCCGAGCAGTTGTTGGACTTTTTAAAACACTACCCCAGCGACTATTTGTACTTGGTGGGCGACATCATTGACGGCTGGCAACTGCGCCGCCGCTGGTACTGGCCGCAGGCGCACAACGATGTGGTGCAAAAAATGCTGCGCCGCGCCCGCAAGGGCTGCCAGGTGATCTTTATTCCCGGCAACCACGACGAATTCGCCCGGCAGTTCTTCGGCCAGCAGTTTGGTGGCATCGAGGTGGTGGAAGAGGCGCTGCACCTGACTGCCGATGGCCGCAAGCTGTGGGTGATTCATGGTGATTACTTTGATGGCGTGATCCAGCATGCCAAGTGGTTGGCCCATGTGGGCGACAACGCTTACGAGATCGCCCTCAAGCTCAACCGCTACCTGAACAACCTGCGCGGTCGGCTGGGTTTTCCGTATTGGTCGCTGTCGCAGTACCTGAAGCTCAAGGTGAAAACCGCGCTGAACTACGTCACCTCGTTTGAAGAAGCAGTGGCGCATGAGGCGCGGCGGCGGGGCCATCAGGGCGTGGTGTGTGGGCACATTCACCGGGCCGAAATGCGCGAGATCAACGGAACCCTGTATTGCAATGACGGCGACTGGGTGGAAAGCCGCAGCGCGCTGGTGGAGCACATGGACGGACGCCTGGAGTTGATTTTCTGGCAACCCGATTTTGAGAACCAGACGCGTGCAGCCAAGCTGACAACCGACGTCAAATCAGACGAAGTGACCGCATGAAACTCGCTTTGGTGACGGACGCCTGGCAACCGCAGGTCAATGGTGTGGTCACCACGCTGGTCGAGCTGGTGCGTGAACTGAGCAAGCTGGGCCACGAGGTCACGGTGCTTCACCCCCATCTGTTTAAAACCGTGCCATGCCCTGGCTACAAGGGTATTGATCTGGCCTTGCTGCCGGGGCGCAAGCTGACCCGCATGCTGGATACGCTGGCACCCGACGCGATTCACGTGGCCACCGAAGGCCCGCTGGGCTGGGCGGCGCGCAGCTACTGCAAGCGCAAGCGCCTGGCGTTCACCACCGCGTTTCACACCAAGTTTCCTGAAATTCTGCATGCGGCTGTGAAGTTCCCGCTGAACTGGGGCTATGCCTTGTTCAAACACTTTCACAAGCCGTCTGCCGGCGTGATGGTGCCCACCGACGGGGTGCTGCGCATGCTGGATCAGCGCGGTTTTCGCAACCTGCGCGCCTGGACGCATGGTGTGGACGTGGATCTGTTTGAGTACCACAGCCAGCCGCGTGTCTACCCCGCACTGGGTGTGCTGGCGCGGCCCGTGTCGCTATACATCGGGCGGGTGTCGTACGAGAAGAATATTGATGCGTTCTTGAAGCTTGATCTGCCCGGCAGCAAGGTGGTGTGCGGCGTGGGGCCGCTGGAGCAGCAGCTCAAGCACGGCTTTGGGCAGGTGCACTGGCTGGGCATTTTGCCGCGCCCCGAGCTGGCCAAGCTGTATGCGGCGGCCGATGTATTTGTGTTTCCCAGCCGCAGCGAAACCTTTGGGCTGGTGATGCTGGAGGCCATGGCGACCGGCACGCCGGTGGCGGCTTTTCCGGTAGACGGCCCGCTGGAGGTGTTGGGGCATACCGATGAGGCCGGTGTGCTGCATCATCGCGGTGGATCGATGAAAGACGACTTGCAAAGCGCCTGCTACAACGCCCTGGCCGTGCCCCGCCACGAGGCCCGCAACCGTGCGCTGAGCTTTAGCTGGCGCCGTGCCAGCGACCAGTTTTTAGGTCATCTGGTCAACGCCGCGCGCGGCACAGCGGCCAATACCCCCACACCTGCCCAGCCCGTCGCCAGCAAGCTGTCATCCAGCAGTTAAGCTGGTCATCGTTTTGTCTTATGTACCTGGCGATGCACTCTGTTCACCCTGAATCGGCCCCCGTGCCAACCCCGGCTGCGGCCACCTTGCTGGACCGCGACCACAGCATTCTGGCGTTCAACGAGCGCGTGTTGGATTGGGCCCGCCGCCCGGATGTGCCGCTGGTCGAGCGGCTGAAATACCTGTGCATTGTGTCGTCCAACCTGGACGAATTCTTTGAAGTCCGCGCCGCGCCCCACATCACGGCCATGCAAAGCGGCGATCAAAAAGGCTTGTACACCGTGGACTCGTTTGAAGCGCTAGCGGTGGCCGCGCATGCCCTGGTGGCGCAGCAATATGTCTTGTACAACGACGAGCTGATGCCCGCTTTTGCGCGGGAGAACATTCGCATCGTGGCCCACGGCGAGCGCGACGAGGCCCAGCGCCGCTGGGTGCTGAGCCACTTTGAGCGCGAAGTGCGCCCGCTGCTGGTGCCCGTGGGCCTGGATCCGGCACACCCGTTTCCTCAGGTGGCCAACAAGTCGCTGAACTTCATTGTTCGCTTGAGTGGCCGCGACGCCTTTGGCCGCGAAAACGACATTGCCATTGTGAAAGTGCCGCGTGTGCTGCCGCGCCTGATCCGCATGCCCGATCGCGTCTCGGGTGGGCAAACCTTGTTTGTCTCGCTGTCCAGCGTGATCCGTGCGCATCTGGATTTGCTGTTTCCAGGCCGCCAAGTGGGCGAGTTTTCGCAGTTTCGCGTCACCCGCCATTCCGATCTGGCGGTGGATGAAGACGAGGTGAAAAACCTGCGCACCGCCTTGCGCCTGGGCCTGCAACACCGCCACTATGGGCAAGCGGTTCGCCTGGAGGTGTCGGCGGGGTGCTCCGAGCACCTGTCGGACTTTCTGCTCAAGCAATTCAACCTGCCTGCACCCGCGCTGTACCGGGTCCACGGCCCGGTGAACCTGGCCCGATTGATTCAACTGTCTGACCTGCTGGATGTGCCGCAGTTGCGTTTTGCGCCATACCAGGGCTGCTACCCGCGGGCGCTGGTGCCTGGCCAGTCGTTTTTTGACCGGCTCAAGCAGGGCGATGTGCTGATTCACCAGCCGTTTGAAAGCTTTGAAGGCGTGCTGGCGTTTTTACGCGAGGCGGTGAATGACCCCGATGTGCTGGCCATCAAGCAAACCATCTACCGCACCGGCACAGACTCCGAAATGATGGTCTTGCTGCGCGAAGCGGTGCGGCGAGGCAAAGAAGTGACCGTGGTGGTGGAGTTGAAAGCGCGCTTTGACGAGGAAGCCAACATCAACTGGGCCGAGATGCTGGAGTCCATCGGTGCGCAGGTTTTGTATGGCGTGGTGGGCCTGAAAACCCACGCCAAGATGTTGCTCATCACCCGCCGTGAAGGCAAGCGGCTGGTGCGCTATGCCCATTTGTCTACCGGCAACTACAACCCGCGCACCGCCAAGCTGTACACCGACTTGAGCCACCTGACGGCCGATACCCAACTGACGCAAGACGTGGAGCAGGTGTTTCTGCACCTGGCCAGCCAGAGCAAGCTGCCCAAGCTGCACCACCTGCTGGTGGCGCCGTTTCAGTTGCACCGCAAGATGATTGAAAAGATTGACGCCTTGTGTGTCGCGGGGGCCGGTTGCGAAGACGGGCGCATCGTCGCCAAAATGAATGCCTTGACCGACGAGGCGCTGATTGCCGCGCTCATCAGCGCCGGGCAGCGCGGCGTGAAAATTGACCTGATCGTACGCGGTGCCTGCATGTTGCCCGCCCAGGTGCCGGGCCTGACCGACAACATCCGCGTGCGCTCGGTGATTGGGCGGTTCTTGGAGCATTCACGCGTGTTTTATTTTCGGTGCGGCAAAGAAGAAGAGCTGTTTTTGTCCAGCGCCGACTGGATGAATCGCAACATGCTGCGTCGGGTCGAGCTGGCCTGGCCGGTGACCGACCCGGCGCTTCGCCAGCGCGTGGTCGACGAATGCCTGGTGGCCTACCTGCACGATGGCTGCGACGCCTGGGATCTGGGTGGCGATGGGCGGTATCGGCGCATCGACGCGGTTCGTGCGGCGAAAGGTACGCAACGCCAGGCGCACAGTGTGCAAAACGCACTGATGGCCCGGTACGCCGCGCGCAGTGGCGCACAGGACGAGTAGGGAATATGGATCTGATTTTGTGGCGTCATGCCGAAGCGGTGGACTGGGTGGAGGGCTGCGACGACCTGGGTCGCTCACTCACCCAGCGCGGAGAAAAGCAGGCCACCCGCATGGCAGCGTGGCTGGATCGGCAACTGCCCGAAGGCACGCGCATTTTGTGTAGCCCCGCCCGGCGATGCGAGCAGACGGTGCTGGCCCTGGGCCGCAAATACAAGCTCAGGGCCGATCTGGCCCCCGACAGCACGCCTGCGCAGCTGCTGGAGGCCGTGCAGTGGCCGGTGGCCAAACAGCCGGTGTTGGTGGTGGGGCATCAGCCCGTGCTGGGCGAAGCCTTGGCCCAATTGCTGCATCTGCGCCACGACGGTTGCCCGGTGCGCAAAGGCGCGGTGTGGTGGGTGCGCACCCGAGAGCGCGATGGACATTCGCAGACGATTGTGGTGGCCGTGCAGTCGCCCGACAGCTTATAGATCTCCCGATTTAAAGGCTTTTGGGCTTCACGCCCAGATCTAATAAGCTCAAGCAGCTATTTTATTGATAGCGGTTCAATCTTCCACCAGCTTATTAGGGCGGCCGGTTTTCACGGCGGGCACGGCTTTCAACGCTGACAAAAACCCGGCGTCGCTCATGGCGGCCAGTGCTTTCACGCCCGCACGCAGCACTTCACTCTTTTTGGCCGGCGAGGCCAGCTTGGCTGCGCGCGCTTTGAGTTCGTCAAGCACCAGGTATTCCAGCTTGGGAATGGTGAAACTGTCGCGCACCAGTTTGGGCTTTTTCGTGGCCTTGTCGGCCTTGGCTGCGGCGGTTTCCGGGCTTGCTGCAGTTTTGGTTTTGCTGGCGACCGGTTTGGCGCGTGAGGTTTTGGCCGCTGGCTTTGCCGGTGTGTCGGTTGCGGCGGCTGGTGTCACCGGCATTGTTGGCGCTTTGGCGGCAGCAGGTGCAGCAGCGGACGGGGTTTTCTTTGCAGTTGCCATGAGGATGTCCTTGGAAATTAAACAATGTATATAGTTTATATCGTTTAAGAAACCTCGGGCAAATATCAATCAGAAGTCTTATTGATCCGACCCTATGAAGCATCAACCGTTCGTCCCCAGCCAGGCATCCCCGCCAGTGCCAAGCGCCCAAGTGCCGGTTGAACGGCCTCACAGTCCATTTTTGAGTCAAATGAGGCAAACGTGCACACTGGTAGAGCACAAGCAGCTACAAATTCAGTAGCAGTACAGGGCTCAGTAGCATGCGTAGATTTCGGGGGTCGCCCGACAGCGCCTGCCTTTTCTTTGCGTCGCCAAAGAAAAGTCAAGCAAAAGAAAGGCGACCCGCAGTCTGGGCCCCTTCGCTTCGCTACGGGTACCTTGCGGTGCTCAAACCCAGTGGGGTCACGTGCAAACTCGCCTGCGGCTCAAACAAGCACGTGCCCTGATCCACTGGCTTTTGCGCTCCTCAGCCCAGCCTGAACGGGGCTTCCTGTTTGGCTGGACACCTCTCTCAGTCCGAACGGAAATTTCAAACTTCATCGGGCCGAATCAATAGGGAGGCTCACAGCTGGTTCAATTCGAGCGCCCACGGCGTTTTTTGCCAGGCCAACACTTCTTCGGCCAGCAAGTGGGCTGACTGCGGAAACTCCAGGGCCCAGTCGGCCCGGCATTCCATGGTTATTTGATGGCTGCCAATGCCGCGCTGTAGCTGCAAACCGTTCAGATCAGGCTCGCGCCGGGCATGGCACAAGATCACGGCCACCCGCAGGCACAAGAGCTGGTGCACGAACACCTCGTCCTCGAAATCAGCATCCAGCTTGCGCAACTTGCCCCGGTGGCCCAGTACCAGCAGACTCAGGCGGTGCAGTTCGTGCTGCGCAAAGCCCGGCGCGTCGGCGTGATCCAGCACATAGGCACCGTGCTTGTGGTAGTCGCTGTGCGAAATCAGGCTGCCAATTTCATGCAGCTGCGCCGCCCATGACAGCTTGCGCAAGTAGCGATCCAGTTGGGGGCTGGGGTCGCCCGCCCGCAACTGCCGCAGCAAATGGCAGGCCACAACGCCCACCCGCTGCGCTTGCGTCGGGTCGGCCTGAAACTTGGTGGCCAGCCGCTGAACCGAGTTGGCCCGCAGGTCGGTGTGCGGCAGGTCACGCTCCAGCAGGTCATACAGTACACCGTGGCGCAGCGCACCCTGCGCGGCGTGCATTTCGTCAATTTCCAGCAAGTCAAACACCGCGCGCAATACCGAAAGGCCGCCACCAATCACTGCGCGGCGGTCTTCCTTCATGCCCTCCAGGCGCACACGCTCGGCGCTTTGCGCACGCACCAGGCGCTCGCGCAGCCACTTCAGGCCTTCGCGGCTGACCCGTGCGGCAGGCCAACCGGCGGCATGCAACACATCGCCCACCGCGCCAATCGTGCCCGACGAGCCGTAGGCCACGTCCCAGGCGTCACGCCGGTAGGTGTTCAGCGCTTCATCGAGCACGGCTTTGGCGGCAATTTCGGCCATCTGAAACGAGTGGCTGGTGAACTGGCCATCGGCAAAATAGCGCATGGACCAGGCCACGCTGCCGATGCGGTAAGACTCCATCACCTGGGCGTCCAGCGCCTGGCCCAGAATCAACTCGGTGGAGCGGCCACCAATGTCCACCACCAAGCGCCGCTCGTCAGACTGCGGCAGCATGTGGGCCACGCCCTGGTAAATCAGGCGCGCTTCCTCTCGGCCCGAGATCACATCGATGGGAAACCCCAGTATTTCGCGTGCCCGACCCAAAAAATCATCGCGATTTCGGGCCTCACGCAGGGTTTGGGTTGCCACTGCGCGCACATGCGTCGCCTGGAAACCCGACAAACGCTCGCCAAACCTTGCCAGGCAATCCCAGCCACGGGCCATGGAATCAGGTGTCAGGTTGCGTTGTTCGTCCAGACCGCCACCCAGGCGGACGGTTTCTTTCAGGTACTCGGTGCGGTTGATCTGACCTTGGTCGAGCCGACCAATTTCCAGCCGGAAGCTGTTGGAGCCCAAGTCCACAGCGGCGAGGCGCGTGCCGTTTTGCATTGTTCTAAAAATGAATGGCGAAGCGTCGCATGGTACTGCCCGGCGTGGGCGGGAAAGGCAAGCGGTCAGAAGGCCGTGTTGGAGCTACTACAAAAAATATAGCGGCTTGAGCGCACTGGATGTGCACTCAAGCCGCTTTTGATTCAAAAAAGCCGGGCTTACCGGCCCTAGCGGTATGTCAGCGGCGCACGGGCGGCAACAACACGGCGTCCACCACGTGGATCACGCCGTTGGTCGCGTCAACGTTGGCCTTTTGCACCACGGCGTCTTCCACCGTCACAAACTCGCCAGCCTTGGAGAAGGTGACTTCGGCACCATTGACGGTTTTGACCTTGCCAGGCTTCACATCGGCAGCCATCACTTTGCCAGCGAGCACGTGGTAGGTCAAAACGCCTTTGAGCATCTCGGCGTTTTTGCCCAGGTCGTCCATGGTTTTGGCCGGTACGGCCTTGAACGCGTCGTTGTTGGGTGCAAACACGGTGAAAGGCCCGGTGCCCTTGAGCGTGTCAACCAGTCCGGCCTTGACGACCAGGCTGTTCAGCGTGCTCAGGTTGGGGTCTTTTGCAATGGTGTCGGCAACAGACATGGGTGTGGGGCCGGATGCGCAGCCAGCCAGAGCGGCAACAACAGCGGTAGCAAAAAGAACGCGACGGGTAAACATACAGACTTCTCCAGGTTGATGAATGGGGCGAGCGTAGAGCCCGCATGTGACATTACCGTGAAACAAAAATGACAATGCCAAGTCGCGTGCGCCCAGGATAGACGCGGATTTGCAGGGTTTTTGTCACGCCTTCGTCATATGGCGTTCGTACATTTACCCAAGTGTTCGTTTCAATCCAAAGGTAATCCCCATGAAATTTAGCTCTACCGTCCTGTTTACTGGTTTGGTTACTGCCTCGTTTGCGTCAGGCGTTGCCGCGCAAGAAATCGTTGGTGCAGGTGCCAGTTTTCCCGCGCCACTGTATGTCAAGTGGGCATCTGACTACAACAAAGCCACTGGCGTGAAGATCAACTACCAGTCCGTTGGGTCTAGCGCCGGCCTGCGCCAGATCGAAGCCAAAACTGTTGACTTCGGTGCCTCTGACTTGCCATTGAAAGACGACGAACTGGCCAAAAAAGGCTTGGTACAGTTTCCGACCGTGATCGGCGGCGTGGTTCCTACCGTGAATATCAAAGGCATTGCCCCAGGCCAGCTGAAGCTCAATGGACAACTTCTGGGCGACATCTATCTGGGCAAAGTTGCTAAGTGGTCAGACCCCGCGATCAAGGCATTGAACCCGACGCTGACGTTGCCCGATTCGGCCATTGCCGTGGTTCGCCGCGCAGACGGCTCTGGCACCACATTCATCTTTACCAACTACCTGAGCAAAGTGAATGCCGAGTGGAAGACCAAGGTCGGTGAGGGTGCTGCGGTCAACTGGCCCACGGGCGCAGGTGGCAAAGGCAATGAAGGCGTGGCTGCATTTGTAGGCCGCCTCCCTAATTCCATCGGCTACATGGAATATTCGTATGTGAAGCAAAACAAGCTGACGTTTGTGCAAATGCAAAACGTGGCCGGCAGCTTCGTGTCGCCCGACGACACAACCTTCAAAGCCGCTGCAGCCGGTGCCGAATGGAACAAGTCGTTCTATCAAATATTGACCAATCAGCCAGGTGCCGCTTCGTGGCCCATTACCGGCGCGACCTTTGTGATGATGCACAAAACCCAGGACAAGCCAGTCAATGGTTCAGTCACATTGAAGTTTTTCGACTGGGCTTACAAAAATGGTGATGCCACAGCGGAAGGCCTGGACTACGTTCCCATGCCAGACAGCGTGATGTCGGCCATTGAAAAAGCCTGGGCTGATATCAAGGATGCTTCGGGCAAGGCAGTCGCCTTCAAGTAAGCCGGTGGCGTAAAAGCCTGTTCAAAAAATGCATAACTAAAGGGTTCTTCCCGTGTCGTCCACACTCCCTGCGAACAGGCAACCGGCCAACGAGGCCGGTTCAAAAACGTCTCGAGCTACTCCGCCAACGCAAACACCACGCAGTGGCCCGTTGGCGGACGTGATCTTTGGGTTGCTTGCGAAAGCAGCAGCCTTCTTGACACTGTCACTTCTTGCGGGAATTCTTATCTCGCTATTCATCAGTGCATGGCCTGCTATTGCCAAGTATGGTCTTGGGTTTCTGACCAGTACGACCTGGGATCCTGTCAAGGAAGAGTTTGGCGGACTGGTGATGATCTATGGAACCATTGCCACGTCCCTCATTGCCCTGGTGATTGCTGTTCCCGTTAGTTTTGGAATTGCCTTGTTTCTGACGGAGCTGTCACCGGCGTGGTTGAAGCGGCCATTGGGAACAGCCATTGAGTTGTTGGCCGCAATTCCTTCGATTGTTTATGGTATGTGGGGGCTACTGGTGTTTGGTCCCATCCTGGCGACATATGTTCAGCAACCCCTGCAAGCGATGTTTGGGAATGTTCCTATTTTGGGTACATTCTTCTCGGGCCCGCCGGTCGGTATCGGTATTCTGTCCGCGGGCATTATTCTGGCCATCATGATCATTCCGTTTGTCGCATCGGTGATGCGCGATGTGTTTGAGGTGACGCCGCCCATGCTCAAAGAGTCTGCCTATGCGTTAGGCTCCACCACCTGGGAAGTCGTTTCCCGCGTCGTGCTGCCATATACCAAGGCTGGCGTAGTGGGTGGCATCATGCTCGGACTGGGGCGTGCGTTGGGAGAAACCATGGCGGTCACGTTTGTGATCGGAAATTTCAACCAATTGGATTCTCTCAGCATATTTCAGGCTGCCAACAGCATTACATCTGCATTGGCCAATGAGTTTGCCGAAGCCCAGCCAGGTTTACATCAAGCGTCACTGATTTATTTGGGATTGATCCTGTTTTTCATCACGTTCGTTGTGCTGGCACTGTCCAAATTGATGTTGTCGCGCTTGTCCAAGAATGAAGGAGCTCGCACATGAATGCCACCGCAACTGGTGCGACCCAAAATGCCGCTGCGCAAGCGGCTCGTTTATCCAAATTTGCTAACCGCAAACGTATCAATGGTATTGCGCTAACGCTGTCGTTGGCAGCCATGGCGTTTGGCCTGTTCTGGCTGACTTGGATACTTTTTGAAACCATACGATTGGGTATTGGCGGTTTGTCAATTGCCACGCTGACACAGATGACACCCCCCCCGAATGAAGTTGGCGGTATTGCAAATGCGATGTGGGGCTCATTCTTGATGGTGAGTTTGGCAACTTTTGTCGGAACCCCCATCGGAATTATGGCTGGCATCTACCTGGCTGAATATGAAACCAAAGGGTGGCTTGCGGAGGTCACCCGGTTCGTCAATGACATTCTGCTGTCAGCGCCGTCCATTGTGATTGGTTTGTTTATTTACGCCGTAGTGGTGTCACAATTCAGATCGTATTCCGGATGGGCGGGCGTGTTGGCCTTGGCTTTGATTGTGATACCGGTGGTCATTCGCACGACCGAAAACATGCTCCAATTGATCCCTGCTGGTCTACGCGAGGCTGCCTATGCACTGGGCGCACCAAAGTGGAAAGTGATTATCAGCATTACTCTCAAGGCAGCCAGAGCTGGCGTCATCACTGGAATTTTGTTAGCGGTAGCACGCATCGCCGGCGAGACCGCACCACTGCTGTTTACTGCGTTGAATAATCAATTCTGGTCCTCTAACCTCAACGAGCCCATGGCCAGTTTGCCGGTCACGATCTTCAAATTTGCGATGAGTCCCTACCAAAATTGGCAACAATTGGCGTGGGCGGGCGTGTTCGTCATCACCCTGGCTGTGCTGGGTCTGAATATTCTGGCGCGCACGCTGTCCAGGGTAAAAGCCTGACCAATTTCCAAAAATCAACGTAAAGCACCACTATGAACACCATGACTGCACCCGCCGAAAAATCGAAGATTTCCGTGAAAAATCTCGACTTCTTTTATGGCAAATTCCATGCACTCAAGAAGATTAATCTTGAAATACCAGAGCGCAAGGTAACAGCCTTCATTGGGCCTTCCGGTTGTGGCAAGTCCACGTTGTTGCGAATTTTCAACCGGATGTACGAGCTGTACCCCGAGCAGCGAGCAGAAGGAACCATCATGTTTGATGGTGAGAATCTGTTGACTTCCAAAAAAGACGTTGCATTGATTCGTGCCAAGGTTGGCATGGTGTTTCAAAAACCAACGCCTTTCCCGATGTCGATTTATGACAATATTTCATTCGGTGTCAAACTGTTTGAAAGTCTGAATTCGGCTGATATGGATGAGCGTGTGGAGTGGGCCTTGAAAAAGGCGGCACTGTGGAATGAGGTGAAAGACAAGCTGAACCAGAACGGTGCCAGTCTGTCAGGCGGTCAACAGCAGCGCTTGTGTATTGCCCGAGGTATTGCGATCAAGCCTGAAGTATTGCTGCTGGATGAACCCTGCTCGGCGCTGGATCCGATCTCGACCGCGAAAATTGAAGAGTTGATTGCCGAGCTGAAAAACGATTACACCGTGGTGATCGTGACCCACAATATGCAGCAGGCTGCGCGCTGCAGCGATTACACCGCCTACATGTATCTGGGTGATTTGGTAGAGTTCGGCGAAACCGAGCAACTGTTCTTCAAACCGACACGCAAAGAAACAGAAGACTACATCACAGGTCGTTTCGGCTGATTTGACAGAGTAAACCTAAGGAATATCCATGCCCGACAAACATATTTCGACACAGTTCGATACCGAACTCAACAGCGTGTCGTCTCGCGTGATGGAGTTGGGTGGTTTGGTGGAGTCGCAAATCCGCCAGGCAATTTATGCGTTGGCCCAATTTAACGGGCCCGCTGCAGACCAGGTGATTGAGATTGAGGCGCGCGTCAACACCATGGAAATCGAGATTGACCGGGAGTTATCGTCCATCATTGCGCGACGCCAGCCTACTGCCAAGGACTTGCGCTTGTTGATTGCCATATCAAAAACCACGGCCAATCTGGAGCGGGTGGGAGATGAGTCGGCAAAAATCGCCCGCATGGTCAAATCGATTATTGACAGCGGATCGGCCAGGGCCTTGCCCTCGTCCGAGCTGCGTGTGGCGGCCGACCTGGCATCCGGCTTGTTGCGCAAGGCGCTCGACGCGTTTGCACGCTTGGACACTGCACAGGCCGTGGCGATACTGAAGGAAGACGACCTGATTGACCGTGAATTCGACGGTTTCGTGCGCAAGCTGGTCACCTACATGATGGAAGACCCGAGAAAGATATCTGCCAGCCTGGATCTGCTGTTTCTGGCCAAGGCCATTGAACGCATTGGTGATCACGCCAAGAATATTGCCGAGTTTGTCATCTATATCGTCAAAGGTACCGACGTGCGTCACACCAGCGTTGAGCAAGTCGAGTCTGCGGTGCAATGAAGAATCAGCCACGCGTTCTGATTGTTGAGGACGAGCCGTCCATTGCGGAATTGATTGCCGTCAATCTGCGCCACAACGGTTTCCAGCCGATTTGGTCTGAAGACGGTGCCTCCGCACAGCGCGAGCTGGATGCGGTACTGCCCGATGTGATTTTGCTTGACTGGATGCTGCCAGGCCAAAGCGGCGTGTCGCTGGCCCGCAAATGGCGCTCTGATGCACGAACCAAGGCGATTCCCATCCTGATGCTCACCGCACGTGGCGACGAGCCCGACAAGGTTGCGGGCCTGGATGCGGGAGCTGACGACTACATCACCAAGCCGTTTTCTACGCAGGAAATGCTGGCACGTATTCGCGCCGTGCTGCGACGCCGTGCACCAGAGCAGGTCAGCGACAGCGTCACCATTGCCGATCTGGTGCTGGATGCATCGACGCACCGGGTGTCCTGGCAGGGCCAGGCGCTCAAAGTAGGCCCCACCGAATTCAAATTGCTGCATTACTTGATGAAGCATTCGGAGCGCGTGCACAGCCGCTCGCAACTGCTCGACAAGGTGTGGGGCGACCATGTATTTATCGAAGAGCGCACGGTGGATGTCCATGTCAAGCGTCTGCGAGAGGCGCTGGGCGTCGCGGGTGCGATGGTCGAAACCGTGCGGGGTGCGGGGTACCGCCTGACGATTCAGGCCCGTATTCCCAGCGCTGCGTCGGTCTGAGCTAAAGCCGCTGTACGATCCTTGCTGTTGGAGGCGTGTTTGTAGCTTCCCGGCTCGTCGCTTTCTTTGATACAACACCCCCCTTATGTGGTCTCGGATTGCCAGTTATCTGATTTGCCAGTTGGCGTGCGCCGCCGTAGGCTGGGTGGTGGCAAGCAATAGCAAATGGGCCGGTTGGGACGGTATTGGCATCGGTCTGGTGTTCGGAAGCCTGCTTTGGTTTTCGCTGGATTTGATGCGCGGACTGCGCGTTTTGAGCTGGGTGCGCCGAGCCGACAACGATGCGCCGGTGATGTCCGGTCTGTGGGGCGAGGTGGCTGATCGCATGCGCAGGCAGTTGCGCGCCCGGGACAACCTGGTCATCGATTCCCAAGCCCGGCTGCAAGAGTTTCTGGCGGCAATTCAAACTTCGCCCAACGGTGTGGTGCTGCTGGATGCCCAGGGTCGCATTGAGTGGTGCAACCAGACGGCGGCGGATCATTTTGGTTTTGATGCGCAGCGTGATGTGCTCCAGCTGGTGGGCAATCTGGTGCGTGACCCGGCGTTTGCCACCTACTTTGCCGGTGGCCACTACGAGCATGAGGTGGTGATGGACGGGCCCAACAGCACGATGGCGCGCCCGATCAAGCTGTCGGTGCACCTGCACCACTATGGCGAAGGTCGCCGCTTGCTGCTGTCCCGGGACACCACTGCCCTGGAGCAAGCCGAAATCATGCGGCGCGATTTCGTGGCCAATGTGTCCCATGAAATACGCACACCCCTGACGGTGTTGGCCGGGTTCGTGGAGACGCTGCAGACCCTGCCGCTGTCTGCCGATGAGCGGTCGCGCTACCTGGGGTTGATGGCCCAGCAATCGCAGCGCATGCAAAGCCTGGTCAACGACTTGCTCACCCTGTCCCGGCTGGAGGGCAGTCCGCTACCGGGCGTAACCGAATGGATGTCCGCCCGCAGCCTGATGGTGCAGTGTGAACAGGAGGCGCAGGCTTTGTCTCACCTGCTCGCAGATGCCCAGGGCAAGGTACACCGCCTGACTTTTGAGTTGGACGCGGATATCGAGCTTGCCGGTTCTCAAACCGAAGTCATCAGCGCCATGACCAATCTGGTTGGCAACGCCCTGCGCTACACCCCCACTGGCGGGGCCATTCGCGTCTGCTGGTCTCTTCTGACGGATGGGCGGGTGGAGTTTTCGGTGAAAGACACAGGTCCGGGCATTGCAACCGAGCACCTGTCGCGCCTGACCGAGCGCTTTTATCGTGTGGATCGCAGCCGCTCCCGGGAGACTGGCGGTACGGGCTTGGGGCTGGCCATCGTCAAGCATGTGGTGCAGCGCCACGGTGGGGACCTGAAGATCGACAGTCAACTTGGCGTCGGTTCGACCTTCACTTTGCATTTTCCGGCCAGTCGGGTGCGACCCGCCCACGCGCTTTTGTCCTGATTATGCTATTGAATATATAGCTGCTTGAGCAGGTTTTGTATGGGCTAAAGGCCCATTTGGCTTAAAAACCACTGCGCCCGAACAGCAAAACGTTTTCGTTGCCGTCGGTGGCCCGGTTGACGTTTGCCACCAGTGTCCATTGCGTCAAATCAATCACGAGGTGCAGGGTACTTTGCACCTCTGCGTCCACCAGCAGCCACGGGCATTGCGCCACCACGCCCGGATTGCGCAAACTCAATCCACCGTGATAGCGGTATGACGCAATCTGGCCACGGCTCAGGCCCAATACCTCTACACATCCTGGCGGCGTGATCCTTTGCACAACGGCACGCGCGGTGTCGCGGTGGCTGCGTGCATAGTCCAGCACCGGCAACCACAAACTAAGCAGCAGCAGCCAGCCCAGAGCCGCGCCGCTGGCCGGCAGCACCAGGCTCTTCCAGATCACCGTGCGGTGTCGGCCCGCTCGCCATTTGACCAGCCAGGCCCAAGCCAGCGTTGCGGCCAGCGCCACCCCAAAACCTGTGGGTGAAAACGTTGGCACAAAGCCGGGCACCAGGCGGGCAACACTGGCGGCGGGTTGGGCCGGTACGCCGGTTTGCAAGGCAATCCACACCACCCAGATCGCCACGGCAATGCTGCTGAAAAACAGCAGCGTAAACCAGTCAATCAGCGACGCCACGCTGCGCCGCAAGGTCGGTAGCGCAAAAGCGGCCAGGGCGGCCAAGGCGGGCAAGCCCAGCAGCAGCGAGCGTTCGGAGTTGGGCGTCAGCAAGGCCACGGCTGTGCAAATCGACACAAACCACAAAGGCACCGCCACATGGCGGCTGCTCAGCTGGCGCCGCCAGCGCCACACCGTCCACACCGCCAGTGGCCAGGCGGGCCAGGTGAACCAGATCAGCAAGCGCCCGGTACCCGCCCAGTCTCGACCGGCGCTGCCATACAAACCAATGCGCCAGCGCCACACGTCCAGGTGTGTCGCCAGCAAGGCCACGCAGGCCGTGACCAACAGCACAAACAGCGTCCAGCGTCGTCGGATGCGGTGTGGCTGTGTTGCGGGGTCGTGGGCGGCATCGTTCAGTCCACTGGTCAATGCAATGCCCATGCCCAAGAGCATGGCCAGCGCAGGGGCGCCGCTGATGCCAAGGCCTACCAGGCCCACCACCAACGCCACACCGGCGCGCGCCAGGTGATGCGGTGCTGCGGCCGCCGCGTAAAAAGCAAGCGCGGCACATGCCAGTTGCGCAACAGATGGCGTGGTTTCGTGAGACAGCTGGGCCAGACCCAGGCAGGCAATCAAGGCCAGCAGTCCGGCATCGGCCATGGCTCGCGCGTAGTCAATAGGCTGAGCCTCCCCGCCAAACGCAAAGGCCACCGGCTGCGCGCGCGGGCTGCGCGCCAGGTAGTACACGCAGTACCAGGTCGCCAGCAAGGTGGTGACCAATAGCAGGGCAAATGGAATCCTGGCGGCAAACGCAGCGGTCATCCAACCCGGCGCAAGCTGAATGGCCCACGCGCCCAGCCAATACGGCAGCAGCGCATCAAACTCAGGTGCCAGGCCCAGCAGTTGTGGTGTCAACCATCCGCTGTCGCCAAAAGCCATTGCGGCCATGTAGCCAAAAGCCGCGATATCAGCATTTTTCCAAGGCTCACGACCGATGAACCCCGGCAATACATAGGCCAGACACAACAGCACCAATGCCCAGCGCGGCAGGCGGCGCACGGCGCTTTGGGCAACGATGGCGGGTGTAGGCTGGTTCACAGACAGGGGCGGGGCAACGAAAAAGGGCAGCTCGGTGGCCCGGGCTGCCCTTTCACACAAACACCTGAAACCTTACTTGGCAGCGGTTTTGCCAAAACGGTTGCGGAATTTCTCGACCCGACCACCCATGTTGTCGACAGATTTCTGGGTGCCGGTATAAAACGGATGTGACTCGCTGGACGTGTCCAACTTGTACAGCGGCAGCTCGCGGCCATCGTCCATTGTGATTTTTTCTTTGGCGTTCACACAGGAACGCGTCACGAACTTGAAATTGTTCGACAGATCCAGGAAACAGACTTCCCGGTAGTTGGGGTGAATGCCTTCTTTCATGATTTTCCTTGTAGGTCAGCTGCGGTAGCCACACCGGCCAGCCCGGTGCACTTTCCGCAAAAAAGCCTACGATTATACAAAAAGCACTGACACCTCTCGGGTCTTGCTTTCAGTGCCCGGAGGCCATCGAGTTCCCAACAAGGCACATGCCGCATGGGTCGGCCATGCGCTGTTGTCGCAGAGCAACGGAGCGCAGCTCCTTCGCCTCTAGATCAACGCGCCATTCTGGTGAAAAATCCTCTGACCGATCCTCGTTTTCATCCGATTGTCGCGATCAAAAGCCCCCAAGACACACAAATGAGGGTTTACGTTACAAGATTTATCTTGTAAGGTCTTTGCACTATCAAGAATTCGAACGCGGGAACGCTGCTACCTCCATGATCGTTTTCTTGAAGTGGACATTCACTGGTGTTATAAACGAATATCTATAGTTTGAATCCTGCGCAAAATTAGAATGATGAATTCAATTAGAGTTTTATTGAGTAGTTTTTTTGCATTGGCCATTGCTTCTGTGCTTAGCGCTTGTGCCTCTTCCCCCGGTACCTCTATCAGTGAAAGCTTGAACGATGGAGGCCTGCGGCCCAACGCCAAATTGGGCGGCGCACCTGCTTCCGGGCAGAGCTTCAGCTGGCCCAGTTGGCTCAGGCCGAATCCGGTGGCGTCAAACGCTGAAGGTACATCAACATACGTCAGCAGCCCACCGCCTGGCAAACTCATCAGCATCAGCCCAGAGTTGATACTGAAACAAAACGCCGCCAAATCGACAGAAATCGGTTCAGACATCAAACGTCTTTTCGCAAATCCGAGCAGTTATCGCATCGGCCCTGGCGATGTGCTCAGTATTGTGATCTGGACCCACCCCGAGTTGAATGCGCCCCCCTCAGCAGCCACCACCTCAGACCCGTCCGGTCAATCCGCGCTGGGCACCGGTTTTAACGTCAGCTCCGATGGGTTTATCCAGTTTCCATTTATCGGCGTCATTCGCGTCGGTGGCCTGACGGAGTATGGTGCCCGCACCCTTTTGTTGCGCGAGCTGAGCAAATATCTTAAAAACCCTCAAATCACCGTTCGAGTTCAGGGCTTTCGTAGTAGCCGCATTTACATTGACGGGGAAGTTAAAACCCCAGGCCTTCTGGCTTTGACCGATATTCCCCTGACTTTGCCCGATGCCTTAAGCCGGGCGGGTGGGTTGACGACCAGCGCTGATCGATCGGCGGTCGCAGTCACGCGCGGCACCGTCACCACCATCATTAGCATGCAGCAGCTGGCTGAGCTGAATGTCAACCCCGCCACCATCGTACTGGCCAACGGTGACCTGGTTCGGGTGCTAAGCCGTGAAGACTCCCGTGTTTATGTGCTGGGTGAAGTGAACCGTCCGGCACCGTTGACCATGCGCAATGGCCGCATGTCGTTGGCGGAGGCTTTGGGCGAGAGCGGGGGTATCAGTCAGATTTCGGCTGATCCGCGCCAGATCTACGTCTTGCGCAACGTGGCTGTTGGCAACGCGGAGATTTACCACCTTGATGCACGCTCCCCCGCCGCAATGGCGATGGCTGACAGTTTTGATTTGAAGCCGCGAGACGTTGTGTTTGTCGATCCCGCGCCCATTGTTCGCTGGAACCGCGTGATCAGCTTGTTGCTGCCGTCAGGTCAATTGGTCAACACGGCGCGCGATATTGTTAAATGAAGCATATCTTTGTGGTGTGCACAGGCAACATCTGTCGAAGCCCTGTTGCTGAAGGTATTCTCACAGCGCGTTTGCCCGATCACAACGTGTGGTCGGCTGGCTTGGCGGCTCTGGTGGGTGAGCCTGCCGACCCGGCATCGGTCAAGGTTGCGCGTGACCACGGCATTGACATATCGAAGCACCGGGCGCAGCAAGTGGTCAGCTGGATGTGTACCCAGGCCGACTTGATTCTCGTGATGGAGATGGCCCAGCAGCAGCAGTTGCTAAAGCAATATCCTTTGACCAAAGGAAAGGTTTACCGTTGGGGGGAGTTTGGCAATTTTGATGTGCAAGACCCCTACAAACAATATTACGCGGTGTTTCAATCCACGCATGCCCAGATCGAGCGCGGAGCCTCTGACTGGGTCAAGCGTATTAAGGACATGGGTTGATTTGCAGCTAAGCAAGAAGAGAATTTTCAGGAATTTCTAGTTCAATGGACACCCAAGCTCAGGGCTATCAACCCCCTCCAAGACAAGATATACCCCCACGGGACAGCGATGAACTGGATCTGCTGGGCCTGATTGGGGCGCTGATCGAAGCGCGCTGGCTGGTTCTGCTTGTCACGCTGCTGGCACTGCTGGCGGGTGGGGCCTACGCTGTCATCACCGAACCTGTGTATGAAGCCAATACGCTGATTCAGGTCGAAGAAAGCAAGCCTGGTGCGGGCAGTGCGCTGGGCGAAGCCGCCAGTCTTTTTGAAATCAGATCCCCAGCTACAGCTGAAATCGAAATCTTGCGTTCACGCCTTGTGGTGGGTGGTGCAGTGGACGATTTGCAGCTGGCCATTGTTGCCACTCCGCGCTTGGTGCCCATTGTGGGCCCATGGCTTGCGCGGCGGGCAACGGAGCTGTCAAATCCGGGCTTTCTTGGCTTGCCGGGATTCGTCAACGGGACTGAATCCATCAAGCTGGGCGTGCTGGAGGTGCCAGAGCATTTGGAAGGCAAACGCCTGTTGCTCGTAGCTGGTGAAAATAAAACCTTCACCCTGTCAGATTCAAAAGACAATTTACTGGGGCAAGGGGTCGTTGGCACGGCTATGGAATGGGGCGAAGACAAGAAGCGTGCGCGTATTCTGGTCACTCAACTCGAAGGCCGACCAGGGGCTCACTTCTTTGTCACCCATGAGCCCAAACAAAAAATCATCAGTGGATTGCAAAGCCGCCTGACCATTGCCGAGCAAGGCCGACAGTCGGGCATTATTTCTGTCAAGCTGCAAGGGTCTGACCCCCAGCGCCTCGCCCGCACCCTGGTGGCCATTGGTACCGGCTACGTCCGTCAAAATACCGAACGCAAGGCCGCAGAAGCTGAAAAAACGCTGGTTTTTCTCGGTAACTTTCTGCCTCAAATCAAAGCCCAATTGGAAGGCTCGGAAAACCTATACAACAAATTCCGCAATCAAAACAGCACGTTTGATCTGAGCAACGAAGGAAAGCTGTCGCTGCAGTCATCGGTTGAAATTGAAACCAAGCTGTTTGAGTTGCGGCAAAAACGCAGAGAACTCGAAAGCCGGTTCACCGGCGAGCACCCCAGCATTCAGGTGATTGACCAGCAAATTAATGCTGTATCGCGTGAAGCCAGTGTGCTGTCCGGGCGCATCAAAACCTTGCCAAACCTGGAGCAGGATTTGTTGCGTCTCACGCGAGATGCAAAAGTGAACAACGAGCTGTACGCCAGCTTGCTCAACAGCGCGCAGCAACTGCGCATTGTGAAAGAGGGCCGCGTCGGCAACGTGCGGGTGGTCGATGCCGCTGTGCAGCCCGACGAGCCCATCAAACCCCAACGCTCCGTCATTGTGGCGGTGAGTGGTCTCTTGGGCCTGGTGCTGGGTATTGCCTTGGCGCTTCTGCGCAACAGCCTGCATGCCGGAGTACGCGACCCGGCTGAGGTCGAAAGTGCCACGGGTATGCATGTGTTCGCCACCGTTCCGCGCTCCAAAGCGCAGGATGCACTTTCCAGGCTCATCAAATCGCAGGCACCCGGCGTTCACTTGCTGGCGTTGGGTGCGCCCGACGATCAGGGCGTGGAGAGTTTGCGCAGTTTGCGGACGGCGCTGCAATTTGCGCTGCTGACAGCGAGTAACAACATCGTGATGATTACCGGGCCTACCCCTGGTGTGGGCAAGTCATTTACCAGTGCAAATTTTGCAGCCTTGCTAGGCGCTGGCGGCAAAAGGGTATTGTTGATCGACGCCGATTTGCGACGGGGTCACTTGCACCAATACTATGGTGTTGAACGTGCCGGTGGTTTAACCGAGTTGATCACCGGCGGCCATACGCTTGCTCAGGTATTGCGCCGCAGCGTTGTTCCCAACGTTGATTTGATTACCACCGGTGTTCTGGCCGTTAATGTGGGAGAACTGCTGTTGCTACCCACCATGAAGCAGCTGTTTCGCTCATTGGCGTCCCACTATGATCTGATTTTGGTAGATACCCCGCCCGTGCTGGCCGTGTCTGACTCTCAGGTTATTGCGCCAAACGCCGGCATTGTATTTATGGTCATGCGGGCCGATATCAGTACCCTGGCCGAGCTGCGCGAAAGCTCGCGGCGCCTGGATCAGGTGGGTGTCTCTGCCAAGGGCGTTATATTCAACGATTTGAATCTGGACAGCCGACGCTACCGCTATGGCTACAAATACTCCAGCTATCAATACGTCAATTACCAATACAGTGCAAAGTCAAAGGCGCTCAACAAGCGGTAGTGGTGTGATTCAGCCGGTGGTACTTTGCGGAGGTGCTGGAACCCGCCTGTGGCCCTTGTCGAGAAACTCGTTTCCAAAACAGTTTGTACCGCTGATTGACGGTTGCAGCCTGCTGCAACTCACGCTGCAACGAGTGGCCAAGCTCAATGCCGCCTCAACCGCCCCGCTGCTGTGCGTGGCAGCGGACGCCCACCGTTTTCTGGTTGCCGATGCCCTGCATGCAGCAGGCGTGCAGGGGCGCATTGTCCTGGAGCCCGTGGCACGCGGCACCGCTGCCGCCATGGCCCTGGGCGCGCTGTCGGCCCCAGCACCCGACCAACTTCTGCTGTTTTGCCCGGCAGATCACCACATACCTGATGCCGAAGCGTTCGCCGCAACAGTGCGCCAAGGCGTATCAAACGCAGTTGCCGGTGCCATCGTTACTTTTGGCGTAGTGCCCAGTTTTCCGAGCACGGCTTATGGCTACATTCAAAAAGGTCAGGTCTGTGCCGATGGTTGTGGCCACACCGTCGCCAGCTTTATCGAAAAACCAGATGGCCACCGCGCGCAGGAACTTCTTTTGCAAGGCAATGTGTTGTGGAACGCTGGCATATTTCTGTGCCAGGCTCAAACACTGCTTGATGCCCTGCTGCAGCACGCTCCCGATATCCTGGCCTTGTGCCAACACGCCATGGCCCAGGCCGTGGTGGACGATCAGTTTGTGCGCCCAAACGCCACCACCTTTCAGGCCTGCCGCGCAGAAAGCATCGACTATGCGGTGATGGAGCGCCACCACAACTCGGTTGTGGTTCCGTTTGCGGGTGCCTGGAGCGACGTGGGCAGTTGGAATACTGTGGCGCAACTCACCCCGGCAGATGATGCGGACAACCGCATCCATGGTAAGGGCCTGGCGGTGCAGGCCCAGCGCACCTACATTCACGCCCCCCACCGCACGGTGGTTGCTCTGGGCACGCAGGATTTGATTGTGGTGGACACGCCCGACGCCGTATTAGTAGCGACCCGCTCACATGTAGAGCAAGTCAAAGCCGTGGTGGCCGAGCTGGAAAGCCGGCATTTGCCTGAAACAGCGTTGCACCGCAAGGTTGCACGTCCCTGGGGCTGGTACGACAGCATCGACAAAGGTGACCGTTTCCAGGTCAAACGCATCTCTGTCAAGCCTGGCGCTTCACTCAGTCTGCAAAAACATCACCACCGTGCGGAGCATTGGATCGTCGTCAAAGGAACCGCCGAGGTAACCCGAGGCCACGAGGTATTTTTGCTAACGGAAAATCAGTCGACCTACATACCCATTGGTGAAGTTCACCGTCTGCACAACCCGGGAAAATTCGATCTCGAAATGATCGAGGTTCAATCGGGCAGCTATTTGGGTGAAGACGACATCGTCCGTCTGGAAGACTCTTATGGCAGAGCGCCAGCGTAAAGGCGGGGTTCTAAGCCAGGCCTTTCCGGTTTCACACTGACATTGCCTCTCAATGTCTCCAGGTGCACCCAATCAACAATATCGCCCTCGGCCTGGTAGCCCGTCACCATTTGTTTGAGCAGCGAGCGAATGGTGTCCACATCGTTGCCATTCAATGCCACTTCAAGTGACGCCAACCACACCTGCAGCGCGGGCCACGGTATATATTCTTCAGATGCCTTGAATATACGTGGGTGTTGTGTGCTCTGGGGGTTTAGACCAATCAGCAACTCTTCATACAATTTTTCACCTGGGCGCAAGCCGGTGACTTTGATTTCAATATCGCCATGGGGGTGGTCATCGTCCCGGATCGTCAGCCCTGATAATTCAACCATTCGCGTGGCCAAATCTAAAATGCGAATCGGTTGCCCCATGTCCAGCACAAAAACATCACCGTCGGTTGCCATCGCACCGGCCTGTATCACAAGCTGGGCTGCCTCTGGAATACTCATCAAATAACGGGTAATGTCTTTGTGGGTCAAAGTAACCGGGCCACCTTGCTTGATCTGCTGGCGAAACAGCGGAACCACCGAGCCAGACGACCCCAATACGTTGCCAAAACGCACCATGCTGAAGCGCGTGTCCCAAGCCGGCGTGTCCGCCCTGGCCGCCAGCGCCTGCAAAACCATCTCGGCCAACCGCTTGCTTGCCCCCATCATGCTGGTCGGGCGAACCGCCTTGTCGGTGCTGATCAGCACGAAATCAGCCACACCGACCGATGCAGCCGCAACGGCCGCTGTCAAGGTGCCCAACACATTGTTTTTAATGCCCTCTGCCGGGTTGTGCTCCACCAGTGGCACATGCTTGTAGGCAGCGGCGTGGTAAACCGTCTGCGGCCGCCAGGTTTGCATGATGTCGTGCATGCGATCCGCATCGCGCACCGAAGCCAGCAGCGGAACCAATTCCACCGAGCAGTCGGGCACCAGCTGTTGCAACTCCTGGTGAATGGTGTACAGCGCGAATTCGCTCAGCTCCACCAACAGCAGCTTCGCAGGCTTGGCCCGCACGATCTGCCGGCACAACTCACTTCCGATTGAGCCGCCCGCACCCGTGATGAGCACAGTTTTCCCGGCAATGTTTTTCTGAAGCAACTGCGCATCTGGCGGCACGGTATCGCGCCCCAGCAAATCTTCAATATCCAGCTCAATCAGTTGGTTGACCTGCACGTTGCCCTGCACCAACTCCATCAGGCTCGGAATCGTGCGCACCGACACCCGCACCTCCCGCATGCGCTGAAGAATCTCATTTCGCCGCTGCCGGCTGGCAGACGGAATGGCCAAAAGAACGTCAGTCACCTTCAGCTGACGAATAACCTGCTCAAGTTTCTGCGGGTTGTAAATGCGCAGCCCGTTGATTTCCTGGTCATGCAGCCGGTCGTTATCGTCCAGAAAACCAACGGCCTGCATCTGGTTGCCTGAGCGCATCGCGTCAACCAGTTGCCGGCCCGCCATACCGGCCCCATACACCAGCACGCGGGTCACCTCGCCACGGCGCACTTGCTTCAAATAGGCACCACTCAAAATATAGCGCGCAACGACCCTGGAAGCGCCCACAGCCAGCAGCAGCAGCAGCGGCTGTATCACACCCACCGAGCGCGGCACGCCTGGGAGCGCGCACGTTGTCAGCAGCGCGGCATAAATAGCGCCATAAACCAACATGGCCTTGGTAATCGCCAGCATTGCCACCGAATTGGCATGTCTGAATATGCCGCGGTATAAACCAGACAGCACAAAAACCGGTAGCGCAAAAATCAACGAAAAACCCACCGCAATCCATTGGTTGGTTTGCAGGCTAACCACTTCGTCCAGCCGCAAACACAAAGCCAGCCATACCGTCAAAATGCACAGCAAAGCATCCACCGTCAGCGCCAGTAAGCGCTTGACAGCTCTGGGCAGGCTTAGCAAATGCATGCGTCTAAGCCGCCAGGCGTTGCGCGTCGCTCAGCGACGCTTCACTCAATACCTGCGCGATTACCGTCACCGTTTTATTGATCTCGGCAGCCGTCAAGGTAGGGTGCACCAGAAACATCAGGCTGGTTTCGCCCAATTCTTTGGCCACCGGCAAGCGCACCTCGGGCCGCCAACCGGTATCGTCAAATGCTTTTTCCAAATACACCTCAGAGCACGAGCCCTGGTAACAGGGCACGCCCGCCGCGCTAATGGCGGCAGCAATACGGTCACGGCTCCAGCCAGCCGCCAAAAACTCGGGTTGCACATACACATAGCACTTATAAGCCGCGTGCCCGCAGCCACTGCGTGCAGCACACCCACTCGCCCCTGCGCCGGCACACCGCTTTCGATCGCACTGAAACGTGGGTACCCGCACGGCGGGGTAGGGCGCGCAGGCCGCCCAGATCGCCTGCGCATTGGCCACCCGCCTGGCTGTCCACCCTGCCATGGCCCGCAGCTGAATACGGCCAATGGCGCCTTGCACTTCCATCATTCGCCAGTTGGTACCAAAACTTTCGTGCACCCACCGAAACCCCGGCGGGTGCTGGCGCTCATACACCGCCGCATAAGACTTGCCATGGTCTTTAAATGACCACATGGCATGCCACAGCGCCTCATTATTGGTCGTCACCATGCCACCTTCGCCGCCGGTCGTCATGATCTTGTCCTGGCAAAACGACCAGGCGCCCACGTGACCAATCGAGCCCACGCTACGGTTTTTGTAGCGTGCGCCATTGGCTTGTGCGCAGTCCTCAATCACTTTCAAATTGTGGGCATCGGCCAATTCCATGATCGGATCCATATCGCAGGGCCAGCCACCAATATGCACACACACAATGGCCTTTGTACGCGCCGAGAGCACCTGCGCAATGGTGTGCGCCGTAATATTTCCACTGTCAGGGTCAACATCAGCAAAAACAGGAATGGCACCCGCATTCACCACGCACGATATGCTGGCAATAAAAGTGCGCGGCGTTACCACCACCTCGTCGCCGGGGCCAATACCAAGCGCCTTCAAGGCCAAATCCAAAGCCAACGTGCCATTGGCCACCGCCACGGCGTGCCGAGTGCCAGCCCAAGCAGCAAATTCCTTTTCAAATTCGCGGCATTCGGTGCCCGTCCAGTAATTGACCTTATTCGATAACAGGACTTGGCGAGCTTTTTCTGCTTCCTCAAAAGAAAAGCTGGGCCAGGGCGAAAAAGAATAGTTTGACATATCATTAACAATCTAAAGAAAGTGAGAACTTCTTGCAGATATCTCTAAAATGCAAAAGTTTGATCTCAGAATCTGCCGAATATTTAGGACGGTTAAAATTCCAAGAGCTTTTTGGTAATTTTTTGCATATAGAATGATCTTCTTCAAATACTTGGCGATTAGTCACAGCTGTAGCATCAAAGAAAGGTTTTAATATTTCGCGCGCCCGATCAGATTTTGCATTCACTGTCAATAAGCGACTGGTGAAATTCGTATACTCCGTTTGATCGGTAGGTGAAGATGGGAAAAAATTTTGCAAAGAATATGAGAGACCATATGTCGAGGAAATTATTGTAAAGGGAAATAAATATATGCTTATGTAACCCTCGTATTTGTAGTCAATATCAGAAAATCTGCTCAGTCCTGCAATTTGCTTCTGTATCCTTGAATTTCCGATGGGGGCATACCAAATTGAGTTATCTTCGCATAACACATTTTTTCCATCTGACAACTCTAAAGTAGCTAAAGTATTTGGATGAATCATGGATATATGGTATGGCTCAAGCGCATTCTCTATTGCTAACGGCCAGAAGCACTCATATTTATATCGACTAAAATCGTGTCGAGCTTCAATGTTTAAAGATATATTCTCCAAAACTTCAGCTGTTGCGTCTAGTTGCGTATACAAAGATTTTGATGGTGAAATTCCAACGAATAAAAAATCTCCACACCAGTCCAACAGATACGTGTTGTAGCTCGCTTTGTTAACATCACAGTTGTTAAAGTCAGCTTTATTTGGTACCAGAATTTTCCCATTAAAATAAGTCCAGCCGTGGTATTGGCAGCTCGCCGCCTGATTCCCGAAATCCGCCGAGTAAATTCTCGCTCCTCGATGGGGACAAAGATTGTCAAATGCCACATAACTGTTGTTGTCGTTAAAAACAACAACTTCTCCGCATGGTGAATCAAATCGAACGAAATCGCCATGATTCTGGATTTCACGTCTATGGCACACAAGATGCCAGAACCGCTTGAAGAGTTGCTGTTCGAAAATCATGTCAAAGGCGCTTGGCTGGTGCCGTGTACATCACGGAGTCCGCTAGAACAGAGCGAATAACAGTTGCGCCTGCGCCTATCCTTGCGCCAGAGCCGATCCTGACTTTGGGCAGAACTTTTGCACCTGTCCCGAAAAATACGCACTCGCCAACATCTACAAACCCTGTTAAATCCACGTGGGCGCTAAGTGTGCTGAAATCGCCAACAATTGCATCATGGCCAATGCTGGATAGTCCGTTGATGGAAACGAAATTTCCAATTTGTGCGTCGCAGGAAACGAGTGCATTTGGACAAACAACGACACCTTCACCAAGCTTCGCTGTTCGCGCAATAACGCAACTTGGATGTATGAGGTTAGCAAAAATCGCACCTCTTCCTTTAAGTTGGTGCACAACTTTCTTTTTTATGATTGGATTTGTTATTCCGATAACGAATCTGCAATTGGTAGTTATTGAATAGCTATCGATGGTACCAAGGTACGGTAGTCCATAGGAATAATTATCCAACGCATTTGGGTTATCGTCCAAGAACCCGTCAAATTCCTGACCAGTTCCGGCACTGCAAACATCGTACGCCCAATTAATTAGCTCACGACCAAAATCGCCGCCTCCAACCAGTATCATGGTTTTTTTCATTAACGCACCATGTATCCGCCGTCGACCGCAAGGACGCTACCAGTTATCCAGCGACTGGCATCGCTCATAAGAAACACGACTGCATTTGCGACATCGGTTTCATTGCCAAATCCAAGTAAATGACTTTTCGCATACTCGCTTTCAGCGTCATCTCCTGCTCCCTGCGTAATTCGCTGATGCATAGCTGTTTTAACAGCACCCGCTGCAATTGTATTTACCCGAACCCCCCGCGATGCCATTTCGCAAGCAAAAGAGCGCATGAGTCCATCGACAGATGCCTTCGCAGCCGAATATGCAGTCATGCCGATTTGTCCGACAGACCCAGCCACAGAAGACATGAATACAACGGACCCACCATCAACAATCGCATTCTTTTGACTCACCGCGCGCGCAATACCGAAACTGGCGTAGACAGAACTTCCAAACACATCTTCGATGTTGGCTTGTTTGGTCATTCGCACGGGGCGAACCAGTTCAATCCCCGCAGAATGGAACACACCTGTAAGGGTACCGTATGTCTGAACAATTCTTTTTGTCCACTCGGCAGTTTGATCCGCATCTGCAAAAGACTGAACGCTATATACATGCTCGTTACTTCTCGGAAGAGATGCTATTGTTTCGCATAGTCGAGATTCGTCGCGTCCTGCGGCAATGACAGAGCCTCCACATTCAGCAATTAACAGTGCAGTAGCGCGACCTATACCAGATGAGGCGCCGGTAACCAGGTATCGTCCGCCTAGCAAGCAGTTACCAGAAAATGCAATCATATTTCGATAGTCTCCACTGTTTGTAACGGGCCAACGGATAGCGACACCGACGCCCAAGAGTATCCAACACCAAACCCAAACATTGCCAGCCTAAGTGACGTATCTGAAAGACGAGATCGAAGATTTGTTGTCATTAATAGCGGCAGGGATGCACAACTGGTATTTCCATAGCTGTCAATATTTATTGGCACTCGTTCGATTGGTAGCCGTGCTTTCTTTGTAAGATGTTTGATCATAAATAAATTCGCTTGGTGTAACAAAAATGCATCGTACGAAGTAATATCTTGATGGGCGAATCGAAGTGTATTTGATATTAGTAACGGTACGGCGCGCAGCGTGAAATTAAATATTTCCCCGCCATCCATATACAAGCAAAATGGATCTTTGCCAACCATTCGTGGATCTAAGGTTTCTTTTATTTCTTTGAATCCACCACGAGGAACAATTAAATTTTCAGCACCACGACCGTCGGTTCCTAGTATAAAACTGGATTGATCTTTAGATTCAGAAGCTTCAAGTGCTGTTACGGTTCCTGCATCGCCAAAGACCATCGCTGTAGCGCGATCTTTCGGGTCTATGATCCTACTTATGGTATCTCCAACAGCCAGCAATACCCTATTGGCTGCTCCGCTCTGAATCATTGTCATTCCAAGCCACAGCGCGTACGGATAACCTGAACATCCGAGGTTCACATCAAACGCAATACACGAGTTTTGAATTCCCCAATCGCTCTGCAGCAAACACGCCGTTGCCGGTAGACGGTAATCAGGTGTTTGAGAGACGAACACCACAGCATCAATTGATTTCGGTTCCCAACCTAAACCTTCCAATAGGCGCAAGCCAGCGACTCGGCACAAGTCTCTGGTAGTTGTATGCGGATCGACCCAACGACGGGTGCGGACACCAATCATTTTGACGACGTCTTCAATATCTGATGCTTCAAACTGAGACAGAAAATGCGCGTTTTCTACTTCACGTGATGGCAAGCACGAGACAACCCCAACAATTCGTGATCCATGAACTGCTATTTCGCGACCAGACGTAGATTGAGAGGAGTCCATTGCTACGCTTTTTTTACATTTGCAATCAGTTTTTCTATATCACCAAGAGTTTCGCATGCCCCTAGCGCTTTCCCGTCAAGCATCACATTAAAGCAGTCATCTGCCAAAGCAATTATTGATACGATAGCCAACGAATCCCATACCATTGATTGCAAGTCAAGTTCAGGTTTTACTTCAGTTAGATCGATCTCAAAAATTTCGGCAACGCCTTCATAAAACTGTGTCATTTGAGTATCCTCGTTTAAAATTTCAAAACGCAACCTGCCCATGAATAGCCTACGCCAAACCCTAGTAATACCATTGATGTTCCCTGCTTCAATTGCTCGTGCCGTCGCATTTCGATCAATGCCAACGGAATGGTTGAAGAAACTGTGTTTCCGTAGTTTTCTACATAGACAGGAAACTTGTCAGCTGAGACCTTCAGCTTCTTGCGTAGTGCTTCAAGCATAAATTTATTTGCTTGATGAAGAACAAAGAAATCAATGTCTTCTTTGTTGTATCCTGCTTTCGACAATAGAAGATCCAGGGCCTTTGGTACTTCCTTCAGTGAAAACGCCATCACCTCGGCCCCATCCATGTACAGATTCTCTGCCGTGCGTGTATTTCCAGAGCCATCTGAATACTCAATCGATGAATCTCTATCTGCAGGACGGCGAAACGAGCCCGCTTCAACGATTAAGTTCTTAGCCCCGCTACCGTCAGTACCAAAAACAAACGGGCCAAGCAACTGCGAGTCAGAATAATCTGCTACGACTGCTGTAGCGGCACCGGCATCTCCAAATAGGGTTCTCACGCTCTTGTCAAGTGGATGAATATATTTTGAATAAGTATCAGCCGTCAACAACAAAACGCAACTGGCCGCGCCCGTTTCTATCAATCCTTTGGCCAAAGACAATCCATAAACATAGCCTGAACATCCAAGATTTATATCCAGAGCGCCCGCATGTCTAGGTATACCAAGTCTATGCTGCAGCACACAAGCTGAGGTAGGTAATATGTAGTCAGGCGCTTGCGTGCAAAGAATTATGAAATCTACATCTTCTCTGCGAACAATATCTCTTTTGAATAGATTCTGAGCTGCCTCAAAAGCCAAATCCGAAGCGGTCTCACCTGGCGCAGCAATGTGTCTTGTTTTTATTCCGGTTTTCTCGTATATCTTAGTTGCAGGCCACTCTGGATGTATCGCCTCTAAATCTTCATTAGTAAGAATATTAGCAGGCAGGTACGCTGCAATATCGACCACGCGGGCCTGTTGGCAATCTACGGTATACGTGTATTTTGTATTCATCGTCTGTCTACTTGTTCGGCGTGGTGTTGCCAGTGAAGGCGGTCATCGTTACTTCACCCGAAGCGCTGATCCCTTCACGCATCCACACCTTCTTGACAGTCAACCAAATAATCTTGACATCTAAAAGCAAAGACCGATTGTCGACATACCAAACATCTAGCTTGAACTTATCTTCCCAGCCCACGCTGTTACGCCCATTGATCTGCGCCCAGCCGGTGATGCCTGGCCGCACTTCATGGCGGCGTGCCTGCTCGGAGGAATACAAAGTCAGATATTCCATCAGCAACGGCCTAGGGCCGACCAGGCTCATATCGCCTTTAATTACATTCCACAGCTCTGGCAGTTCATCCAGGCTGCTCCCCCGCAACACCTGACCAAAGTGGGTCATACGCTGGTCATCAGGCAATAGTTTTCCATCCGGCCCCACCGCGTCCGTCATGCTGCGAAACTTCACCATCTCAAACGGTTTGCCGTGCAACCCAGGGCGCGTT
Source organism: Comamonadaceae bacterium (assembly GCA_013297875.1). Lineage (GTDB taxonomy): Bacteria > Pseudomonadota > Gammaproteobacteria > Burkholderiales > Burkholderiaceae_C > JAAFIW01. The sequence goes on along the minus strand of JAAFIW010000007.1, from coordinate 131,750 downwards.
TGCCGAAACAGCACCGGGCTGCCCAGCTTACGGCGAATTTGCCATGCCAAGAACAAAAGTGGCAAGCCAAGAAGCAGCAAGCCCATAGTGCATAAAACAAGGTCAAAAATACGTTTCATCTGGTGATGGCAACTGGGTGCATAAGAGGCATGTGGATGGAATGCATAAGTGTTGCTTCAAAAATGATAGCTGCTTGAGCAGTATTTATAAGGGCTAAAGCCCTAAAATGGGCTAAAAAAACGTTATGCAATGCCCATTTCACGCAGCATCACTGCGTTGACTTTGTGCACGTCGTACTTGTCTTGCGCGATCTGGCGTGAGCGCAAGCCCATGCGCGGTGCCAGCGAGGCGTCGTTAACAAACTGCAGCATGGCGCGCTCCAGCGCATCGACGGATTTGACTGGCACCAGAAAACCATTGTCGCCATCGACCACTGTTTCGCGGCAACCGGGCACATCCGTCGTGATGATGGCGCGGCCCATGGCCATGGCTTCCAGCACGGTGCGCGGCGTGCCCTCGCGGTACGAGGGCAGCACGTACACGCTGCAATCGGCAATGGCCGGGCGAACGTCTGCCAGCCGACCCAGAAATTTAATGCAGCCATCGGCCACCCAAGCGTCCAACTCAGCTTGGCCAATTGCATTGGGGTTGGAATCAATCCAACCGACCAGCACGCATTGCACTTGCGGGTGCACTGCGCGAACCCGGGCAGCGGCCTGCGCATATTCACGCACGCCTTTGTCGCCCAGCAGGCGGGCAATGAGCAGAAAACGAACCGGGCTACCTAAAGCTGCGTCCGGCAGGGGCACCATCGCAAAACTGGCCACGTCCACCCCAGAACCATTCACCACGCAGGAAGGCGTATTGGCCGCCAACATGCCGCGTTGGCGAAACAGCGCTTGGTCATCCTGGTTTTGAAAAAACACCTTGTGCACACGTGCCAGGGCCACGGCATATAGCCACTGCACTAGCGCCTGAAGACGAGCCCGAGGCCCCCGCTGCCCCGCCTGATCACCACCTAGAAATGCATACCCCAGCCCGGTCACCAGCGCGAAGCGCCGCGGCACCCCGGCCAGCCATGCAGCCAGCGAACCGTAAACAACCGGCTTGATGGTGTAGCCCAAAACCATCTCGGGCTGCACGAGGCGCATCAGGCGCCACAGGGCCCACAGGGTTTGCAAGTCGGCCACCGGGTTGGTGCCGGTGCGTCGCATGGGGATGTTGTGAACCGCCAGGTTTCGCGCCTCCAGCGCCAACCGGGTAGCGTGGCCTGCGGGCAAGTCTGGTGCGGCCACATGCACTTGCAAGCCACAGGCTTGCAGGGCAGCAATCAAGGGGCCACGAAAGTTAAGCAGTGACTCGGCCAGGCCTGCGATGAGTAAAAACTTCATACATTGCCGCCAGGCAACGCTTGCTCCGCCAGCCAAGCCTGAAACATCAAAACGCACCACAACGGGTGCTGCCAGTTGCGCTGCCCGCTCAAATGTTCAGCCCATTTTTGACGGATGGGCGCAGGGTTGAAATAGCCCTCCCGCTTCAGCCGGGATTCGTCCAACAAGTCTTCTGCCCATTCGCGCAGTGGCCCGCGCAGCCAACTGTCAATCGGCACACCAAAGCCCATCTTAGGCCGCTCGATTAACTCTCGGGGCACGTGTCGGTATAGCACCTGGCGCAGAACCCACTTGGTGGTGTAGCTATTGTTTTCGCGGCGCAGTTTGTATTCCATGGGCAAAGCCCAGGCAAATTCCACCACCCGGTGGTCGAGAAACGGAACGCGTGACTCCAGGCTGACAGCCATGGAAGCCCGGTCTACCTTTGCCAAAATGTCATCTGGTAAATAGGTCAGCATGTCCAGCGCCATCATCCGTTCCACGTCGCTCAGGCCTTGCAGTGCGGGTTGTAGCCCAGAGAGCAGCGTCGGGGGTTCGGTGCCGCCGATCACCACTTCGGCAGGGTCGGGCCATTGGGACACCATGCCTCGGTACAACTCCGCAGCACTACCCGCTGACATGACGCCTGCGCCCTTGTGAAGCTTCTCCCCCATGTTGGCCCAGCGGCTAAAAGCGCCTGTGTGTGTGGCCAAGCGGTTCAATCTGCTCGGTGACAGTCGGGTAAGCCCCCAAGCCAGAGCGCGGCGCATGGGAACCGGCAGGGCAGAAAGTTTTTTCCACAAACTGGCGGTGAGTTGGTAGCGGTTGTAGCCGCAAAACAGTTCATCGCCAGCGTCGCCCGAGAGCGAAACGGTGACGTGCTGGCGCGCCAACTGGCTGACCAAAAAAGTAGGAATCTGCGACGAATCAGCAAACGGCTCGTCATACATGGCCGGCAAACGCGGAATAACAGCCAGGGCTTGGTCAGACGTGACATACAGCTCGGTGTGGTCCGTGCCGAGGTGCGCAGCCACGGCCTTCGCATGCACCGCTTCGTTGTAAACGTCGTCATGGAAGCCGATGGTGAAAGTCTTCATTGGGCGACTCGCCTGCGCCTGCATCAAGGCCACCACCGTGGAAGAATCCACGCCACCAGACAAAAATGCGCCGAGTGGCACATCCGCCATCATTTGCCGGTGCACCGCATCTTTGAGCAACACCTCCAGCGCATTTACCGCTTCGTCTGCGCCGCCAGTAAATCGGTGGACCACCCCTTGCTCGGCAACCTGCGCACCCGACCAGTATTGCGTGACCACTGGTTCGGGCGATTGCTGCGAAACTGTTAGTAGGCTTGCGGGCGGCAGTTTGTAAATGCCCTGATAGATAGAGCGCACACTGCCCACGTTGTTATGCCGCATGTAAAGGCACAGCGCGTCACGGCTAATCAGCGCATTGAAGGCTGGGTGCGCGCGCAGGGCTTTCAGTTCTGAGCCGAACAAGAAAACCGCAGCACTGCCACTGCCTTGCCAACCGTAATACAAAGGCTTTTCCCCAAGACGATCACGTGCCAGGGTCAATGTGCGGATTTGTTTGTCCCAAACCGCAAAGGCAAACATACCGATTGCTCGCCCAACTGTGGCTTGAATACCCCATACTTCGAAACCGGCTAAGAGTGTTTCTGTATCAGAGTGGCCACGCCACTTATGCCGTCCATCGTCCTTGTCAAGTTCCTTCCGCAGATCAAGGTGGTTATATATTTCACCGTTGAAGGCAATGACGTAGCGGCCACTGGCTGAGTGCATCGGTTGAGCGCCAGTGGGTGACAAATCGACAATAGCCAGGCGACGATGCCCTAACGCAATAGCAGAGTCTGCGTCTAACCAATGTCCTTGCGAATCTGGGCCGCGATTAGCGATCGTGTCGGTCATGACCCTAAGACGGCTATCCCCTGAGTCAAGCGACCGATCACCCAAAAAACCTGAAAATCCACACATCGTCAATGCTTCCCTGCTGCTGTACGCAGCAACCTAGCTACGTGCGGACCAATCTTTTGGAGGCAGTACTCTTGTTCAACACGCTGACGACCCTTAGTACCCATTCGGAATCGCAAGTCGGAAGATTGCAACAATTTGCTAAGCGCATCAACCCACTCTTCTGTCGTGGCAGCTAAGAATCCGTTTTCACCTCCCCGGACAATTTCGGAATTAACACCTACGCCAGATGCGACAACAGGTAACCCACATGCCATATATTGGATTAGCTTGTAACCACACTTACCGCGTTCCCAAGGGGAATCGATCAGCGGCATTATTCCGATATCGCAGTTGAGAATATTTTCAACTTCGGTGTCCTCAGACCAATCAATTTCCTCGACTTCGACGCCGGAAATACTCACCGAACCGCCGCCGATTATACGTAAAACAAATTTATGCTCGACGGCAAGCTTTCGAAGTGCATCGCCTAAAAGTTGTAAGTATTGTGAAGTTGTAGGCGAGCCGATCCAAACAATACGAAGTGGCTCGGTTTCCAATTTTGAACCATAGCGCGAGATTGTCGAAGATGGTTTATGGTTAGGGTAGCGATCCAAGTCAATTACCGTGGGGACAATCTCTACACTTGGCGCACCCGCAGCAACAGCTCGACTAGCGAGATAGGTATTGCCGCAGGTTACCATCACTGATTTTTTCATCAATTTATCTAGCCTATCACCAAGCATAGTCCTAACTATGCCGAGTCGATGAAGATCATAGTTATGAAATAGCGCATCATCATAGTCGAGGACGAAGGGGCTACCGCCAAGTAACAAAATCTCAAAAAAAGTCGGCGTCCATGGTAAAGCTTCTTTCTCTATCCAAATTAAATCAAATTGACTTTTCTTCAATAATTGTGCAACGCGCAAATAATATGCATGAAGCAATTGGCTCAAGCTATATCTTCCCGTTTTATACTTGATGCCGAGTAGCTTGTCATCGAAAAAAGGCTGTGATTTAACCAAGATTCCATGCCCCGCCAATGACGGAAAGAATTGAAGCGAGCGCAACCGAGAGGAAGCACCTAATCGATCGTAGCGGGTTAAAAATAATACACTTATTGCCATGAGTCAGACATATGCTCGCACATATTTCTTAAAAGTACGACGACTAAATATAGACATCAAAAAAAAGATGGCAAGAAATAAATAGATGTATGCTGCATTATATTTCGGAACGAAAAAACTAAAAATAGAAACCAGCACTAGACTCGACCATACAAATATTCCAAGAGCAGTTTTGGATTGAAGTGATATGTAAGACGCTATGTCCAAAAGAAAGATGACAATAGGCGTACCAAAAAAAATGTACAGTAATCCACCGTCCGCCAATAGGGGCTCCAAAAATGTCCCTACATTTGTAGGAAATGGCACCTGCTTAAAATCAAGAACCTGCGACGGAATATCAAATGACCAGCCCATAGCATTCAGAACCTTTGCGAGCGGGTAGAAGGTACGCACCAACGAATAGTCTGGATTTACATCGTTGATTGCTGCAGAAAAGTAACCAAATCCACCGAAAACATAGACTAAGAAGTTAGCGATCAGTCCTTCGTCTTTGTCGTACTTTTCAGTGAAAATAGCTTGGACAAAGAAAATAATTAGTGGTCCAGCAAAAACATAAAACACATACTTTAATGGATTCTTGAAAGATCGGGCTCGTAACACCAAATAAATTAAAAATCCGCTTAAGAATAGTATTACTGGACGAGTTCTGTCAATAAACATTAAATTCAAAAAAAACTGAAGAATTAATATTGAATAAATAATTATTTTTGATCGTGCAAATAGATTTTTATCGCGTGCAAGAATTAAGATGCAATAAAATATTGACAGCCAACTAAAATATGACAACTGAAATCCAATTGAAGATTCTTCTGATGCCAATGCCCTTATTAATAGTGGCTCATTCCAAAAAGCCAAGAAAAATGAAGTGAATCCGCCAAGAAATGAAGAAAAGTCGCGTACGTATATAAATAATCCAGCAAAACCCAAAACGGTAACGCCAAAAAAAACGATCTTATCGAATTTTGTGAATGAAACTGCCGTGCCAATTCCTTTGATGTCAATCGATTTGAACAGGCCATACATAATAAAACTTGACAACCCGAAGCATGCGGTCGTGTACAAAAATATTAAAAATGCCAGGGATGATATGTGTACAGTGACCAAGCCAAGGTTTCCTGCCAAAAGCAAAAGCGTCCATATTAAAACGCCATAAGCCGACGGGATCATCAACAAACGCCAAACTATGCTATTCATCTGGTTGGGCAGCAAAAAATAGCATAACCGCCGCATCAAGTGTTACCCGCGAAACCCATGCGTAGGCGGCACCAACGACTCCATGTTGACTTGTTAGTATGTAAATAAGAATCAGGAAAAATGGAAACTCTATTAAATTAATCTGTGCTGTCAATGCTGTGTTTCCGCGAGCGTGCAATAAGGAGACGCAAACTGTTCCTATCGTGTAAGGAACAAGCCCTACGCTCAATACCTGCATCACAGTGAAAAGAGAGTTGTCTGATTGAGGTCCAAGCCATTTTGAAATAATCAAAGATCCAAATGACATGTAGATGATTGTAATAACCGCCATCATGGCAGCAGATCCGGCAAGTATCTTGTAGAACGTCGCTTGCACAGCATTTGGACTGGTTACGCGTAGTTGACTTAAATACGGAAAGGTGACGGTGGTCACGGCCCCTACAAGAACTAGGCTTTGTACGACCAGTTCGTAAGGAATAACATACACAGATACTGCGGCAGCAGAAATTGTTGAGGCAATAATTAGTCTATCAGCAGTTGCCACGGCTGGATTTAATACGCTGCTCAGCGTGAACCAACCACCAAATTTGAAAAGAGCTTTTGCCACTGCGTGTGAAAAATTAAGACTTGCGCTAGATTGTTTAGATGAGACGCAGCGATCAGCCAATTGTTTGTAAGCGTACAACGCCATTCCGCGTGAGATAACCAGACTCATGACCAGCCAGTATATCTTGGTGCTATGTAGCGATACAAGATACGGAACTCCGAAGTTAGCCATGCCTAATAGCACTCTCAGAATACTGATACCCTTGAAGTTTAAATAGGCCTCATTTACACCTTTGTAAGTTGCGCTAACTGCTTGAAATGGTAGTGCTATTGCAAGGAGAAATATTGAAATCGTAATTTCTATTTGCTCAATTTGCGTTACTTTAATGTACTGTCCTGCTCCAAGTAATGCGGCCCCTACTATGAGCAGACTACCAACTATGCCTGCTACTAAGGTGAGTTGCACCGCGGTAGATAGAACTAATGGTATTTGATTCTGGGCGTCCATATCACCTGCTCGTAGTGTGGCAATATGCTGAGTTGTGGCCCGTCCAATACCTAAATCTAACGCACCAGCATACCCTATGAGCCCCCACGCCAATGCAAGCATTCCAAAACGTTCATACCCTAGAGTTTCAACCAAGTGTGGAATGGTGGTTGCTGCTATCAGCAATGGCAGGGACAGCCCTGTCAAATTCCAACTTAGGTGAGAAATACGCATCCGAGTAATGTATATATTAATTTGATAGCACTATGTTCATCAACTAACAATGGTGCCAAAGTTATGAATACTGCGTCTTCACCGATTCCCGATAGGCCCCACTCTGCACATGCGCCACCCACTCATCGTTCCCCAAATACCACAGCACCGTTTTTCGAATACCGCTCTCAAATGTCTCTGCAGGTTTCCAGCCCAATTCACGTTCAAGTTTGCTGGCGTCAATGGCGTAGCGTCGGTCGTGTCCAGGGCGGTCTTTGACGTAGGCGATTTGGGTGGTGTAGCTGGTGGCGTCGGCCCTGGGGCGTAGTTCGTCTAACAGGGCGCAGATGGTTTTGACAATGTCGATGTTCGGCTTCTCGTTCCAGCCGCCCACGTTGTAGACCTCGCCCGTCTGGCCAGCCTGGAGCACGCGGCGGATGGCACTGCAATGGTCTTTGACGTAGAGCCAGTCGCGCACCTGCATGCCGTCGCCATACACGGGCAGCGGTTTGCCGGCCAGTGCGTTGACGATCATCAACGGGATGAGTTTTTCGGGGAAGTGGTAGGGGCCGTAGTTGTTGCTGCAGTTGGTGGTGAGCACTGGCAAGCCGTAGGTGTGGTGGTAGGCGCGCACCAAATGGTCGCTGGCGGCCTTGCTGGCCGAATACGGGCTGTTGGGCTCGTAGCGGTGTGTCTCGGTAAAGGCTGGGTCGGTTGCGCCCAGCGAGCCATACACCTCGTCTGTTGATACATGCAGGAAGCGGAAGGTGGATTTATCGTCTTGTTCTGAGTCGTTCGGCAGACTGTTCCAGTAAGCGCGCACGGCTTCGAGCAATCTAAAAGTGCCCACGATGTTGGTTTGAATGAAGTCTTCAGGGCTGCGGATGGAGCGGTCTACATGGCTTTCGGCTGCAAAGTTGAGCACGGCGCGGGGCTGGTGCTGGGCGAGCAGGCTGTCTACCAGCGCTTTGTCAGCAATGTCGCCCTGCACAAAGATGTGCCTGGGGTTGTTTTGCAACGGGGCCAAGGTTTCCAGGTTGCCGGCGTAGGTGAGTTTGTCGAGGTTCACGACGGGTTCGTCGGACTGGGCGAGCCAGTCGAGAACGAAGTTGGCACCGATGAAGCCGGCGCCGCCGGTGACGAGAATGGTCATGCAGGAACAGGCTGTGTGTTTTCTACATACCAGGGCATAGCCAGTTCCAGCCCTTGCGCAATTCGCTGGGTAGGTACGTACCCGAGCAGGTTTGCGGCTTTGCTGATGTCGGCCAGGCTGTGGCGCACATCGCCCGCACGGAAATCGCGGTACACGGGCTGGGTGCCTTGCAGGTGCGGGTACAGCGGCAGCAGGTTGTGGTGCACCTGGGCGTACAGCTCGTTGAGCGAGGTGCGGTGGCCCACGGCCACGTTGTAGACCTGGTTCAAGGCCTCGGGGTTTTTGGTGGTAGCGGCCAGCAGGTTGGCTTGTACGGCGTTGGCCACGTAGCAAAAGTCGCGGCTGGTTTCGCCATCGCCGTTGATGTGCACGGGCTCGCCTTTAATGAGGCTGGAGATCCATTTGGGAATGACAGCGGCATAAGCCCCGTCAGGGTCTTGGCGGGGGCCAAACACGTTGAAGTAGCGCAGGCCAATGGCGTTAAAGCCATAGCAGCGGGCAAATACCTCGGCATACAGCTCATTCACGTATTTGGTCACGGCGTAGGGGCTGAGGGGTTTGCCGATGTTTTGCTCTACTTTGGGTAGCGCCGGGTGATCGCCGTAAGTTGAGCTGCTGGCGGCGTAGGTGAAGCTTTTTGCCTTGGCATCGCGGGCGGCCACGAGCATGTTCACAAAACCGGTGATGTTGGCAGCGTTGGTGGCAATCGGGTCGGCCAGGCTACGGGGCACGCTGCCCAGGGCGGCTTGGTGGAGCACATAGTCCACCCCGCCGCCGTCGAAACCCGTACAGGCTTGCTGGCAGTCGGCCAGGTTGCAAATGTCGCCTTCTATGAACTTGAAGCGGGCCCACTGTTCGGGTGTGACAAGCGTTTGTACTTCGGCCAGGTTGTGCTGGTAGCCGGTAGCCAGGTTGTCCAGGCCAACCACGCGCTGGTTTAGCTTGAGCAGGGTTTCCAGCAGGTTGGAGCCGATGAACCCGGCCACGCCGGTGACCACCCATGTGGCTGGCTGCTCGGAGAGGGCCGTTTGGAGTTGTTGGTAGCGAGACATTTACTATTATTTTAATAGCTGCTTGAGCAGTATTTATATGGGCTGGTGCCTGTTTTGAGCATAAATTGGCTCAAAGCCTCAAGTCGCTCTCATCCTTGCTGAGCACATATTTCAAATCAAACAAGACATGGCTGGCCTTGCCCAGTGCGCGTATGGCGGGTGCGCCCATGGCCTTGAATTGGTCATGCGCCACGGCCACGATGATGGCGTCGTAGGTGTCGGATGGGGGCTGCTCAATAGGGGTAATGCCGTATTCGTGCTGCGCCTCAGCGGCCGATATCCACGGGTCATACACGTCGGCTTGCACGTCGTACTCACGCAGTTCATTCACGATGTCGACCACACGGGTGTTACGCAGGTCGGGGCAATTTTCTTTAAAGGTCAGTCCCATCACCAAAACGCGAGCGCCATGTACATGAATCAGGCGCTTGGTCATGGCTTTCACTAACTGGGTCACCACATAGGCACCCATGCTGTCATTCAAGCGGCGGCCCGCCAGAATGATTTCGGGGTGGTAACCAATGGCTTGGGCTTTGTGGGTAAGGTAATAAGGGTCAACGCCAATGCAATGTCCACCCACCAGGCCGGGACGAAACGGTAGAAAGTTCCATTTGGTGCCTGCGGCTTGCAGCACAGCCTCTGTATCGATATCAAGCTTGTTGAATATCAATGCCAACTCATTGATGAGGGCAATATTCACATCGCGCTGGGTATTTTCAATCACCTTGGCAGCCTCTGCCACTTTAATACTCGGGGCCTTGTGCGTGCCCACCGTGACGATTTCGTTGTAAAGCGCGTCTACCATGTCCGCTATTTCGGGTGTTGAGCCCGACGTGACCTTTTTGATGGTGGTCACGCGGTGGGTTTTGTCGCCAGGGTTGACGCGCTCGGGTGAGTAGCCTGCAAAAAAGTCTATGTTGAATACCAGGCCGGAGTGCTTTTCGAGCACGGGGACGCAGTCTTCTTCGGTGGCACCGGGGTACACTGTTGATTCATAAATGACCGTGTCGCCTTTTTTCAGCAATTTTCCAATAGTGGCACTGGCCGCGATCAGGGGGGACAGGTCGGGGCGCTTGTACTCATCTACAGGAGTTGGAACCGTAACGATAAAGATACTGCAAGCCTTCAGGTCGTCGGTGTGGGTGCTGAATTGCAGGTGTGTGGCCTGTTGCAGCTCTTCTGATGAAACTTCGAGCGTTTGATCATGTCCTGCCTTGAGCTCGGCAACCCGCATGGCATTGATGTCAAAGCCCACTACGGATCGCTTCTTGCCAAATTCAACGGCTAAGGGCAGGCCCACATAGCCCAAACCAATGATGCCTATTCGGGCGTTAGGTGCAAGTTGATTCATGTTTCCAGGTATTCGCGCGATATTTATTGTTAGTTTGACTCATTTAGGAACCTCTGCAAAACTCTTGGCGAACCAGAACGAATGCAGATCTCGGATGCAGCGCCAGGCGGAAAATGAAACCAACAGTGTTGCTATTGGTCAGTTTTTCAACAACGCGATGCGCCCGAGGCTACGTTCGGGCTGGCAGTCAGGAGTTTTCCAGGGGTTCCTTTAAACAATTGGAATTTTCAACAAACACGCAGGCTACCGCAGTGGTTTGAACAAAAAATTCAAAACACCAGCCTGCTTAAAGTCACCCCGTACCTGCGGACTGACTAATTCGTTGATGTGTTACACCATGTCCAATTGATGGTGGCCCACGCTCATATTGTGTGCGCCACCGAGCAAATGAATCAAAACGTTAACACGCTTGGAAGAAACCGAAGTGACAAGCCCTTCAAGTCCTGTCAGATTTTTACCAGTCAGACGAACCAGTTCACCCGGCTGAAACGGACTCAGCTGGCTCAAGCTTTCGCTGTTACGTTGAGTCTCGAACTGTTTTATTAACTCTAAAGTGTCTGTTTTTACGGTCGCTGGCTGGCCTCCGAACGAGAGAACTGTGCTGACGCCGCGTGTTGACTTCGCAGTCGACAATGATTTTCCGACACCTGGTTTGAAAAAAATGTAGCGCGGAAACATCGGTTCTGACCGAAGAAGTGGCCCGTCTGGCGACTTTTTTAACGTTCTATACAGTGGCAGGTAGATCTCAAACCCTTGATGCACCAAGTTGGTTGCGGCCAGTTGTTCCCGTTTAGGCTGCGTGTATGCCACGTACCAGCTCGGTGTTGACTGAAGGCCACTATCTCCCCCGAATGAAGAGCTCGCTGTTTGATCCCGGAGCACGTGTATGACCCTAGAGTTTGAGATTCGGCACTGTCGAATGCACGACGCACATTGATGAGTCCAACGACTCTTTTTTGAATTGTACTGAGACATATCCAGAAACTTCACTAAAGCATGCCGCGACATACGCCCAATTAGGTAAGGATTCAACAGGCTGACAGTAAATGTAACAACAGGCCGGCATTTGCCGGCTTGTTGTTACTGAAGGTGTGACATGTTTCGCGCGCAGGCCAGCAAAGGCAATTCGGCTGGGGCCTTAGTTACACTCAGGGCAGGTGTCGCAAAATTCTGCCTCCGTAGGTGGGCTTCAGAGGAACATGAAAATGAAGACAAAAGGCTTTCAAGAAATCGGCTGTGTGTTGGTGGTGTTGCTGTTGTTTACCGGGGTGGCGCAAGGACAGCAGACAGGTGTTTCGGCACTGGGTGTTACGGGGGGCTTGGTGATTCCAAGCGCGTTTGTGCTGGAGCCCGGAACACTGGTTTTTTCTGCTGGCAACTACCGCGAGCCCCGGTTTGGCAGCAGCAGCCGCAACCGCAACTACAGTTTTGGTGTGGGGCTGGTGCCCTATGTCGAAGTGTTTGGCAGGTTTGGCGACTACACCAACCCGCCGCCTGCAGGCAGCTTGCTGGGCAGCGGCGTGCGTGATCTGTCGGCCAACATCAAGGTGCAGGCTCCACCGTTTTGGCCCGAACTACCCAATGTCGCGGTTGGATTCAACGACGTGAGCGGCGGGGCCGCGTTTTTCAAATCGAGGTATGTGGTGGCCAGCGATCAGATAGGGCCTTTGCGCTGGTCTTTGGGCTATGCGTCTGGCACGCCTATTACCAACACTGCGGGGCAGGGCACGGTCTTCAAAGGTGGCTTTGGTGGTGCCGAGTTTCTGCTTGCAGGCACGGGAGCATCGGCGCTGGCTGAGTACGACGGGCAGAGAACCCATCTGGGTTTGCGCTACTACTCACCCAAGTTGGCCAGTCTGGGCAATGCGCACCTGGTGGGTACGCTGCAGCGTTCGTTTGGTGCCCGCAATCCGGCCGGCCAGAAAGCCGATGCCTCCAGCTTTGCGGTGAGTTTGGTGGTGCCGCTTGGCAAAGACGAAAGCAAGCTTGAAGCCCCTATCAACGCCCTGCCGGCCCTGGACGCCAAACCCGTCAACGCCGCAGTAGCCCCTACCGCGCAAGACCGCCTGGACAGCTTGCAGCGCGCCTTGGTGGCGGTGGGCTTGGAGCGGGTGCGCGTGGGTACCTTGGCCAACAACGTGGTGGTGGAATATGAAAACCAGCGCTACGGGCAAAACGAGGCTGACGCCGTTGGCATTGTGCTGGGGCTTGCGGCAGAACATGCGCCGGTGGGGGTTCAGAGGGTGTATGCGATCACGCTGAAGGCGGGTTTGCCGATGTTTGAAATGTCGGTAGATGTGCCCGCTTATCGCCTGTTTTTGCGAGATGGCAATGCCGCCAACGCGCGTGCCAACATGAGTTTTGACCGCCTGCCGGAGTACCGCCAAGCGGATGTGAAGTGGGTCAGTGAGCTGCCGTCACGCCGTTCGCCGGTGCGCATCGAAATCAAGCCAGATTTCAACTACACCGTGGCCACCGAGGTGGGGGCGTTTGATTATTCGCTGGCCGCCAACGTGCAGGGCATCGTGCCGGTGTGGCAAGGGGCAGAAATTTACACCAGCCTGATTCAACGTCTGACCAATACAGACAATGTGGACCCTGGCCGGGTGTTTCAGGGCATTCGGCAGCAAAACGGCCTGAAGGTAGCGGCGCTGCAACAGTCGTTCTGGGTGGGTGACAGTGTGCAGGCCAATGTGGGTGTGGGCCGCTACAACTATGGTGCTTTCGGTGTGCAGGCGGAATCCACGGTTTACTTGCCCGATACCAGCGACGTGGTTCGCCTGCGTGGCAGCCGGTTCAATCGGGCAGTGATAGAAGGCGGCAATACCAAATCTGCCTTCTCCGGTGCTTACCGTTGGGTTCAAAGCCCCACTACTTGGTTTGAGGCGGGTTATCAAGCCTACAGCGATGGCACCCGCGGACCTGCTCTGTCAATGACGCGTTGGTTTGGTGACGTGGGCGTGCAGGTTTTTTACCGCAAGGGCGGCGATCGACAATTTGCCGGCCTGGAGCTGTCGATTCCGCTCACGCCACGTCAGGGCGATGCACCGTCAACGGTGCAGTTTTCGGGTACCCAGCGTTTTGAAAAAGGCATTCGCACACGGTTGACAGACAGCAACAGCGCTGCCAACGTGGTGGATTCGAATGCGGTGCGCGATATCCAGATTGACTACAACAGCGAGGTCAGGCAACTGAACTCAGGCCGGGTGGGGTACGCATACTTTGCCAGCCAGATTTACCGTATGCGCGAGGCGTTCTTTTTGTATGCCCGGCAGCACACAGCCCAATAGACCAAGTGTTTGCGTAGGTTCTTGAGCTGGCACCTGACCAGGGGTTCGCCAGCCTCAACACCCCCATAAGTGCACGCTCGGGTGCGGGCCCGGCCCAGGCCATATTCGCGCTCGATGCTTGTTCGCCTACCCGCCTTTGCGCATCATGTCGAAGAACTCGACATTGGTCTTGGTGGCTTTCATGCTCTTGAGCACCATTTCCATCGCCTCGATTTCGTCCATGTTGTACATGAACTGGCGCAGGATGCGGGTCTTTTGCAAGATTTCGGGTTGCAGCAACAGCTCTTCGCGGCGGGTGCCGCTGCGGTTTAGCTGAATCGACGGGAACACGCGCTTTTCATACAGGCGGCGGTCCAGGTGAATCTCGCTGTTGCCGGTGCCTTTGAACTCTTCAAAAATCACCTCATCCATGCGGCTGCCGGTATCGACCAGGGCGGTGGCGATGATGGTCAGGCTGCCGCCTTCTTCCACGTTGCGGGCCGCACCCAAAAAGCGCTTTGGGCGCTGCAAGGCGTTGGAATCGACACCGCCAGTGAGTACCTTGCCCGATGAGGGCACGACGTTGTTGTAGGCGCGGGCCAGGCGGGTGATGGAGTCCAGCAAGATCACCACGTCTTTTTTCAATTCCACCAGGCGCTTGGCGCGCTCGATCACCATTTCGGCCACGTGCACGTGGCGGGCGGCGGGTTCGTCGAAGGTGGAGGCAATCACTTCGGCTTTCACCGAGCGCTGCATTTCCGTCACCTCTTCAGGTCGTTCGTCCACCAGCAGCACCATCATGTAGCTGTTGGGGTAGTTGGCGGCAATGGCGTGGGCCATGTGCTGCATCATCACGGTCTTGCCGCTCTTGGGCGGTGCCACCAGCAGGGCGCGCTGGCCTTTGCCGATGGGGGCAATGATGTCGATTACCCGGCCGGTGATGTTTTCTTCGCCCTTGAACGCGTCGCGCTCCAGCTTCATCTGCTCTTTGGGGAACAGCGGCGTCAGGTTTTCGAACATGACCTTGTGCTTATTGTTTTCTGGCAGGTCGTCGTTGACTTTGTCGAGCTTGGTCAGGGCAAAGTAGCGCTCGCCGTCTTTGGGAATGCGCACCTCGCCTTCAATCATGTCGCCGGTGTGCAGGTTGAAGCGGCGCACCTGGCTGGGGCTGATGTAGATGTCGTCGGTGCTGGCGGTGTAGCTGGTGTCGGGGCTGCGCAGAAAGCCAAAGCCGTCGGGCAGTATTTCAAGCACGCCGTCGGCAAATACCTGCTCGCCGGCGCGGGCGCGCTTTTTGATGATGGCAAACATCAACTCTTGTTTGCGCATGCGGCCCGTGTTTTCAATCTCAAGTGCGTCGGCCTGCTTGAGTACTTCAGACACATGCAGTGCCTTGAGTTCGTTTAAGTGCATGGGGTAACCCTTACAAGGGCGTTTTACGAAAGGTCTTGGGGGAAGGTGGGCGCAAAACCTGGATGGGTTTTACTTGCCGGGGAAGCGTCGCCAGTAAGACTGTGGCGGGCTGAATGCTATGAATTATGACAGCAAAAAATGAAACGGCGGTTCTTCAGGCTGGAAACAAAAAGCGACTGAGGCCTTGCGCGTCAGTCGCCCGTGTGGTCTTCAGAAGATCAGGCAAGTTGCTGGTCGATGAAGGCAGTGAGTTGGGCCTTGCTCAAGGCACCGACTTTGGTGGCAGCCAGCTGACCGTCTTTGAACAGCATGAGGGTGGGAATGCCGCGAATGCCGAACTTGGCCGGGATGTCGCGGTTTTCATCGACATTCATCTTGGCAATCTGCAGCCGATCCTGGTGGCTGGCGGCCACTTCATCGAGGATGGGGGCGATCATTTTGCAAGGGCCGCACCACTCAGCCCAGTAGTCCACCAGCACGGGCTTGGTGGCTTTGAGCACGTCGGCTTCAAAAGACTGGTCTGATACATGTTTGATGAGTTCGCTGGCCATGAGAATTCCTTGGGTTCAGTTTGTCGGTAGCGATAGAGTGCGGTCATTGTGACAGAAACCAAGTAATTCAATTGGCCTTGCCAGTCCCCCCACATGCTATGGATGCCATAGCGCAAAACCACTTGCCAACCGCGCTACAAGCTGGTTCGGCGGCAGTGGCGGCGCACCTGCAGCACGACCCCTTGCGCACCGCCCGCACCGTGGTGCTGCTGCCCTATGCGCAGCTGATGCCGGTGGCCCGCGCGCAATGGGTGGCGCAGCAGGGCGGCCAGGCTGCGGCTTTCGTGCCGCGCTTTGAAACCACGCAAAACTGGGCGCGTAGCCTGGCCGGTTTTGCGCCAGACGAGCACGACCTGAGCTTTGACATGGCCCGTGACCCGCTGACGGCGCAGGCCCTGCTGGCGCGAAGTGGGTTCTCCCTGCCTGATCTGTCGGTGCTGACGGCGCGCCTGGTGGAGGCCGCCTGGCAACTGGCGGGTGTGGCCTGCGCCGTGCCGCCCGGCCAGCGCAGCGCCTGGGCGGCAGACCGCCAGGCCTTGGTGGGCCTGGGGCATGACGCCAGCCTGCTCGCCCAGGAAATCACGGTGGCGCGGCTGGCGCTGGTGTGGGCTGGTCATTCGGCCTATGCCACCGACGTGCTGTTTTCTGACGCATTGGCCCAGACGCTGGACTGCCTGGTGGTGTTTGACGGCTTTCAGACCGACCCGCTGACCCAGGCGCTCAAAACCCGGTTTGCCGACCGCTTGCTGGCGCTGCCGCTGTATCAACCACTGGGCCCCGTAGCGCAGGGCCAAATCCATTTGCACAGTGCCACCCATGCCCAAGACGAAGCCGAGCGCGCCGCGGCCTGCGTGCTGCGGCATATCGAGGCGGGCCGGGTGCCGGTGGCCCTGGCCGCCACGGACCGCCTGCTCACCCGCCATGCCAGCGCCTTGCTGGCAGCGCGCGGTGTGAGCCTGCGCGACGAAACCGGCTGGAAACTCTCCACCACCCGCGCTGCTGCCCAACTGATGGCCGCGCTGAAAGCCTGTGTGTGGGACGCCAGCAGCGACGCCGTGCTCGACTGGCTCAAGCAATGCCCGGCCTTCGCCGCGCCCACCGTACAGGCGCTGGAAGCCCGGCTGCGCAGCAGTGGCATGGCCCAGTGGCACACGCTGCCCGCCGCCTGGGCGGCCCTGCCCGACCCGCACGCCACACGGGCGCTGATCGCCACCGTCAACTCGCTGCGCAGCGCCTTGCAAGCCCCGCGCAACCTGGCCGCCTGGCTGCTGGCCCTGGGCGAGCTGCTGCGCGCCAGCGGCCAGTGGGAGCCCTTGCACGCCGATGCCGCGGGTGCCAGCGTGCTGCAGCATCTGTGCCTACAGGAGCCGGCACGTGCTGCTCTGGCCCAGCTGCCCCAGGCCGCGCCGCGCCTGGCGCTGGCGGGGTTTACGGCCTGGGCTAACCAGGTGCTGGAAGCGGCCAGTTTTCAACCTGCCAGCGTGATCCAGGCTCAGGTGGTGGTGCTGCCGCTGAGTCAGCTGTTGGGCCGCCCGTTTGGCGCGCTGGTGCTACCGGCCTGCGATGAAACCCATTTGCCCGCCTCACCCGAGCCACCGGGCAACTGGAGCGCGGCGCAGCGCACCGCACTGGGCCTGCCGCTGCGCGACGACTTGCAGGCGCAGGCGCGTGCCGCGTTTGCCCATGCGCTGCAACTGCGTGAGGTCGATTTGCTGTGGCGCCAGCTAGACGATGGCGGCCAGACCGTGCTGCCCAGCCCGCTGGTGCAGGCGCTGCGCATGGGCCAGCCGCAATGGCGCGAACGCACCGACTTGAATGCCGACCTGAGCCCCGACCCGCGCCCCACGCGCAGCCTGCCTGCCACGCCCACCGCGCGCCCGCAGCCGCAAGGGGCGGCGCTGCTACAGGCCGCCGGGCCGCAGCGCCTGTCGGCCAGCGCCTATGAAGACCTGCGCCGCTGCCCCTACCGGTTTTTTGCGCTGCGCCAGTTAAAGCTGAGTGAAGACGATGAAATTGACACCGAGTTAACCAAGCGCGACTTTGGCAGCTGGCTGCACGCCGTGCTGTCGGCCTTTCACCAGGCCCTGCCCACACACGCGGGCCCACGCCTGGCGCTGATCAACCAGTGCGCCGAGCAAACCCAGCGCAGCATGGGTTTCAGCCCGTCTGAGTTTTTACCGTTTGCCACCGCCTGGCCGCAGCTGCGTGATGGCTACCTGGCCTGGCTGGCTGAGCATGAAGCGCTGGGCCATGTGTTTGCCCAGGCCGAAAGCCCGCACGAGCTGAACCTGCGCCAGATCACCCTGGTGGGCCGCATCGACCGCATTGACCAGAGCCAGCGGCTGGGCCAGGCCACGGCTTTTTTGCTCGACTACAAAACCGAAAGCCTGCAAGCCAGCACCCAGCGCGTGCGCCAGCCCACCGAAGACACGCAGCTGCTGTTTTACGCCGCCTTGTTGCCAGACGACGACCTGCGCGCCGCTTACGTGAACGTGGGCGAACGCGAAACCAAAACCGTGGAGCAGCGCAACGTGGTGCCCGCCCGCGACCTGCTGGTGCAAGGCATCGCGCACGACATGCAGGCCCTTGCCGAGGGTGCTGTGTTGCCAGCGCTGGGCGAGGGCAGCGTCTGCGACTTTTGCGCGGCAAGGGGTCTCTGCCGCAAAGACTTTTGGGGCAGCTCATGATCCTCCGCAAAGACTTTTGGGGCAGCTCATGATCCTCCGCAAAGACTTTTGGGGCAGCTCATGATCCTCCGCAAAGACTTTTGGGGCAGCTCATGATCCTCCGCAAAGACTTTTGGGGCACTGCATGACAGCCCCCGCCTACGAGCACAACGGCCAGCCCATCAGCGCCGCCGCGTTTTACGCCATTGCCTGCGACCCCCGGCGCAGCGTGGCGGTGGAGGCTTGCGCGGGGGCCGGCAAGACCTGGATGCTGGTTTCGCGCATCGTGCGGGCGCTGCTAGAGGGTGTGGACGAGAACGGACACATGAGCGTGCGGCCGCATGAAATTCTGGCGATCACCTTCACCAAAAAGGCCGCTGGCGAAATGCGGGAGCGGCTCACCCAGTGGCTGCAAGACTTTGCACGTGCCACGCCCGCGCAACTGGCGCATGAGCTGGAAATAAGAGGCGTTACGAGCCAAATCGGCCAGCAGCCCTTATCAAACCTGCTCAAGCAGCTATCAAATTTATATCAAACCGTGCTGGATACCGGCCGCCCCGTGCAGCTGCGCACCTTTCACGGCTGGTTTGCCGGGCTGCTGCGCCATGCGCCGCTGGCCATGTTGCAAAGCCTGGGCCTGCCCGCCAGTTACCAGCTGCTGGAAGACGACACACAGGCCACGGCCCAGGTGTGGCAGCGCTTTTACCAAGCCGTGTTGCAAGACGATCAGGCCAGCACCGACTTTGCCGACCTCGTGGCCGCGCAGGGCCGCTTCAATGCCCACAAAGCTTTGGAGGCTGCGCTGGCCCGGCGGGTGGAATTTGCGCTGGCCGATGCGCAGGGCGTGCCCGACCGTGGCGTGCTGCCCTGGACCGAGCAATTCCCCCAGTTTGCCGGCCTTGACGAGCCCGCCCAGGTGCTGCACAGCGAAGGCCCACGCAACACGCTGGCGCTGGCCGCGCGCCACCTGGGCCGCGCCAAAGCCGCTACCTTTTCAGCCAAAGGCCGGGAGCTGGAGCAAGCACTCACCGCAGGCGACGTGCAGGGCGTGATGGAGGCCTTGCTCACGCAGAAAAACGAGCCCCGCCAGTTCGGCAGCAGTGTGTTTGGTCTGGCCCAGGTGCGCGCTGCCCAGGCGCTGGTGCTCAGCCTGCGCGCCGCCATGGACCAGCACCAGGCCTGGCTGCACCAGCAGCGCCTGACGCGCCTGACCCGCGTGCTGATCGCGCAATACGCCGCTGTGAAGCAGGCCGAAGGCTGGGTCGACATGAACGACGTGGAGCAGGCCGCCTGGACCCTGCTGGCCGACCCGGTGGCCAGCGGCTGGGTGCAGGAGCGGCTGGACGCGCGCATCAAACATGTGTTGATTGACGAGTTTCAAGACACCAACCCGCTGCAATGGCAGGCCCTGTCGGCCTGGCTGGGCGGCTACGCGGGGGCCGGCGGTGGCCAGGCGCCCAGCGTGTTCATCGTGGGCGACCCCAAGCAAAGCATTTACCGCTTTCGCCGCGCCGAGCCCCAGGTGTTTCAGGCCGCCAAGCGCTTCGTGGTGGAGGGCCTGGGCGGCGACACCCTGGCCTGCGACCACACCCGCCGCAACGCGCCCGCCGTGCTGGCCGCGGTGAACGCGGTGTTTGCCGACGCGCAAGGCCGTGGCGAATTTGGCGGCTTTCGGCCCCACACCACCAGCAGCGACGAGCCCGGCAGCGTGGCCTGCCTGCCACCGATCGAGCGGGACAGCGCGCCAGCTGAAGAGGCCTCCAGCGAGCTGATCTGGCGCGACACCCTGACCCAGCCGCGCCAGGAGCCCGAAGACAGCTTGCGCATGCGCGAATCCACCCAGGCCGCGCACTGGATTGCCCAGCAACTGGCGCTGGGGCAAAAACCAGTCGACATCATGGTGCTGGCCCGCAAACGCGACCGCCTGGCCGCCCTGCACGAGGCCCTGCGCGCCCTGCACATTCCCGCCTGGCAACCCGAAAAAACCGATTTGGCCGACGTACCCGAGGTGCAAGACATCGTGGCCCTGCTCGATGTGCTCGTCTCCCCCGCCCACAACCTCTCGCTGGCCCGCGCGCTGCGTTCCCCGCTGTTTGGTCTGGACGACAGCGCCCTCACAGCCCTGGCCCTGCAGGCGCGCCAGAGTGGCAACGAGGGTTTGAGTTGGTTGGAATTGCTATTAAAAGAAGAGCTGCTTGAGCAGGATTTACCTGGGCGGATGGCTGATTTGGTTCAAAAAGAGCCTGAAATGCCCGCGAAACCCCGCATTTTTCGGGGTGACGAAAAAACCCTGCCCCTGCCGTTTGAAGATTCGCAAGCCCCCCTGTCTGCATCCGAATCCGTCTCCAACTCCCTCCCCAGCTGGGGGAGCGAAACGACGAACTCCCTCCCTGGCTGGGGGAGCGAAACGACTAACCCCCTCCCCCGCTGGGGGAGGGTGGGGGTGGGGGCAGAGCGCCAACCCGCCTGGAACCCCTCGGCCGTCCAGTTTGCAACCCTCGCCCCCCGCCTGCGCCAGTGGCAAACCTGGCTACAAACCCTCCCGCCGCACGACGCCCTGCAAGCCATCTACCAAGACGGCGACGTGTTGGCCCGCTTCGCCCAGGCCGCGCCCGCCGCGCTGCGCACCAGCGTGCTGGCCAACCTGCAAGCCCTGCTGGGTGCGGCGCTGCAAATCAACGGTGCCCGCTACGCCACGCCCTATGCCCTGGTGCACACCCTCAAAGGCGCAGGCAGCGGTGGCCGCCCCAGTGGCTTCAAAGCCGCCACGCCAACGGACGCCAACGCCGTGCGCCTGCTCACCGTGCACGGTGCCAAAGGCCTGGAAGCGCCCACCGTGTTGCTGCTGGACGCCGACAACGCCAGCGCCCGCGCCGACAGCATGAGCGTGCTGATCGCTTGGCCCGGCGAAGCCGCCGCACCCCAGCGCCTGAGCTTTCTGGCCAGCGAAAACCAGCCCCCCGCCTGTACCGCCCAGGCCCTGGCGATTGACTTGGCCGAGCGCGCCCGAGAAGAGCTCAACGCCCTGTACGTCGCCATGACCCGCGCCCGCACCCAGCTCGTGTTCTCCAGCATCGCCCCCAGCCGCAACGCCAAGCCCGACAGCCCCTTGCAACGCCTGCTGGCCGCCGCCCAGGCCCACGGCGTGGCGGTGCAGCACCTGCCCGTTCCCGCACCGGCGCAGGTGGCACTTGCTGAGCCCCAGGAGACGTCATTTGAGCTGACTTTGATGCCTTTTACGCCGACAGCCCAAGTGAATACTGCTCAAGCAGCTATACAAAGCATAGCAGCTGCAGAGGCCGAAACAGACAGCTCAACCGATACCGACAGCACCACCGTCGGCCTGGCCCTGCACCGCCTGCTCGAATGGACCGCCAGCGCCCCCACGCCGCCCACCATCACAGCCAGCCAGCAACAAGCCGTCGCCCGCGAATTCGCCCTCACCCCCGAGCAAACCCACCAGGCCACCCAGGCCGCCCAAGCCATCCTCGCCGGCGAGGCCGCCTGGGCCTGGGACAGCCGCCAGATCGACTGGGAAGCCAACGAAGTCGCCCTGTGCGACGACAAAAACCGCATCCTGCGCCTGGACCGCCTGGTGCGCCACCGCGCCAGCGGCGTCTGGTGGGTGCTCGACTACAAATCCACCGGCCAGCCATTGGCCCAGCCCGAGTTGGTCGCCCAGCTGCGCCGCTACCGCGCGGCCGTGCGCGCGGCGCAGCCAGGGCAGGGCGTGAAGGCAGCGTTTTTAACGCCGGATGGGGCTGTGCTGGAATTACCTTGAGATTCAACACACAACTACGCATTACACTTATTTATGTGTGATGTGTTTAACTGAGGACTCAAAATGGCAGAAACCGTCAACTTCACCGGCGCGCTGGATCGCGATGTGTTGCGCCGCGCCAAGGTGATTGCGGCGCAAAACGACACCTCGGTCAATGCGCTGTTCAACGCCGAGCTGCGCTACCTGGTGGAAACCTACGAAGCGGCGGGCCGAAACGGCAATCAAAACTACAAAACCCTGCTCGATTTTTCGCTGGGGCGCACCGACGACCTGCAGGCCAAAAGCGCCTTGGGTATTGAGTCGGACGAAGACCTGTTTTTGCTGATGGCGCAAGCCCGCCTGCCCATGCCGCGCTTGCCCGCATCGCGCACCCAGGCCATGGTTGATGAGCTGAGCGCGCTGGTCGCCACACCAGCGCCGTGACGCCGCCGGTTCTGTTGTTCCCCGATGCCGGGCCACTGATCACACTGGGCTATGCCGATGCGCTTGATTTGCTGCTAAAGCCGCGCTGGCAGGTGCAGCTGGTCGATATGGTCTGGCACGAACTCACGCGCAGCACCACACCCACCAGCAAAAAAGTCCGCCAATGGGCCAGTGACCATGCGGTCACCACCGTGCCCACCCGCACCTTTGCGCACCACCAACAGCAGATGTTGGCAGCGCCCGAGGGCAGCGCGCCCAAGGCCCATCTGGGTGAGCTGGCCATTCAGGAACACATGAATACGCTGGCGTTGGCAGACCCTGCCGTCACCAGCGTGTTTCTGTTTGAAGACCACAAAATCGCCCGTGCCAGCTTTCTGCTGCCTGCCAACTGCAAAAAGGTCAGCACCCGCGCCTATCTGCAGTTTTTAGAACAACACGGCTTGCTGGACGCGCACCAGAGCGCCGCATCGGTGGAGCGTGCAGCCATTAACAACGGTCGGAACTTTTCGAGTTTGCACTTTCCGCTGGCCTGAACCCCTTCACCGCGTGTGATGCGTCGGTGCCAGCCGGTACACCGGTGTCTGCATCCCCAGCATGCGGGCCTTCAGTTGCAAGGCTAAAAACTGGGAGTAGTGGCGCGACTGGTGCAGGTTGCCGCCGTGTATCCATAGCTGGGGCACCTGGGTGGGTTTCCACATATTGCGCAGCTCGCCTTCCCACGGGCCGGGGTCTTTGGGGGTGTCCGAGCCCAGGCCCCAGACCTTGCCCACCTGGTCGGCCACTTGGGGCGAGATCAGGTCGGCCAACCAGCCGTTCATGGAGCCGTAGCCGGTGGCATAGACCAGCAGGTCTGCGGGCAGCTGCGTGCCATCGGTGAGCGTGACGGAGGTGGGGTTGATGCGGTCGATGTTGACGCCACTTTTGAGTTTGATGCTGCCATTGGCCACCAGCTCGCTGGCACCCACATCAATGTAGTAGCCCGAGCCGCGCCGCAGGTACTTCATGAACAGGCCGGAGCCGTCGGGCCCAAAGTCCAGCATGAAGCCGGCTTTTTCCAGCCGCGCATACAGGTCGGCATCGCGCTTTTTCATCTCGTCATACACCGGCACCTGCATGGGGGCCATGATTTTGTAGGGAATGGAGGCAAAGA
Organism: Comamonadaceae bacterium; assembly: GCA_013297875.1. GTDB lineage: Bacteria > Pseudomonadota > Gammaproteobacteria > Burkholderiales > Burkholderiaceae_C > JAAFIW01. Next base: position 108,034 of record JAAFIW010000007.1, on the reverse strand, counting down.
TCAGGTCGGCCTTGTCGGTGGTCACACCGGCCTTGACGGCGCTTTCTGAATACAGGCCACCCAAGGCCAGTTCCATCAGCGAGTCAGACGGCGCAATATGGGTGGAGCTGCGCTGCACCATGGTCACATCGGCGCCGCCTTCCCACAGCGCGGCGCAAATGTCGTGCGCCGAGTTGTTGGAGCCCAGCACCACACATTTTTTGCCCTTGTAGCGCTCGGGGCCTGGGTGTTGGCTGGAGTGGTGCTGCTCGCCGGTAAAGCTGTCTGCGCCAGCAATTGTGGGCAGGTTGGGGTAGCCCGAAACGCCCAACGCAAACACCAGTTGGGTGGGCCGCAGCGTGATGTCTTTCCCATCGCGCTGAACCAGCACTTCCCAGCGTTGCGTGGCCTCGTCGAAGCGGGCTTTTTTGGCCGTGGTGCCGCCCCAGTAGTTCAGCTCCATCACCCGGGTGTACATCTCCAGCCAGTCGGCCAACTGGTCTTTGGGGGTGAACACCGGCCAATGGTCGGGAAACGGCAGGTAGGGCAGGTGGTCATACCACACCGGGTCGTGCAGGCACAGGCTTTTGTAGCGCTTGCGCCAGCTGTCACCCGGACGCTCGTTCTTTTCCACAATGATGGCGGGCACACCCAAGCGGCGCAGCCGCGCACCCAGCGCAATACCGCCTTGCCCGCCGCCCACGATCAGCACATAAGGCTGCTCCTGGTGACCCAGCGCGGCGGTTTCCTGCTCGCGCTTTTCCAGCCAGGTCTGGCGGCCCGGCTGCGCGCCATGCTCGGCCCCTTTGGCGCGGCGCGTGCCGGCGGGTTCTTCATGGCCTTTCAGCTCGGTCATGGTGGTCAGCAAGGTCCAGGCCTTGCCGTTTTGCAGGCGCAAGTGGCCACGGCCCCGGGCCACGGCCGTTTCAAAGGTAAACCAGGCGTCGATCACGCCACCGGCTTCGGTGGCATCGCCTTCCAGCGCAAATGCGCTGGGCTGGGTGTCGGCCAGCCGCGCGGTCAGCATGGCCTCAATGGCCTGCGGCCCTTCCTGGGTGCAAATGTTCCAGGTAAAGCTGACCAGGTCGCGCCAGTAACAGTCAGCAGCAAACAGCGCCACGGTGGCGGGCACATCCTGGCGCGCCAGCACAGTGCCAAAGTCAGCCAGCCAGGCGCTGGCCAGTTGGTTGGGGTGGTTGGACAAGTCGGTCATCGCTGAAGTCTCCTTGTGGGTGTGACGCCGCGACCGACGCGGTACGCGTGCGCCGACCCATCTTTCTCCTGCGGGTGGGCTTGCTGGGCAGGGAAAACCCGTGGCGCTCTTGTTCGCCGCCGAGAAATTCTCGATTTGAGACAACTGATTTGCGTGGCAATGCAGGCTGTTCAGGCGTTTGAGGCTCATTGAATCTGCTCAAGCAGCTACTAAAAATATAGCGGTCAATTATGATCACCCAATGATTGAAACCCTCCAAAAACGAACCGCCATCGTCATCGGCGCAGGCCCCGCCGGCCTCATGGCCGCGCAAGTGATGGCCCAGGCGGGCCTGGCGGTGCAGGTGTACGACGCCATGCCCTCGGTGGGCCGCAAATTCCTGCTGGCTGGCAAGGGCGGGCTGAACCTCACGCACAGCGAGCCCTTGCCGATTTTTGAAACCCGCTATGGCGCGGCGCAATCGCATGTCACGCCCTGGCTAAAACAATTTGGCCCCGAGCAACTGCGCGCCTGGGCGCAGGGCCTGGGTGTTGACACCTTTGTGGGCAGCTCGGGCCGTGTCTTTCCGGTCGAGATGAAAGCTGCGCCGCTGCTGCGCGCCTGGTTGCATCAGCTGCGCACCCTGGGCGTTGAATTTCACATGCGCCACCGCTGGCTGGGTTGGGGCGATGGGCCGAACCAGTGGCGCTTTGCCACACCGCAGGGTGAGCACATCGTCGAATCCGGCGTGACCGTGCTCGCTCTGGGCGGTGCCAGCTGGCCGCAATTGGGCTCTGACGGGGCTTGGGCACCCTGGCTGGCCACGCGCGGCGTGGCGGTGGCGCCGCTGGTGCCGTCCAACTGCGGCTTTGATGTGCAAGGCGGCTGGAGCCCGCATTTCAGCGAGCGGTTTGCCGGCCAGCCCTTCAAGTCGGTAGCGGCCAGCTTCACGGACGCACAAGGCCACACGCTTACCCGCAAAGGCGAGTTTGTGGCCACCGCCACGGGCGTGGAAGGCAGCCTGATCTACAGCTTGAGCGCGGGCCTGCGTGATGCGATCGCCCAGCACGGCAGCGCCACTTTCACCCTGGATTTGCTCCCCGACAAGCCCCCAGAGCGCGTGCGGGCCGACGTGGCGCACCCGCGCGGCTCCCGCTCGCTGTCAAGTCACCTGAAAAGCCGCCTGGGGCTGGAAGGTATCAAGATGGCGCTGCTGCACGAAGCCTTGAGCAAGGAGGCGATGAACGATCCTGCGCAACTGGCGGCGGCCATCAAATCGCTGCCCATCTCGTTGAGCGCCACCCGACCCATCGCCGAGGCCATCAGCACGGCGGGCGGTGTGGTGTTTGCTGGGCTCAATGAAGGGTTGATGCTCAGGCAATTGCCCGGCGTGTTTTGTGCGGGCGAAATGCTTGACTGGGAGGCGCCGACGGGCGGGTATTTGCTAACCGCCTGTCTGGCCAGTGGCGTTTGTGCAGGACACGCAGCTGCCCACTATCGGATTTTGACCAGTGCTTCCTGATCGGTGACGGGTCTTGTCAAGGAGCCCAGAACAGGGGAGACAGGGCATTGAAACGTGATGTCTGGGTTGGTGCGGCCGGCAAACGCAGCGGTTCCATGGGGCGTGATTTCAGCCAATGCGATGCCCACCGATCCGGTGATCACACCGGTGGGGCTGGTTCTGAAGGTAAATTGCAAGGTGTGCCGGCAAGCGCCAAAAGCCGTTTCGCCGACCATGTCCCCACGCCTGACCGTTGACCCGGTGGCGTCGCCGGGAACAGCGGGCCCCAGGTTGCCGGAGTACAGCGACCAGATATCCAGTTGCTTGGCGGTAGCCGGTATTCCGGGGCCAACAATGGAGTTCAAATTCAACAGATTTCCACTCTCGGTACGAAATCGCCCAATGATCAGGCTGTCCCCTGTTTGCGTCACCGTGTAGAAGACAGGCCCATTGTTCCACTGGTAGATCCCGTCTAGCGGGCCTGCTGCATAGGCCACCGCCGCCGCTGCAAAACACACAAAACCACTAACCATTTTTTTGAACATTTGATTCTCCTGGTGATGTTGTGGAACAGCGGTGAATGAATGGAATAAGGCACCGCTGTTACGATTTATAACCGATTACCCCACCCACCCGGCCATCGAGGCGTGCATAAAAAAAAGCGCGGTAAAAACCGCGCTTTTTTTGAATGGTCGACTGAAGATCAGCGCAACTTGATGATCCGCTCGGTGGTCACCGGACCGGCCAGCAAGCCCAAGGCTTTCCCGATAAAGGCCTGACACTCCGCGGCGGCTAGCTGCTGGGTACCCAGCGTGGTGATGCCATAAGTTGTCGGCACCGAGCCGACCACTGCGATCTGTCCGCTTGGTGCGCCGCCGGCTGGCGTGGTGAACGTGATTCCGAGTGTGGTGGTACATGCACCCCAATTGGTTTCGCCCACCACGTTGTAGGTCGCAATGGTGGATGTCACGCCACTGACCACCACCGTCGAAGTGGAAGCCACCGCACCGGAGTACAGCGTGTAGGTATCAAACTGCTTGGCCCTGAACACATTGGTTCCACCGAGCTGGCTTCCCAAGTTGACGGCGGACTCCGTACGGAAGCGGCCAATGAGCAAGCCGCTGTCGTTTTGCGACACCGAATAGAAAACCCCGCCGTTCTCCCACTGATACACACCTTCGAGTGGCCCGGCCGCGTGCGACGCAAAAGAAGCAAGGCACAACAACAAACCGGAAAAAAACCTTGAAAACATGGCAAACCCTTGGATGAATGAAAAGAACGTGAATTTCATCACAAGAATCATCTGCCTTGCCGCCAGGGTGCCAGCAAAAATGTAATCAAAGGCGAGTAACGAAAAAATGAGGTTGACGAGCCTTACCCCCGGCACTGACTCCACAGTTAGGGCTGCTTGGTTCCCCACCTGACCCGGTTGGCCGCTTCACCATGCGGGGAGGCCCGTCAGGCTCAATTGTAGGTGGCTCCATGACCGATGACGCCGACTACGCCGTGAATGACAAATGATGACAACAAGTGCCACCCGTAGAATCCAAAACATGTCTTACCTGGTTCTTGCCCGCAAATACCGCCCTAAAAACTTCACCGAAATGGTGGGCCAGGCGCATGTGGTGCAGGCGTTGACCAATGCGCTGACGCAGCAGCGGCTGCACCATGCTTATCTGTTCACCGGCACGCGCGGTGTGGGCAAGACCACGGTGTCGCGCATTCTGGCCAAGTCGCTCAATTGCCAGGGGCCGGATGGAACGGGTGGAATCACCGCCAGCCCTTGTGGAATCTGCTCGGCCTGCACCGATATTGATAGCGGCCGGTTTGTCGACTACACCGAGCTGGATGCCGCCTCCAACCGCGGGGTCGATGAGGTGCAAAGCCTGCTGGAGCAGGCGGTGTACAAGCCGGTGCAGGGGCGCTTCAAGGTCTTCATGATCGACGAGGTGCACATGCTGACCAACACCGCGTTCAACGCGATGCTGAAAACGCTGGAAGAGCCACCCGAGTATTTGAAATTTGTGCTGGCTACCACCGACCCGCAAAAGGTGCCTGTCACCGTGTTGTCGCGCTGCCTGCAGTTCAACCTGCGGCCCATGGCCCCCGAGACCATTGCCGAGCACTTGCAGCTGGTGCTGAACACCGAAGGCGTGGCGGCCGACACGCCCGCGCTGCGGCTGATCTCGCGCGCCGCGCGCGGATCGATGCGCGACGCACTCAGCCTGACCGACCAGGCCATTGCCTTTGGCAGCGGCCAGTTGCAAGAGGCCACGGTGCGCCAGATGCTGGGCAGCGTGGACCGCAGCCACGTGCTTCGCCTGGTACAGGCGCTGGCCGCAGGCGACGGCAAAACCGTGGTGGAAACGGTGGAGACCTTGCGGGTCAATGGCTTGAGCGCGGCGTCTACCCTGGAAGAAATGTGCACCGTGTTGCAACGCATGGCGGTGCTACAAGCTGTGCCCGATGTTGCGCTTGCTGACGACGAAGAGGCCGCCCAAACGGCCACCTTGGCCAGCCAGATGCCGGCTGACGAAACCCAGTTGCTCTACAGCCTGTGCCTGCATGGCCGCGCCGAGCTGGGCCTGGCCCCCGACGACTATGCCGCGCTGACCATGGTGCTGCTGCGGCTGCTGGCCTTCAAGCCGGCGTCGGCTGCACCCAGGGCTTTGCCACCGGCTGAAAAAAAAACTCTAGCGAAAGCTGAAACGGTCGCGCCAACCCCGCAACCGCTCGTCGATCCGGTGCCGCCGCCTTCGGTGCCTGCGCATTCGGGTCGCGTGATTCCCGTGATCGAACAGACGCCGCCGCGCCCGGATGAAACCAGCGAATCCCCTGCGCTGGTCGCTGCGCCGCCTTCCAGTTCTGTTGCCGGCCCTGTTTTCAGCCAGATTCCGGCCAGCCCGGTATTTGGCGTGCCGGTGCGCGAGCAGACCGAAGGCCTGAGCGACGCCGCTAGCGCCGCCCGCGCGCCCCACGCCTTACAGCCCACCGACGAGGGTGATTTCTGGCATGCCACGGTGCAGCAACTGGTGGCCGCTGAAGCCATTGCCGCCATGGTGCGCGAGCTGGCTTTGCAGTCGCAACTGATGGCGCGCGACACCGGCCACTGGATGCTGCGGGTTGACCGCGCGTCGCTCAACCAGGCGGCGAGCCGCGAGCGCCTGCAAACCGCGCTGGCAGCCATTGGCCATACGGTCACGCTGGGCGTGGAGGTGGGCACCATCACCGACACCCCCGCGCGTCGCAACGCCCATGCCGCCGACGAAAGACAGAAAGCCGCCGAAGCGATTTTTCTGGGCGACCCCTTTGTGCAGAAAATGATGCAGGACTTCGGCGCGAAAATTGTGCCGGGTAGCATCAAGCCCATCAAACAACCCGAACCACCTGAACCACTAAGAGGAACCACCCATGTTTAACAAAGGCCAACTGGCCGGCTTGATGAAGCAAGCCCAGACCATGCAGGACAACCTGAAAAAAGCGCAGGACGAACTGGCATTCATCGAAGTCACAGGCGAGTCGGGCGCAGGCCTCGTGAAGGTGGTCATGACCTGCAAACACGACGTCAAACGCATCACCATCGACCCCAGCCTGCTGGCCGACGACAAAGACATGCTGGAAGACCTGGTAGCCGCCGCCTTCAACGCCGCCGTGCGCAAAGCCGAAGAAACCTCGCAGGAAAAAATGGGCAAGCTCACCCAGGGCATGCCGGGCCTGCCGGGGGGTATGAAATTTCCGTTCTGAGTGTTCTCCTGTCAAACATGCTCAGCCAGGTAGTTCACGCCTAAGCGCGACAGATGCAGCATTCCGACCTTTCCAGTGAGTTGCAATTTGCCAAACAAGGTGACAAGGTCGTTGTGCCAACCTTGCGGCACGCCCGCATCTTTGCAACTTCCAAAACCTATGGCTGGGACGGTATTTATGCCGAGGTCGGAGAAAACCAGGGCTGGCATGTAGAAGACATGGTGCCTGTGGGGCATTACGTGGCGATCTCGCGTGACACGCAAGATTTTCATTTCAAGGTGCGCGATGCTGCTGGCGTCTGGCAGCCCGTGGTAATGAAGCCCCACACGCTGTGGATTCAGCCTGCCAATCAACCCTTCAGCTTTGATGTGCAAACCATGTCGCGCTGGTGCGGCGTGATCGTGCAGCCGGCCAAGCTCAAGGCTTTGGTGGGCTCGGAATCGGCGGTGGAGCCGGTGATTGGGCTATACGACGAGGTGCTCACACCCGTGATGCAGGCCATTTGCGCCGAAGTGCTGCGCGGCGGCAGCTCGGGGCGCAAGTTTGCAGAGGCCATGACGCTGGTGATCGGCACGCAGTTGCTGCGCTTGTTTGGCGAAGCCCATGCCACTTTCAGGGGCGGCATCACCGGACGGCAATTGCGCTTGGTGGCAGACCATGTGGATGCGCGCATTGACCGCGAGATTTCGGTTGCGCAACTGGCGCAATGGGTGGGGCTGTCAGAGGCTCACTTTGCCCGAGCCTTCAAGCAAAGCACCGGTCAGTCACCCCACAAATTCGTTACCGAGCGCCGCCTGGAGCGCGGCAGGCGCCTGCTTGCCGACACCACCGATTCCATTGCCCAAATCGCGCTGGATTGCGGCTTTGCCGACCAGGCCCATTTCGCCCGCAGCTTCTCCCAGCATTACGGCAGCTCGCCATCGGCGCTGCGCAAGTCGTTTGTCTGATTGCTCTTAAACCAGCATGTTCATTGCTAGCTATGCGCATCTCATGATTCCAAACATTTTGTTTGGTTTTTAATAATCATTGCATGAATTGACCACGGTAAAGCTGCTGCGTAAAGTCACAACTGTCGCAACGAACTTGATCTGGAATCAAACCATTTAATTCGAAGCAACGACCCCAATCAACGCTCCACGCGCAAGCGTGTTCTTTTAAATAGGAAACATCATGGACAAAACTGCAGCAGCAATGATCGAGAACATGAAAAGCAAAACCGGGCACTCTTTGGAGGAATGGAAAGCCATCATTACCAAACAAAAACTTGCAAAGCATGGCGAAATCGTCAAGTTTCTGAAGGAGACGCATCAAATCACCCATGGATACGCTTCTGAAATTGCGCTCAAGGTGCTGGGCTCAGATGCAGACTCAGCGGCAGATACTGCGCAGCTTATTGAGAACCAATACAAGGGCAAAGAGCACCTCAAACCTTTCTATGACCAACTGATCGCAGCCGTGGAGGGCTTCGGCGGCGAGTTTGAAATCGCACCGAAGAAGGCGTACGTGAGCCTAAAGAGAAAAAAGCAGTTCATCATTTTGAATCCCGCCACCAAGTCAAGATTTGAAATTGGTTTTAACTTGAAAGGCATAGCACCCGAAGGCAAGCTCGAAGCAGAAAAGCCCGATGGCATTTGCTCTCACAAAATCAATCTTGCCGACATCAAAGAAATTGATGCGGAAGTGATCAGCTGGATCAAAATGGCCTTCGATAAGGCGGCGTAATTCAACAAAATTCAAGTCAGGCGAAAAGAGCGGCCAACTTCAAGTTGGTCGCTCTTTTTGTTTTGGATTGTTCTAAACACACAAGCGCAGAATTGTCCAAACACCGCAGTTTTCGACAAGTCAGGGCAGAGCCTGCCCGGAACAATTCACGCCATCGCAACGACTGAATCACAAGGTGTGAGACAGGTTGCGACGAGTTTCAACTGTTCCAGGAGTACCTCATGTCTGTCGTCACATCTTCCAAAGTCGCCGCCCTCGCTACCGTAGCCGCTGCCAGCCTGATGGCCAGTGCTGCCATCGCAGCAGAGTTCGAGAAGCGTTCTGTGTCTTTCAAAGTGGAGGGGCAAACCCTTCGCGGCGATCTGTATTTGCCCAAAGGCGCAAAGGCTGGCGCGAATTTGCCAGCGGTGGTGGTGGGCGGCTCGCTTACTTCGGTGAAAGAGCAAATGTCTGGCAGCTACGCCAAAGAATTGGCAGAGCGTGGCATTGCAGCGCTCGCTTTTGACTATCGCCACTATGGCCAGAGCGAAGGCCAGCCACGCCAGCTCGAATCGGTCGAAGCCAAAAAAGCCGACCTGAAAGGCGCAGTCTCTTTCCTGCAAACCCAAGCCGCCATCAACCCCAACAGCATTTCCCTCCTCGGCGTTTGCACATCAGGCGGCAATGTGATTCAAGCCGCTGCGCAAGACGGGCGCATCAAGGCCGTTGTGACAATTGCTGGCTGGTTTGCCGAACCCTCTCTCACACCGCTGCTGTATGGCGGCGAAGCGGGTGTGGCTGCGCTCAAAGCGCAAGGTCAGCAGGCGCTTGCCAAATACCGCAGCACCGGCGTGAGCGATACCGTGAAGACTTATGGTATGGCCGGCTCCGGCGCGGCGCATGCGGGCGACCATATGGACTATTACGTCAACCCTCAGCGCGGCAACATTGCTCAGTGGACGAATTCCATGGCCGTGCAATCTTGGGAATCATGGCTGAGCTTCAACCCTGTTGCAGCAGCCAGCAAAGTCAAAGCGCCCACCATGATCATCCATTCCGAAGATTCCGCTTTTCCCGATCAAGCCAAAAAAGTGCATGGCTTGCTGGCTGGTGTCAAAGAGCTGAACTGGCTCAAAGGCGGGCATTTTGAGTTTTATGACAACCCAGCCAAAGTGAAAGAAGCTGCAGCTGAAGTGGCGCGCTTCGTCAAATCGCACACCAGCCCAGACAAGCTCGCGATGGCGAATTGATCGCCCTCCCAAACCGCATCATTTTTCATTTCAGGAGTTTCATCATGTCCCACGTCAAATCCATCTTCGCCTCCGCCGCTCTGGCTTTCTCTGTAGCTTCGTATGCGCAAACCACTGCGCCTTTGGGGCCGGTCGGCGCACCAGAGGCTTCCAGAGTTATCAGCGTGGTGTCATCCATTCCGCTGGCCGTTGATCTGGCTGCTTACGATCTCGCTGAAAAAGCCTTTGCGCCCAAAGTGGTGATTGACTACACCAGCCTGTGGGGCGGCACGCCCAACACCATGACCCCTGCCGAGCTGATGACCGCCTGGCGCGGCATCGTGCCAGGCTTTGATGCCACTTGGCATGAGCTGTCTCGCGTCACGGCGCAAGTCAACGGCAACAAGGCCACAGCCGGTGCCTTCGTTGATGGCCGCCACTGGCTGGGCGACAAACTCTGGCGTCCGGTGGGCAATTACGAATGGGACTTGGAGAAACAAGGTGGCCAGTGGAAAGTCACGCGCATGGCTTTCAAAATGACGCAAGAAATCGGAGATCGTGCAGTGGCAAGCCTGGCGATGGAGAAGGCCAAGCAGAAGGCAGCGCAAACGCAGAGCAATGTGCAAGTGGCTGCGAAGTAAATATTGCTACACCAACAAAAGCTCTGCTGGCGTGTGCGCCGGCAGAGCTTTTGCCCAATGAACTACTTCGTCATTGGCGAGGCAATCGAAACCAATACGCCGTTGGGATCGCGCAATTGCCCCCAAACCTGCCCCCAAGGCATCAGAACTGGAGAGCGTAACCCTACCGCGCCCGCAGCTAAAGCTCGCTCATAGACTGCCTTCACATCCGGTGTCACGAAAGAAAGCTGGGCAGCGACAGGCGATGTTGCCAGCCCATTTCTCGCATAGCCATTTGGAAACATGCTTTTGATCTCCTGTTCACCGGCGAAGGCCAGTGTAGTAGTGCCAGTTTGCATTTCAAGCCATTTGAAGCTCACCATATCCTGCTGCCGCTTAACGGATAGTTGAAACACGCGCCAATAAAAGTCTTGCGCCAAATCTACGTCTTTGACCCAAACAATCACATAGCCAAATTCTGGCGGGGCGGCAGATATCGCAGCAGTACTGTTTGTATTTGCCGGCTGGTCTTGTGCTGTGGTAGCGATGGATGTCAGTGCCAAGAGGCTCATCACTGAAATGCTTGCAAATTGACGCAAAGAAGAAAGAGAATTTTTCATACCGCTCTCCAAGTTTTTAGATCGTCAAGGCCTTGCCACCGATCGCCAGCATCGGCACCACAGCAGGCGCGCCTTCAGTCAGCTCGGCCGTCTTGCTGCGAATGGCTGCGTAGTGCGCAGCGGATTCGTGAATCGTTTTGTCTTCCGCGCTGCGATAAGCTTCTGTCAGGGTCACGCTGTTGGGTTCTGCTGGATGGATGCTGACCATAAAGAGCTCAGTACCGGGCTCGTTTTCCGCGAACGATGCGGCATGCAGCAAGTGTGCGACGAGAGCATCGCGCTGGCCAGATTTGGCTTTGAAGGTGAGTTGGATGCCGACGCGTGCAGAGGTTGAGGTGTTCATCATGAAATATCCGTAAAAGTGAAGGGAAACGGTCTTCGATGAACGGGTTTGTTGCATCGATGGATAAATTCTGATCTTGACGGGTGATAACGTCCAATTGATAACTTAGTGATAATTATCATTTCCATGAATAATGATTGATCTCAATTTATTGCGCGTTTTCGATGCCGTGATGACGGAGCGCCATGTGGGGCGAGCAGCCGAGCGCATTGCGCGCACGCAGCCCGCTGTCTCTAATGCTTTGTCGCGTCTTCGGCATCACTTTTCTGATCCGCTTTTCGTGCGCTCCGGGGAGGGCATGCGTCCGACTCCTCAGGCCGAGTCTTTGTGGCGGGAGCTTGCGCCCGCCTTTGAAACCCTCTCCCGCCAAGCCCAAGCTCATTCGCATGGCAAGCCGCAGCTCACTGGTGATTTCATCGTGAGTTGTACGGATTTCGAGTCGAATCTTTTCTTGCAGCCCTTGTACGCTACGCTGCGAAAGCGCGCCGAGCAAGTCAATCTCGTGTGTAGGCCGGGCGGTGGTGATCAGGCCATCAGCGATCTCAATACGATGCACGCGCATTTGGCGCTCGGCTTCTTGCCCAATGCACCCTCGCAAATCCGCCGGCGCTTGCTGTTTGAAGACGGATTCGTTGTGTTGATGCGGCGTACGCATCCGCTTGCCAAACAAACCCTCACACTCAAACGCTATGCTGCTGCGCTGCATGCCGTGGTCAGCCCATCTGGGCAACGGCATGGGTTTGTCGATGATGAGCTGATGGCACACGGCTTAGCGCGGCGCGTGTCGTTGGTCGTTAATCAGTTTGGTTTGCTCAGTGCGGTTTTGCTCGACTCTGATCTGATCGCCACGGTAAGCCAACGCAATGCCGCGCGGTGGATGGCACTTGATAAGCGGCTTGTCAGTGCTTCAGTGCCGATCAGCCTTCCCCCCGCCAGAATACATGCCTACTGGCATCGCAGAGTCGATGGTGACCCGAGGCTCTCTATGCTGATGGATATGGCTTTAGATGCCTTGTGAGAAGGTGGTTGGCAGGTCATCCAGCGCGTTGAGAGTGGTGCAAGTGGCAATATAAAAATGATAGCGAACTCTTCAATATATACAACGGCGACATGCCGATTTCTCTTTAAATTCTCCCTAAAAGCATAAGCGCAGGATTGTCCAAACACCTCAGTTTTTGACAAGTCATGGCAGAACGTTCTCGGAACAATTCATTCCATCGCAGCGACTGAATCACAAGGTGTGAGACGGGTTGCGAGATGAATTTTCCAGGAGTCTCGTCATGTCAATTTCTCGTTCTCTTATTGCCGCAGGTCTTGGTTTTGCATTGACCGCCGTGGCACAAGCCGCTTCGTTTACCGTGGAGCGCGTCACGTTCAAATCCGGCGGCGAAACCCTGGTTGGCCAGCTCTACATTCCTGCTGGGGTGAGCAAGGCCAAGCCCGCTGAAGCCGCTGTTGTTACTGGTGCCTGGATGACGGTGAAGGAGCAAATGGCTGGCCGCTATGCCAAAGAGCTGGCTGAGCGCGGCATCGTGGCTTTGGCCTTTGATTTCCGCAGCTGGGGCGAAAGCGGTGGCCAGCCCCGCGCGATGGAAAACCCGCAAGCCAAGACGCAAGACATTCGCGCTGCGGTCGCCTTCCTGGGCGCTCGCGCTGACGTGAAGAAAAACGCGATTTCAGGCCTGGGCATTTGTGCCAGCGCAGGCTACATGGCCGAAGCCGCTGCCACGAGCAATATGCGCTCCCTGGCTTTGGTCGCACCTTGGCTGCATGACCGCACGATCGTGAACGCTGTGTATGGCGGCGAGCAAAGCGTGCAAAACCTCATCAAAGTCAGCCGCGAAGCCGAGCAAAAGTTCAAAGCCACAGGGCAGCCCACCTTGCTCACCGCAGCCAGCACGACAGATAACACTGCTGTGATGTTCAACGTGCCCTACTACACAGAGAGCAATCGCGGCCTGATTCCCCAGTGGGACAACAAATTCAACGTCGCCTCTTGGGAAGGCTGGCTCACGCTCGATGCGATGCCTACCGCTCCGCGCATCAAGCAGCCGCTGCTCATGATTCACAGCGAAGCAGCTGCCATTCCGCAAGGTGCCCGCAAGTTTTACGCCGCAGTTCAAGCGCCCAAGCAGCAGCTGTGGCTCGATGGTGTGAATCAGTTCGATTTCTACGACAGCGCAGCGCCTGTCAAGCAGTCGGCGGATGCTGTTGCCGCGCACTTTCGTGTGCCAAACGCTGTGATGCCGAAAGTGTCTTTGCTGACTGCCCAGTGATTTTTCTCTCATCCATTCTTTTTCATTCATTTTTCTTTTGAAGCTTCATCATGTCCCACGTCAAATCCATCTTCGCCTCCGCCGCTCTGGCTTTCTCTGTAGCTTCGTATGCGCAAACCACCGCGCCTTTGGGGCCGGTCGGCGCGCCAGAGGCTTCCAAAGTTATCAGCGTGGTGTCATCCATTCCGCTGGCCGTTGATCTGGCTGCCTACGATCTCGCTGAAAAAGCCTTTGCACCCAAAGTGGTGATTGACTACACCAGCCTGTGGGGTGGCACGCCCAACACCATGACCCCGGCCGAGCTGATGACCGCCTGGCGCGGCATCGTGCCAGGCTTTGATGCCACCTGGCATGAGCTGTCTGGCGTCACGGCGCAAGTCAACGGCAACAAAGCCACAGCCGGTGCCTTCGTTGATGGCCGCCACTGGCTGGGCGACAAACTCTGGCGTCCGGTGGGCAATTACGAATGGGACTTGGAGAAACAAGGTGGCCAGTGGAAAGTCACGCGCATGGCGTTCAAAATGACGCAAGAAATCGGAGATCGTGCGGTGGCTTCTCTTGCGATGGAGCGCGCCAAGCAGGTGAAATAGCAAGAGGGTGGATCTGGGCATGTGCGTGGGGTGCTGGCAATTGCACAGGCCCGCTTTGAAAGGCAAGCCAACCGTGACATTTGCCGATTCATACTAAAAAGCACCACCAGCCCATGTATTGATTGCTCAAGCCGCTATCAAAAAAGTAGTGCCCAGGCACGACGGTTTCGCGGCCCTGTTACTGGCCCCTGTCAAACGCATGCCAGAATCAAGCCCATGTTTCTGACCACGCCCACCATCCTCACCTGGACGCGCATTGTTGCGATTCCATTGATTGCGGGGGTGTTTTACATGCCGCTGGACAAGCCTACGCAAAACCTGATTGCCACGGTGTTGTTTGTCGTGTTCGCGGCCACTGACTGGTTGGATGGCTACCTGGCCCGCAAGCTGAATCAGACCTCGGCGTTTGGGGCGTTTTTAGACCCGGTGGCCGACAAGTTTCTGGTGTGTGCCTCGGTGCTGGTGCTGGTGCATTTGCAGCGGGCCGATGTGTTTGTGGCGCTGATCATCATTGGCCGTGAGATTGCGATTTCGGCGCTGCGCGAGTGGATGGCGCAGATCGGTGCGTCCAAGAGCGTGGCGGTGCATAGGGTGGGCAAGTTGAAAACCGTGGTGCAGATGACGGCCATTCCGTTTTTGCTGTTTGACGGCTCGGTGTTTGGCTTGATCGATACCGGCGTGTGGGGCACGTGGTTGATCTGGCTGTCAGCCGTGTTCACCGTGTGGTCCATGGTGTATTACCTGCAAAAAGCGCTGCCTGAAATCAGGGCGCGGGCCAAGTGACCGGCCTGTCCCGGCAAGACGCCTTTATCAAGGCGACTCCCCTTGTTTTTGTGTTGATCTGGAGCACTGGCTTCATCGTGGCGCGCTACGGCATGCCGCATGCGCCGCCGATGGGCTTTCTGGCGATGCGCTTTGCGCTGTCGGCGATGTGTTTTGCGCTGTGGGCCTGGGCCGCGGGGGCGCGCTGGCCGGTGGGCCGGGCGCAATGGCGGCACCTGGCCATCACCGGCGTGTTGATGCATGCAGGCTACCTGGGCGGCGTGTGGGCGGCGGTGAAGCTGGGCATGGGGGCCGGTTTGGTGGCCTTGCTGGTGGGCTTGCAGCCGGTGCTCACGGCGATTTGGGTGTCGCAGTCAGGAGTGGCCGGGCAGGGCACCGTGTCGCGCCGCCAGTGGGCCGGCCTGGGCCTGGGGCTGGTGGGGCTGGCGCTGGTGGTGTGGCAAAAACTGGGCCATGGCGAGATCAGTGCGGTGAATCTGGCGCTGGCCGCAGGTGCTTTGCTCAGCATCACTGCGGGCACGCTGTACCAAAAGCGCTTTGTGACGCCTTGCGATGTGCGCACCGCCAACCTGGTGCAGTTGCTGGCTGCGTTTGCGGTCACCCTGCCGCTGGCGCTGCTGGAGACGGGCAGCTTCAACTGGAATACCCATCTGATCGGCGCGATGGCCTGGTCGGTGCTGGTGCTCACCCTGGGGGGCAGCTCATTGTTGTACCTGCTGATTCAGCGCGGCGCCGCCACCGTGGTCACGAGCTTGTTGTATCTGGTGCCGCCGTGCACGGCGGTGTTGGCCTGGCTGCTGTTTGGCGAGGCCATCACGCCCTTTACCGTGGCGGGCATGGCGCTCACGGCACTCGGGGTGAGCTGGGTGGTTCGCAGCAACGTGAAACCGGGCTGATTCAAGCCAAAACGGCTACTCGCCCAGGTATTTCCTGCTCAAGCAGCTATCAAAAACATAGTGATTGATGGGGCAGCAGCCGTCAACGTTTCATCTGCCGCTCCCACGGTGCGTCCCGAAAGCGTTTGACCAAAAAGTCAATCAACAGCCGCATGCGCTGCGGCGTTTGCGCGCGGTGCGGGGCCAGCCACAGCACATCGGCATCCACCATCGAATAGGCTGGCAGCACCCGCACCAGCTGGCCGCTGGCCAGCAGGGGCGACACGTCCCACAGGCTGCGCAGCATGATGCCGCGGCCATTCACACACCAGTCGCGCACCAGCTCGCCCGAGTTGCTGGACAGCGGGCCTTGCACCCTGATGCGGGTGGGCGTTTTGTCGCGGGTTTTGTGCAGGTTCCACAGGTCAAAGCGCTGGTCGCTCTCGCGCACGACCAGGCAGGCGTGCTGCGCCAGGTCTTGCGGGCTGGCGGGCGTGCCGTGCTGGCGCAGGTAGACAGGCGCGGCCACCAGCACGCGCTGGTTGTGGGCCAGGCGGCGCGACACCCACTCGCCTGCGCGCGGGCCTTGCACCGCCCACAGCCACACGGCGCCATCAAAGCCCTGCACCGTGAGGTCGGGCAGTTGCTCGGTCAGCTGCAGTTGCACCTGCAGCCTGGGGTACAGCGCCTGAAAGTCGGCCAGCGCCGGGCCCAGCCACAAGCGGCCAAAGCCAAAGGTAGACGCCAGGCGAATCAGGCCGCTGGGCTCGGTTTGCCGCTCCAGCAGGTCTTGCTCCAGCGCGTCAAAGGCTTGCAGCAGGGGCCCCGCGCGCTCGCACAAGGCCTCGCCCTCGGCTGTGGGGGTTACGCGGCGCGTGGTGCGGTGAAACAGCGCAAAACCCAGGCGCGCTTCCAGCGCGGCCAGGCGTTTGGTGATGACCGAGGGAGCTATGCCCGCTGCCAAAGCCGTTGCGGCCAGGCTGCCGTGCTGGCGCACCGCCAGCAGCAGCGTGAGGTCTGCACGGTCAAGTGCTGGGTTTATTGTTTCCATTTCAGCATGAATGAGTTTCATGATTATTGCTTGATTGAGCCTCCGTCAAGCTGCAAAATCCGGCCCATGCTGTCAGATTTTTCTTCGTTTCAAGTCGTGCGCAATGGGGTGCGCCTGCAGGCGCGCGCCGCCGGGCAGGGCGCGCCCTTGCTCTTGCTGCACGGCCATCCGCAAACGCATGCGATGTGGCACCGGGTAGCACCGCAACTGGCGCAGCGCTTTCAGGTGGTGCTGATGGACTTGCGGGGCTATGGCGATTCCGACCGGCCCGAGCCCGGCGAGGGCTCGGCTGCCTATGCCAAGCGCGAGATGGCGCTGGACGCGCTGGCGCTGATGCAGTCGCTGGGCCATGCGCGCTTTCAGGTGCTGGCGCACGACCGGGGTGCCCGCGTGGCGCACCGCCTGGCCGCCGACCACCCGCTAGCGGTACAGCGCCTGATGCTGTTGGACATTGCGCCCACACTGGCCATGTACGAGCAGGCCTCCACGGCGTTTGCCACGGCCTACTGGCACTGGTTTTTTTTGATCCAACCGCCGCCGCTGCCCGAGGCGCTGATCGCCTCAGACCCGGTGCGCTATGTGCGCAGCGTGATGGGTAAGCGCCACGCCGGTTTGCAGGCTTTCGACCCTGCGGCACTGGCCGAGTACGAGCGTTGTGCGCAGCTTGAAGGCACAGCGCGCGGCATCTGTGGCGACTACCGCGCCAGTGCAGGCATTGACCTGGCGAACGACCGCGCCGATGTGCAGGCGGGCCACAAGCTCCCGCAGCCGCTGCGGGTGCTGTGGGGCCAGCACGGCACGGTGGGCCAATGCTTTGACGTGCCCGCACTGTGGCGCGAGCGTGCCCACGATTTTTCGGGCCAGAGTTTGCCGTGTGGCCACTACATTGCCGAAGAAGCGCCCGAGCTGTTGCTGCGCCAAGCATTTGATTTTTTTACAGGAGTTGAAACATGAGCAAGAAACGCATCGCCGTGATCGCTGGAGACGGCATTGGAAAAGAAGTCATGCCCGAGGGCATTCGCGTGATGGAGGCAGCGGCCAAGAAATTCGGCATCGACCTGCAGTTTGATCACTTCGATTTTTCGAGTTGGGACTACTTTGAGAAGCACGGAAAAATGCTGCCCGACAACTGGAAAGACCAGATCGGCGGTCACGACGCGATCTTCTTTGGTGCGGTGGGTTGGCCCGAAAAAATCCCTGACCATGTGTCGCTGTGGGGCTCGCTGCTCTTGTTTCGCCGCGAGTTTGACCAGTATGTCAATCTGCGGCCCGCGCGCCTGATGCCCGGCATCATCGCGCCGGTGGTGCGGCGCGATGGCAGCGCCCGCGCACCAGGCGAGATCGACATGTACATCGTGCGCGAAAACACCGAAGGCGAGTACTCCAGCATTGGCGGGCGCATGTATGGCGGCACCGCGCGCGAGATCGTGATGCAGGAAACCGTGATGTCACGCGTCGGCGTGGATCGGGTGCTGAAATTCGCCTTTGAGCTGGCCCAATCGCGCCCCAAAAAGCACCTGACCAGCGCCACCAAGTCCAACGGCATTGCCATCACCATGCCGTATTGGGACGAGCGTGTTGTGGAGATGGCCAAGGGCTATCCCGGCATCACGCTGGACAAGTTTCACATCGACATCCTGACCGCCCACTTCGTGCAGCGGCCCGACTTTTTTGATGTGGTGGTGGCCAGCAATCTGTTTGGCGACATCTTGAGCGACCTGGGCCCCGCCTGCACCGGCACCATTGGCATTGCGCCCAGCGCCAACCTGAACCCTGACCGCGTGTTCCCCTCGCTGTTTGAGCCGGTGCACGGCTCGGCACCTGACATTGCGGGCAAGGGCATTGCCAACCCGATTGGGCAAATTTGGTGCGGCGCGATGATGCTGGAGTTTTTGGGGCATAAAGCGGCGCAAGATGCCGTGCTGGCCGCGATTGAAAAAGTGCTGGCGCCCGGCAGTGGTGCACCGCGCACACCTGATTTGGGCGGGACGGCGAACACCCAGGATCTGGGCCGGGCGATTGCCCAGGCGCTTTGATGGGCGCGAGCAGGGTTCGGCGTGTCCAACAAACTGCACATTTGGGTGTCCTTTTTGCATCCATGCGAAAAAAGTTCGTACCCATGCTTCTCCCCCTGCAGGCCAGCCACTAGAATCCGCGGCTGCCTTGCGTTTTGGCACTGCGGGACTTGTTGACACGGCGGGTTGCCGTGGCTTTAATGCCTGAGCCGCGTAAGGCACAGCGGTAGATCTACGATGCCGTTTGGTTCAAGTGCAACGACACCACTTGAATCGGCGCAACGAGACGAAAATTTTCAAGAGACAAACTGATCAACTTTTTCCTCTCAGAGGGGCACCTGTGAACAAGACCGAACTTATTGAGCACATCGCAAAACATGCCGATATTTCCAAGGCGGCCGCAACCCGCGCACTGGAATCCATGATTGGCGCCGTCAAAACCACGTTGAAAAAAGGCGGCTCGGTGTCGCTGGTGGGTTTTGGCACCTTCGCCGTCGGTAAACGGGCGGCCCGCAGCGGTCGCAACCCGCGTACCGGCGCTGCGATTAAAATCAAGGCCGCCAAGGTGCCAAAGTTCCGGCCAGGCAAGGCATTGAAAGACGCTTTGAACTGAACCACGAATGCACAAGTTATCGGTGGGGTGATTAGCTCAGTTGGTAGAGCGGCGCCCTTACAAGGCGTAGGTCGGCGGTTCGAGCCCGTCATCACCCACCACCACCCACCTCCAACGAGGGGATAAAAAAGGCGAACAACGGTTCGCCTTTTTTGTTGCCTTTTTAGTTTTTGATGCGATTGAGAGTTTGCAATGTTTGACTATGTCCGAAAACACGCCAAGTTGGTGATGGTGATTTTGTTTCCGCTGCTCATCGTGTCCTTCGTGTTTGTGGGCACGGAGGGTTTCAAATTTGGTGGTGCAGGCCCCGTGGTGGCGCGGGTGGATGGTCGCAACATCAGCCAGACTGATTGGGACATCGCCCACAAAAACGAAGTGGACAGGCTGCGCACCCAGATGCCAACCCTGGACGTGAAGCTGCTGGACACGCCCCAAGCGCGTTACACCACGCTGGAGCGCCTGGTGCGCGACCGGGTGCTGGCCGCAGTCTCGGCCAACTCTCACCTGGCCATCAGTGACCAGCGCGTGGCGCGAGAGCTGCAAACTGACCCCACCATTGCCAGCCTGCGCGGGCCCGACGGGCGGCTGGACATGGAGCGCTACCGGCAGATGCTGGGCACCCAAGGCATGACGCCCCAGATGTTTGAAGCCCAGGTGCGCGCCGATCTGTCTACCCGCCAGGTGCTGGAAGGCTTGCGCGGCTCGGGCTTTGCGCCAGCCGGTGCCTCGGCCAATGCCTTGAATGCATTTTTTGAGAAACGCGAAGTGCAGCTAGCCCAGTTTTCGGCTGGTGAGTTTGCAACCCAACTCAAGCTGGACGACGCGCAGATCGAAGCTTTCTACAAAGACAACCCGGCACTGTTTCAGGCACCCGAGCAGGCCGACATTGAGTACGTGGTGTTTGACCTGGAAGCCATCAAAAAGACCCTGGTTGTCAAAGATGAAGACCTGAAGACCTACTACGAGCAAAACGCCGCACGCATGGCCGCGCAGGAAGAGCGACGCGCCAGCCACATCCTGATTGCATCGCCTAAAACGGCGTCAGAGGCCGACCGCCAGAAAGCCAAAGCGCGGGCGCAAGCCCTGCAGGCGCAAGTGACCAAAGCCCCCGCGACGTTTGCCGATGTGGCCCGCAAAAACTCCGACGACACGGGCTCGGCAGCCAGTGGTGGCGACCTGGACTTCTTTGCCAAAGGTGCCATGGTCAAGCCGTTTGAAGAAGCCGCATTTGCGATGAAAAAAGGCGACATCAGCCCGGTGGTCGAGTCTGATTTCGGTTTTCACGTCATTTTGCTTTCCGACATCAAGGTGGCCAAGCAGCGCAGCTTTGAAGAAATGCGCGCCGATCTGGAGGCCGACGTGAAAAAACAGCAGGCACAAAAGCAGTTTGCCGAGCAGGCCGAGGCGTTTTCCAACGGCGTGTATGAGCAGGCCGACAGCCTGAAACCCGTGGCTGACCGCTTCAAGCTACAGGTGCGCACCGCCCAAAACCTCACACGCAAACCGCCCGCTGGGTCTGCTGCCGGTGTGGCTGCTGTTTTGGCCAACCCCAAGTTTCTGAGCGCCGTGTTTGCGCCCGACGCTGTGGAGAAAAAGAGCAACACACCCGCCATTGAGATTGCAGCCAACCAACTGGCGTCGGCCCGCATCGTCAAATACACACCGGCGCGCACCTTGCCCTTGGCCGAAGTGAAAGAGCAGGCCCGTGCCCGCCTGGCGGCTCAGCGTGGGGCGCAACTGGCCAAGGAAAAAGGCCAGGCGCAACTGGCCGCCTGGAAGGCCGCACCGACCACCGCTAGCCTGGCTGCGCCCGTGCTGGTCTCGCGCACGGAAGCCCAAGTGCCTGCGCAGGTGGTCGATGCCGTCTTGCGCACCGACGGCGGGGCCTTGCCGGCCTGGTTGGGCGTGGACCTGGGCGCGCAAGGCTATGCGGTGGTGCGCGTGAACCGCGTGGTTGCGCGCGAAGCGCCCACAGCCGAGGTCGCCAAACAGGAGCTTGCGCAATACACCCAGCTGTGGACATCGGCCGAGGGCATGGCTTACTACAACCTGCTCAAAGACCGGATGAAGGTGCAGATCAAGGTGCCCAAGCCCACCAAGAACACCGACGACGCACTGGCTCAGGCGGGCGAGCAACGCTGACGCTTTCTTTGCATCGCATCATTTTTCATGTCGGTGCGCAGCATCGACGGTCATTCGTCATGGCGTGTCAACCGACCTTCGCCACATCCACCAAGCTGTAACCCAGCCCACGCACCGCCCGCAGCGGCAGCGGCAGGCCCACGGTGCGCTCGATCTTGGTTTTCATGCGGCTGACGATCACTTCCACCCGGTGCTTGTCCAGGTCGTCGGGGTGAACGCCCAGCGCAGCGCCCAGCTCGACGTGCGTGCAGGTGCGGCCCGCGTGGTCTATAAGTTTTTGCAAAAAAATGCTTTCGTTCACCGTCACGCGTGACTTAAAACCGTTGGGCGCAACCAGCATGGCGCTGGCCAAATCGAGCGACCAAATGCCTGACTCCAGCATGGGCGGGGTGTTGCCCGCATCGCCGTTTCTGGCTGCGCGCAGGCTCAGGCGGTCCAGCACCAGCACCAGCTCATCCATGTCGATGGGCTTGACCAGGTAGGCATCAGCCCCGGTGGCCAGGCCGCGCAGCCGGTCTTCGCGCAAGCCACGGGCGGTCACGAACACAATGCCCATCTGGCTGTCGTGCGTGCGCAGGTGCTGGCAAATTTCAAGGCCGTCTTCTCCTGGCAAGCCAACGTCCAGCACCGCCACCGTGCAGGAAGCAGTCGCCAGGTAGCGGTACAACTGCGCCGCGTTTTCAAACGGCTGCACGGTGTAACCCAGGTGGCGCAGCTGAAAGCACATCTCCTCCAGCAGTGCGGGCTCGTCCTCCACCACGGCAAGGATGCAGGCGGCTCGGGCGTCGGGCGCTACAGTCACAGTGGTAACACTTTCCATATCTGACCTCTACGGGGCTGGCACATGCGCAATCTTATGTTGGCCTTGACTCTGGTTCTGGCGGCCCTGTTCGCCCCGCCAAGCGCTGCCGCATCGGTGTCGCTTGCCATTCAGATCAACCCCGATTTTCAAAGCCAGCCGCTGGCCGGATCGGTTTTAGCCAGCGCACGCGGGGCCGGTTTTACCGACGCGGCGCAGGCGCTGGCGGGCTTGCAGGCTGGAAAATTCACCCTGTTACCCGGGAATTTGGAGATGGGTTTCATCCAAGACGAAACCTGGCTGGCTTTTGATGTGAAGGTCTCCGACCCGCTGGCTGACTACCTGATTTTGCAAGTCGGCCCGGCTTTTCTGGATCAAGTCACCGTCTACCAAACCCTGCCGGACGGCAGTCTGCAAAGCCTGGGCAAAGCCGGCGACCAGGTGCCGCGCGAGCAGGTTCGGGTGCAGGCGCGCCAGCCCACTTTTGTCATCCCGGTGCGCGGCAATAGCTACAGCACGGTGCTGGTTCGCCTGCAAACCACCAGCAGCATGGTCGCCATCCTGCATCTGTATCGGCCCCTGGCTTTTCAAGGGCAAGTGGCCACTGAAAGCCTGCTGCTGGGCGGCATTTTCATGCTCAACATCGTCATGATCCTGGTGGCGGCGGCTTTGTACATTTTTGCGCGCCAGCGGCTCTATCTGTATTGGTTGTCCATGGTGCTGGTGACCACCGTGCTCTGGTTTTTTATCGACGGCCTGGCCTACCGTTACCTGCCCTTGTCAGACCTGGGTCTGATCAATGTGGCCACCGGCTTGCTCAATCTTTTGAGCGTGGCGGTATGGATTTTGTTCTCCACCATGATGTTCGATTTCAAATCGATTTCGCTCTGGTTGCACCGTGGCTGTATTGGCTGGGCGGGTTTTGTGGTGGCCTGTATTCCCTTGCTGGCTTTTTTCAGCAACCAGCAAGTGCAAGGTGTTCTGCTGCTGTCGTTCGCGCCCATTTTGTGCGTGACCTGCGGTGTCATCGTGCTGCAAATTGCCCGTGGCAACCGCGACGCGCTGCTGCACGGCCCCTTGTTCATGGTCTATCTGGGTGCGGCCAGCTACAACCTCTCCAGCTTGCTGGGCCTGACCGCTATCAGCAACGCATCGGTGTATGGCTGGCAGGTGGCCGGCGTGCTCAACTTTCTGTCGCTGCAGTTTTCGGTCTACAAGCGGGCCTATCAAACCCAGCGTGACTACCAGGCAGATCGCGCCCACCTGCTGGGCCTGCTCCAGCAAGAAAACCTCCAGCTCGAAGCCAAGGTGCTGGCCCGCACCCAGGCGCTGGAAGGTGCGCTAAAAGAAGTCGAAAAAGCCGAGCAGGACCAGCGCCAGTTGCTCTCCATGGCCTCGCACGAGTTCCGCACACCGGCCGCCATCATCAAAGCCTCGCTCGATTCGCTGGCCTACCTCAAGCAATCGATACCACCTGAGGTCGATCAACGCTTGCAAAACATCAGCAAAGCCTCCCAGCGCCTGAACCAGCTGGCCAACAGCCTGATCTCGCACGACCGCCTGAAGGAGCTCTCGGTTCAGCCGAAAAAAGTCAACACCGACCTGCGCCAGTTGGTGCTGAACGTGCTGGCCACTTACCCCAGCGACTCAGCGTTGCAGGCGCAGCTACCCGATCACCCCGTCAGCGTGCAGCTGGACCCTTTGCTCATCACCATCGCCCTGCACAACCTCATTGACAACGCGCTGCGCCACAGCGAGGCGGGCGCAACGGCCGTCACCGTCAGCCTGCTGACATCGCCTGATGCCGTGGCGCTGCAAGTGGCCGATCTGGGCCCTGGCATTGCCGATGCGGACAAAGAAAACGTGTTCGAGCGCTTTTTCAGCTCGCGCAGCAGCCCCAGCGCCGGCCTGGGCCTGTCCATCGTGCAAACCATCGCCCGCTCGCACGGCGGCCAGGCCGTGGCGACAGACAACACGCCGCAAGGCACTGTGATGGTCATCAGCCTGCCGTTGGCGGTGACTTGAATGCTATTATTTATATAGCTATATGAGCAGTATTCACATGGGCTGGAGGCCTATTTGACCTGATCAGATACATGCCTCAGACCGTCATTCCCGCGCAGGCGGGAATCCAGGAGCGAAGATCACGCAGAAGGCAAGGTGGGAGCGGTGCTGAAGTGGATTCCCGCCTTCGCGGGAATGACGGGTTTGTAGATGTGTGAGGCATGTCTTTTTAGTAGCTGCTGAAGCAAAAAAGGACTTGCTCCCTCTCCCGCTTGCGGGAGAGGGCAGGGTGAGGGCTCAGGGGGCAGCTCCTTCCCCTCCCGGGGGAAGGTAGGGATGCGGGCATGAGCGCTGCAACGGTTTGCCAGCGTGTTGGCCCTCTGCCCCCATCCCAACCTTCCCCCAAAGGCGGGAAGGAGTAAGACATGCCGCTGCAACGTGAGTAGCTACTTTTTAAGCAAAAACAGCCATCCGCCCAGGTAAATACTGCTCAAGCAGCTATTTATTTCGTAGCAATCTTTCATGACACCCACCCCGCTTGCGGGAGGGGGCAGGGGTGAGGACTCAGGGGCCACCCCTTCCCTCGCTGGGGCAAGGCAGGGATGGGGGCCTGCCTGTGCTGACCGTTGTTTACGCGCTGTATCGCCCCCCCAGACTTTGCGTGGCCCCGTGGTGTGCAGTGGAAAGCCCACATCCCAAGCCTGCCCCAATGGCGAGAGGAGAAAAGCCCGCCCCCTCAACCCGCCCGTGCAGCCGTTTCCAAGCAAAAACACCCACCAGCCCATGTGAATACTGCTCAAGCAGCTATTTATTCAATAGCAAAAATCCCCGCTACTTATCGTCACTCCCCACACCGCCCATGGCCAGATCTCTCAATTTCGAGAGGTTTTGAGAGGAATCTCCAAGGGTTACAACGGTAAGTTCAGCGTGTAACTTCAATGGAGCTTTCCATGGCAGACACCACCCGCCCGCGCGGCACGCTCGTCACCTTCGCCGCCCCCACCACCAACCCCTACGGTCTGGTGGATGCGGGAGTCGCTGCCAGGCCCAGTTTTGTGGACATCGATGGGGACGGTGACCTCGATGCCTTGCTGGGCAACCGCAATGGCCCCATCCAGGTGCAATTAAACACAGGCACTGCCTCTAGCCCCGCATTTGCCGCTGCCGCCGCAAACCCCTATGGCCTGGTGACTGTGGGTGCCGAAACCAGCCCCAGCTTTGTCGATTTTGATGGTGACGGTGACCTGGATGCCTTCATGGGCGAACGTTATGGCAACACCGTGTTGCAACGCAACACCGGTAGCGCGACCAGTCCTGCCTTCGCGGCGGCCACCACCAACCCCCACGGCCTGACGGACGTGGGCGCCATGGCTTCCCCCAACTTCGTGGACATAGACGGCGATGGTGACCTGGACGCGCTGATTGGCAATCAAACCGGCAACACCGTTGTGCGGCTAAACACCGGTAGTGCAACCAGCCCCGCCTTTGCAACGGCCACCACCAACCCCTACGGTCTGGCTGATGCGGGCCTCTCCGCCAGCCCCAGCTTTGTAGACATTGACAGCGACGGTGACCTGGATGTCTTGATCGGCATCAGTGATGGCAACACCGTGGTGCAATTGAACACGGGCAGCGCCACCAGCCCTGCTTTTGCCGCGGCCAGCACCAACCCCTACAGCCTTTCGGATGCGGGTGGCTATGCGACCCCCCGCTTGGTCGACATCAACGGTGACGGTTACCTGGATGCCTTGATTGGCAATTTCGAGGGAAACACGGTGGTGCAACTGAACACCGCCAACCCGGTCGCCCCCATCACCGCCGTCACCGCCAACGGCACTTACGGCGTGGGCGCTGTCATCACCTTCACGATTGCCTTCAACGAAGCAGTCATCGTTAACCTGGCAGGCGGCAGGCCCTCCATTGCCCTGCAAACCGGCACCACAGACCGCGCCGCCACCTACACGAGCGGCAGCGGCAGCACCACGCTCACCTTCAGCTACACCGTGCGCGCTGGCGACAGCTCGGCCGATCTGGATGTCGTCAACGCCAGCGCACTCAAGCTCAACGGCGGCACCATCCGCGACGCGGCTGGCAACAACGCCATCACCACTCTGGCCGCCCCAGGCGCAGCGGGCTCGCTGGGTGCGAACGCCAACATCGTGATTGACGGTGTTGCGCCGCGCGGCGCGCTCTTGCCCGCCCCGGCATTTGCCACCGCCACCACCAACCCCTATGGCCTGGCCGGTGTTGGCACTTTGGCCAGCCCCAGCTTGGTAGACATTGACGGTGACGGTGATCTGGATGCCTTGATTGGAAATCAGGCCGGCAACACCCAGGTGCAACTGAACACAGGCAGCGCCACCAGCCCTGCATTTGCAGCGGCCACCCCCAACCCTTACGGCCTGGCCGATGTGGGCAGCTACGCCAGCCCCAGCTTCGTGGACATTGACGGTGACGGTGACCTGGATGCCTTGATGGGCAACTTCAATGGCAACACCGTGGTGCAACTGAACACCGGCAGCGCCACCAGCCCGGCCTTTGCGGCTGCGACCACCAACCCCTATGGCCTGGCCGATGTGGGCCTCTCCGCCAGCCCCAGCTTTGTGGACATTGACGGCGACGGAGATTTGGATGCTTTGATTGGCGAGCGCAATGGCAACACCGTGGCGCAACTGAACACCGGCAGCGCCACCAGCCCCGCCTTTGCAGCAGCCACCAACAACCCCTATGGCTTGGCCGACCTGAGCTCGTCCTTCAATGACTACGCCAGCCCCAGCCTTGTAGACATCGACGGCGACGGTGACCTGGATGCCTTGATTGGCAACCTTGAAGGCAACACCCTGGTGCAACTGAACACCGGCAGCGCCACCAGCCCCGCCTTTGCCGCAGCCACCACCAACCCTTACGGCCTGGGCAATGTGGTCATCTACGCCAGCCCCAGCTTTGTCGACATCGACGGCGACGGTGACCTGGATGCCTTGATTGGCAACCGCTTTGGCAACACCGCGGTGCAGCTGAACACCGGCAACCGGGTGGCCCCCGTGACCGCCACCACCGCCAATGGCAGCTACGGCGCAGGCAGCGTCATCAACCTGCAAGTTGCTTTTACCGAAAACCTGGTGGTCACTGGCTCGCCCACCCTACAACTAGAAACTGGCACCACCGACCGCAACGCCACCTTCACCTCCGTCTCAGGAAATGTGCTGAATTTCAGCTACACGGTGCAAGCGGGTGACACCAGCGCGGATCTGGATCAGCTCAGCGCAAGCGCCCTGCAATTGAACGGCGGCACCATCCGCGACGCCGCAGGCAACAACGCCGTGCTCACCCTGGCCGCGCCGGGCGTAGCAGGCTCTCTGGGTGCCAACAAAGCCATCTTGATTGACGGTACCGCCCCGGTCTTTGCCAGCGCTGCTGTCACGGGCAACCAACTGGTGATGACCTACACAGAAGCCAACACGCTGGATGCAACCAACACGCCAGCCGCCAGCGCCTTTGCCGTCACCACCGCAGGCAGTCCCAACGCCGTTACAGGCGTGGCCATCAACGCCGCCGCCAGAACCGTCACCCTGACGCTGACCACGGCCGTCACCACTGGCCAAGCCGTCACCGTGGCCTACACCGACCCCACGGGCGGCAACGACACCGCTGCTATTCAGGATGCGGCTGGCAACGACGCCGCCAGTCTGGCTGCTACGGCGGTGACCAACAACACGGTGGACACCACGCCGCCTGTGGTGACCACGGTCAACTCCAGCAGCCCCAATGCCGCTTACAAGGTGGGCGATGTCATCAGCATTCAGGTCAACTTCTCCGAAGTGGTGACGGTGACTGGCACACCCCAGCTGACACTGGAAACCGGGGCCACCGACCGCACCGTGAACTACGCCTCGGGCACTGGCAGCAACAGCTTGACGTTTACCTACACCGTCCAAGCAGGCGACACCAGCGCCGACCTGGACTATCGGAGCACCACCGCCTTGAGCCTGAACGGCGGTACCATTGCGGACGCAGCAGGCAACAACGCCGTGCTCACCCTGGCAGCACCGGGCGCTGCCAATTCGCTGGGCGCGAACCAGGCCATCGTGGTGGACGGCGTTGCCCCGCGCGGAACCCAGGTCTTTTTCGCAGCCGCCACCACCAACCCCTACGGCCTGGCCGATGGGGGCTTCTACGCCAGCCCCAGCTTCGTGGACATCGACGGTGACGGTGACCTGGATGCCTTGATTGGCAACCGCGATGGCAACACCCTGGTGCAACTGAACACCGGCAGCGCCACCAGCCCCGCCTTTGCTGCAGGCACCACCAACCCCTATGGCCTGTTAAATGTGGGCAACTACGCCAGCCCCAGCCTCGTGGACATCGACGGTGACGGTGACCTGGATGCCTTGATTGGCAACAGTGAAGGCAACACCCTGGTGCAACTGAACACCGGCAGCGCCACCAGCCCCGCCTTTGCTGCAGCCACCACCAACCCCTATAGCCTGGCAGATGTGGGCTTGTACGCCAGCCCCAGCTTTGTGGACATCGACGGTGACGGCGACCTGGATGCCTTGATTGGCGAGCGTTTTGGCAACACCCTGGTGCAACTGAACACAGGCAACGCGGTAGCCCCTGTGACATCCACCACCGCCAACGGCACCTACGGCGCAGGCAGCGTCATCAACCTGCAAGTCGCTTTTACTGAAAACCTGTTTGTCACCGGCACCCCCACCCTCACACTGGAAACCGGCACCACCGACCGCAACGCCACCTTCACCTCCGTCTCAGGCAATGTGCTCAATTTCAGCTACACGGTGCAGGCGGGTGACACCAGCGCGGACCTGGATCAGCTCAGCGCAAGCGCCCTGCAACTGAACGGCGGCACCATCCGCGACGCCGCAGGCAACAACGCCATCCTCACCCTGGCCGCGCCGGGCGTAGCAGGCTCTCTGGGTGCCAACAAAGCCATCGTGATTGACGGTACCGCCCCGATCTTTGCCAGCGCTGCGGTCACCGGCAACCAACTGGTGCTCACTTACACCGACGCCAGCAGCCTGGATGCCACCAATACACCCGCCAACGGCGCATTTGCCGTCGTCACCGCAGGCAACCCCAACGCCGTCACCGCCGTCGCCATCAACGCCGCCGCCAAAACCGTCACCCTGACGCTGACCACGGCCGTCACCACTGGCCAAGCCGTCACCGTGGCCTACACCGACCCCACAGCCGGGAACGACACCGCCGCCATTCAGGATGCGGCTGGCAACGATGCGGCCACCCTGGTCACTACGGCGGTGACCAACAACACGGTGGACACCACGCCGCCTGTGGTGACCAGCGTGGCTGTACCGGCCAACGCCACCTACGTTGCCGCGCAGAACCTGGATTTCACCGTCAACATGAGTGAGGTCACGGTGGTCAACACCACCGGTGGCACCCCGCGCATCGCCATCACCCTGGATACCGGTGGCACCGTGTACGCCAGCTACTTGAGCGGCAGCAATTCCGCCGCCTTGGTGTTTCGCACCACGGTGGCCTCCGGCCAGTTAGACGCAAACGGCATCAGCCTGGGCACCAGCATCGAGGCCAATGGCGGCACGCTGCGCGATGCAGCGGGCAACAACGCCACCCTCACGCTGAACAGCGTGGGCAGTACCGCTGCCGTTTTGGTCGATGCCGTCGCCCCGACGCTGGCGATCACCAGCAACGTCACCGTCGTCAAAGCAGGTGAAACCGCCACCATCACCTTCACTTTCAGCGAAGACCCTGGGGCCAGCTTTGTTGCGGGCGACATCACGACTACTGGCGGCACGCTAGGTACTTTAAGTGGCAGCGGCCTGATCCGCACCGCCACCTTCACACCGACAGCCAATCTGGCAACTGGTTCAGCC
Source organism: Comamonadaceae bacterium (assembly GCA_013297875.1). Classification (GTDB taxonomy): domain Bacteria; phylum Pseudomonadota; class Gammaproteobacteria; order Burkholderiales; family Burkholderiaceae_C; genus JAAFIW01. Next base: position 78,084 of record JAAFIW010000007.1, on the reverse strand, counting down.
AGCATCACCGTGGCGGCAGGCAACTACACCGACGCCGCCGGGAACACCGGCAGCGCGGGCACCACGCCCACCATCAGCATCGACACCCTGGTGCCTACTGTCCCCACCATCGCAGTGATCGCCGGCGACGACATCGTCAACAGCGCAGAGGCCAGCGCAGGCTTTAACTTGACGGGCACCGGCGAAGCCGGAGCCACGCTCACCCTGACTCTGTCCAGCGGCACCACCCTGGCGGCGGGCAACACGGTGGTGGTCTCTGGCGCAGGCACCTGGAGCAAAGCGGTTACTGCTGCTGATGTGACCGCCATGAACCAGGGCGCAGAAACGGTTTCTGCCAGTCAGACCGATGCTGCAGGGAACACAAGCACCAGTGCCAGCCGCAACATCACTGTCTCGACCGCTGCTGTGGGCGCACCGGTGATCAACCTGGTCGCAGGCGACGACACCATCAACGCCGCCGAAGCTGGCAGCACCCTGACCGGCACCAACCAGTTAGGTTCCACCGTTGCTCTGGGCATTGGCGGCAACACCCGCGCTGCCACCGTCACCGGCACCACCTGGAGCTACACCCTGGTGGCCGCTGACATCACCGCCATGGGGCAAGGCGCAGAGACGCTGTCAGCTACCCAAACCGACGGTGCAGGCAACACCAGTGCAGCCATCACCCGCAACATCACGGTCGACACCATCGCACCCGCTGCCCCTACCATTTCACTGGTCGCAGGCGACGACATCGTCAACGCAGCAGAAGCGGGCAGCACCATCACGGGTACCAATGAAGCGGGCGCTACCGTCGCCTTAAGCCTGGGCGGCAACACCCGCGCCGCCACGGTGACCGGTACCACCTGGAGTTACAGCCTGGTAGCGGCTGATATCACCGCCATGGGCCAGGGCGCAGAGACCCTGTCGGCGACCCAAACCGACGGTGCGGGCAACACCAGCGCAGCCGGTACGCGCACCATCAGCGTGGATACCGTCGTTCCTGCCGTCCCCACCATTGCCACGATAGCTGGTGACGATGTGGTTAATGTCGCCGAGGCCGGTGCAGGTATCACCGTCAGTGGCACCGGCGAAGCCGGTGCCACCCTGACCCTGGGTTTGAGCAGCGGCACCACCCTGGCCGCTGGCAACACCGTGGTGGTCAGCGGCGCAGGCACCTGGAGCAAGGCGGTCAGCGCCGCTGACATCACCGCTATGAACCAGGGCGCTGAGACAGTTTCTGCAACCCAGACCGATACAGCAGGCAACACCAGCACTGCAGCCACGCGCAACATCACCGTCTCCACAGCAGCCGTAGGCGCGCCGGTGATCAATACCGTGGCTGGTGACGACATCATCAATGCAGCCGAGACCACCAGCGCCATCACGGGCAACAACGTGGCCGGCAACACGGTGGCCTTGAGCCTGGGCGGCAACACGAGAGCCGCTACGGTGACTGGCACCACCTGGAGCTACAGCCTCACCGCAGCCGACATCACCGCTATGGGCCAAGGTGCTGAGACCCTGTCAGCCACGCAAACCGATGGCGCAGGTAACACCAGTGCAGCAGGAACCCGAAACATCACGGTGGACACCGCCGCCCCAGCCATCCCCACAATTGCTGTGGTAGCAGGCGACGACACCGTCAACGCCACAGAAGCAGGTGCAGGCTTCAACCTCACAGGCACCGGCGAAGCCGGAGCCACGGTGACTCTGAGTTTCAGCAGTGGCATCACCTTGGCTGCTGGCAACACCGTGGTGGTCAGCGGCGCTGGCACCTGGAGCAAAGCCGTCAGCACCGCTGACATCACCGCCATGAACCAGGGCGGCGAAACCATCTCGGCCACACAGACTGATACAGCGGGCAATACCAGCACTGCAGCCACGCGCAACATCACCGTCTCCACAGCAGCCGTAGGCGCGCCAGTGATCAATACCGTGGCGGGTGACGACATCGTCAATGCAGTCGAGACCACCAGTGCCATCACGGGCACCAACGTGGCCGGCAACACCGTGGCCTTGAGCCTGGGCGGCAACACCCGAGCCGCCACGGTGACTGGCACCACCTGGAGTTACACCCTGGTGGCCGCAGACATCACGGCCATGGGCCAGGGCGCAGAGACTCTGTCAGCCACCCAAACCGATGGTGCTGGCAACACCAGTGCAGCCGGTACACGCAGCATCACGGTAGACACACTGGCCCCCGCTGCCCCCACCATTGCCGTGATCGCAGGCGACGACACCATCAACGCCGCAGAAGCGGGCGCAGGCGTGACGCTCATTGGCACTGGCGAAGCCGGTGCCACCGTCACGCTCACCTTGAGCGGCGGCACCACCCTGACCGCGGGCAACACCGCGGTCGTCAGCGGCGCAGGCACCTGGAGCAAAGCCCTCACCGCTGCTGACGTGACCGCTTTGGGCCAGGGCGCAGAGACTGTTTCTGCCAGCCAGACAGATCCCGCAGGCAACACCAGCACCGGCACCACACGCAACATCACGGTTTCCACCGCAGCAGCAGGTGCACCGGTGATCAACCTGGTGGCCGGCGACGACATCATCAACAGCGCCGAAGCGGGCAGCACCATCACCGGCACCAACATTGCAGGCAACACCGTTGCTTTGAGCATTGGCGGCAACACAAGAGCGGCAACCGTCACTGGTACCAGCTGGAGCTACACCCTGGTGGCCGCTGACATCACCGCCATGGGCCAGGGCGCAGAAACCCTATCGGCCACCCAGACCGACGGTGCACTGAACACCAGCGCGGCCATCACCCGCAACATCACGGTCGATACCGTAGCCCCCACCCTTGGCATCACCAGCAACGTGGCAGCCGTCAAAGCGGGCGAAACCGCCTCGATCACCTTCACCTTCAGCGAAGACCCCGGAGCCAGCTTTGTGGCCGGTGACATCACCACCACGGGTGGCAGCTTGGGTGCCTTGAGCGGCAGCGGCCTGACCCGCACCGCCACCTTCACCCCCACCGCCAACCTGGCCAGTGGCAACGCCAGCATCACCGTAGCCACCGGCCTGTACGCTGACGCAGCAGGCAACCCGGGCGCTGCGGGCGTCACACCCACCATCACCATCGACACCCTGCGCCCCAGCGCCACCGTGGTGGTGGCCGACAGCTCGCTGACCGTGGGCGAGACCAGTGCCGTCACCATCACCTTCAACGAAGCGGTCACGGGCTTGACCAACGCCGACCTGACCCTGGCCAACGGCAGCTTGAGTGCCGTTTCCAGTGCCGATGGCGGCATCACCTGGACAGCCAGCTTCACACCCAGCGCCAACACCACCGCTGCCAGCAACAGCATCACCCTGGACAACACGGGCGTGACTGACGCAGCAGGCAACACCGGCACCGCAACCACCGCCAGCAACAGCTTTGCCATCGACACGGCCCGCCCGGTCTTTGTCAGCGCCAGCGTGAACGCCAACCAGCTGGTGCTGAGCTACACCGAAGCCAGCACGCTGGATGCTGTCAACACCCCGGTCAACACGGCCTTTGCCGTGTTGACCAACGGCAACCCCAACGCCGTCACAGCGGTCGTCGTCAATGCCGCTGCCAAAACCGTCACCCTCACGCTGACGAATGCGGTGAGCTTCGGCCAGACCACCACCGTGGCCTACACCGACCCCACCGCAGGCAACGACGCCAACGCCATTCAAGACGCGGCAGGCAACGATGCGGCCAGCCTGAGCGCGACCACCGCCACCAACACCGTGGCACCACCCCCGCCCGCACCCGCGCCGGCTGGGGCGACAGCGCCCGTGAGCAACGACATTGATGGCGACGGCGTGGTCAACGACCAGGAGGCCCTGGCTCCCGTGACACCGCCCGGCACGGTGCGCGGCGACGGCAATGGCGACGGCTTGCCCGACAGCGAGCAGGCCAGCGTGACCTCGGCCCCGCTGCCAGCGGCTGTGGTGGGCGCGCAAGCGCTGAGCAGCACCCGCTACATCACGGTGGTGGCCGATTCCAACAAAGGGGCAATCGATACCACCGACAGCAACACCGCCATCATCAGCAACTTCAAGATCAGCCCACCCACCAACCTGCGCACTCAGCTCACCTTCAGCAGCGGTGCCATCAGTTTCAACGCCGATGTGGGCATCCGGGGCACCACCGAGACCTTCAGCATCTTTGTCGATGCGGCGACCCAGCCCAATGGCTACTGGATTCAGGACAAGAGCGGCACCTGGAACAACATCGCCACTGGCATTGAAACCGTGGGCGACAAAGTGCGCATTGACTTTGCCATCACCGATGGTGGTGCCTTTGACGCCGATGGGGTGGTCAACGGCAGCATTGCCGTGACCGGTGGGGCCGGCAACATGCCGCTGACACTGATAGGCCTGCCGCCCGACTTGCCGCCGGGTGGGAGCTTCTGGGTTTGACACAGCCAGTTTTTAGACTTAATCGGCCATCAGCCCATACAAAATATGCTCAAGCAGCTATCAAATTAATAGTGTTTGATCATCAATACGGCTAGCTGGGCTTGCGTCAATAGTCCAGCCGCTCCGGCCTGATTTCTTGCAAGATGGTCGTGGCGATTTCTTCAATCGACTTGGTGGTGGTGGAAAGCCAGCGCACGCCGCTTCTGCGCATCATGGCTTCGGCTTCTGACACTTCCATGCGGCAGTTGTCCAAAGCGGCGTAGCGCGAGTTGGGGCGACGCTCGTTGCGGATCTCGGACAGGCGCAGCGGGTCGATGGACAGGCCAAACATTTTCTTGCGGTGCGGCACCAGGGCAGGGGGCAGTTGCTGGCGCTCAAAATCTTCGGGAATCAGCGGGTAGTTGGCGGCTTTCAGGCCGTATTGCATGGCCAGGTAGAGCGAGGTGGGCGTTTTGCCGCTGCGGCTCACGCCCACCAGAATCACGTCGGCGCTTTCCAGGTCGCGATTGCTTTGGCCGTCGTCATGCGCCAGGCTGAAGTTGATGGCCTCAATACGGTCGTGGTAGGCCTGGCTCTTGCTCACGTCGCTGAAGCGGCCAATGCGGTGGTTGCTCTTCAAACCCAGCTCTTGCTCCAGCGGGTTCACAAAGGTCCCAAACATATCGAGCAGCATGCCTTTGCAGCCGGCCTCAATCACCCGCAGCACCTCCATGTTGACCAGCGTGGTGAAAACGATGGGGCGCTTGCCTTCGGCGTCAAACGTGTGGTTGACCTGGCGCACCGCCTGGTGGGCTTTGTCCACCGTGTCAACAAACGGCAGGCGTACGTGGCGGGGTTGAAACTCAAACTGCGCCAGGATGGCGTTGCCAAAGGTTTCGGCGGTGATGCCGGTGCCATCGGAGATGAAGAAAACGGTGCGATTGGGCATGGTTTTTTGTATTCAGCGTTGTGCAAGCGGCCTGCACAAGTGCGGGCCTAGAATGGCCGGATTATGAATTTCGACCACCCTGCCACCCCAGCCCGCCATAAAAAGCACAACAGCGGCCCTGTGAGCATGGATGCCTGCACCACGCCTGCAGGCCACCCAGTTTTTAACTCTGGAGCTTCCCCATGTCTGCACTTTTTAGCGCCACGGCGCTGGTGGTCCCGTTTGAGAATTTGAGAATGAGCGATGTCGAGGCGGTAGGCGGTAAAAACGCCAGCCTCGGCGAGATGATTTCGCAACTGCCCCAAGGCGTTCGCGTGCCCACTGGCTTTGCCACCACGGCCCATGCCTTTCGCCAGTTTCTGGCGCATGACGGTCTGGCCGACAAGATCAACGCCAAACTGGCCGCACTGGACACCGAAGACGTGCGCGCGCTGGCCGCCGTGGGCGGCGAGATTCGCGCCATGGTCGAGGCCCAGCCCTTTCCCGCCGACCTGCAGCAAGCCATTGCCACGGCCTTTGCCACGCTGAGCGCTGGCAACCCCACAGCCTCGTTTGCCGTGCGTTCATCGGCCACCGCCGAAGACTTGCCAGACGCATCCTTTGCCGGCCAGCAGGAGACTTTTTTGAACGTGGTGGGCATAGACGATGTGCTGCACAAGATGAAAGAGGTGTTTGCGTCGCTTTACAACGACCGCGCCATCAGCTACCGCGTGCACAAAGGCTTTGCGCATGCCGACGTGGCGCTCTCTGCGGGCGTGCAGCGCATGGTGCGCAGCGACCTGGGCGCAGCGGGCGTGATGTTCACCATCGACACCGAGTCGGGCTTTGAAGACGTGGTGTTCATCACCAGCAGCTATGGCCTGGGCGAAACCGTGGTGCAGGGCGCGGTAAACCCCGACGAGTTTTACGTGCACAAGCCCATGCTGAAGGCGGGCAAGCGCGCGCTGATTCGCCGCAACCTGGGTAGTAAGCTGATCCAGATGGTGTTTTCCACCGCTGCTGAAAAAGCTGCCACCGGCAAGCTGGTGCAAACCGTGGACGTGCCCACCGAGCAGCGCAACCGCTACAGCTTGACCGATGCCGAAACCGAGCAACTGGCGCATTACGCGCTGGTGATCGAACAGCACTACGGCCGCGCCATGGACATTGAGTGGGGCAAAGACGGCACCGACGACCTGCTGTACATCCTGCAAGCCCGGCCCGAGACCGTGAAGAGCCAGCAGGCTGGCAAGCCCGAGCAGCGCTACAAGTTAACCAACCACAACCAGGAGGCGCGACGCGTGCTCGCCGAAGGCCGCGCCATCGGGCAAAAGATTGGCACGGGCCCGGTGCGCCTGGTGCACAGCATTGCGCAGATGGACGAGGTGCAGCCCGGCGACGTGCTGGTGACCGACATGACCGACCCGAACTGGGAACCGGTGATGAAGCGCGCCAGCGCCATCGTGACCAACCGCGGCGGGCGCACCTGCCACGCGGCCATCATTGCGCGCGAGCTGGGCATACCGGCGGTGGTGGGTTGTGGCGATGCCACCGACTTGCTGAAAACCGGCACGCTGGTGACGGTGAGCTGCGCCGAGGGCGACACGGGCTACATCTACGACGGCCTGCTGGAGACCGAAGTGACCGAGGTGCAGCGCGGTGCCATGCCACCCATCAAGACCAAAATCATGATGAACGTGGGCAACCCACAACTGGCCTTTGATTTTTGCCAGTTGCCTAACGATGGAGTCGGTCTAGCGCGGCTGGAATTCATCATCAACAACAACATTGGTGTGCACCCCAAAGCCATTTTGGACTACCCCAATGTGGATGCAGATTTGAAGAAAGCCGTGGAATCGGTGGCCCGCGGCCATGCGTCGCCTCGTGCGTTTTATGTGGACAAAGTGGCCGAAGGCGTGGCCACGATTGCCGCAGCCTTTTGGCCCAAACCGGTCATCGTGCGCCTGAGTGATTTCAAGAGCAATGAATACCGCAAGCTGATTGGCGGCAGCCGCTACGAACCCGAAGAAGAAAACCCCATGCTGGGCTTTCGCGGTGCGGCGCGCTACATCAGCGCTGATTTTGGCGAAGCCTTTGCCATGGAGTGTCAGGCGCTCAAGCGCGTGCGTGGCGACATGGGCTTGTCCAATGTGCAGGTCATGGTGCCCTTTGTGCGCACCCTGGGCCAGGCCGACAAGGTCACGAAATTGTTGGCAGCGCACGGCCTGGCACGCGGCCAGGACGATTTGAAGATCATCATGATGTGCGAGGTGCCTAGCAACGCCATACTGGCCGACGAGTTCTTGCAGTATTTCGACGGTTTTTCCATCGGATCGAACGACCTGACCCAGCTGACCCTGGGCCTGGATCGCGACTCGGGCCTGGAGCTGTTGGCTGCCGACTTCGACGAGCGTGACCCCGCCGTCAAAGCCCTGCTGATGCGCGCCATCACGGCCTGCAAAGCCCAGGGCAAATACGTGGGTATCTGCGGCCAGGGCCCCAGCGACCACCCAGACTTTGCGCAGTGGCTGGCCGACCAGGGCATTGCGTCGATCTCGCTGAACCCCGACAGCGTGATTGACACCTGGCGGCAACTGGCAGGAGCCTGAGACCGCAAATTCACGTGGATTGGGGCCAAATCAGCTTCATGTGCAATACCCATGCGCTCAAGCAGCTATGTATTTAATAGCAATTTAACTGGTTTTGCTCGAAAACACTGAGGGTGTCGGCGTGTGTGCGATGCGAAGATCAGGGCGTGTCTGCGCCGTTTCCTTCATCCACCTCCGATCATTTGCCCGACAAGGGCCACAGCCGGTTTGCCCTGTGGCTGAAAACCGGCTTGCTGTGCGTGTGGTTCCTGGTCTCATTTGTGGCCAGTTTCTTTGCCCGTGATTTGCAGTTCATGGTGGCCGGTTGGCCTTTTCATTACTGGATGGGCGCACAAGGCGCGCTGGTCACCTTCGTTGTGATCGTCGCTTTGTATGCCTGGTTGATGAACCGCATTCCGAGCGAAAATCGCGACGTGCAGGACGGTGACCATGGACTCTGAGGCACCGCTGAGCTACGCGCGCCAGTTGCGCCGCATCGTGCTGGCCTTTGTAGGCGGCCTGTTGCTGTTTGTGGGTGGCATGGCGTGGGCCGAGCAACAGGGCTTGCCCAAGTCGTGGCTGGGCCCGCTGTTTTTGTTTTTCACCTTGATGATGTACGCCGCCATTGGCATTTATGGCCGCACGGCGGATCTGCACGAGTACTACGTGGCCGGTCGGCGCGTGCCAGCGATCTACAACGGCATGGCGGCTGCGGCTGACTGGATGAGTGCCGCTTCATTTATCAGCCTGGCTGGTGGTCTGTATCTGCACGGCTTTTCCGGCACGGCCAACCAACCCGGTGGCTTGGCCTATCTACTCGGCTGGACCGGCGGGTTCTGCCTGGTGGCCTTGCTGATTGCACCCCACCTGCGCGCACTGAATCTGTATACCGTGCCCGACTATTTCAGCGTGCGCTATGGCGGCAACTGGCCGCGCCGTATCGCGGCACTGGCGGCGATTTTGTGCTCCTTTGTGTATGTGGTGGCACAGATTTACGGCATTGGCTTGATTGCCTCGCGCCTGACGGGTGTGCAATTTGAAATCGGCGGCCTGCTCGGCTTGGGCGGTGTGTTGCTGTGCTCGTTTTTGGGCGGCATGCGGGCGATTACCTGGACGCAGGTGGCCCAATACATCGTGCTGCTGCTGGCCTTTCTCATCCCCGTGTCGTGGCTGGCTTACAAGCAGTTGGGTAATCCGCTGGCACCACTGGCCTATGGTCAGCAGTTTGAAAAAGTGGCACAGCTGGAAAAACAGTTGATCGACTCGCCGCAGGAGCAGGCGGTGCGCGCTGTCTTTCTGCAACGTGCAGACGCTTACAAGGCACGACTGGCCAACGTTGATGCTGCCTTGCAGCGCGAGCCCGCTGTTTTGCAGGAGCGTTTGCGCATACTCAAAGCCGACGGTGCGGACCCGGCCGAAATACGTCTGGCCGCGCGTGAGCTGGCGGCATTGCCGCAGGACGCTGCGGCGGCACGCGAGTTGTGGACGCGGGCCATGAACGAAAACCTGGAGCGTGCCAAGCCCTTGGGTGGTTTACCGCAGCACGCCCAGGCATTTGCCGGCGACCCCGACGGCAGCCCCGAAGAAAGGCAGGCGTTTCACACCTCGCGGCTGAACTTTCTGGCCTTGATGTTCTGCTTGATGGTGGGAACGGCTGGCTTGCCGCACCTGCTGACGCGCTACTACACCACGCCTTCGGTGGCGCAAGCGCGCAGTTCGGTAGCCTGGTCTTTGTTCTTCATTGCCCTGTTGTATGTCAGTGCGCCTGCGCTGGCCTTGCTGGTCAAGTATGAGGTGATGAATGGCTTGGTGGGTGCGCGGTTTGACGCATTGCCCGCCTGGATCTCGCAGTGGGCCTATGTGGACAGCGCACTGATTTCCGTCAGCGACGTCAACGGCGACGGCATTTTGCAGTTTGGCGAAATTTACCTGGGTGCCGACATCATCATGCTGGCCACGCCCGAGCTGGGCGGGCTGCCCTATGTGGTCTCCGGCCTGGTGGCGGCCGGGGGGCTAGCCGCGGCCTTGTCAACAGCAGACGGTTTGCTGTTGACCATCAGTAATGCCCTGGTGCACGACGGCTACTGCCAGGAAGTGGCCAAACGTGTGACGCCTGAACAGCGCGTCATCCTGTCCAAATTCGCCTTGTTTGGGGTGGCTTTGCTGGCCACGGTGGTAGCCACGACGCGGCCTGCTGACATATTGCCGCTGGTCTCAGCATCTTTTTCACTGGCAGCATCGGCCTTTGTGCCCAGCATGGTGCTGGGCATCTTCTGGCGCGGCGCAACCCGTGCCGGTGCCGTGGCTGGCATGCTGGCCGGGCTGGGCCTGACGGCCTATTACATGCTGAGCAATGCAGTGGCTGTACGAGCCTTTTTTGCATTGGATCAGGGCCCGAATTTATGGTTTGGAATCCTGCCGATTTCAGCGGGTGTGTTTGGCGTGCCGCTGGGTTTTGTCGTGATCTGGGTCATCAGCATGGCTGATCGCTTGCGACAGCGTATAGGGATAGCCCCTAGCGAATGAGGGTGCCTGAGCACCCGCTTGGTCAGCTTGCAGTCAGATGGTCTGACAACACTGCAGTCTCTGTCTAATTCAATTCATAACAGGAGACTTCATGGCAACTGCAATTGCGCCTGCGCACACCGCGCCGATGACCAAAGAAGAAAAGAAGGTGATCTTCGCTTCTTCTCTTGGCACGGTTTTCGAGTGGTATGACTTCTATCTTTACGGCTCGCTCGCAGCCGTTATCGCCAAGCAATTTTTCTCGGGCCTGGATCCCACATCCGCCTACATCTTTGCGCTGTTGGCGTTTGCTGCCGGGTTTTTGGTTCGCCCGTTTGGTGCGATTGTGTTTGGCCGCCTGGGCGACATGATTGGCCGCAAGTACACCTTCCTCGTGACCATCCTGATCATGGGCGCTGCCACCTTTGTGGTGGGTTTGCTGCCCAACTACGCCACCATCGGCATTGCAGCGCCCGTCATTCTGGTGGTTCTGCGCATGCTGCAAGGACTGGCGCTGGGCGGTGAATATGGAGGCGCTGCCACCTATGTGGCCGAGCATGCGCCGCATGGCAAGCGCGGTGCATACACGGCCTGGATTCAAACCACCGCCACGCTGGGCTTGTTCCTGTCGCTGTTGGTGATTCTGGGTGTGCGCAACTTCCTGGGCGAGAAGGACTTTGGTGATTGGGGCTGGCGCATTCCGTTCCTGTTGTCCATCATTTTGCTGGGCGTGTCGGTCTGGATCCGCTTGAGTTTGAGCGAGTCGCCAGCATTCCAGAAAATGAAGTCCGAAGGCAAGACCTCCAAGTCGCCGTTGACCGAGTCGTTTGGTGAGTGGAAAAACCTGAAGATCGTGATCCTGGCCTTGCTGGGTTTGACAGCGGGTCAAGCGGTGGTCTGGTACACCGGCCAGTTTTACGCCCTGTTCTTCCTCACGACGATTGCAAAGGTCGACATCACCACCGCCAACTTGCTGATCGCCGCCTCATTGATTATTGGTACGCCGTTCTTCATCGTCTTTGGCAGCCTGTCGGACAAGATTGGCCGCAAGATCATCATCATGGGTGGGTGCGCGCTGGCTGCGGCCACTTATTTCATTGTGTTCCCGATGATGCTGAACTACGCCAACCCGGCGCTGGTCAAAGCCCAAAAAGACGTGCCCGTGACCGTGACCGCTGATCCTGCTCAGTGCTCGTTTCAGGGCAGCCCGATTGCACGCGAAATTCACTTCACTACCTCTTGTGACCTGGCCAAGCGCGTGTTGGCACAAAACTTTGTGCCGTATAAAAACGTGGCAGCACCTGCGGGCACCGTGGCCAGCGTGAAAATTGGTGAGAAGGAAATCACCTCGTTGAACGCCACACTGAACGCCAAAGGGGATGGCTTTTCACCTGAAAGTGCCAAAGCCATTGCCGATTTTCGTAAAACGGTGATTGATTCCGCCAAGGAACGCAACCTGACGGTTAAGGCGGACGACGCCCAGATGAACAAAGGCATGGTGCTGGTGATTCTGGTGTACCTGGTGATTCTGGTGACCATGGTGTATGGCCCGATTGCGGCGATGCTGGTTGAAATGTTCCCGACACGCATCCGCTACACCTCGATGAGCTTGCCGTATCACATCGGCAATGGCTGGTTCGGCGGCCTGCTGCCCACCACTGCGTTTGCGATGGTGGCGGCGACCGGCGATATCTTCTACGGCCTGTGGTACCCGGTTGTGGTTGCGGCCGCCACCTGCATCATCGGCATGCTGTTCATTCGTGAGACCAAGGACGTGGATATCTACGCCAACGATTGACCTGACGTGCCCGACGGGTGGATTGATGCCGCCTGTTCACAACGTAAAAATGCCCGTTGTATGCGGGCTTTTTTACGTCTGTATGCCGATTCACCCCATTGCTCAAGCGCCTGGTACGACCGCACAATTCTGGCAACGGTATGAATAATGCATTTGCCCAGGAGGATTTCTATGACCATCGTGAAAACAGATAAGGGGCAGCAGGTCTTGAAGGATCGCTCGCTTGCATTGAGCCAACACCAGCGATCGGCCTTGATCATGTTTGACGGAAAGCGCAGCGTGGAAGCTGTGTTGAAAGCAGGATTCGCCGGCCTGACGCGGGCAGATATCGACGATTTGATGGCCTTGGGTTTGTTGGTTGAAGACAATCAAACAGCAGCGAAACCCCTTGTGCCGACCCCTACGGTAGATGAGTCAGCCTCTGAAGTCAAAGTGCCAGACTCCAGTGTGCGATCCGACAGTGAGCGCTATCAGGAGGCCTATCTGTTGGCCACCCAGCTCACCGCAAGCTTGGGGCTGCGCGGATTCCGGTTGAACCTGGCTGTGGAGGCCGTGGGTAACTATGACGAACTGCTGGCTTTGTCGCCCCGCATCAAAGATGCAGTGGGCGCTGAAAAATTTGGCCCGCTGGCCCGTGCCTTGGTCGATTGAGCTGCTCCTTGCCCCGGGGCAGCCAAGCGACATGGCTATAATACGTGGTTAACCTTGCCGCACCGGTCATTTTTGACACGCGACGTCAACATCTGTCGTTGATGCCGCGGACGCAACGGGCGGCTTTATTCACAAGGAGAGTGTATGCGTCATTACGAAATCGTCTTGTTGATCCATCCGGATCAAAGCGAACAGGTTCCAGCCATGCTGGAGCGTTACAAAGCCATGATCGCCACGGGCGGTGGCAAGGTTCACCGCGTGGAAGACTGGGGCCGTCGGCAACTGACGTACCAGATCAACAAGCTGTCCAAAGCCCACTACCTGTGCGTGAACATTGAGGCCGATCAAGCCGTGATGGCGGAACTGGAGCACGCATTCAAGTTCAACGATGCCGTGTTGCGCCACCTCACCGTGGTGAAGAAAAAAGCGGAAACCGGCCCGTCTTCGATGATGAAAACCGTCGAGCGTGAAGATGCCCGCAAGACCCAGCAAGCCGAGTACGCCAATAGCTGAGCGCATTCACGCTAGAAGCTGAGTCGTCAAGAGCCGTTGAATCAACTGATCCTGACCGCCTGTATCGCCGAGTTATCGGCTGTGCGATACACCCCGGCTGGTTTACCTGCCCTCGATTTGTCGCTGCACCATGAGTCGCAGCAAACCGAAGCAGGCAATGACCGTCAGGTGAAGCTGGTGATCAAGGCAGTTGCTTTTGGTGCGATGGCCGAACGGATCGGTCAGCACAGCATTGGCAAAGACTGGCAGTTCAGCGGTTTTCTGGCGACACCCCGCAACGGCAAATACGCCGTGTTCCATATTCAAGATTTTCAAAGTACGTAAGCACAACCCCAGAGGTTCATCATGGCCGGATTCAAGAAGTTCAACAAAGACAAGCGCCCCAAGCGCAACACCCAATCGCTGCTTTTCAAGCGCAAGCGCTTTTGCCGCTTTACCGTGGCACACGTCGAGGAAATTGATTACAAGGATGTCGACACCTTGCGTGATTTCATTGCTGAAAACGGCAAGATCATTCCCGCGCGCCTGACCGGTACGCGAGCCATTTACCAGCGTCAGTTGAACACCGCCATCAAGCGTGCGCGCTTTTTGGCCATGGTTCCGTACAGCGACCAACACCGCATTTAAGGAGCACCCACCATGCAAGTCATCCTGCTCGACAAAGTCATAAATCTGGGTACCCTGGGCGAAATCGTCAAGGTTAAAGACGGCTATGCCCGTAACTGCCTGATTCCCCAAGGCCGCGCGCGCCGCGCCACCGAAGCCAACAAGGCTGAGTTCGCTGCCAAGCGTGCCGAGCTTGAAAAAGCGGCCGCTGAAAAATTGTCTGCGGCTCAGGCCCAAGGCGAAAAATTGGCCGGCACAACCATCAAGTTGACCCAAAAAGCCGGTGTCGATGGTCGCCTGTTTGGCTCTGTGACCAATGCCGATATCGCTGAGGAACTGACCAAGCAAGGCTACCCAGTGGTCAAGGCCCAGGTTCGCATGCCCAATGGCCCCATCAAATTGGTGGGTGACAGCGCGGTCAGCGTGGCCTTGCACACCGATGTGGTGGTGCAGATCAATGTGACGGTGTACGGCGAAACAGCCTGATACCGGCACCCTGGTTTCAAAGCCGCTGGTGCGTGGAGCGCCAGCGGCTTTTTTGTGGGTGCTGCCAAGTGCGGTGTTCGAAGGGGTGGGTGTGATGGTTACCCACAGTCTTTCCTCAAAAACACCGTGGTTTTCCACAGACTTATCCGATGACGCCAGCGCGGCGAAGACTTAAGCTCGCCGTCCCCCAAAGGAAGTTCATGCCTGCAGTACTGGTTCCGGTCGACTCTGATTACACCCCCGATCCTCAAATTGCGCAGTTGCGCATACCACCGCATTCGATGGAGGCCGAATCCAGCGTGCTGGGCGGCTTGTTACTGGACAACGCCGCCTGGGATCGGGTGGGAGATTTGTTGACTGACGGCGACTTCTACCGGTACGAGCATGCTTTGATCTACGCGGCTATTGGTGCGCTGGTCAACGCGACCAAACCGGCCGATGTGATCACGGTGCACGAGCACTTGCAAATGCAAGGCAAGGGCGACGAGGTGGGCGGCTTGGCCTACTTGAATTCACTGGCGCAGTATGTGCCTGGTGCGGGCAACATTCGCCGCTATGCCGAAATCGTGCGGGAGCGCTCCATCCTGCGCAAACTGGTGCGAGCCAGTGACGAAATCTCCACCAGCGCCTTCAACACCCAGGGCCTGTCGGTTGACAAAATTCTGGACAGCGCCGAACAGCGCATTCTGAATATCAATGAAGAAGGCTCGCGCATGAAGCAGGGCTTTCAGGGCATGGACTCGTTGGTGGTGCAGCTGCTGGACCGCGTGCAGGAAATGGCCGACAACCCCAACGACATCACCGGCGTGCCCACGGGGTTTTACGATCTGGATCGCATGACTTCCGGCTTCCAGGCCGGTGACATGATTGTGTTGGCGGCCCGGCCATCGATGGGCAAAACGGCCTTGGCGATCAATATCGCCGAACACGTGGCCTTGAACGAAGGCTTGCCCGTGGCGGTGTTTTCGATGGAAATGGGTGCCTCCCAACTGGCAGTGCGCATCGTCGGCTCCATCGGGCGTATTGACCAAACCAATCTGCGCACCGGCAAGCTCAAAGATGATGAATGGCCGCGCCTGACGGAGGCAATTGAGAAGCTGCGCAATGTCTCGCTGCACATTGATGAAAGTCCCGGCCTGAGCGTCAGTGAGTTGCGTGCCAATGCCCGGCGTCTGGCGCGTCAATGCGGCAAGCTGGGCTTGATCGTGGTGGACTACTTGCAATTGATGAGCGTGTCCGCCAGCATGAGCGACGAAAACCGCGCCACCGCCGTCGGTGAAATTTCACGCGGGCTGAAAATGCTGGCCAAAGAGCTGCAGTGCCCGGTGATTGCGCTGTCACAGCTGTCGCGCGGTGTGGAATCGCGAACCGACAAGCGGCCCATGATGAGCGACCTGCGCGAATCGGGTGCCATTGAGCAAGACGCCGACGTCATCATGTTCATCTACCGGGACGACTACTACAACAAAGACTCCAAAGAGCCTGGCGTGGCCGAGATCATCATCAGCAAACAACGCAATGGCCCTACAGGCACCGTCAAGCTCGCTTTCCTCAAACCATTGACAAAGTTTGAATCCTTGGCCAGCGGCAGTGCATATTAAGCGGTGCTGTCATGCAAAATTGAGAGAAATCTGCATCGCGTGCTTGCTGGAAGTGCTCGGGAAGCTATTGTTTATGTAGCAAACCAAGGCTTTTCTGGTTGTGCAGTTATACACATGGATGCGCATCTAAGCGCAAGACTGGTAACTTACTCACAAATTGGTGATTGCAGGACAAAATCTGTATACATCTGAACCAGTCGGTGGTAATCTAACAAGCTATTACATATAAGCACTAAGGATTACCTCCTTTAAAACCCCTATGGTCTGCACTGTTGAAACACTTGGCTTTAATGCCGCTGAGCAAAAGACACTGGCAGCCACCTTTGCCTTGTCGATTCGCCGCGAAGTCGTGTATGCCCGATGGGACACCCATTACCCGCAGCCCGCGCATCTGCTGCTGGTTGATGGCGACAACCCGCAGGCCGTGCAGGAAATGCTGTCGCGAAAAATGGATCGTCTTTACCCACCCGTTGTGGTGTCGTCGCGGGTGCCGACCCAATACAACTGCACCCATGTCGAGAGGCCTATCCGTTTCCTGCGCCTGTTCAAGGCGCTGGATCAGGCGCTGGAATCCAAGCTGGATGCAGACCGGGGGAATCCCGATTCGGAGCATCATGCTTGGGCCAGCACCATGACCATGTCGTCGCTGATGCTACCTGATATGCCGGCCTTTCAGGCGACACAGGCCTATATTCCTACGCCCGTACCCGCCCAGGGTGCGGTCGTGGTTGAGCTGCCGCTGAAACCACCTGCGGAAACTGCTCCTGTTCCCGCAGCGCCTAGCAATGTGGTTTCTCTGGTGTCTTCGGCGGAGCGTCCGGCCCGCGTGCGCACATCCGAGCCGTCGAGTACCGGCCCTGTCCATGCCGACTGGGTGCTGGTGGTAGACGACAACCTGGCGGTGCGCCGTTTCATGGCACAAAAGCTCCAGCAGTTCAGCATCAACGTCGATTACGCAGCTTCCGGTGAGCAGGCCATCGGACTCACGGGCACCAAGCGTTACACCTGTGTGTTCCTGGATGTCGTCATGCCCGGCATGGACGGCTATCAAGTCTGCAAGCTGATCAAATCAAACCGGGAATCCAATGCGACTCGCGTGGTGATGCTGACCAGCCGCGATGGCACCTTTGACAAAATTCGGGGAAAAATGGCGGGCTGTGACGCCTACCTGACCAAGCCCATTGACGAAGAAAAGCTCATGAACACCATCGTTCGCTTCCTGCCTGAGGGTGCCGCATTGGCAGATGCCTTGGATCGCGGGAACAGCTCGATGTTCCTGGATAGCGATGCCAAGAAGGGCAGCTTCCTGGCCCCTGGCAAGCATTGAAATTCCTCACTTATATGGAGATATAACCCATGCCAATCAGCCGTGTATTGATAGTCGAGGACGACCAAGCCCAACGTGTGCAT
Source organism: Comamonadaceae bacterium (assembly GCA_013297875.1). Classification (GTDB taxonomy): domain Bacteria; phylum Pseudomonadota; class Gammaproteobacteria; order Burkholderiales; family Burkholderiaceae_C; genus JAAFIW01. The sequence goes on along the minus strand of JAAFIW010000007.1, from coordinate 60,639 downwards.
CTGCAAAACCTGCTGGCCGGTGCGGGTTACACCGTCACCCTGGCGCACGATGGACAGGAAGGCCTCGCCAAGGCCAAGTCAGACAACCCTCAGGTTATTTTGATGGATATCAACATGCCGGTGATGGACGGCTTTGCGGCAGCCCGCAGCTTGCGCAATGATCCTGCAACCAAAGACATTCCCGTGATTTTCGTCAGCGCCAAAGACCAAAAAGCCGATCGCGTATGGGCAACGATGAACGGTGCCAAGGGCTATGTGACCAAGCCTTATCACCCCGATCAAATTCTTGACCAAATCAAGACCCTGGGTTGAACGTGCAAGCTCCACAGGCTGTGGAAGTCGGCAGTCCTGTGGCTGCTGCGCCAGCGCAAGCGGGTGCCTTGACGTACCAGGCTTTTCGCATTGCTTCCCTGTGGTGCTACACCGGCTTTGATGAAGCCAGTGAGTTGGTGGAACCGTTGGCAGCCAGCTGGTTGCCCAATACGCCGCCCTGGTTTAAGGGCTTGGCACACCTGAACGGCTATGTGGTGCCGGTGGTTGATTGGGTAGCAGACCCGCAACAGGCGGGACTGGCCGAAGACCGTGCCGAGCACAAACCCCTGTTTCACCTGTTGTTTGGCAGGCAGCAGCAACGTATTGCCATCGCGATCCATACCTTGCCGTTTACCGTGACAGCGCCCACGCAGGCCCAGTCACTGTCGCAAGCCGATATGCAAGCCCTGCCGGCCGTATTCACCCAACTGGTCGATGCCGTATTGTCTTGGGATCAGATCAGTCACACGGCCCAGGGCTCTTTGGCTCTGGCGGCCGGTGGCCAACATCCCCGCATGCTGCATCATCTCAGCGGCAAGCTGCTGGCAGACTGGTTTTCTGCCAGCCTGCTTGTTTGAAGCAAACTTTTCGATACAAGTAATCCTATGAATACCCAAACGCGCCGATCTGGCTGGGGTCTTATCCTCACCTGTTTGCTGCTTGCCGCCCTGGCAATTGGTATTGCCGCCTATTACCTGTGGCCCAAGGGCAAAACACAGGCGGTTGCACCGACCATCAAGGTTGGCATCCTGCATTCCCTGTCCGGAACCATGGCAACCTCGGAATCACCACTCAAGGAAGTGGCGTTGATGACGATTGCCAAGATCAACGCAAGCGGGGGTGTTCTGGGTCGTCAATTGGAGCCAGTGGTGATGGATCCGGCATCCGACTGGCCGACCTTTGCCACCATGGCCCGAAAAATGATTGCTGAAGACAAGGTTGCTGTTGTGTTTGGCTGCTGGACATCGGTATCGCGCAAAACGGCATTACCGGTTTTTGAAGAACTCAATGGCCTGTTGTTTTACCCGGTTCAGTATGAAGGTGAAGAGCAGTCGAAAAACGTTTTTTACACTGGCGCTGCACCCAATCAACAAGCGATTCCGGCGGTGGAGTATTTACTCTCCGAGCAGGGTGGTGCGGCGAAGCGATTCGTCTTGCTTGGAACAGATTATGTATATCCGCGCACCACGAATAAAATCCTGCGTGGTTTTCTGAAGTCCAAAGGCATTTCAGATTCGAATATTGATGAAGTTTACACACCGTTTGGGCACAGTGACTATTCGGCCATTGTTGCCAACATCAAGAAATTTTCCGTGGGTGCGCGTACTGCCGTAGTTTCCACGATCAATGGTGATTCCAACAGCCCCTTTTACCGCGAACTCGGTCGAGCTGGCTTGAAAGCCACTGATATTCCCGTTGTTGCCTTCTCAGTGGGTGAGGAAGAGTTGCGTGGGGGTTTTAATCAGCCTTTGGTGGGTCACTTGGCCGCTTGGAACTATTTCATGTCGGTGCCCGGAGAAGCAAACAAGTCTTTTATTGATCAATACTCGGAATACGCAAAAAACCGCCGCTTGCCAAATGCAAAAACGGTGGTAACCAATGATCCGATGGAAGCCACGTATGTCGGCATCCACATGTGGAAACAAGCCGTCGAAAAGGCGAAAACCTTTGAGGTCGATCCTGTTCGCAATGCGATGATTGGTCAGACCTTCAAGGCGCCTTCTGGTTATGAGTTGATGATGGATAAAAACCATCATCTGCACAAGCCGGTCATGCTGGGTGAAATTCAAGCGGACGGGCAGTTCAAAGTCATTTACAAGACGCCTGCGACTGTGAAAGCCAATCCGTGGAGTCCATTTATTCCGGGGAACGAGAACAAGCAAGCCAACTGAGCGTAACTGAAGAACAACAGAGACTGGAGCTGCGATGAATATTCGGAACAAACTGATCTTGGGCGCTGGCTTGCTGGCGCTGATACCCGTGGCCATTACCGCATTGGTGGTGGGGCAAGGTACCTATGAGAGTGCCCGCGCTGCTCTGGTTTCACAAACCCAGGCACGTTTGATCGCGCAGCGTGAAGACAAGCGCGCGCAGGTTGAGGCTTACTTTGATAACCTGGTGCGAGGTGTGCAGTCGCTTGGGCGTTCCACCACAGTGATTGACGCAGCCAAAGCGCTCAAAGCCACTTACCCGTCCATTGCCAAGGACGTTGCTCCGGCGAAAATCGCTGAATATCGGGCGGCTCTGTTGAAGTTTTATGAAGACGATTTCGGCGCTGAATTCAAAAAGCGCAACGCCAGTCCACTGAATAGCATGTCTGCGTATGTCGAAAAAATGGATGATACCAGCGTCGTGATGCAATATCAGTATCTGGTCGCGAACGCAAATCCGGTTGGCAAGAAGAAGCTGCTGAACGTGGCGACCGATGGTTCGGCGTACTCCAAAGTGCACAGCACCATACACCCGGGTATTGCGGGCATGGTGGGTAAATTGGGGTATTACGATTTCTTCTTAATTGATGTCGATTTGCGTCGGGTGATGTACACAGTTGAGAAAGAAACAGATTTTGCCAGCCAGCTTGAAAACGGTATTGCGGCCAAAACCCCGCTGGATATTGCCGTCAATGCTGTGCTGCGTGCGCGTGGTCCGGATGATTACGCAATTTCGGACTACAAGGCCTATCTGGCCTCTTATAACGATCAGGCATCGTTTATTGCCGTACCGGTGTTTGACGGCGAAGTACAAGTTGCCGTGATGGCGGTGCAAGTTCCAGTAGAGGAATTGACGGCCATCATGACGTCCAACAAGCGCTGGGAGCAGGTGGGCTTGGGTAAGACGGGCGAGGTATTCGTGGCGGGTACCGACGGTTTCATGCGTACCGACTCCCGGCTGTTGTATGCCGATACGGCCGCATTTCTGATCAAAACCAAATTGGCCATGACACCTGACGCAGCCAAACAGGCCAGCCTGCGAACCACGTCGGTTGGATTGGTGCAGATCAAGTCAGTTGCGGTTGGCAAGGCGACAGCAGGTACCTCGGGCGCTGAGGAATTTACAGACTACCTGGGAAATGAAGTATTTGGTGCTTATTCACCGCTAGGTATTGAGGGATTGAGTTGGGTGATTGTTGCCAAGCAGGACACTGAGGAGTTGTTTGCGCCAATTGCCCAGCTGGCACGGGATGCGGCACTGCGTGCCGCGCTGACCGCGCTGGCCGTGTTGGCCGTGGCGGCACTGGCAATTGCAGTGTTCTTGCGGGCCTTCTTGCGCCCGATCGCGCAACTCACGAGCACCGTGCAGCAACTGCAGGCGGGTGACTTTTCGGCACGTGCCAATATTCAGACCGGCGACGAGTTGGAGGTATTGGGCAAGTCATTGGACAATTTGCTGGATGACCGTTTGCAGGCCCTGGACGATGCACAAAGGGAAAACGAGGATCTGAACAGCTCGGTGATTACCTTGCTGGAGACGGTGTCGCTGGTGTCACAGCGCGACCTCACGGTGCGTGCACCGGTGATGCAAAACATGATTGGCACCGTTGCCGACTCCATCAACTACCTGACGGACGAAACGGAGAAAGTGCTCAGCGAGGTCAACGACGTGGCCGACCAGGTGGACGCAGCGTCCAGCTACGTGAAATCGCAGGCCACCACGGTGGCGGAAACGGCCAGCAACGAGCGCAATTCCGTACTCACGATGGCGATGGAGCTGGAAGAAGCAACAGACGAGATCAAGCGGGTGGCCACGTTGGCCAATAGCTCGAACGAAGCTGCGGGTCGCGCCATCATCACGGCGCAATCTGCGCAGCTGTCGGTGGCCGGCACTGTCAAGGGCATGGCGTCGATTCGGGAGACCATTTCCGAGGTGGAAAAACGCATCAAACGTCTGGGTGAGCGTTCGCAGGAGATTTCGCAGATCGTGAACCTGATCAACCAGATTTCCGAGCGCACCCACGTGTTGGCCTTGAATGCGTCCATGCAGGCGGCGATGGCCGGTGAAGCCGGTCGGGGCTTTGCGGTGGTGGCGGAAGAGGTGCAGCGCCTGGCCGATAACGCCCGGGGCGCGACCACTCAGATTGCTGGCCTGGTCTACAACATTCAGGTGGAAACCAACGACACCATCAACACGGTGAACAAAACCATTGACCAGGTGGTGCAGGGTTCTGAAATGGCGGTGCGCTCGGGCGAAGACATGAACAACACCGAGGCCACCACGCGCGAGCTGGTGGATCTGGTGCAGCGCATTGCCAGCAGCTCAGTTGACCAGGTGCGTATTGCCAATGCCTTGCAGTTGCGCATGGACGAGATTGTGGAGTCCACCCAAACCACGTCGCGCCAGGTCGAGTCACAAAGCGAAAGCGCTGACTTGCTGGTGCAATCGGCCAAACGCCTGGTGGACACGGTGTCGGTGTTCAAACTCAAGCCCCGCTGATCGTCGCGTCACGGCTGCGCAGTTGTCATGCAAGTAAGCGAAATTCTGGGCGCGCTGAAGGCCGAGGTCGAACTCGTTCAGGGCGACCTGATGCCCTGGCTGGAAGCCCTGGCCGAAAACCCGCGCGCTGACGCGCTGGATGCCTACCGCAGCCAGCTGGAGCGCACCCAGGAAACCTGCAGCATGCTGGCCTTGAACGGTCTGGCGCAGTGGCTGCAAGTACTGCTGGACAGTGTGGCGGCGCTTGACAACGCCAGCGAAGACCAGCGCGTGGATTGGGCCGAAGCCCATACGCTGTGGCCTGGCGCGCTGGCGGCCTATCTGGACGACCACACCAGCGAGGCGGCCACCTTGGGCCTGCTGGATTACGCGGCCGACCCCCGGTTGCTGTTGCCTGTGGATGTGGAGGGCGTCGGCCAGTTGCACATCATGCTGGCTGAACCCATTGTGCTGTCGCAGGAGTTTGACGAGCCCCTGGCCGAGCAGGAAACCGCCACCCTGGCCGACACCGATCTGCAAGTGCCTGCCGATGTGGATGCTTCGGTGTATGAGGCCTTCATCGGCGACGCTGCCGAGCAGGCGGTGCAGTTGTCGGTGCTGGTGCTGCAAGTGCTGCAAGGGCAGGACGAGACCGGCGCGGGCCTGGTCGAAGCGCGGCGTATTGCCCACTCGTTCAAGGGCGTGGCAGCGATGATTGGCATTCGCGGCATCAGCCGCTTGGCGCACCGCCTGGAAGACATCCTGGACTTTCTGGCCAGTCTGCCCGAGGTGCCAAGCCTTCCCCGCGCCCTGTCTGACATCTTGCAGGACGCCACCGCCACCCTGGAGCAGCAGGTTTACGCCGTGATGGGTGAAGAAGCACCACCTGACAACGCCCAGCAGGTGTTGCAGGCGGTGATGGACTGGGACTATGTTTTAAAGACAAATGGGCCATCAGCCCTAATAGATACTGCTCAAGCAGCTATTGAAATAATAGCGAGTGAAACAGCGTTGGATGCTACACCTGGCCAAACCGCAGGGCCCGATTTTGATTTTGACCTTGACTTGTCGGTACAGCCGGATCTTGTGAGCCCCGAGTTGTCTGTGCAAGCCGCCTTGCCGCTGGCCCAGCTACCCCCGATGCCCGCTATACCGCTGCCTTCTGCCACAGCGCAGCGGGCACCAGCGGCCACTGCTGCCGCCAACCCGGAAGAAGACGTCACCACCCGCGTCTCGGTGCGCCGCATTGACGAGTTTTTGCGCACGGCTGGCGAGCTGTTTCTGGGCTCTGCCCAGTTGCGCCTGGCGCTGGACGAGGCACTGGCGCGTCAAAAGGCCTTGCTGGCGCAGAACCTGTCCATGCAAAACCGTCTGGCCGAGCTGGACCGCGCGGTGTCCTTGCGTGGTGTGTCGCTAAAGGCCGAGCAGGCCGCTGGCGGCCTGGATGCGCTGGAGCTGGATCAATACAACGAGTTGTATGGTCTGACCAAGGCGCTGTATGAATCCAGCGCCGACTTCAAGGACATGGCGGACACCGTGCAGGAAAAGCTGGGCGGCTTGTCATCCCAGGCGCTGCGCCAGGAACTCACTGCACGCAACTTCCAGCGCCTGGTGCTCACCACCCGGCTGCTGCCTGCCGGCACGCTCACTGCGCGCCTGAAGCGCAACGTGCGCCAGACTGCACGCAGCACGCAAAAAGAAGCTGAGCTGGAGGTGTCGGGCGAAGAGGTCATGCTGGACCGTGAGGTGCTGGATCAATTGGGTGAGCCCTTGCTTCACCTGCTGCGCAACGCGGTCGATCACGGCATCGAGTTGCCAGCAGTGCGCCGCGCGCAGGGCAAAAACCCGCAAGGCACGATCAGCGTGCAGTTTCGTGAGCAGGCCGGTGCGGTCGAAGCCGTGGTGCGCGACGACGGCGCGGGCTTGAACCTGAACGCCATTTGGCAAAAAGGCATTGAGCGCGGCCTGTTGGCCGCTAACGAAGAGCCCTCTGAGGCCCAGTTGCTGCGCCTGGTCATGCAACCCGGCTTTACCACCCGCAGCAGCATCACCGAAGTGTCGGGCCGGGGTGTGGGTATGGACGTGGTGCGTGAGCGCCTGGAGCGCATGGGCGGCAGTGTGCTGATTGCCACCGAAGCCGGAAAGGGCAGCGCCATCACGCTGCGCTTTCCTGCCTCGCGCGCCTTGTTGTTTGCGCTGTTTGTGCGTGTGGGTGGTCAGTTGTTTGCGCTGCCGGCCTCTGCGGTCCAAACCGCGCTGGCACCCGGCATGGGCAGCCTGCAGCAAACCAGCGCAGGTTGGCAGCTGGTCTACAACCAGCAAACCCTGCCGGTGCGGCGCATGGCTTCAGCATTGGGTATTGAAGACGATGCAGGGGCCGACGCGGCCATGGATCAGCAGCCACTGGTGGTGGTGCGCGGCCCCGAGGGCGATGTAGCGCTGTCTGTGCAAGCGGTGGTCTCCTCGCGCGAGGTGCTGCTGCAGCCCTTGCACGCGGCCCTGGTCAACCTGCCCGGTTTGCTGGGCGCTGCCATCATGCCCGATGGCAGCGTGGCACCGGTGCTGGACATTCCCAGCCTGTTGCGCGACAAAGCCAGCCTGCGCTCACTGGGCACGCAGGCCACACAGCAAGACACGCGGCCACTCATTCTGGTGGTGGACGACTCCCTGTCCGTGCGTCGCTCGCTAACCCAGCTGCTGGGCGACAGCGGTTACCGCACCGTGACGGCGTTTGACGGCATGGACGCCATCACCCAGCTGGCCAAGCTCAAGCCCTCGCTGGTGCTGACCGACCTGGAAATGCCCAACCTCAATGGCCTGGATCTCACCCGCCACATCCGCAACCGGGCCGACCTCCATGACGTGCCCGTGGTCATGATTACCAGCCGATCCATGGACAAACACCGCCAAATGGCCAGCGAAGCCGGCGTGACCCGCTACGTGACCAAGCCGTATACCGACGACGATTTGCTCGACGAACTGGCCAGTTTGAGTGGCGTTTAAAAAAGCGGCCCGAAGGCCGCTTTTTCATGGAACAAATACTCAACCTATCAAGCCGCTATCCCTTCTGCCACATCCTGATACTCCTGAATCCGGTCGAAGTTCATGTACTGGTAAATCTTGGCCCCATCAGCATTCACCACGCCCATATCGGCGTGGTATTCCGCCACGGTAGGAATGCGCCCCAGCTTGGAGGCAATCGCAGCCAGCTCGGCCGACGCCAGAAACACATTGGTGTTTTTGCCCAGGCGGTTGGGGAAGTTGCGGGTGCTGGTGCTCACCACCGTGGCGCCTTCGCGCACCTGGGCCTGGTTGCCCATGCACAGGCTGCAGCCGGGCATTTCGGTGCGGGCACCAGCTGTGCCAAACACGCCGTAGTGGCCTTCTTTGGTGAGTTCGGCGGCGTCCATCTTGGTGGGCGGGGCAATCCACAGCTTGACGGGGATGTCGCGCTTGCCTTCCAAGAGCTTGCTGGCGGCGCGGAAGTGGCCGATGTTGGTCATGCAGGAGCCAATGAAGACTTCGTCGATCTTGGTGTTTTCAACCGCGGACAGCAGCTTGGCGTCGTCGGGGTCGTTGGGGCAGCACAGCACCGGCTCTTTCAGGTCAGCCAGGTCGATCTCGATGATGTGAGCGTATTCGGCGTCTTTGTCGGCTTCCAGCAGCTCGGGCTTGGCCAGCCAGGCTTGCACGGCGGCGATGCGGCGCTCCAGGCTGCGCTTGTCGGCGTAGCCGTCGGCAATCATGTTTTTCATCAGCACCACGTTGCTGGTCAGGTACTCGATGATGGGCTCTTTGTTCAGCTTGACGGTACAACCCGCAGCGCTGCGCTCGGCCGATGCGTCGCTGAGCTCAAAGGCTTGTTCCACCTTCAAATCGGGCAGGCCTTCAATCTCCAGAATGCGACCCGAAAACGCGTTGATCTTGCCTTGCTTGGCCACCGTCAGCAGGCCCTGTTTGATGGCGTAGTAGGGAATGGCGTGCACCAGGTCGCGCAGCGTGATGCCGGGCTGCATCTGGCCTTTGAAGCGCACCAGAATGCTCTCGGGCATGTCCAGCGGCATCACGCCGGTGGCGGCACCAAAAGCCACCAGGCCCGAGCCTGCGGGGAAGCTGATGCCAATCGGAAAGCGGGTGTGGCTGTCGCCGCCAGTGCCCACAGTGTCTGGCAGCAGCAGGCGGTTCAGCCAGCTGTGAATCACGCCGTCACCGGGGCGCAGGGCCACGCCGCCGCGGTTGCTGATGAACGCCGGCAGCTCTCGGTGGGTTTTCACGTCAACCGGCTTGGGGTAGGCGGCGGTGTGGCAAAAGCTTTGCATCACCATGTCGGCGCTAAAGCCCAGGCAGGCCAGGTCTTTCAGCTCGTCGCGGGTCATCGGGCCGGTGGTGTCCTGGCTGCCCACGGTGGTCATGCGCGGCTCGCAGTAGGTGCCGGGGCGCACGCCTTGCTGCACGCCCGCCACCACCGGCAGGCCACAGGCGCGGCCGACCATTTTTTGCGCGACGGTAAAGCCGGCCTTGGTGGCGGTGGGCACCGTGGGCAAGCGGAACACTGTGCTGGCGGGCAGGCCCAAAAAGTCGCGGGCTTTGGCAGTGAGGCTGCGGCCGATGATCAGGTTGATGCGGCCACCGGCGCGCACTTCGTCAAACAACACATCGCTTTTCAGCTGGAACTGCACAGCCACTTTGCCGTCTTTTTCGATCTTGCCGTCATACGGATAGATGTCGATCACGTCGCCCATGTTGAAGGCTGACACATCTACTTCAATCGGCAGTGCGCCGGAGTCTTCTTGGGTGTTGAAGAAAATCGGCGCGATTTTCCCGCCCAGGGTGACACCGCCAAAACGCTTGTTGGGCACAAAGGGAATGTCTTGCCCGGTGGCCCAGATCACGCTGTTGGTGGCCGATTTGCGGCTGGAGCCGGTGCCCACCACGTCGCCCACATAGGCCACCAGATGGCCTTTTTTCTTCAGGTCTTCAATGAACTGCATGGGGCCGCGCTTGCCGTCTTCTTCTGGCGTGATGCCGGGGCGGGCGTTTTTCAGCATGGCCAGGTAGTGCAGCGGAATGTCGGGGCGGCTCCAGGCGTCGGGCGCGGGGGACAGGTCGTCGGTGTTGGTTTCGCCTGTGACTTTGAAAACGGTGACGGTGATTTTTTTCGCCACCTCGGGGCGGCTGGTGAACCACTCGGCGTTGGCCCAGCTTTGCATCACATCTTTGGCTTGTGCATTGCCCGCCTTGGCTTTTTCGGCCACGTCGTGGAAGAAATCAAACATCAGCAGGGTTTTTTTCAGCGCGGCGGCAGCAGTGGCAGCCACTTCGGTGTGGTCCAGCAGGTCAATCAGTGGCTTGACGTTGTAGCCGCCCACCATGGTGCCCAGCAACTCAGTGGCTTTGGCTTTGCTGACCAGGCCCACCGCAATGTCGCCATGCGCCACGGCGGACAGGAAGCTGGCTTTGACCTTGGCGGCGTCGTCCACACCGGGAGGCACACGGTGGGTCAGCAAGTCCATCAAAAACGCGTCTTCGCCCGCGGGTGGGGCTTTGATGAGTTCGATCAGGTCTGCGGTTTGTTGGGCAGACAGCGGTAGCGGCGGAATGCCCAGGGCGGCGCGTTCGGCGGCGTGTTGGCGGTAGGTTTGCAGCATGGTTTTCTCCGAAAAGGGGGCTTACTTCAACGAACAAATCAAATGGTTTTGGTGGCGCTGATGGGGCCGGAAGGTACCGGCGTGCCGGGGGCAGCGGGGGTGGCGGGCTCCAGCAGATTGGGCGCGGGGTTGGTTTTCAGCGACTCGATTACTGCTTTTTGCTCGGAGCTTTGGCAATCGTCGGCCAGACGTTGACCAATTTTCTGGTTCATCAGCATGGATTTGTTGCCCAGTTGCAGCCACACCGCGCCGGCTTTGCTGTCTTCCAGGCGTATCGCGCCGGTGGTGGTGGCCACCGGCGTCATGCGGAAATTGGATTTGCCGGTGGAGACGTTGAACATGCCGGGCGTTTTGGCATCGGCCGTGACGGTGACCGAAGCACCCAGTTCGCAGGGCTGGCGACCGGTGTAGACGCGTTTGGCGATTTCAAGTTGCTCGGGACTCAAGGTGGCAGCCGGCGCGGCCGTGGCGGCACCTTTAGCTGATGTGGTCTTGGCCGATGCAGCTTTGGCGGGTGCCTTGGCCGCGGGCTTTTGGGGTTCGCTGGTCTGCGCGGTAGACACGCCCAGCGCGCTGAACAGGGCCATCGCGGTCAGGGTTTGGGTGAGCTTGTTCATCGGGATCTCCAGGAAATGGGTGTAGAGGCAAGTAGCGACTGGTCAGGCAAAGTAGTGCGCCACGCTGGCATCCAGGCGTTGACCCGTGTGGTGGGCACGCTCCAGCACCTGCCACTGGTAGCGGTAGCTGGCCCGGTCGTGCAATTGGGCGTCAAAACTGATGGGAGCCCATGAATTATTTGCTGCGGCAGCTATTATTTCAGTAGCAATTTCAATGGCTTGAACATCGGGCGCAAAGGCCTGCACGATGGGGCGAATCTGCGCCGGGTGAATGCTCCACATGCGGGTGTAGCCCAGCTCGCGCGAGGCCTGGCGAACGGCTGCCGCCAGCCGGGCGGAATCTTTGAATTCGGTGACCACGCAGTGCGACGGCACCTTGCCGTGGGCATGGCAAGCCGAGGCGATGGCCAGCTTGGCGCGCAGCACCAACGGGTGGCTGAACTGGCCCCGCACGGTCATGGCATCAGCGGGAATGGCCCCGCCGTGGGCCGAGACAAAATCCATCAGGCCGAAGCTGAGCGACTGCACGCGGGGGTGGGCTGCAATCTCGAATGCATGGTGCACCGCCAAGGGGGATTCAATCAAAACTTGCAGCGGCAAATGCCCGCCAGGCGTGGGCTCAAGGGCTTTTTCGGCCTGAAACAGGTCTGAAACCGACTCCACCTTGGGAATCATGATGTGGCTCAGCCTGGAACCCACCCGGCCCGCGATGGTGGCGATGTCTTGTGCAAATGCGGGGTGGTTCACTGGGTGCACACGCACGGCGACGCGGGCTTGCGGCGCGGACTGGTCTACCAACTCGGCGACCAAGGCCGCATGTTCGGCCTCACCGCCCACTGGCGCACCGTCTTCGCAGTCCAGCGTCACATCAAACACGCAGGCACCAAACTCAGCGGTCATCTCGGCCTGCAGTTGCAGGCTTTTACCCATGCGCTCAGGCGTGCCGCTGTAGTGGTCGCACACCGGGATGCGGATGGCACCGGCTTGGGCGCCGAGGAGCACGTCTCTTGGATGCAATGAAAGATGATTTCGCTGTGCTTCAATGACAGATGATGGGGGAAGCTTAGTCATTTGTCATCTACGCGAAGCGAGGTCATTCTTCATCTTTCATCAGGCCATCACAGCAGATGCTTGACGCCGTCCGCCTCGCCCTGCAACTCAGCCAGGGTTTTGTTGATGCAGGTCTGGCTGAACTCGTCAATCGCCAGGCCGTCGACCACCGTGTATTCGCCATTCGCGCAGGTGACAGGGAAGCCAAACATCACGTCCTTGGGAATGCCGTACTGGCCGTCAGACGGAATACCCATGGTGACCCACTTGCCGTGGGTGCCCAGCGCCCAGTCGCGCATGTGGTCAATGGCGGCGTTGGCGGCCGAGGCGGCGCTGGACAGGCCGCGCGCCTCGATGATGGCCGCACCGCGCTTGCCCACGGTGGGCAGGAAGGTGTTGGCGTTCCATTCCTGGTCGTTGATCATTTTGGCGACGCTTTCGCCCTTGATGGACGCAAAGCGGTAGTCGGCATACATGGTGGGCGAGTGGTTGCCCCAGACGCAGAGTTTTTCAATGTCTGCCACAGCCTTACCCGTTTTCGCCGCAATCTGGCTGGCCGCGCGGTTGTGGTCCAGGCGCAGCATGGCGGTGAAGTTCTTGCGCGGCAGGTCGGGCGCGCTCTTCATCGCGATGAAAGCATTGGTGTTGGCGGGGTTGCCCACCACCAGCACGCGCACGTTGCGGCTGGCCACCGCATTCAGCGCCTTGCCCTGGGCGGTGAAGATGGCACCGTTGATGGCCAACAGCTCGGCACGCTCCATGCCGGGGCCGCGGGGGCGCGAGCCCACCAGCAGGGCGTAGTCGGTGTCTTTGAACGCGGTCATCGGGTCGCTGTGGGCCTCCATGCTGGCCAGCAGCGGGAAGGCGCAATCGTCCAGTTCCATCATCACGCCCTTGAGGGCTTTTTGCGCTTTTTCGTCAGGGATTTCCAGTAATTGCAGGATCACAGGCTGGTCTTTGCCCAGCATTTCGCCCGAAGCGATGCGAAACAACAGGGCATAACCGATTTGACCGGCGGCACCCGTGACGGCGACGCGAACAGGCTTTTTGCTCATGGGGAAATCTCCGAAAGACAATGGAAAAAGAAGAAAAAGGGATGCAGGATGAGGCACTAAGTGTAGCGGCGAAAAAAGGAAAACACCAATCTGTCTTATGTCTTATATAAGATAATATCCGCTTCTCTTTTCTGCTTGACCCATGGCCCATACGCCCAACCCCACCTTGACCGATCTGTCGCCTGCTGGCGACGGTGCGGCCTCAGGCGTGCCAACGCAGCTTCCGCCAGCCTTCAGCCCTTTGTACCAACAAATCAAGGCGCTGATTTTGCAAAGCCTGCAAGCGGCTGAGTGGAAGCCCGGCGAGGCCATTCCCAGCGAAATGGAGCTGGCGGCGCGTTACCGGGTGAGCCAGGGCACGGTGCGCAAAGCCATTGACGAGTTGGCCGCCGACAACCTGCTGGTGCGCCGCCAGGGCAAAGGCACTTTTGTTGCCACGCACAGCGAGCAGCATGTGCAGTACCGTTTTCTGAAGCTGATGCCTGACAAAGGTGACCTGGACCAGGAAGGCCCAGCCCAGCGCCAGGTGGTGGATTGCAAGCGCAGCCGCGCCAGCGCCGATGTGGCCCGCGCACTGGGGCTACGAGCCGGCGACCCGGTGCTGCAGGTGCGCCGCGTGCTGTCGTTTGGCGGCGTGCCCACCATTCTGGAAGACCTGTGGCTGCCGGGCCAAGCGTTCAAAGGCCTGACCGCCGAGCAAATGGCCAGCTACCAAGGCCCCACCTACGCCATGTTTGAGGTGGACTTTGGGGTTCGCATGGTGCGGGCCGAGGAAAAAATACGCGCAGTGAACGCCGATGCTGCGCAGGCGCTGTTGTTGGGCGTCGACGGTGCGATGCCCTTGCTCAGCGTGGAGCGGGTCGCTTACACCTATAACGATACTCCCATGGAGTTGCGCCGCGGCCTGTACCGCACCGACACCCACCACTACCGAAATGACCTGAGTTGAGCGCAATGCTTGGCCAAGCCGTGACATGATCGCGTCAGCTTGCTGCGTTGCAATAGAATTTTGAATGCGATTGCATCTGGCAACATCTGCCTTCCGATTTCAAACTTCCGACGTCAAGTTACCAAGCAGTTACCTACAAGAAAGCACCACCATGTCTGAGTTGGCTTCCGCCCCACCGCCCAAGCGACCTGAGTTTCGCAATATCAACAAGTTGACCGACCTGCCCCAATACCGGCTTCCCTTGGCCGGCTGGGTGTCCATCTTGCACCGTATCAGCGGCGCGCTCATGTTTTTGCTGTTGCCTTTCATCATCTGGATGTTTGACAAGTCCGTTACCTCTGAGTGGTCATTCCTGAAATTCGCCGCCACGTTCAACCAGGGCGTGGGCTTTTGGCCTGGCTGGTTTTTCAAGCTGTTGGCGTTGGCGGTCATATGGGCTTACCTGCACCACCTGACTGCCGGTTTACGCCACCTGTGGATGGACACCAGCCATGGGGCAGTCACCAAGGAATTTGGCAAAACCTCTGCGCTGGTTACCCTGGTTGTCAGCCTGTTTCTGACTGTGGTGCTCGGCGCCAAGCTGTTTGGCCTGTACTGAAATCAAGGAGTCTGAAATGTCTGTGAACTACGGAACCAAACGCATCGTGGTGGGCGCACACTATGGCCTGCGAGACTGGCTGAGCCAGCGCGTGACGGCTGCCTTGATGGCGCTTTTCACGCTACTGGTACTGGGTCAGGTGCTGCTGAACAAAGGCCCTATGGGATACGACAAATGGGCCGGCATTTTTGCTGCTCAGTGGATGAAGGTGCTGACCTTCTCGGTCATTGTGGCCATGGCCTGGCATGTCTGGGTGGGTATGCGCGATATCTGGATGGACTATGTGACGTCCGCTTTGTGGCTGCGCCTTGCGTTGCAGGTTTTCACCATCGTCTGGCTGGTCGGCTGCGCTGGCTGGGCGATTCAAGTTCTCTGGAGGCTGTAAGTCATGAGTTACACCAAAGCAAAAATCGCCAAACGCAAGTTTGATGTTGTCATCGTCGGTGCCGGCGGCTCCGGCATGCGTGCCTCGCTGCAACTGGCCCGCGCGGGCTTGAACGTGGCGGTGCTGTCCAAAGTGTTTCCCACGCGTTCGCACACGGTGGCCGCGCAAGGCGGTATTGGTGCCAGCCTGGGCAATATGTCAGAAGACAACTGGCACTACCATTTTTATGACACCGTCAAGGGCAGCGACTGGTTGGGCGACCAGGACGCGATTGAATTCATGTGCCGCGAAGCCCCCAAGGTGGTCTACGACCTGGAGCACATGGGCATGCCGTTTGACCGCAACCCCGACGGCACCATCTACCAGCGCCCGTTTGGCGGCCACACCGCCAACTACGGCGAAAAGCCCGTGCAACGCGCCTGCGCCGCCGCTGACCGCACCGGCCACGCGATGCTGCACACGCTGTACCAGCAAAACGTGAAAGAGCGCACCAACTTCTTTGTGGAATGGATGGCGCTGGACCTGGTGCGCGACGCCGATGGCGATGTGCTGGGCGTGGTGGCCATGGAAATGGAAACTGGCGACCTGCACATTCTGGAAGCCAAAACCACGCTGCTGGCCACGGGCGGTGCGGGCCGCATTTTTGCGGCATCGACCAATGCCTTCATCAACACCGGAGACGGCCTGGGCATGACGGCCCGCGCGGGTATTCCGATGGAAGACATGGAGTTCTGGCAGTTTCACCCCACTGGCGTGGCCGGCGCGGGTGTGCTGCTGACCGAAGGCTGCCGGGGCGAGGGCGCGATTTTGATCAACGGCAACGGCGAGCGTTTCATGGAGCGCTACGCCCCCACCCTGAAAGACCTGGCACCGCGCGATTTCATTTCGCGCTGCATGGACCAGGAAATCAAGGAAGGCCGTGGCTGCGGCCCCAACAAAGACTACGTGCTGCTCAAGCTCGATCATTTGGGCGCAGAAACCATTCACAAGCGCCTGCCATCGGTCTACGAAATCGGCGTGAATTTCGCCAATGTGGACATCACCAAAGAGCCGATTCCGGTGGTGCCCACCATCCATTACCAAATGGGCGGCATTCCCACCAACATCCACGGCCAGGTGGTGGTGCCCAAGGGTGACCAGCACAACGCCATCGTCAACGGCGTGTACGCCGTGGGCGAGTGCGCCTGTGTGAGCGTTCATGGCGCGAACCGCCTCGGTACGAACTCGCTGCTCGATTTGTTGGTGTTTGGCCGTGCCGCTGGTAACCACATTGTGGAGTTCAACCAGAAAAACAAGCTGCACAAACCGCTGCCCGACGACGCAGCCGACCGCAGCCTGGAACGCCTGAACCGCCTGGACGGCGCGACCGACGGCGAGTATGCGCAAGATGTGGCCAACGACATCCGCGCCACCATGCAGCAACACGCGGGCGTGTTCCGCACCCAAGCCAGCCTGGACGAAGGCGTGAAGAAAATCGCGGCGCTTCGCACGCGGGTTGACGCCATCGGCTTGAAAGACAAATCCAAGGTGTTCAACACCGCCCGCATTGAGGCACTGGAAGTAGAAAACCTGATAGAAAGCGCGCAGGCCACGATCGAGTCGGCCGCAGCCCGCAAGGAAAGCCGTGGTGCGCATTCGGTGGACGACTACGGCGACACGCCTGCGCACCCCAATGGCCGTAACGATACCGACTGGCACAAGCACAGCCTGTGGTTCAAGGACGGCAACCGCATGAGCTACAAGCCGGTGCAGATGAAGCCCTTGACGGTGGATTCTGTGCCCCTGAAAACCCGCACGTTTTAAGTATCCACCAGCGAGCACACCATGCAAAAACGCACCTTCAAAATCTATCGCTACGACCCTGAAAAAGACGCCAAGCCGTACATGCAGACCATCGAGGTGGAAGTGGACGGCGACGAGCGCATGCTGCTGGACGTGCTGATGAAGCTCAAGGCGCAAGACCCCACCATCACCTTCCGCCGCTCCTGTCGCGAAGGCGTGTGCGGGTCTGATGCGATGAACATCAATGGCAAAAACGGCCTGGCCTGCTTGACCAATATGCGCACCTTGCCGGGCGTGATCACCTTGAAACCGCTGCCCGGCCTGCCCGTCATTCGCGATCTGATCGTGGACATGACTCAGTTTTTCAAGCAGTACAACTCGATCAAGCCTTACTTGGTAAACGACAACGTACCACCCGAGAAAGAGCGCCTGCAGTCGCCCGAGGAGCGTGACGAGTTGAACGGTTTGTACGAGTGCATCCTGTGCGCGAGCTGCTCGACCAGTTGCCCCAGCTTCTGGTGGAACCCCGACAAATTCGTCGGTCCCGCCGGTTTGCTGCAGGCTTACCGCTTCATTGCAGACAGCCGCGACGAAGCGACCGCTGACCGCCTGGACAACCTGGAAGACCCCTACCGCCTGTTTCGCTGCCACACCATCATGAACTGCGTCGATGTGTGCCCCAAGGGCCTGAACCCCACCAAGGCCATTGGCAAGATCAAAGAGCTGATGGTTCGCCGCGCGGTGTGATGATGTCCGAGGAGCTGCCGGATGCGCCAGACGCCTTGCTCGACGAAAGATCGTTGAGTAAGCTCAAATGGCGTTGCCGCCGCGGTTTGCTTGAGAACGACTTGTTCATTGAGCGTTTCTTCAAACAGTACGAGCCCACACTGACGGTGGGCCAGGCCAACAGCTTGAACGTGCTGATGGATTTGTCTGACAACGACCTGCTGGATCTGCTGTTGCAGCGCCGCCAGCCCGAAGGTGACACTGCCACGCCGCCCGTGCAACACGTGCTGGGTATGCTGCGGGGCCTGAACGCATCCACCACTTCCACCCACTGAAAACCAAACGAGGACGTTCCCATGAAACTTGCCGACAACAAAGCCACCCTGTCGTTTTCCAACGGCAGCCCCAGCGTCGAGCTGCCCGTGTACAAAGGTACCGTGGGCCCGGATGTGATTGACATCCGCAAGCTGTATGCGCAAACCGGCATGTTCACCTACGACCCAGGTTTCTTGTCCACGGCGGCCACGCAGTCGTCCATCACCTATATCGACGGCGACAAAGGCGAGCTGCTGTACCGCGGCTACCCCATCGAGCAGCTGGCTACCAGCTGTGACTTCATGGAAACCTGCCACCTGCTGCTGTACGGTGACCTGCCCAATGCTGACCAGAAAACCAAATTCACCCGCACCGTGACCATGCACACCATGGTCAACGAGCAGATGCAGTTTTTCCTGCGTGGTTTCCGCCGCGATGCCCACCCCATGGCCATCATGACCGGCCTGGTGGGCGCCTTGTCGGCCTTCTATCACGACAGCACCGACATCAACAACCCCGAGCACCGCGAGATAGCCGCGATCCGCCTGATTGCCAAAATGCCCACCCTGGTGGCTATGGCCTACAAGTACAGCGCAGGCCAGCCTTACATGTATCCCAAGAACGACCTCAGCTACGCTGGCAACTTCATGCGCATGATGTTTGCCACGCCCTGCGAGGACTACCACGTCAGCCCCGTGATCGAGCGCGCGCTCGACCGCATCTTCATCCTGCACGCCGACCACGAGCAAAACGCCTCTACCTCCACCGTGCGCCTGTGCGGCAGCTCGGGCACCAACCCGTTTGCTGCCATTGCAGCTGGCGTAGCCTGCCTGTGGGGCCCGGCCCACGGCGGCGCCAACGAAGCCTGCCTGAACATGCTGGAAGACATCCAGAAAATGGGCGGTGTGGCCAAGGTGGGCGAGTTCATGGAAAAGGTCAAGGACAAAAACTCCGGCGTGCGCCTGATGGGCTTTGGCCACCGCGTGTACAAAAACTACGACCCGCGCGCCAAGCTGATGCAGGAAACCTGCAAAGAAGTGCTGCAGGAACTCGGTCTGCAAAACGACCCGCTGTTCAAGCTAGCGATGGCGCTGGAAAAAATTGCACTGGAAGACGAGTACTTTGTTTCCCGCAAGCTATACCCCAACGTGGACTTTTACTCCGGCATCGTGCAACGCGCCATCGGCATCCCCGTCAGCCTGTTCACCGCTATCTTCGCGCTGGCCCGTACCGTTGGCTGGATTGCCCAACTGAACGAAATGATTGCCGACCCCGAATACAAAATCGGCCGCCCGCGCCAGTTGTTCTCCGGCTCCACACAGCGCGACGTGAAGCCGCTTGCGCAGCGATAAGCTGGCCTGTGGCGGTGTTACCGCCATCCCCCAAAACCCGCTGGTCTTGCACCCAGCGGGTTTTTTGTTTCCTGTTTGCTATTTATTTGATAGCTGCTTGAGCATGTTTTACAAGGGAGGGTGGCTGTTTTTGCCCTGAATCGGGCTAATCCGCCTTGATCCCTGCCGATTTGATCACCTTGCCCCAGCGCACGTACTCGGCGCTGGCATAGGCGCTCATTTGCACCGGATCCAGGTAGGCGGCTTCGGCACCCTGGCTGGCAGCGCGGTCTCGGAAGGCGGCGGTAGACATGATTTTTTGTGCCTCTTGCGCTACACGGTCCACCGCGCTTTTCGGGGTCTGGGCGTGGGTGTAAAGGGCAAACCAGGCGTCTACCTCGTAGCCTTTGATGCCCAGCTCCAGCGCGGTGGGCACGTTGGGCAAGGTGCTCAGGCGTTTGCGGCCGGCCACCAGCAAGGGGCGGAACTTGCCACTTTGAATGTGGGGGATCAGCGGTGGCGCAGTGGTGATCGTCATGTCAATCGAGCCGGTCAGCAAGTCTTGCACCGTGGGGCCGGTGCCGCGGTAGGGAATGTGGGTGATGAAGGTGCCGGTGAGCTGCTTGAACAACTCGGCCGCAATGTGTTGCACCGAGCCGTTACCCGAGGAGCCGTAGTTCAGTTTGGCGGGGTTGGCTTTGGCGTAGGCAATCAGGTCTTGCGCGGTTTTGATGCTCTCCATGCTGGAGCGCACCACCAGCACCTGCGGCGCTGAGTACACGTTGCAGATGGCTTGCAGGTCTTTGATGGGGTCATATGGCAGCTTGACCAGATGCGGGCTCATGCAATGAAATCCGCTGTACGCCATCAACAAGGTGTGGCCGTCTGGCTTGGCGTTGAGTACAGCCATGGAGGCCACGGCACCATTGCCGCCGCCCTTGTTGTCTACCACGATGGATTGCCCCAGCGCCTTGCCCAGCGGCTCCTGCAACGCACGGGCCGAGATGTCGGCCGTGCCACCGGGCGGCGCGGGCACGATGAGGGTGATGGGCCGGTCGGGGAAGCTTTGGGCGCGCACCCAGGGCGCGGCCAGGGTCGCGGTGCTGGCTGCTACAGCGGTCAATGCGTGGCGGCGGGAAATTGTCATGTTTGTCTCCATCGGGTGGCGTTTTGATCGAATCTGGGCGGGATTAAACGTCCAATCCCACCGAGCCAGGATGCCATTTGGCGACGTCAGCCTTCTTCAAAGACGATGACTGAAGCGAAAAATTAACCGAAAATGTGCGTCACATCGTTCAAAACGATGACCAACCCCCAAACCCCTCTCGTGTCCAGGCTTTCACTCGTGCCCCATCCACCGTCTGACCTGCGCAACTTTGCGCGGCGGCTGGACGTGACCTCGCTGCACCTGTTTGTGGCCGTGGTGGAGACCGGCAGCATTGGCAAAGCGGCCGAGCGCGAGTTCATTGCGCCCTCGGCCGTGAGCAAGCGCATCTCCGATCTGGAAGCCACCCTGGCCACGCCGCTGCTGTACCGCCATGCGCGTGGTGTGGACGTGACGCCCGCAGGCGAGACCTTTTTGCACCATGCCCGCCATGTGCTGTTCAGCCTGGAAAAAATGCAGGGCGAGCTGAGCGAATACGCCGGTGGCGTGCGCGGCCATGTGCGCATGCACGCCAACATTTCCTCCATCGTGCAGTTTTTGCCAGAAGACCTGGGTGCCTTCGCCCGGCAGCACGAGCAAATCAAGATTGACCTGGAAGAGCACGTGAGCACTGAGGTGATTCGTGCGGTACTGGAAGGCGCGGCCGATATTGGTATCTGCCACCCGGTTGGCGGCTTGGCCAGTGGCCAGGCAAATGGCCTGAACGGCCTGCAAGCCCAGCCCTATCGGCGCGACAATCTCATGCTGGTTGTGCCTCGAGGCCACGTATTGGCTGCTCAAGCAGCTATCAGTTTTGAAGCAAGCCTGGATTGGGATCATGTAGGTCTGCACAGCAACAGCGCCATCTACCTGGCCATGCGCCGCGCTGCTGCGCAAGCGGGCAAAAACATCAAGTTGCGCATTCATGTGACTGGGCTGGACGCCATGTGCCGCATGATTCACAACGGACTGGGCATTGGCCTGATACCCGATCGCGCGTTTGCCTTAATGCACGGCGTGGGCGATCTGGTGGCCATTGCGCTGACCGATAGCTGGGCCGCACGGCAGACGCAAATTGTTTCGCGAGATTTTGCGGCGCTACCTGCCAGCGCGCGGCTGCTGGTGGCGCACCTCACACGGGAACCGCAGGCGCAAAGTAGTTTGAATGCTACAAAAAGTGTAGCTGTTTGAGCAATGAATTACTGGGCTGACAGCCGATTTCATTTATAAAACTCGATTAAAGTCTCACCTGAAGGAACCTCTACACATGCCCCGCACGCTCTACGACAAAATTTGGGATGAGCACGTCGTTCACTCTGAAGAAGACGGCACCACCATCCTGTACATCGACCGCCACCTGGTGCACGAAGTCACCAGCCCGCAGGCGTTTGAAGGCCTGCGTGAAGCGGGCCGCCCGGTCTGGCGCACCAGCTCCATCGTGGCCACGGCCGACCACAACACACCCACCACTGGTTGGGAGCGCGGCTACGACGGCATCACCGACCCCACCAGCCGCGAGCAGGTGGTCACCTTGGACGCGAACATCAAGCAATACGGCGCAGCAGCCTTCTTCCCCTTCCTGTCCAAACGCCAGGGCATCGTGCACGTGATCGGCCCCGAGCAGGGCGCCACGCTGCCAGGCATGACGGTGGTGTGCGGCGACTCACACACCAGCACCCACGGCGCGTTTGGCGCACTGGCCCATGGCATCGGCACCAGCGAGGTGGAGCACGTGCTGGCTACCCAAACCCTGCTGGCCAAAAAGGCTAAAAACATGTTGGTGCAGGTCAATGGTCAGTTGCCCAAAGGCGTCACCGCCAAAGACATTGTGCTGGCCATCATCGGCAAGATCGGCACCGCAGGCGGCACCGGCTACACCATCGAATTTGGCGGCAGCGCCATTGCCGCGCTCAGCATGGAAGGCCGCATGACGGTGTGCAACATGGCCATTGAAGCCGGTGCCCGCGCGGGCCTGGTGGCAGTCGATGAAAAAACTATCGCCTATGTCAAAGGCCGCCCCATGTCGCCCACAGGGGTTGAGCTGGATCAAGCCATCGCCTATTGGCGCACCTTGCAGTCTGACCCGGACGCCACATTCGACGCCGTCGTCAAGCTGGACGCCGCGCAGATCATTCCCCAAGTCACTTGGGGCACCTCCCCCGAAATGGTTCTGGGCATTGATGCGCGCACGCCCGACCCCGACAAGGAAAAAGACGCCAGCAAACGCGATGGGATCGAGCGCGCACTGGCCTACATGGGCCTGCAACCCGGTAAGGCGCTGAACGACATTTACGTAGACAAGGTGTTCATTGGCTCGTGCACCAACAGCCGCATTGAAGACATGCGCGAAGCCGCCGCCATGGTGAAAAAGCTGGGCCAAAAGGTCGCTGGCAACATCAAACTCGCCATGGTCGTGCCCGGCTCAGGCCTGGTCAAAGCGCAGGCCGAAAGCGAAGGCCTGCACGAGATTTTCAAAGCAGCCGGCTTTGAATGGCGCGAACCCGGCTGCAGCATGTGCCTGGCCATGAACGCCGACCGCCTGGAGCCCGGCGAGCGCTGTGCATCCACGTCAAACCGCAATTTCGAAGGCCGCCAGGGTGCCGGCGGCCGCACCCACCTGGTCAGCCCTGCGATGGCGGCGGCGGCAGCCGTGCATGGGCATTTTGTCGATGTTCGTCAGTTTGTTTGATCTTTTTTTAAGGAGCTTTGCAATGAAAACTCTTGTATCTCTGTTCGTGGTCAGCGTGGCATTGTTTCTGGCCGGGTGCAACACCGTCAAAGGCGTGGGGCAAGACGTGCAAAAGGTCGGCGAGAAGATTGAAGACACGGCCAAAAAGAACAAATAAATGAAACCCTTTACCGTGCACACCGGTCTGGTGGCCCCACTAGACCGTGACAATGTCGACACCGACGCCATCATTCCCAAGCAGTTTTTGAAGTCCATCCGCAAAACCGGCTTTGGGCAAAACCTGTTTGATGCCTGGCGGTACCTGGATGCAGGCTTTCCGGGGCAAGACCCGGAAAGTCGCCAGATCAATCCTGACTTTGTGTTGAACCAGCCGCGCTACAAAAATGCATCGGTGCTGTTGGCGCGCGAGAACTTTGGCTGCGGCTCGTCGCGTGAGCATGCGCCGTGGGCGCTGGAGCAATATGGTTTTCGCACCATCATCGCGCCGAGTTTTGCTGACATTTTTTTCAACAACTGCTTCAAAAATGGCCTGCTGCCCATCGTGCTCAGTGCGGCGCAAGTGGGCAAACTGTTTGACGAGGCGCTGGCCTTTCCGGGCTACCAGCTCACCGTGGATTTGCAGCGCCAGGTCATCGTGAAACCACAGGGCGAAGAGATTGCGTTTGAGGTACAGCCTTTCCGCAAGTTTTGCCTGCTCAATGGCTTTGACGACATTGGTTTGACCCTGCGTCAGTCCGACAAGATCAAAGCGTTTGAGGCGCAGCGCCTGGCCACCAAGCCGTGGCTGGCTAACACCCTGGCTGCATGAGCACGTTTTACCAAACCCGATTCTTCAAGTGGCTGGTAAGCCATTGGGTCTTGTGTTTCCTGCTCATGGGTCTGGGCTTTGTCTGCTTCGGGGTGGCCTCGCTGAACTTGGTGAATCTGTTTTCGGCCAATGCCAAGTTTTTGCTGGAAAACGGTTGGATGGCGGTCATGGATGGCGGGGCCTTGCAATTGCTGGAGCTGGTCGTCAACGCCTACGTTGCGGTGGCCTTTTATCTGCTTTTTAAAACCTGCGAGCACGCCTTGGTGGAGCGACTGGCACATCACAACAACCACTGAACACAACAACCACTGAAGAAACCGCTAAAAAATGAAAATTGCAATCTTGCCGGGTGACGGCATTGGCACCGAAATCGTGGCTGAGGCCGTGAAGGTCTTGAAGGTCTTGGGCTTGAATTTTGAAATGGAAACGGCGCTGGTCGGCGGTGCCGCCTATGAGGCCCACGGCCACCCGCTGCCAGACGCCACCTTGAAGCTGGCCAAAGAGGCCGATGCGGTGCTGTTTGGCGCGGTGGGCGACTGGAAATACGACACGCTGGACAGGCCGCTACGCCCCGAGCAAGCCATTTTGGGTTTGCGCAAAAACCTGGGCCTGTTTGCCAACTTTCGACCAGCTATTTGCTACGAACAACTGGTCGATGCGTCCAGTCTGAAGCCAGAGTTGATTGCGGGGCTGGACATTCTGATCATCCGTGAGCTGACCGGCGACATCTACTTTGGCCAGCCGCGTGGCCGCCGCACGGCCGTTGACGGGCACTTTCCCGGTAGCGAAGAAGCGTTTGACACCATGCGCTACAGCCGCCCGGAGATCGAGCGGATTGCGCATGTGGCCTTCCAGGCGGCGCAAAAGCGCAGCAAGCGTGTGACCAGCGTGGACAAAGCCAATGTACTGGAGACCTTTCAGTTCTGGAAGGATGTGGTGACTGAAGTTGGCACGCAATACCCCGACGTGGCGCTGGACCACATGTACGTAGACAACGCGGCGATGCAGTTGGTCAAAGCACCCAAAAAGTTTGATGTGGTGGTCACTGGCAATATGTTTGGCGACATCCTGAGCGACGAAGCCGCGATGCTGACCGGCAGCATCGGCATGCTGCCCAGTGCGTCGCTGAACAGCAGCAACCAGGGCCTGTACGAGCCCAGCCACGGCAGCGCGCCCGACATTGCTGGCAAAGGCATTGCCAACCCTCTGGCCACCATCTTGAGCGCCGCGATGATGCTGCGCTTTTCACTAAACCAGCCACAGGCCGCCGACCGCATTGAAGCGGCTGTGAAGGGCGTGCTGAGCCAGGGCCTGCGCACCACAGACATCTACAGCGCTGGCTGCACCCGCGTGGGCACGGCGCAGATGGGTGATGCAGTCGTCAAAGCGCTGGCTTGATTTCCTCTGAATTGCTATTGAATATATAGCTGCTTGGACGCTCTGGTACTGCACGTGAAGTCAATTTGGCATCAAAACGCTGAACAACCAAGCGCTGGCCCTGGTTTGTTGGCGCACAACACCGCCCGCACAACACAGCCCGTTTAGGTGATCCCTCAGGTTTTGTATCCGTTAAACTCTCGCTCCGATGTATCGCCACACCACACCGTCAAACCCCCTTCGCTTGTCAGCGCTGGGTTGTGTTGTGCGCGCCTTGTCCACCAAAACCACCACGATTAAAGGCTGAACAAGCCCGACTCGTCACGCGCCCATCCCTGGCCCTGACGAGTCAGGAACCCGGAGCGCGACATGACCCAGTTTTCAGTTGTTGATTCACCTCGCCGGACAGATCCGTCTGCCTTTGGTGTGCGTCGCGCCCATGAGTCCGACGCCCTGGCCATCACGGCGGTGATGAACGAGCCACGTGTTTTGCGCGAAACCCTGCAGGTGCCGCATGCCTCGCCCGAGCACTGGATGGGCATTATCAAAGCCAGTCAAAGCCCGTCCCACTTGCAACTGGTGGCGGTGGACAAAGACCTCGTCGTTGGCTTTGCCGGTTTGTACCCCTTCAACAATTCACCGCGCACGCAGCATGCACGCTCGCTGGCCTTGGCGGTTTTGCCCAGCCACTGGGGCCAGGGTGTCGCGCCACTGCTGATGCGCAGCTTGCTGGACAGCGCGGACAACTGGCTGGCCGTCAGCCGGGTGCAGTTGACGGTGTTTGCGGACAACGCCCGTGCGATTGCGCTGTATCGACGCAACGGGTTTGAAGTTGAAGGCACGGCGCGCCGCTTTGCGTTGCGCGACGGTGCGTTGGTTGATGCGTTGCACATGGCGCGCATCCGGGATGTTCATTGATTTTTAGTAGGAGTGATGCAATGAAAGTAGGCAATCTGGTTGGTTTGGTGGGCTGGCGTGGCATGGTCGGCTCGGTATTGGTGGATCGCATGCAGGCCGAAGGCGACTTTGCGCTGATCGAGCCGGTGTTTTTTTCCACTTCGAATGCGGGTGGCAAAGCACCGCAGCAGGCCAAAAACGAAAACACGCTTAAGGATGCATTTGATATTGCAGCCCTCAAGCGATGCGACATCATCATCACCGCGCAGGGCGGCGACTACACCAGCGAGGTATATCCCCAGCTACGCGCGGCCGGATGGACCGGTCATTGGATCGACGCGGCGTCAACCCTGCGGATGAATGACGACGCGGTCATTGTTCTGGATCCGGTCAATTTGCCGGTGATTCACAACGCGCTGTCCAAGGGCGGGAAAAACTGGATCGGCGGCAATTGCACGGTCAGTTGCATGCTAATGGGCGTGGGCGCTTTGTATAAAGCGGGCCTGGTCGAATGGATGACCAGCATGACCTACCAGGCCGCGTCGGGCGGCGGTGCCCAACATATGCGCGAGTTGCTGACTCAGTTCGGCAGCCTGCATGCGCAAGTCAAGCCCCTGCTGGACGATCCGAAATCTGCCATTCTGGAAATTGACCGCAAAGTGTTGCTGCGCCAGCAAAGCATGGTGGGCGACGAGATCATCAATTTCGGCGCACCGTTGGGCGGCTCGCTGATTCCCTGGATAGACAAAGACCTGGGCGATGGCATGTCCAAAGAAGAATGGAAGGCAGGCGCAGAAACCAACAAAATTTTGGGGCAGGGTGCGGCTTTCGGAACCAGCGCCACGCCAGTAGACGGTTTGTGTGTGCGCGTCGGCTCCATGCGCTGCCACAGCCAGGCATTGACCTTCAAGCTGAAAAAAGATGTGCCCCTGGCCGATATTGAGGCGCTGATTGCCGCCGATAACGCCTGGGTGAATGTGGTGCCCAATACCCGTGAAGCGACTGTCCGCGATCTGACGCCGGTGGCGGTAACAGGCACCATGAATATTCCTGTTGGCCGTTTACGTAAATTGGCCATGGGGCCTGAATATCTGGGCGCATTTACCATCGGCGATCAGCTGTTATGGGGCGCCGCCGAGCCCTTGCGGCGCATGTTGCGAATCTTGTTGGCTGGATGATTTCATCAATCCGCCTACGAAAAGTTACACCAACGGTGGTCTGTGAAGCCGTTGTCGTTTGACAACAAGCCAGCTGTCAGTCCGCACCGCGCGGGGATGCGTCGGGAAGTTAAAACCTGTCTCAGCTTGTCAGGCTAAGACATTGATGCTATGGTTCTTTTAGATCATTTCGTGGCGAGGCGCCTAGCAGCATGATGAGAAAAAAACTGGCCGCATACACAGCATCTGAAAGCAGCAAATCTATGGAACAGCCGCTATGGCGTGCGTCAGCTGTTGCATTTGCAGCAGCAGCACTTTTGGGTTTGGCAAGCACCAATGCATATTCACTGGCATTGGGGCGTGTCACCGTTCAATCGGCATTGGGCGAACCACTTCGCGCCGATATTGAAATACCGGAAATTAATTCCGACGAAGCCGCCAGTTTGCGCGCAACGGTTGCGCCACCTGAGGCATTTCGGGCGGCAGGTCTGGAATACAACCCGGCCATCTCCAACCTGAGCATCACCTTGTTGAGGCGGCCTGATGGCCGCATGTACCTGCGGCTGACCAGCGAGCGCCCGATCAACGATCCGTTTGTAGATCTGATTTTGGAAGCCAACTGGGCCTCTGGGCGCATTCTGCGTGACTACACCATGCTGTTTGATCCGCCGAACCTGCGCCAAAGCAGCCCGTCGGTGGTGGCACCTATGGTGCCAAGTGCTGCCGGTACAACACCCGTCCCTCCGCCTTCAACCGCCACTGCACGACCCGTTGCCCCGGTTTCAGCCGCTCCTGGGCCGGGTACGCGGGTGAGACCACCGGCCTTGCCGATGCCTGCGCCTATTGCGAAGGCACCGATGCCATCGGGCGAATCAGGCAAGCAGGTCACCGTCAAGCCCGGCGACACGGCCAGCAAAATTGCCTCGGCAAACAAGCCCACCACACTGTCGCTGGATCAGATGCTGGTGTCCCTGTTGCGAACCAATCCAGATGCCTTTATTGGCGGCAACATCAACCGCATCCGTTCGGGCGCGGTGGTCAATATTCCGAGCGCCGAGCAGGCAGGACAAATCTCCGAGACTGAAGCCAGCCAGACGGTCATTGCGCAAAGCCGCGACTTCAACGATTTTCGTCGCCGCTTGGCGCAAGGCGTGCCAACCACCCGTGTGGCGGCTGCTGACCGGCAAGCCAGCGGTACTGTGAAGGCAACGGTCGAAGATAAAAAACCTGCGGCCGCCACGCCGGACAAGCTCACTTTGTCCAAAGGTGCTGTCCAGGCAAAAGCTGCGGAAGAAAAAATTGCCCGCGAGCGGCAGGCCAAAGAGTCATCGGCCCGGGTTGCCGAACTGTCGAAAAACATCAGCGATTTGAGCAAACTAGGAACATCGACGATGGCTGCGCCTGCTGCAGCTGCGACCAGTGCGCCTGGTAAGGGGTTGCCTGTAGGTGCGGTAGGTGCCGCCAGCATGCCAACCAAACCAGCTTCTTTGCCCTCCGCCTTGCCGATGACGGTGACCTCATCTGCATCGGTGGGTGTCAGCAAAACAGCAACACTGGCAACGTCAACCGTGACTTCATTGCCTGCTGCGGTGGTATCCACTGCGCCGGTTTCCAAAACAGCCGCTGTTGCTGCAACACCCAGCGCGGCTCCCGCTCTGGCCGCTGCAAGTGCAGCTGCCGCCAAGGCCATTACGGCGTCTGCGCCCGTCATGTCGGCTGTGGCAACGATGACGCCCACCGTGGCTGCCGTGATAACGCCCACCGTTGCCTCGGCCGCAACCCCAACAGCACAAGCGCCGTCGGTGTCGGCACCGGCTACGCCGACGGTTGCAGCTGCGCCCAAAGCGGCACCCAAGCCACCCCCACCCCCACCAGAGCCCAGTCTGGTCGACGAGGTGCTGGACAACCCCCTGGCAATCGCTGGTGGGCTCGGTGCCCTCGGTGTGCTTGGCGGCGGGTTTTTCCTGTATCGCGCCCAAAAGCGTCGCAAGTCTGGTCAGGTTGACAGCTCCTTTCTGGAAAGCCGTCTACAGCCCGACTCCTTCTTTGGCGCCAGCGGCGGTCAGCGTATTGACACCAATGAAAGTGCCAGTGCCACGGGCTCGTCCATGGTTTACTCGCCAAGTCAGCTTGATGCAGCCGGTGATGTAGACCCGGTCGCAGAGGCCGATGTCTATCTGGCTTACGGCCGGGATTTGCAGGCTGAAGAGATCTTGAAAGAGGCGTTGCGCACCACGCCAGCGCGGGTCGCCATTCACGCCAAATTGCTTGAAATCTACGCCAAACGGCGCGATTCCAAAGGCTTTGAGTTCATCGCAACCGAGGCTTTCAGCTTGACTGGTGGCGAGGGTGCCGATTGGGAGCGGATTTGCGAAATGGGGCGTGAACTGGATCCCGCAAACCCCTTGTACAGCCCCGGTGGACAGCCTCAGGTTGCCGCAGGCCCACGGGTAGCAGATCCGACTGCCGGATATGTTCCCACCACACCGTTTGGCGCAGCAGTGGCCACTGAGACCCAAGCGCTCGCGCCACAGTCGTCTCCTTCTTCTGCCCCTGATTTGGACTTGGATCTGGACTTTTCTCTCGGAGACGCCCCCGCACCGCCTTCTTCTGCGGGGATGATGAGCACCACGCCCTTGAAAGTGGAGCCAACCGTTGCCATGCGTGCGGTGCCGGAGCCCGTGCCAGCTTCTTTGGACATGAATTTTGGTGCCCTCAAGGATGCGAAGCCTGCGGTGCAACTGGCGGCACCTGACGAGATGATGGCAAATGCCGACCTGAGTTTTAGCAACGATGCGTTTGAATTGCCGCCCCTGCCGACAAGCGCTGCACCGTCTCCTGTGGCCACGAAAGTCGAGCCAGTCAGTTCCGGAATGATCGAGTTTGACTTGGGTTCGCTGTCGCTTGACCTGGACGCCGGGCAACCGGCCAGTGTTGGCAAGCCCGCACAAGCCCCATCGGCGGTGGAGTTTCACGACAGCGGAGAAGACAATCTGGCGACCAAGCTGGCCTTGGCCGAAGAGTTCTTTACGATTGGAGACACCGATGGCGCACGCAGCATTGCCCAAGAGGTGCTTGCAGAGGCATCAGGTGCCTTGAAGGTCAAAGCGCAACGCTTCCTGGCCGAATTGTCATAGGTTTGGCCTTTGATCTCGCGCGGGTGCTGAGGGCGCGCGTGGTCAGGCTCTGTATGCTGCCAGCCGGGTTTCGGTCATGCGATTAGCGTTGGGCGTGGGCTATGACGGTACCCGATACGAAGGCTGGCAAAGTCAGCCTTCGGGTTTGACCATACAAGACCGCCTTGAATCCGCGCTGGGCCGCTTCACTGATCAGGCCCGCATCTCAACCCTGTGTGCCGGCCGCACCGATGCCGGCGTGCATGGACTCATGCAGGTGGTTCATTTCGACACGTTACTTGACCGCGACGCTTTTTCCTGGATCCGCGGCACCAACTCCTACCTGCCGATCGACATTGCCGTGCAATGGGCGCAACCCGTGCCCGATGCCTTTCACGCGCGGGCTTGTGCCAAGGCGCGCCGCTATGCCTATGTGCTGCTGGAGTCGGCTGTGAGGCCCAGCCTGGAAGCCCACCGTGTTGGCTGGTCGTTCAGACCGCTGGATGGCATGGCGATGCGCGAGGCGGCCCAGTGGCTACTGGGCGAGCATGACTTTTCCTCTTTCCGCGCATCGGCCTGCCAGGCGCTGAGCCCCATCAAGACCCTGAACCGCATTGACATCACGCAGCGCGGTGCCTACTGGCGGTTTGACTTTGAAGCCAGCGCGTTTTTGCACCACATGATCCGCAACATCATGGGCTGCCTGCTGGCCATTGGCCAGGGCCAGCAACAGCCTGAGTGGATGCGCCAGGTGCTGCTGGCTCACAGCCGTGACGCAGCAGCGCCCACGTTTTCCCCTGCGGGCTTGTACTTTTTAGGCCCGGTATATGAACCTCACTGGGGCCTGCCCGATCGCACACCCGCATTTGACTGGTTGCCATGAACCCACCCATTCCACGTACCCGAATCAAGATCTGCGGCCTGACGCGCCAGCAGGATGTCGATGCCGCCGTGGCCGCTGGTGCCGATGCGGTGGGCTTCGTGCTCTACGACAAAAGCCCACGCTACGTGTCGCCAGCCCGTGCCGCCGAATTGGCCCGCCGCCTGCCGCCGTTCGTGACACCCGTGCTGCTGTTTGTGAATGAAGACGCTATAAATATAATAGCTGCTCGAGCAATGATTCCGTGGGCTGTTGCCCAATTTCATGGTGATGAGACCTCCCAGCAGTGCCTGGATGCCACGAACCAGGGCCAAATCCCCTTCATCCGCGCCGCCCGCCTGCCGCTGGCGGGGTCAGACCAAGCCTTCGACTTGGTAAACTTCGCGGCTTCATATTCCGCTGCCCAGGCCATCTTGCTCGACGCGCAGGTTGATGGCTACGGCGGCGGTGGCAAGGTCTTCAATTGGTCACTGCTTCCTCCAAACGTCAGCTGTCACGCCGTTTTGTCTGGTGGGCTCACATCTGCAAATGTGGGCGATGGCATCGCGCAATTGCGCTGGCGATTTAAATCGCTGGCCGTAGACGTGAGTTCCGGCGTCGAGCTGGATGGCCCGTGCAACAAGGGCATCAAAGACGCCAAGAAGATTCAACAATTCGTCGCCGCCGTGCGCGCGGCCGACGAGCTCCTTGCAAAGACTATTCATGACCACGATTCAAACCTCAACCGAACAGGCTTACCACCAGCCTGACGCCGCCGGCCATTTCGGCATTTACGGTGGCAGCTTCGTCAGTGAAACACTGACGCACGCGATCAATGAGCTGAAAGACGCTTACGCCCGCTACCAGCACGACCCTGCCTTCATCGCCGAATTCAAGTCCGAGCTGGCGCACTTTGTGGGCCGCCCCTCGCCGATCTACCACGCCGCCCGCATGAGCCGGGAGCAGGGTGGCGCGCAGATTTACTTGAAGCGCGAAGACCTCAACCACACCGGTGCCCACAAGGTAAACAACACCATTGGCCAGGCCATGCTGGCGCGGCGCATGGGCAAACCGCGCGTGATTGCCGAAACCGGCGCGGGCCAGCACGGCGTGGCCACCGCCACCATTTGTGCCCGCTACGGCCTGGAATGCGTCGTCTACATGGGCAGCGAAGACATCAAGCGCCAAAGCCCCAACGTCTACCGCATGAAGCTGCTGGGCGCCACCGTGGTGCCGGTCGAATCAGGCAGCAAAACCCTGAAAGACGCGCTCAACGAAGCCATGCGCGACTGGGTAGCGAATGTGGACAACACCTTCTACATCATCGGCACCGTGGCCGGCCCGCACCCTTACCCGATGATGGTGCGCGACTTTCAAAGCGTGATTGGTCAGGAATGCCTGACGCAAATGCCCGCGATGCATGGCCAGCAGCCCGATGCGGTGATTGCCTGCGTCGGCGGCGGCAGCAACGCCATGGGCATCTTCTACCCCTACATTGCCCACGCCAACACC
Organism: Comamonadaceae bacterium; assembly: GCA_013297875.1. GTDB lineage: Bacteria > Pseudomonadota > Gammaproteobacteria > Burkholderiales > Burkholderiaceae_C > JAAFIW01. The sequence continues at coordinate 27,902 of JAAFIW010000007.1, read as the reverse complement.
CGTTTGATTGGCGTTGAAGCCGCTGGCGAGGGCCTGGACAGTGGCAAACACTCGGCCTCATTGCAGCGCGGCAGCCCCGGCGTGTTGCACGGCAACCGCACCTACATCCTGCAAAACGACGACGGCCAGATCACCGAAACCCACAGCGTGAGCGCCGGGCTGGACTACCCCGGCGTAGGCCCCGAGCACGCCTGGCTCAAAGACATTGGCCGCGCCGAATACGTGGGCGTGACCGACGAAGAAGCCCTGTCCGCATTCCACTACCTGTGCCGCACCGAAGGCATCATCCCGGCGCTGGAATCCAGCCACGCCGTGGCCTACGCGATGAAGCTGGCCAAAACCCTGCGAACAGATCAATCGATTCTGGTCAATCTTTCGGGCCGGGGCGATAAAGACATCGGCACGGTGGCTGATCTGAGCAATGCCGACTTTTACTGCCGCCCCAGTTGCCGGGGCCAGGGCGTCAAGGGTGGGGTAGCAACTGTGCAGCTGATGCCATCGCAGGTGAAGTCATGAGCCGCATCCAAGCCACCTTCCAAGCGCTGCAAGCCCAAGGCCGCAAAGCGCTGATTCCCTACGTCACCGCCGGTTTTCCGTTTGCCGACATCACGCCTGAGTTGATGCACGGCATGGTGGCCGCAGGGGCTGACGTGATCGAGCTGGGCATTCCGTTTTCCGACCCCATGGCCGATGGCCCGGTGATTCAAAAAGCAGGTGAAAAAGCGCTGGCGCTCGGTATTGGCCTGGTGCAGGTGCTGGCAATCGTCAAGGATTTTCGTGCGGTCAACCGCCACACGCCCGTGGTGCTGATGGGTTACGCCAACCCGGTGGAGCGCTACAACCTCAAACACGGGCCCACGGCCTTTGTGCAGCATGCTGCGCAAGCCGGTGTGGACGGCATGCTGATCGTGGACTACCCACCTGAGGAATGCGCCGACTTTGCCGCGCAACTCAAAGCGCATCAGCTCGATCTCATCTTTCTGCTGGCCCCCACCAGCACCGACGAGCGCATGCGCCAGGTGGCGCAACTGGCCAGTGGCTACGTGTATTACGTGTCGCTCAAAGGCGTGACTGGCGCGGGCAACCTGGACGTGCAGGCCGTGGCCGACATGCTGCCGCGCATCCGCACCCATGTGCGCGTGCCTGTGGGTGTAGGCTTTGGCATACGCGATGCCGCCACTGCGCAAGCGGTGGGCAAAGTGGCTGATGCCGTCGTCATTGGCAGCCGCATCATCCAACTGATTGAGGCGCAGCCGCGTGATCAGGTGGTGGCAGTGGCCAGTGGTTTCCTGGCCGAAATCCGCGCGGCGCTCGATGCCGCGCCATGCGCGGCACTGGACGCATAATCTTTCCGTGAAATGCATGCCCCGGTTACCGTCATTCCCGCGCAGGCGGGAATCCACCGACGCCAGGTTTAACGCAAGTTTGCAGCGTGGTTCGCGCGCCTGGATTCCCGCTTTCGCGGGAATGACGTTTGGAAATGTTCTTGCACTTTGAAGGAGCACACACATGAGCTGGCTTGAAAAACTCCTCCCCCCCAAAATCCAGAAATCTGACCCGGCCGACCGCCGCAGCATTCCCGAGGGCCTGTGGATCAAGTGCCCCGCCTGCGAGACCGTGCTGTACAAGACCGATTTACAGCACAACCAGAATGTTTGCCCCACCTGTAGCCACCACCACCGCATCGGTGCCCGCGCCCGGCTGGATGCGTTTCTGGATCCCGAAGGCCGCTACGAAATCGGGCAAGAGGTCTTGCCCATTGACCCGCTGAAATTCAAGGACAGCCGCAAATACCCCGAGCGCCTGAAAGAAGCGCTGGAGTCCAGCGGCGAGACCGATGCGCTGGTGGTCATCGGCGGCGCGGTCTGCAGCGTCAGCGTGGTCGTGGCCTGCTTTGAGTTTGACTTCATCGGGGGCAGCATGGGCAGCGTGGTGGGTGAGCGCTTTGTGCGCGGCGTGGAAACCGCCATCGAGCAAAAAGTGCCCTTCATCTGCTTTACCGCCACCGGCGGCGCCCGCATGCAGGAAGGCCTGCTGTCCCTGATGCAAATGGCCAAAACCAACGCCGCCCTCACCCGCCTGGCCAAAAAACACCTGCCTTACATCAGCGTGCTCACCGACCCCACCATGGGCGGCGTGAGCGCCTCGTTTGCCTTTGTGGGCGACGTGGTGATCGCCGAACCCAAAGCCCTGATCGGCTTCGCCGGCCCCCGTGTCATTGAGTCCACCGTGCGCGTGACCTTGCCCGAGGGGTTTCAACGCGCCGAGTTTTTGCAGCAAAAAGGCGCGATTGATTTCATTTGCGACCGGCGCGAGCTGCGCAAAACGATAGCCAGCACGCTGGCGATGCTACAGCGGCAGCCGGCGGATGCGGTGGCTTGAGCTCCGCAATGCCTTTTTGAGAGAAAACGGGCATCAGCCCAGGTGTTTATTGCTCAAGCAGCTACTGAATTAATAGCGAATCGTCGCTGGATTTCAGCGCATCACCGACAATTGCACAGACCCCAACACCATCGCCGCCACCTGCAGCAACACGATGGCGGCCAGCGGCGACAAGTCAACGCCACCTACCAGCGGAATCAGTTTGCGCAGCGGGCGCAGCAGCGGTGCACTCAGCCGCTCCAGCACGCTGGTCAGCGGTGAATCAGTTTGCACCCATGAGAGCACAGCGTAGACGATCAGCAGGCCAGTCAGGCCTGAAATCACCAAGCGCAGCAGGCCAAAAATGGCCATCACCGGGAGCAGCGCCGGGTTCCAGGCAAAGCCTGCCAGCGTCCACAGCACGCCGTATTGCGCCAGCACCAGCAGAAAGGCAGCCAGCAGGCACACCAGATCCCACTTGCCTTTGACGGGCAGCAACTTGCGCAGCGGCAGCACCGCCCAGTCGGTCACGGCAAAGACAAACCGGCCCACGGGGTTGTTGAAGGGCACGCGCTGCTGCTGCATGTACAGCCGCAGCAGGCAGGCACCGCCCACCAGGCCCACGGCCACGTCGAGCAGGAAAGAAATGATTTGGTACAGCGTGGCGGGTATGAACATGGTCGTGGGATGATAGCGGCGCAGCTTTGCGCTTACGTATTTCCGCACGCCCGCCCAAACCCTCACCGCCGGTTTTCGCCTGATGTCTACCCTTCTCACGCTGTCATCCCTGCCGCTGTTCCCACTGGGCACAGTTTTGTTTCCCGGTGGCCTGCTGCCTCTGCGGATTTTCGAGGTGCGCTACCTGGACATGATTGGCAAATGCCACAAGGCCGGCGCGCCGTTTGGCGTGGTCTCGCTGACCGAGGGTGCCGAGGTGCGCAATGTCGAGTCGGCCAGCCACCCGGAAACGTTTTGCGCGGTGGGCACGCTGGCCCGCATTGCCGACTTTGACAACTCCCAGCCCGGGCTGATGACCATCCGCTGCAGCGGCACCCAGCGCTTTCGCATCAGCACCCGTAACCAACTCAAGCATGGCCTGTGGGTGGCCGACGTGGTGCAACTGGACGATGACATGTCGGTGCCCATACCTGACGATCTACAGCACACCTCTGACGCACTGGCCGCGCTAATCGAAAGCCTGGTCCAGCGCGCCGTACCGGTCGCCCAGATGCCGCTGCAAGCCCCTTGGCAGCTGCAAAACTGTGGCTGGGTGGCCAACCGCTGGTGCGAGCTGCTGCCGATCCCGGTTCAGCTCAAGCAGCGCATGATGGAACTGGACAACCCGCTGGTGCGGCTGGAGCTGGTAAGTGATCTGCTGGCGCGCACGGGGATTACCGGGTGACGGTTTTTTTGCTATCAAATACATAGCTGCCTGAGCAATTTCTGCCTGGGCAGAAGGCTGATTTGGCTCAAAAACGCTACAAACCCGGCTTGTAATCTGCCGCTTCGCGTGATGCGTACTCCACCACCTGGGTGCGTAGCCACTGGCGCAGCACATGGCTGCTGGGGTCCGGTCCCGCGCGCTCAATCCAGTCGGCCACCTGCGCCACGTCTGCCATTTGCAGGCCAGACACTTTGGCCACGCGCAGCTTGGGGTGCGGCGTGGGCTCGCTGGTCTCGTCGTCGGCCAGCAGCTCTTCAAACAGCTTTTCGCCGGGGCGCAGACCAGTGAAGCTGATCGGCACCTCATGCTCGGTTTTGCCGGATAGCCGAATCAGCATGCGGGCCAATTCCACAATCTTTACCGGCTCACCCATGTCCAGCACAAAAATCTGGCCCGATTCGCCCATCAAACCGGCCTGCAGCACCAACTGCGAGGCTTCGGGAATGGTCATGAAGTAACGCACGATGTCCGGGTGCGTCACCGTAACAGGCCCACCGCGGGCAATCTGCTCGGTGAACAGCGGCACCACCGATCCGCTGGAACCCAGCACGTTGCCAAAACGCACCGACACATACTGCGTTTGCGCAAACTGCGCTGCCACACCTTGCACCATCAACTCGGCCAGCCGCTTGCTGGCCCCCATCACATTGGTGGGGTTCACCGCCTTGTCGGTTGACACCATCACAAACCGTTGCGCACCGCACTCGCCGGCCAGGCGGGCGGTGTTCCAGGTGCCCAGCACATTGGTACGCAGCGCCTCGATCTCGTTGAGATCTTCCATCAGCGGTACATGTTTGTAGGCTGCTGCATGAAACACCACGCGCGGGCTGTGGCGCAGCATGATGGCCTTCAGGCGGTCGGCCTCGCGCACATTGGCTGTGTAATAAAAGCCCTGCATCTCGGGGTTTGCCTCGCGCAGTGCTTGCTCTAACCGGTATACCGCGTACTCAGAGACATCCACGCACACCAGTCGGCCTACGCCAAAGCGTGCAATCTGGCGGCACAGCTCCGAGCCAATGGAGCCGCCCGCACCGGTGACCAGGACGGTCTGGCCCGATAGCAGCTCAGATAGGCCTTTCACGTCCAGTTGCACTGGGGAGCGGCCCAGCAGATCTTCCAACGCCACCTTGCGCGGGCCCATTCCATCAGCCTTGAGCCATTCATCGGGTCGCGGCATGGTCAGCAGGGTCACACCCACATCGGCGGCTTGCAGCAGGGTGTCGCGCCGGTCTTGCGAGCCGGCCGGGCTGGCTACCAGCACGGTTTGCGCGCCGGTGGATTCGCAGGCCTTTGCCATCCAGTCCGGGGTGCCCAGCACCGTCACGTTCTGCAAGCTGCGTCCGCGCTCCAGTGGCAACGGCGACAAAATGCCCACAGGCATCCATTGCGACGATCCTTTGAGTGCCCGCAACGCATCAGAGGCGTCTTCTATTGACCCGACGATCAGCAGCGGACGTCCGGGCGCACCACCACGGGTGCGCTCCGACAAGGTTCGCCAACTGGCTCGCACCGCGCCCAGCAGCAGCAAGGCAATCAGCGGGTACAGCAGCAACACCGAGCGCGGGAAAGCAGGCATGCGCTGCACCAAGACCACCGCCGCCGTCATGGCCCCGGCCAGCGACACGCCCCAGACCAGCTGCCGCAAATCGGGCAGGCCGATGTAGCGCCAGACCTGCCGGTATACGCTGGCCCCGCTCAAGCCCGCCAGGCTGGCCACCAGCATCCATGGGGAGCTCATCACCGCCAGTCGCAGGTATTCGTCACCAAGCTCCAGGTTGAAGCGCAGCCAGAACGCCAGCCACCAGGCCAGCAGGAGCAGTGCGCTGTCGATGAGCAACTGCAAAGGGTTGAAGAGGCGACGCAAGGCCACAGGCAGGCAGTTGGCCGGGGTTAAAAGCTGTGGTCGCCGCCCACATTGCCCTGGGCACTGACGGTGATGCCCACCACGTCCAGCCAGGCCTGGGCTGACTGCACCACGTACCAGACGATGGCATCGTCGGCAGCGCGGTAGTGCACGTGCGCCAGCAAGGCCTCGGCATGAAATGTCTGGGCCGTGCAGTCTTTCAAGGCGAACGGCTGTTGAACCACCAGGCCAGCCTGGTCGTAGATCGCAAGCGTGCCCGTGGCGGTGCTGGTGCCAGATGTGCGATTGCCGTTGAGGTAGGCGCACACCATGATTTCGTTGCGTGCCCCCGGCAGCAGGGCCACCGCCCCCCATTTCCACGATCGCTGGCCAATGCCCCAGGAGCGCGCCACATAGGCAGAGGCACTGATGTTGGTGCCCAGGCGCTGGCCTTGACGGAAATTCAAACCATAGGTGATGCGGTTAGGCAGTTGCGGGGTGTCCAGTGGATCAAAGCGCAGCACATACAGGCTGGCACGGGCCGATACCCCATGCCGGGCCAGCACATCACGGATGTCCAGACGACGAATGCCGTCTTGCGGAGTCTGGTAGCCCCCCGCATCCAGTGTGAACAGCGTGCTGCCATCGTCGGCATAGCCCGTCAGGCTCAAGCGCATGTTGCAGCGTGAGTAGATGGGGTAGAGCACCAGATCGACATCCAACTGCGGCGGCAACACAAAAGGAATAAAGGCCGGACAGGTCTCGGGTGGCAGTGCCTGCGTGCTGAAGTAGTCGGCCTGCTCGGTGGCGTCAAAAAAGCTGTGCGTGATGCTCAGCCAGTCGTCGCTGGCGGGTGCATGCCCCACACCCAGGCGCAGGTGCACATCTTGCAGCGGCAGGTTGAGCTTGCACATGCCAGCATCCGTGCCCAAAAAATCGGCCACGGCTTGCACCGTGCTGGCTTGCCAGCTGTGGGTGGCATAGGCTGCCATGGGGGGCAAGGAAATCGCTTCGCGATGGGCATCGCCGTTGGCACGTACAGCCACCAGATCTGCCGCACCACCCGCAAAGGGGGTGGGGCCGTTGACCAGGTACACAAAGGGATTTTGGTGGGCAAACACGTCAAACCCGGTTTGCCATGCGTTCAGTGGCGTGCCGCGCGCCTTGTCTTCTGCATGGTTGTACACGCGCTGGTTGGTGTGCACATAGCTGATGCCGCCGGGTGTCTGATAAAAAACCGTGATGCCGGGAAACTGGAATTTCAAATCGTCGGCGGCGAAAAACTCCAGCTCCATGCTGCCGGTGAAATCGGTATAGCCCAGGCCAGCGCTGCCCAGCATGTCACGCAGGTCGTAGTGGCCGGTCATATCGGTCAGGCGGTTGTGCTGACGTATTCTTTTTACGCCCTGCGCATCCCGCACCGTCACCAGCACGCCAATGCCGTCCAGCTTGTTTTTTTCCCGCCAGTAATTCAGAAACCCCACACGGGTATTGATGCGCGGGCCGCACACCGCATAAAAAAGCGCCGATGCGCGAAACACCGGCATGTACGACAAATCACCGTAGGAGCCGCGCTGGCTGATGGTCAGCGCCTTGAGCACCTGCTCATAAGAACCTTGCCCATCCGCAGCGGCGGCCTGCATCAGAAGCTTTCCTTGACCATGTAGGCCGATGGCGTGTTGGCCCAGGGCAGGTTGCGCAGGCGCACGTTCTGGCCTTTGAAATACTCATCCACCGCGTTGGACTCGCCATAGGTGCGCAGTGCATATTCGTCAAACACCACCAGGCCACCGGTGCACACCAGGGGATAGAGGTTTTGCAAAATCGCCAGCGCGCCTTCGTAGTTGTCCACGTCGATGTACAGCAGCGAGATGCGGGCACCCAGGTTTTCTTGTACGTAGGTCTTGGTGGTGTGCACCACATTGCCGGCCACCAGGTCGAGCTTGTCAAAACCCCAGGCGGCGCAATTCTTTTTCAGAACATCTTGTGGTGTCCAGCGGGTCTCGTGCTCGTCCAGGCAGTCTTTGTCTTGCTGGAACTGGAATTCCATCGTGCGATCAGCCTCGAAAAAATCAAAACCCACGACGCGGGTTTCGTTGTGAGGCCGGAACAAACGCATCAGCTTGACCCAGGTGTAAATGCCGGAGCCTTTGAACACGCCGCATTCAACGATATCGCCGGGTACGTCCATCACCATTTTGAACAGCTCGTAGCGGGCCAGCATTTTTTGCATGCGGTCAGGGCCGGTATTGGCCAGGAAATCGTCATAAAGGCTCAGGTTGGTGCTCATGGGGATGGGTCGGTTGAGTAGGTTGCGGATTGTAAGTTTAGGTGTTGGCGTTGGCCGGGCGCAGCAGGCTCCAACTGATCGGCGTGCCGGCCGCCACATCTTTGCAAATGGTGTGGCCCAGAACAACATCCAGGTGCTCGGGAGCCAGGCCGTAGCCCGGGCGCACGCAGCGCACGTTGGCGCGGGTCAGGGTGTCGCCAGCCTTCACGTCGTGCGACACATACAGCGAGCGCCGGAACGCCAGCGATGGTTTTTCAGCTTCTGTCGGGCCATACGAAATGCAGCCCAGTGATTGCCAGGCCCGCTCGGTTTCAAGCCGCAGGGTTTTGAACTCGGCTGGCTCCATTGAAAACGACGAATCCACCCCGCCGTCGGCCCGGCGCAAGGTGAAGTGTTTTTCGATCAACACCGCACCCAGCGCCGTAGCGGCCACCGACACACCACAGCCCATGGTGTGGTCTGACAAGCCCACTTCGCAGCCAAACAACTGGCGCATATGGGGAATCGTCAACACATGGGTGTTGTCCGCCGTGGCCGGGTAGGTGCTGGTGCATTTGAGCAAGACCAGGTCTTTGCAACCGGCAGCCCGCGCGGTGCGAACGGCCTGGTCGATCTCGGCTGCTGTGGCCATGCCGGTGGACATCAGCATGGGTTTGCCCGTGGAGGCTACTTTGCGGATCAGGGCCAGATCGGTCAACTCGAACGAGGCGATTTTGTAGGCCGGCACATCCAGCGTTTCCAGAAAATCAACTGCCGTGCTATCAAAAGGTGAGCTGAAGCAGTGCATCTGGTGTGCACTTGCGCGCTCAATGATGGGTAAATGCCATTCCCAGGGCGTGTGAGCCTCCTGGTACAGCTCATACAGACGCCGCCCGGCCCACAGGCTTTTGGGATCGGTGATTACAAAGCCCGGCATGTCCACATCCAGCGTCATGGTGTCTGCCGTGTAGGTTTGCAGCTTGATGGCGTCGGCGCCACTCTGGGCAGCAGCGTCCACCAGCTCCAGCGCGCGATCCAGCGACTGGTTGTGGTTGCCGGACATTTCGGCAATCAGATAGGGGCGCTGGGATGCGCCAATGGTTCGGGAACCGATCTTCATGTAGACCCCAGGGATGTGTGAAAACAATGAACGGCGTGGCCTTGATGATCCATGCGGGTGTCGCTGAACGACAAGGCGACAAAGGTTTTGACAGAAGCCAGATTGTCGGTTTTAACCAGGGCTTTGACGCGGCCCCGGCCAGCGGTGTGACGGGACAGATGGTGCACACCCTGCTCAACTAGCACGCGGGCCAAGCCGAGGCGACGAAACGCCGCGTCCAGCGAATAGCTGAGCCACCAGGTGTCGGTGTCGGTCTCGCGCTCAAAGCGGATCGTGCCCACCGCCACACCATTGGCCGCCTGCGCCACCAGGAACACGCAGGCGCTGGGGCTGTCAAGTTTGGCGCGTAGCCAGCTTGCATGCGTTTGCGCGGAAATAGGTTGCGGGTTGAAGGCGTGCTGTCGGGTCTGGCGGTCGTTCGACCAGTCCAGCAGCAACTGCTCATCGCCCAGGTCAGCGGATCGCAAATTCAAGTCGGGTGCCACTGCCAGCGCTAGCCCCGCCGCCACCCTGGCGCTGCCCAAGCCGTCGACCAGTTGGCTGGCCTGGTGGCTCAAATGCCGCCGCTGCTCAGGCTGGGCAATCAAGGCGGCGATCGCTTGGCCCAGCGCGGTGGGCGATGCATCTTCCAGCGGTGTTTCGACCAGCTGGATCGCGCCGAGTGCTGCCAACTGCGGCAACACCGCTTGCTGGTTGGCGGCGATCACCCAGGCGATGGTGGGTGCGCCCAGACAGCAGCGCTCCCAGGCAGCACCGCCACCCGCACCAATCTGCAGATCGTGCGCGGAAAAAAATACGCACAAATCGGGCAGGTCGCACACCACCTGGGTGCGCGGCCACTGCGCTGCCAGCGCCAAGCGCTGGGCATGGTGTGGGCTTTGGGCTGACGACACCAGCACCACATCACCGGTAAAACCCGCCACTTCGCGGCACGCCAGCAAGGCTTGTGATGTGAGGTCGTCCGGGTCTGTGCCCCCCATGAAGATGCCCATGCTGCGCACCGTGTCGGAAAACACGTAGCGCGGTGCACTGGCATAGAGCGGTGACAGCAGCGCGTAGCGCGGGCCCGCCAGCAGACGCATGTCGGGCGTGATCTGCGAGCCATACTTGCTGCGGTGATCTGGATGCAGGTTTTGATCCAGCAACAGCTCAGCGGCCAGCGGCCGGTCGGCCAGGTCGTCAATCACCATCACGCGGCAGCCCAAGGCGGCGCGCACGCGCGCGTGCCAGCGTGCGTCCCAGGCATAGTGGTCAACCACCAGCCAGTTGGGTGGCCGGTGTTCAACTGCGGCAATGGTTTGGTCTGCGTCTTGCTGCCACGAGACCAAGCCCCAGTGCGCGTGGGGGCTGGACTTGGTATCCGCCGCCGTGAAAGCTTGTTCTGTGGCGGGCAACCAATCGCAGGCTTGGTTGGCGGGCATCACATGGCTGCTGACGGCATCGTGGCGCCGGCAAATGAACGGTGTCTCTATCGCCATGGCGTTCAAGGCCTGCGCCAGCGACAGGCAGCGTCGCACATGGCCGGTGCCCATCGCCTGCGAGGCGTCTACCCGAAAGGCAACTGATGGAGTTGTCACGGTAGCGCTCACCGAGCGGGCCTATCGCCCTGCTTCAAAGTGCGCCCGCACCGGCACCCCAGCGGAGGCCAGATACAGCTTGGCTTGTGCGGGTGTTTGCTCGGTGAAATGAAACATGCTGGCCGCCGCCACTGCTGCCGCGCCTGCGTCTTGCACTGCCTCACGCAGGTGCTCGTAGGTGCCTGCGCCGCCGCTGGCAATCACGGGCACGTTCACCGCCTGGGCCACAGCCGCAATCAGGGGCAGGTCATAGCCGCTGAGCGTGCCGTCGCGGTCAATGGAGGTGATCAAAATTTCGCCTGCGCCTTGGGCTTCCAAGGCTTTGGCCCAGCTCACTGGGTCTTTGCCAGTGTCAAGCGTGCCGCTGCGGCTAAAGCACCGCAAACTGCCATCAGTCATTCGTCGGGCGTCGATGCTGGCCACCACACATTGCGCGCCAAAGCGCTGGGCGGCTTGCTCGACCAGGCCCGGCACCTCATAGGCCGCGGTGTTGATACACACCTTGTCGGCCCCCGCACGCAACAACTGCGCAATCTGCTCCACCCGGGTGATACCGCCCCCCACGGTGAAGGGCACAAAGCACTCGTCAGCAAAGTCGTTTACCGATTCCACATCCGGGCCTTCGCCTTTTTGATGTGCCTCGATGTCCACCAGCATCAACTCGTCCACATCGCGGTTGTTGTAAACCTTGATCGCCGGCAGCACCGGCCCCACGCGCCGCCAGCTGTCAAAACCGGTGCCCTTGACCAGGCCCACACCTTTCCACAACAGGGTAGGGATGATGCGAACTTTCAGCATGGTGTGGCACCGGGAGGCACACCCGGCAAATCCAGAAAATTTTGCAGAATTTTGAGCCCGGCCTTGGCGCTTTTTTCCGGGTGAAACTGCACACCCATCACCCGCCCGCGCCCCACCACCACCGACAGCGGCACACCGTAATCCACTGTGGCCCATACATCCTCGGCGTGAACCGTTTGCATGGCAAAGCTATGCACGAAATACATGTCGGTGCCACTGGCCACCCCACGCAGCAAATGATCCTGTCCACCCTGCACGGTCAATTCGTTCCAGCCCACATGGGGAATGCGCAGGTTGCAGCCCAGTTCGTCCATGCGCCGCACCCGCCCGGGCACCAGGCCCAGACCTGCATGCATGCCCCATTCGGTGCCTTCATCGGCCAGCAATTGCATGCCCACACACACGCCCAGCATGGCTTTGTGGTGTTCGCGTACCTGCGTTTGAATGGCTTGAACCCAACCGCCTTCGCGCAGGTTGCGCGCGCAATCGGCAAAGCTGCCCACGCCGGGCAGCACGATGTGGGTGGCGGCCTGCAAATCGGCCGGGTTGGCGGTGACCAGAGGCTCGGCACCCAAACGCCGGAAGGCGCGGCAGACTGAGCCCAGGTTGGCCGCGCCGTAGTCGATCACCGCCAGTGTCATGGGTTTTCTTTCACGCTGAAAGGCTGTCCAGTTTGGTCAGGTTGCCGTGGGCATCCTTGGCGAGCTTGCCGGCACCATCGCGCGCAAATATTTTTTTGTTGGTGAACTGGTCGCACACACGAATGAATTCATCCACCGACATATTCAGAGGTTCCAGAATATCTTTCAAGGGTTTGCCCAGGTAAACCCAGGGAAACTTTCCGTCCAGACGCCGCACCGCATCCAAGCCGTCCTGGCGGCTCAGGCGGCCCCGGCGAATGTGCAGGCAGGCCAGGTCGGTGGTGCGGCCAAAACCAAACTTCAGAAATTTGAAATAGTCGTGAATGCCGGTCTGGTGGTTGTCCAGATTTTCATAGTTCACCATCGAGCCTTCGACCACCTTGTCGTAACTGATAAACCCATTGGCCTGCGCGATCAGGGTATTGGACAGCCCGTCCCACGGCAGGTAGTGGCCCAGAAACAGCCCGGTGACACCCACACGGGCCAGATCTTCGTCGGTGGGGTAGGTATAGGCAATCAAATGCCTGGCCTCAATACCCTCCATGCCAATCAAATCAGACACCCGCATGCCCAGCAGGCCACCAAATTCCTCCAGCCAACGGCGGTTCAGCACATTGTTATCCGAGGCGGAGGCCGGGCCACCATATTCATTTTGCGAGTTTTCGCCCCACACAATGAGGGGCACATTGTATTGAACCGCAGCGCGAACCGGGATTGTGAATATGCCCACATGCTCAGGCCAGGAAATATCGCCAACTTGCGTCAAACCGATGCGGTTGAGTTTGGCGCGCACCAGCGGGTTGGGTGAAAACTGCACGTGATCCACACCCAACGACTGCAGGTTTTCAATATTGCGCCGACCCAAAACAGATTCATCGCAGGTGGTGGAGGTCACGCACAAGGGGTTCAAGCCCAGTTGCAGCATGCGCACCACCTGGTAGGTGCTGTCTTTGCCGCCACTGACCGGCACGATGCAGTCCCAATTGCTGCCGTCGCGTTTGCGGTAGCGTGCCACCACCTCGACCAGTTCTTTTTCGCGCGCAGCCCAGTCCACTTCTTTGCGGCGTTCATAGCTGCGGCAGGCATTGCACACGCCTTCACCGTCCAGCATCAAATCTGGCTTGGTGTTGGGCATCACGCAGCGGGAGCAATACTTCAACATAGGCTTCAACCCCGCTTTTCCATCAAAAACCAGGTGATATCGTCCTGCGGGAAGTTCGGGTCACGGCGATAGGCAAAACCGTAGTCCACCAGGCTCAAGTCAGGGTATTTGTCCAACAACTCGCCCGCAAAATCGCGTTTGAACAAGCGGTCACTGTGGCCGCGGTACGGAATGGCCACGGGTGCCGGGTTGTAATACTCGGCCACCATCAGATATTTGCCTGTGCTTTTATACAAGCGGTCGTACACCGTGGGCAATTCGTCGGGGTTGATGTGAATCAACACGCCCTTGATCAATACCAGATCAAAAGTTTTATCGGGCTGGTAAGCCAGAATCGAGCCTTCAAAAACATGCTGCGGGGAAATGAAATCACCCAGTTGTTTGGCCGCGTCGGCATTGATTTCGACGCCATACTGCTGTTGCGCAGGGTGCAGCAGCTTGAGCGCGCGCAAGTTCATGCCAATATTGGCACCAAACTCCATGCACGACTGAATGCCGCGTGCGGCGCGCAACGACTTGACAAAGAAATCCAGATTGGCCGCCAGCAGCTTGTCGCCCTGGTTTCGCTCGATGTAGGCGGTACCAAATTCGCCAGCCCAAAATGATTCTTGCTCGGTTTTGAATGTCATTGAATGATTCCTGGGTCAATGGGTTGCAGGTTGAGGTGTTTTTTGTGCGATGTGCTGATTGATGTCAAGCCATGTCGGGTTGTCTTCAAGTAATTGAAGGACGTGTTGCATGTCGAATTCAGGGTTCCCTGGGTACAGGGCGGCAAATATCCGCGAGACCAGCTCAAAATCTTCTGGTGTGTCCACCGTCCAGCGGTGGTGGCTCAAATCAGACGAGTGGGTGATGGATTGCAGTCGGAATTGCGCCGGACGCCAGTAAATATACGGAGTCACGTGTTCTCGCTCAGCATCCTGCGTGGCATCGCGGTGCGCCTGTTCCAGGACGTCGCGAGAGAACACTTCCACCGCCAGACCGTAGGGAAAGCGCGGCTCCAGCATGTTGGAGACGTAGTCCAGTTGTCCGTGTGCGGCGTGAAAAATGCCGACCGCCTGGTCAATCAGGCCAGGCTCCATCAAGGGGCAGTCGGAGGTGATGCGCACGATGGTGTCAGCGCCCAAGGCCTGGGCCGCACCGGCGTAGCGCGACAGCACATCGTGCTCAGAGCCGCGAAAACAGGGAACGGCTTCACGCGCGCACAGCGCCACGATCGGCTCGTCTGCGGCGGTGGTGGTGGTGGCGATCACGATGCCATCCAGACTTTTCGCCCGCCGCATGCGCTCCAGCTGCAGCGACAACATGGGCCTGCCCAGAATGGGCATAAGCACCTTGCCCGGCAAGCGGGTTGATGTCATGCGCGCTTGGACAATGGCCAGGGTTGTCATGCGCTGATGGCTTGCTTCAGGGCGTGGGCGACCTCCTGCTGCTGCTCGGGGCGCAGGGTGGGGTACAGCGGCAAGGACAGCGCGCCCCGGTAATACGTTTCTGCATTCGGGCAGTAGCCGGGGCCAAAGCCGCCCAGACGGCGCTGGTAAGGCTGCAGGTGAATGGGGATGTAGTGCACGTTCACACCGATGCCCAACTCGCGCAGCCGGTGGAACACCCGTGCGCGATCTGTCTGGCCATTTTGTTCAGGCACCTGCACTGCATACAAATGCCAGGAACTGCGGTAGCCCTTCGGCACTTCGGGCAGTACCAGGCCCAAGCCGGCCAGCAGAGCCGGGTAGTTTGCAGCCAAGGCTTCCCGCTGCGCGTGAAAGGCTGCAAGCCGCTCCAACTGCGCGCTGCCCAGGGCGGCTTGAATATCGGTCAGCCGGTAGTTAAAGCCCAGGTCTTGCTGCTCGTAGACCCATGGCCCCTCGGGCGGGGCTTCCATCAGCGCGGCGCTACGAGTAATACCGTGGCTGCGCAGCAGCTCGAGCTTGGCTGCCAGCTTGGCGTCGTTGGTGGCCACCATGCCGCCTTCGCCGGTGGTGATGATCTTGACCGGATGGAAGCTGAACACCGAGATGTCGGCCCACTGGCTACCGACCGGCTGACCCCGGTAGGACGCGCCTACCGCATGGGAGGCATCGGCCAGCAGCGCAAAACCGTATTCGTCGGCCAGCGCGCGCAGCGCCGCCATGTCGCAGCTCAGGCCGGCAAAGTGCACAGGAATCACCACTTTGGGCAGCTTGTTCAGCCGCTTGGCCTGTTGCAGTTTCTCGGACAAAGCGGCCACCGACATGTTGCGGGTGGCCAGCTCCACGTCAACAAAATCGACCTGCGCGCCGCAGTACAGCGCGCAATTGGCCGACGCCACAAAGCTGATCGGGCTGGTCCACACCCAGTCGCCAGGGCCCACGCCCAAGGCCAGGCAGGCCAGGTGCAAACCGGCTGTGGCGTTAGACACCGCACAGGCATGGCGCATCTGGTGCACCTGCGCAAACGCCTGCTCAAACTGGGGCACGGCAGGCCCCTGCGTGAGCCAGCCGCTGGTCAACACCGCGCGCACGGCGGCCAGGTCGGCTTCTTCAATGGTTTGGGTGGCGTAGGGAATCATGGGTTGAATCAAATATGGCCGATTTTGGATTCATGGGCCTTCACCCACACGGCCAGTTCGTCTGCCGACATCCACTGCGCATTGGTATTGCTCGCATACACAAAACCCTCGGCCACACGTGTGCCGTCCTTGATGCGCTTGAAGTCGTTGTGCCAGCTGTGAATGGCCGGCAGCACCTTGAAATGCTCGGGGTATTCGTAGGTGTAGTGCGAGTCTTCCTCGCTGATCATCTGTTCGTGCAACTTTTCGCCAGGGCGAATGCCCACCATTTCCAGTTTGGCAGTGGGGCTCACCGCTTTGGCAATATCAGGAATGCGCATGGACGGGATTTTTTTGACGTAGATCTCGCCGCCTTCCATGTCTTCAAACGCATGCCAGACCAGCTCCACGCCTTGTTCCAGCGTGATCATGAAGCGCGTCATGCGCTCGTCGGTGATGGGGAACACGCCCTTGTCGCGTATCGACATGAAAAACGGAATCACCGAACCGCGCGAGCCCATCACATTGCCGTAGCGCACCACTGAAAACGCGGTGCGCCCGCCGCCTGCATAGGAGTTGCCCGCTACAAACAATTTGTCTGACACCAGCTTGGTGCCTCCATACAAGTTCACCGGGCTACTGGCCTTGTCGGTAGACAGCGCCACCACCCGTTTGACGCCCTTGTCGATGCAGGCATCAATCAGATTCATCGCACCCAGCACATTGGTTTTCACGCATTCAAACGGGTTGTATTCCGCAGTGGGCACGATCTTGGTGGCGGCGGCATGTACCACGTAGTCCACCCCGTCCAGCGCGCGGTACAGGCGCTCGCGGTCGCGCACATCGCCAATAAAAAAGCGCACCCGCTCGTCGCCTTCAAAACGCTTGGCCATCTCCCACTGCTTCATCTCGTCGCGCGAGTAGATGATGAGTTTGCGCGGGTTATAGCGCGCCAGGGTCATGGGCACAAAGGCGTGGCCAAACGAGCCGGTGCCGCCGGTGATGAGGAGGGTGGAGTTGCTTAACATTTTCTACTGTAAATAACTAAAACGTATTCTAGCGAGCAGCTTGTTTACCGCACGCAGGACTCATTCAAAACGGTTCGCAATCCGTAGCATGCCACTCTTCGAGGAAAATCACTACTATCGACTACGTACGCTGAAATACACCTTGCGCCGTCAATTGTTCCGAAATCTCCGCGCATAGCATCACTGGCGCTTCGCAGGCTTTGGCGACATCAATTAAATCCCGTTGCCCATCGGAATGCGCTAGCACATTAAAGACAAGCGGTATGGACTGCCCCGCCAGCGTTTGAGCTCCCAGGGTACCGTAAAGGCCGCGTTTGCCTAACTGCGGCTCGCACAGGATGATATTGTTATACGTGTAATTTCGTTCCAGTACCTCTATGGCCATACGCAGAGCACCGTAGCCGCCCTCAAGGCCTTTTTGCGAAATAAAATCCAGATTATCAAGGGAGTTATGATACTCCGGGTAGGTATCGTACTTGGAGCGCATGATGGAAACAACCGGCAAATCGACCCCCGGGCTGCAATACTGTCGCTCGTCGCTTCCGCGGGTATTGAACGAATAGCGATCGAATTTCCCGACAAACTCCTGCAGCACCGCGCTCGCCGCCCGGTCAGCCAGACTGTCACCACGGCGAGAAGGAAGGA
Organism: Comamonadaceae bacterium; assembly: GCA_013297875.1. Lineage (GTDB taxonomy): Bacteria > Pseudomonadota > Gammaproteobacteria > Burkholderiales > Burkholderiaceae_C > JAAFIW01. The sequence goes on along the minus strand of JAAFIW010000007.1, from coordinate 10,487 downwards.
AGGAATACGCACGGTCGTCGCCGACGCACGTGACGACAAAGCCAGCAATGGTTTTGCGTTTCATCTCCTCCATATGCCGCGACAAGTACACGATGGAGCCAATCGTTTCTGGTAAAAACAGTATTCTGTAACTGTAGCGACGCTCTTTCAAGCCCAACAGCCATTGCGCAAGTGCGCAAGTTACTACCGGACCCGATAATTCGTTGTTGGCCAGCGACGGGTGGCAAACATAGGTGGATAGCAATATTTCTTCAGATTGTTTCCCGGGGAGCAGCAATTCACCGTAATTCAAAAAACCTGGCTCAAGTGTTGAATCAATGACCACATGGTATTGCCCGGGTTTGAGTGCGGTACGTTGATTCTCTGAAAGACAAAATCCCCAGCGACGGCGGTAGTACGACGTTACATAGGGTATTGCGTGGGGAATCGCTGGTAGTGAATGCAAATAGGGTTGTAAATCCTCCAAGCTCATCCAAGTGTCGACTGGCTCCGAATACCCCATCACATGCAGATTGGATTGATTGAAGTCGACAATCCGCTGGCCCGAACTATCTGCAATATAAGCATCTTTTATATTCCATTCATCGGGAACCGTCCAATCAAATGCGACGGTGCCGGTGGGAACGCTGCGGATTTGTAGTGGAGGTATCTGATTTTGAAAGTAGCGCAGCGTTTCCCGCAACCCTTCACCAGTAATACTCCGGCAAATCGGAAATAGATTCTGAGCCCATTGGTACATGTCGGGGCATTGATAGGGCCAACGGGTCATGAATCAATCCTGTAAAGCAGGCCACGGGCCAAGCCGTTCAATATCACAGACGATGTTTCGCGATACAGTGCATCGGCGTCAATTACGCGCATTCCGGTTTGAATACCGGGGCGATACCCTTTGTAAAACCCGGCGGCCCAGAGCCTTTCACCCATCGGATCAACCGCCGTCAACACGCCTTGCTCAATATTTCGCACGAACAGTGAAAACTCCCGCAGTTGGTTGCTTCCTGTCGAGTCGGTGTAACGCCCAGTCCAGTGCTTTGGGTAGCGGTAGCTGACTTGGTGCATTTCCTCAACATGGTGATAAAAAGTCATGCTGTCTTGCTCGGGCAGGTCAATGACTGCGATTTTTCCTGCTAGTTTTAGCAAGGTCCCAAACGGGGAGTCTGCTCCATAGCCGCTGTGATTGCATATCCCCTCAAATTCGCCGGATGCTGCACCGATAGCGGCAAACGAATAGATCGGATGACCCGTTCGCACGGCACCGGGCCACAAACGAGCCGCTTCTGTCAGGCTGCCCATCTGTGACGGCGTTGACCGGATATCGAACGGGGCACCCTTTGTAAAATCAAAATTGAAAAGTGGAAACAACAGGGTTCCCCGCGGTCCGACGGCCAGGAGTAAGGATTCGAGTATGTCACCTACGGTCCAGTCGGTGTATTGCCGACGATGAGCGATCAGCACGCGTTTGATATTGCTGTGAATCAGCACGACATCGTTTTGCGCGATACCGGATGTGCGCCATTGGTTGGCTAGCGCAGCGATTGCATCGTGTTTGGAAACTGTCATGGCGCTGTCTCTATGTGGGTTGACGGACATCAACTGCAGTCACCAGCACCTGTGCCACACGCCGCGCCGCCTGCCCGTCAGAGCTGAACGCCGGGCTGCCGCGCCGGTGGGCCAACACCGCGTCCAGCGTGTCGGGCAGGTCGTGGTGGGTGGGGCTGGGGTGCGACACGCCCAGCTGCGCCAGGCTGAACCATTCGTGCACCGACGGCGAGTTTTCAATCGAGATCACTGGCTTGCCGGCCACCGCTGCTTCCAGGCCCACGGTGGAGTTGGTGTTCACCACCACGCTACTGGCCAGCAGCAGGGGGTGAATGGGTTCATTCGGTGGCTCGCTGAAATGCACATTCGGCTCGTCTGGCGCGCGCGGGTATTGGAACCAATCGCCCGGGTGGTAGCGCTGGATCAGTGCGGCGTTGGGGTGGTTGGCCACATAGCGGCGCAGGATGCCCTCAATTTCGATGGGAAAGCTGCGCCCGGCGGGAATGTCGGTGCCGGGGTGGGCCACCGATTCCCAGGCACCGGCGTTGAAAATCACATCTTTGCCCAGCCAGCCTTTTTTTGCCAGAAAGGCCTGGGCCAGCTCGAGGTTTTGCGGTGCAAACATGCCGTCAAAACCGGGGTTGCCGGTAACCTGCACGCCAGCGGGCGCAAAGCCGCGCCGGATCAGGCGCTCGCGCACCGACTCGGCAATCACGCAGGTAAAGGCGGGCTTGGTGTCACGCATCACAAAGGTGTCGGAATCCAGTCCAAACAGATCGACCATGCCCACGCTGGGAATGCCGCGCTCTACCGCCACGGCCAGCGCAGCTTCTTCGCTGCGGGGGGAATTGGTGGCGACCACCACGTCGGGCTGTAGGGCGTCCATCAAGTGGCGCATGAATTGCAGGGGCAGGAAGCCGTAGCGGCCTTGTTTGGCGTAGAGCGCAGCCGCGCCGTCCACACCATGTTGGGCGATCAAATCCAGGTAGTTGATGCCCAGGTAGGCCAGCGACTCTTCGCGCGACACGTCGGGGCTGTTGTTGCTGCCCAGCAATTGCTCACCCCAGCGCAGGGCCTCGGGCGCGTCTACCAAGTGCAAGAAGTCTTTGTAGCCCAGCGGGGTTTCGCCCGCCTTTTGTGCACGGGCGTAGCCGGTGGTCAGCGCCAGTAATACGCACTCGACTTTAGGCGCGAGCAGTCGCAACTGCTGGATGACTGGCAGCACCATCGCGACGTGGCCGCCGCCGTAGGCCACGAACAGGGCTTTGCGTTTCATGCGCCGTGCCCGTTGGCCCAGATCGCCAGCGCCGCCAGCGCCCGCAGCTCCCGCGTGTGGTTGGCGCTGCCGTTTTGATGCTGTTCAAGCATCAAATCGACCGCACGCCCATGAAAATACTGCTCAAGAAGCTCACTTTTTTGTAGCGTCTGTTTCAACCAGTCATGGCTTTCATTTTTGAACCATTCGCCAATCGGCACGGTAAACATCTGTTTTTTACGGTTAGCCAGCGCCTCGCCAATCAAGGGGGTGACGGCTTTTTTGTACCAGTGCTTTTTGTCTCCGTCCGTTGACAGTTTGGTTACCCCGCGTGAACGGAAGGCCAACTCCATCATGCGCACGTCCAGAAACGGCGTGCGCGCCTCAATGCTCACGGCCATGCCCATGCGGTCGGGTTTGACCAGGTTGTTGCCTGACAGCAGCAACTGCATGTCCAGGTACAGGGCCTGGTTGACGCGGTCAAAGTGCTGGGCTTCGTCAAACCAGGGCTTGGCCGCTTGGGTGAAGCTGTCGTGGCCTTGCATTTGGTCGGTGATGTGCTTGGCGATTTCAGGCCGGTACAGCGCGGCTTTGGCCTGCGGCGAAAACAGCGAAATCGACTCGAAATAGCGGCGCTGGAAGCTGGCGTCGTCTAGTTCAGAGATGCCCGGCTGTGCAAAAAACTGCGCGTATTTGTCGTAGCCGGCAAACAGCTCGTCGGCCCCGTCACCGGTCAGCACCACTTTGACGTGTTTGGCGGCCAGCTCGCTGACACGCAAGGTGGGCATGAAAGACGCGTCACCGTGCGGCTGGTCCAGGTGGTGCAGCACGTGGGGCCAGCGGGCCAGCATGTTCAGCTCGGCCACTTCCATCGTGTGGTCGCAGCCAAAGCGCTCGGCCGCTTGTTGCGCAAAGGCCGATTCGTCGTAGCGCGGGTCGGCAAAGCCGATGCAAAAGGTTTTGACTGGCGCACTTACGTGGCGGGCCATCAGGCCCACGATGGTGCTGCTGTCCACCCCGCCCGACAAAAACGCGCCCCACGGCACGTCAGCCCGCAGGCGAATCTTGGTCGCGTCGTTCAGCGTGCGCAAAAGCAAGCGCTGCCAGTCGCCGTATTCGTAGTCTTGTTCTTGCTGGTCGGCCAGGCTCCACCAGCGCTGGGTTTGCACGTGCGCGCCGCGCGTGAACTTCATCCAGGTGCCCGGCATGACGTGGTGCACGCCCTGCCAGATGGTCCAGGGTGCGGGGATGTAGTTGAACGTGAGGTAGTGATCAATTGCTACCAAGTTAATAGCTGTTTGAGCAGTATTCACCTGGGCGAGTGGCAGAAAAGACTTGATTTCCGAGCCAAACAGCATGCGCTGGCCGTCATCGCGGTAGTACAGCGGTTTCACGCCAATGCGGTCGCGCATCAGGTACAGCGCGTCTTCGCGTGCGTCGTCAATCGCAATGGCAAACATGCCGTTCAGGCGGCGCAAAAAGCCAATGCCCTCCTGCTCATACAGCCGCAAAATCACCTCGGTGTCTGAGGCGGTTTTCAGCAGCACGCCTTGTTCGCGCAGCTCTTGCGCCAATTCGATGTAGTTGAAAATTTCGCCGTTTTGCACCACCGCAATCTGCCGGTCGTCGCTGTACATCGGCTGGTGGCCGCCGCCAACGTCGATGATGGACAGGCGCCGGTTGCCAATGGCCACGCCGCGCGCGGGCGCGTGGGCAATGCCTTCATTGTCGGGCCCGCGGTGTTGCAGGCGCAGCGCCATGGCGTGCAATGCGTCGTCGTGGAGCGAGCGGTTTTGCCGGTCCCAGTAACCAAAAATGCCGCACATTTAGTACTCCGACTCGCAAATATCGGAACATGAAAGCGCGCTTTCGCCCCCATGCTGTCGTTGCAAAGCCTCGCCATAGCACCCGCTATGGCTGCGTTTTACGCCTAAGCCTGACCGCGAAATCATCACTTTCATTTGTTCCTCTGTTTACGAGCCGGAGTACTAGTTGCTTCCCTTGCCGCTCAGCCGCTTCACTGTCATCAGCATGATTTTCAAATCCAGCCACACGCCAGCTTGTTGCGTGTAGAGCAAATCAGCCGCCACCCGCTGCTCTTGCGTGCAGTCAGACCGGTACAGCGCCTGCGCCAGGCCGGTGATGCCGGGGCGCACGCTACAGCGCTGGGCCCATTGCGCTTCGGTGTAGTCGGCCCGCTGCACCGGCACGTCGGGCCGGGGGCCTACCAGGCTCATGTCGCCCTTGAGCACATTGAAAATCTGCGGCAGCTCGTCGATGCTGGTGCGCCGGATGAAACGGCCCACGCGGGTGATGCGGGCGTCGTTGCTGGCCGTGTGGTAGGGGCCAATGGCGGCAGCGTTTTTCACCATGCTGCGAAACTTGTACATGCCAAATTCGCGGCCCTGTTGGCCGATGCGGGTTTGTTTGAACAGCACGGGCCAGCCCGTTTCCAGTGCAATAGCCAGCGCGGCCAGCAGCAGCAGGGGCGACAGCGCCAGCAGCGCCAGCAGGGAAAAAGCAATGTCCATCACGCGCTTGAGCAAATCGCTTACCCCTGGTACCTTGCCACGCAAGCATCGGAACATGAAAGCGTGCTTTCGCACCCATGTCGTCGTTGCATAGCCTCACCATTGCCACCGCTATGGCTGCGTTTTACGCCTAGACCTGAGCGCGAAATCACCACTTTCATTTGTTCCTCTGCTTACGTGTCAGGGTACAAGCTGCCAGGGCCCGACAACGGCGCTTGCACCGTCTGCGCAATGCGACCAATGGTGGCTGTCGTGCGCAGGTGGTCGTTTTCAATGTCTTGCGGGCTGCGCCGTGCCAATTCACGTTCTGCCTGGCGCAGCGTGGCCACGGCGGGCTCGAAGCTGGCGTCGTCGTGGCTGCGGTGAAAGGTGCGCGACAAAATGACCGATTGGGAGCCCAAGCGCAGGTGCTCGCCCAGCACATCGCGGCCCGTGAGCAAGCCTTCGTCCATGCGCGCAATGCCGCCAAAACCAAAGCGCAGGCCGCGGGCGTGCGCGGCTAGCGCCACCGCTTCCACATGGCCATCGGCCAGCGGCTCAAACATGAAGTTGCAACCCAGGCTGCGGTGCAGATCATTGAGCCCCACAAACACTTCAACCAGCCCGGGCGTGTCCAGCCACTCGTCCATGCTGTCAAACCCGCCTCGCGTCTCCAGCAAGGCCACCACCGGGCAGCGGCCCGCCACCAGGCCGCAAAAGCTGCGCAGGGTTTGCGCGTTCGAAAACATGGGCAGCATCAGCAAGTCGGGCTGCTGAGCCAAAACCGCTTCAAGCTCTGCCGGGCTGCCTGGGTTCAGCGGGTTCACGCGCACCATCAGCGGCGTGCGGCGCAGCACCGCCTTGATGCGGCCCACATCACTGATTTGGTGGGAGGTGATGAAGCTGGTGCCGCCAGGCTGGCGTTGCTGCTTGCCCAGCAGCTCCAGATCCACAAACAGCCGCATGCCGTCCATGGCATCGCAGCGCTGCGCCAGCGCGGGGTCATTGGTGATTTGGAAGAGTTCGAGCATGCAGTGAGGTGGGCGGCGTGGGCAATTATCGCCTGAGTGCCCGGCGCAAATCGGCACTCAGGCCGTAGGTAGACACTATCAAAATAATAGCTATTGCAGCGCATTGAATAAGGACAAAAAGCCAACTTGACTCAAAAACAGGCAGAAAGCCCGCGCGGTGCAAGGCAAACACGCCCAGCAGCAGCGCCAGCGGCGTGGCCGTGGCACGCAGCGGCAGCCAGTTGAAGAGCGTGCTCACCTGCCCCCGCGTAGCCGCCAGCAGGCAAACCAGTGCCACGGCGGCATACAGCGCGTTCAGCAGCCACATCAGCACCAGCCCGCTCATCGCCACCGTTGCACCCAGCGCCAACAGCACCCCCAGCGCCAGCGCAAACGCCGCCACCGCTGCGCGCATGCGGCTTTGCGCCGCCAGCACCGTGAGCGCCACCGCCAACAGCGCCTGCGGCAACAAACCCCAGGCCCCTGCCGCACCCCACTGAGCAATATGCGCCAGCGCCGTATCAGACATGCGGCCCCAGCCAAACAGCAGCTGCGCCACCGCAGGCGCGCCCAGCAGCAGCGCGGCAGCGGCGGCGCAGGCCAGCGTCCAGGCCAATACGAAAGCCTGGGTCACTTCGGGTGTGTCAGCGCCCACTCGCGCATCTATGCCCGGCTGGGCAAATGCCCGCGCAATGCCCGGAAACGCCAGGCTGGCCACCAGCTGAATCGCCAGCACCAGCGGCAATTCCACCAGCTTCCAGGCGTAGTTAAAAATGGCCAAGGCCCCCTCGCCCTGCTGCGAAGCCAGCGACCGCGCCACAAACGGCAGCGCCAGCGGCAGGCCGGCCGACAGCGCCGCCCATAGCCACAGGGAGGCGGCGGGCAAGGGCAGGGCACCGCTTGGCGAGGGCGCAGAAACAGGTTGATTCAACCGCCGCTGGCGGTGCATCAACCACAGCAGCCGCAAGGCCATGGCCACCAGCAATCCTATGCCCAACAGCGCAACAGCCCAGGTCGAATCTGCTCGCGCAGCTACAAATAACAGAGCAACCACCAACACCCCGTTGACCACCAGATTGGCCGCATACAGCCCCACAAAGTCCTGCTCGTGCTGCAAGCGCGTGGCCCACAGCGCGGCTAGCAAGGCACCCGGCAAAGCCAGCGCGCTAAACAGCAAAGCCTGCGCGGCCAGCGTGCGCATGCCGCCGGGCAAGCCCGGTGCCAGCGTTTGCAGACTGGCCGCAGGCCACAGCCACACCGCCAAAGCCAGCAGCACACTCAGCGCCACGCCCCCTGCCAGCAACGCCCGCGCCACCTGGCGCTGCATCTGCCGCACCGCCCCAGGGTCAGCCTGCGCCGCCCAGGCCGGCAACAGCACATAACTCAAAGCCCCACTCACCAGCAAACCCGCCAGCCAATCCGGCAGGGTCAGCATCAGCACCGCCACGTCGGCCAGCCCGGAAGCCCCCAGCGCAGCGGCTTGGGCTGATTCGCGTGCCAGGCCTAGCAGGCGGCTGGCGATGAGCAAGGCCAGGGAGAGGGAGGCAGCTTTTAAAAACATAGCGGGATTATCAGTAGGCTTATCGCTTAGAGGCAGTGTGTGCAAAGCCATCTGTGGAATGCTGGTTACATAGAAACCGGAAATTGCACAGATTGGCTTGGGTATGCTTATCCAAACAGAACGGGTCAAATACCAGGCATTCAATAAAAGGGAAGAACAGCATGAAATTCGGACCCCTCCGTCAGCATCGCCGCTGGACTGACGCACTTTTTTGTTTTGTGGTGGTCAGCAACCTGAATGCGTGTGGCGGGGGTGGTTCGGCGACGGACAGTACGACACCGCCGTCAATTGCAGGACAGTCGCCAACACCAGCGCCAACACCAGCGCCAACACCAGCGCCAACACCAGCGCCAACACCAGCGCCAACACCAGCGCCAACACCAGCGCCAACACCAGCGCCAACACCAGCGCCAACACCAGCGCCAACACCAGCGCCGACAGCAACACCAGCGCCGACAGCAACACCAGCGCCGACACCAGCGCCAGCGCCAGCGCCAGCGCCAGCGCCAGCGCCAGCACCAGCACCAGCACCAGCACCAGCACCAGCACCAGCACCGATCCCCAATAACTCGCTGTCAGTGCTGGCCGGTGGTTTGGATGCAATCACACTTGAAGCTGCATTTGAAGTACCGACAACGCAAGACGGTGTTGGGGCGCAAGCCAAGTTTGAGGAGATAACGGGCTTGGCTGTTGATATTCAAGGGAATGCCTACGCCACCCAGAAAGACCGCGTGCGAAAAATCAGCCCACAGGGCGTCGTCACGACCTTGGCTGGGGGTGATAACGTTTCTGGCGCTGCGTACCTTGATGCCACAGGATCGAATGCGCGTTTTAAATCGCTACGTGGCATTGCTGTTGATACTTCTGGTATTGTTTATGTCGCTGACACTGACAATTCGGCGATTCGGAAAATCATGCCAAATGGCGCTGTGACGACTCTCGCAGGCGGGCCTGGAAAAAAGGGTTATGAAGATGGTTCGCTGGCAACGGCCAAATTTAGAAATCCGTGGGCGCTTTCGCTGGATACGGATGGTAATTTGTATGTGTTGGATTTGATGGGCGAAACTGCGGGATTCAGTGGATTGACTCCAAGCCCAGGATTTGTCATTCGAAAAATCAGCACAACCGGAAACGTAAGCACGGTGGTTGGCGGCACATCAACCAGCTTGGTATTCCCGGGAAAACTGGCCGTTGATCGGCAAGGTAATATCTTTGTGACGATTATGCCTGCGTCGCCAGGATTCGTTATTGGTCAAATTATTTACACGATTCGCGAAGCCTATATTCAGAAAATAACCCCTGCTGGTGGGGTATCAGTTTTTGCAGGTTCAGCAGAGCCTGGGTCGGCAGCTATGGTTGACGGCGCAGGTAATATTGCCCGGTTTGCAACGCTGAAAGATATCGCAATCGATGCGCAGGACAGACTTTATGTAGCCGATACATTTGTGGGGTCGCGAAACAGCACTATTCGCAGGATAGCTCCAGACGGATTGGTAACAACCGTGATTGGCAATGTAAGTCAGGTGGTTAATAGGCCTCCCGGTGTGTCGGTTGTGGATAAAGCCACTTTGACTGAGTTCACTTATTGCGCGAGTGCTTTTGCCGTAGGCAAACTTCCAGCAATTCACTTTGCCGCTGGCTATTGCGGTGGCGAAGCAGTCAATCGCGTTGTGTTCATCGCAGAACCTCGTTAAAAAAGCAAATCCAAACCTGCTTTTGAATGAAAACTGCTTGATTCCCATTAACTGAGCGCACGAGCAGCTATTTTTTTTGTAGTACGAGTCCTTTGCAGGCACCAGGGATTCGGAATTCAGTGAAAAATCAATTGGAGGACGTATCATGAAACTCGATTCCGCTTGCCGCTGGTCAGGCATTATTTCCTCTATGCTATTGGTTGCCAGTCTATCGGCCTGTGGTGGCGGATCGAACAATGACGGTGTGACACCACCTGTGGCAATGCCCCCCGCAAGCGGGGGGGCAGCACCCACGCCAGCACCCACGCCAGCACCCACGCCAGCACCCACGCCAGCAACCCCCTCAGGAATGCTCAGCTTGCTGGCCGGTGACATCCAATCGATTGGCCCAGGAGCTTCCAGCGCGTCGATTGATGGATCGCCCACGGCGGCAAAGTTTCCAGTCGTCACAGGTCTGGCTGTAGATGGCCAAGGTAATGTTTTTGCGGCCCAAGCGGATCGCGTTCGCCGAATTGACACCAATGGAGTTGTCACCACGATCGCTGGTGGGACAAACACAAACGTGACCTACTTGGATGGTGCGGGTTCAAATGCCCGATTCGGCAGTTTGCAAGGTATTGCCATCGACAGCCGTGGCAACCTTTTTGTTGCTGACTCGGGTAACAGCGTCATTCGCACCATAAGCCCCGCAGGGGTTGTACGCACGCTTGTGGGTGGCCCCAACAATCGGGGTTATGTGGACGGGCCCATCGACACGGCCAAGCTCAACGGGCCGGTAGCTATCGCCATCGATTCAACCCAAATTTTCCATTAGAACTTCAAGGAGGCTTGGATGCGGCAAAGGTAGCAGGCAGATCGAATGACTTGGCTTGATCCCATAGGCCCTGCATCCATGCGCGTTGCTGCATGGCGATAGCC
>JAAFIW010000038.1 GCA_013297875.1 Comamonadaceae bacterium | reverse complement strand
AGTTCAGCGCCAGCGCCCTGGCCTTGAACGGCGGCACGATCCGCGACGCAGCAGGCAACAACGCCATCCTGACCCTGGCCGCACCCGGCGCAGCCGGCTCGCTGGGGGCCAACGCCAACATCGTGATTGACACCGTGCCCCCTACGGTGTCAATCACCAGCAACGTCGCCGCCGTGAAGATTGGCGAGACTGCAACGATTACCTTCACCTTCAGCGAAGACCCCGGAGCCAGCTTCGTCGCTGGTGACATCACCACGACAGGCGGCACCTTGGGCGCATTGGGTGGCGCAGGCCTGACCCGCACCGCCACCTTCACGCCCACCGCCAACACCACAGCCAACGCCAGCATCACGGTAGCTGCCGCCAGCTACACCGACGCGGCAGGCAACACGGGCAGCGCAGGCACCACACCCACCCTCGCCATCGACACCCTGGCCCCAACCGTCTCCATCACCAGCAACGTGCCCGCCGTGAAGATGGGCGAAACCGCCACCATCACCTTCACCTTCAGCGAAGACCCTGGAGCCAGCTTTGCGGCTGGCGACATCACCACCACCGGCGGCACCCTGGGAGCCATCAGCGGCGCAGGTCTCACCCGCACCGCCACCTTCACGCCAGCCGCCAACACCACCGCCAACGCCAGCATCACCGTGGCCAACGCCAGCTACACCGACGCTGCAGGCAACACCGGCAGCGCAGGCACAACCCCCGTCCTGGCCATCGACACCCAGGCTCCCACAGTCGCCATCGCCAGCAACGTGGCTGCTGTGAAGATGGGCGAAACCGCCACCATCACCTTCACCTTCAGCGAAGACCCCGGAGCCAGCTTTGCCGCAGGTGATGTCACCACCACCGGCGGCACCCTGGGAGCCATCAGCGGTGCAGGCCTGACCCGCACCGCCACCTTCACCCCTGCAGCCAACACCACGGCCAACGCCAGCATCACGGTTGCCAACGCCAGCTACACCGACGCCGCTGGTAACACCGGCAGCGCAGGCACCACACCCACCCTGGCCATCGACACCGTGGCCCCCACCGTGACCGGTGTGAACAGCAGCACCGGCAACGCCACCTATGCCACTGGCAGCGTCGTCAGCATCCAAGTCAGTTTCAGCGAAGCCGTCACCGTCACCGGCACCCCGCAATTGACCCTGGAAACTGGCACCGTTGACCGCGTCGTCAACTACGCCAGCGGCAGCGGCACCAACACCCTGACCTTCACTTACACCGTGCAGCCCGGTGACATATCCGCCGACCTGGACTACCAAAGCACTACCGCGCTGGCCTTGAATGGCGGCACGATTACCGATGCAGCAGGCAACGCAGGCACCCTGACCCTGGTAGCCCCTGGTGCCGCCAACTCCCTGGGTGCCAACAAAGCCATCGTGATTGACACGGCACCCCCCGTCTTTGCCAGCGCCACAGCCCTGGGCAACGTCCTGGTGATGACCTACACCGACGTCGGCAACCTGGACGCCGTCAACGTGCCCGCTCCCGGTGCCTTTGCCGTCACCACCGGTGGCAGCCCCAATGCCGTGACCGGCGTCACCGTCAACGCCGCCGCCAAAACCGTCACCTTGACACTGACCAGCCCCATCAGCTTCGGCCAGTTCATCCAGGTGGCCTATACCGACCCGACTGCGGGCAACGACGCCAACGCCATTCAAGACGCCGCAGGCAACGACGCCGCCACCTTGGCAGCCATACCCGCCACCAACAACACCGCTGCGCCCCCACCACCCCCCGCGCCACCGGCACCAGCCCCCAGCCTGGACACCGATGCCGACGGCGTGCCCAACGCCCAAGAAATCCTGGTTCGCCCGCCCACACCTGCTGGCCTGACGGGTGACGGCAATGGCGATGGCGTGCTGGACACCGTCCAGGCCAACGTCGCATCAGCCCCAGTGCCCAACACAACCCCTAACGCCACCCGTTTCGTGACTGTGGTGGCCGATTCCAACAAAGGCATCACCGACACCGACCCGGGCCAGGCGCTGATCACCAACTTCAAGTTTGAAGCCCCACCGTCCAACCTGCCCAACGGCACCAGCCAGTTCAACCCCATCAGCTTCAACGCTGGAATTGGCAGCACTGGGCAGACCGAGACCTTCAGCATCTTTGTAGACGCCAATACCAACCCCAACGGCTACTGGATCAAAACCGCCAACGGTGCGTGGAACAACATCGCCACCGCAATTGAAACGGTGGGCGACAAGGTGCGTATTGACTTTGCGATCACCGACGGGGGCCAGTTTGATGCCGATGGCATTGCCAACGGCAGCATGGCAGTAACGGGTGGTGCGGGCAATCTGCCGCTGACCATCGTCGGCCAACCGGCTGATTTGCCGCCGGGGAATTTCTGGTTCTGAGCGCCAATATGAGCCAAAACAACCACCAGCCCATGTGTTTATTGCTCAAGCAGCTATCAAAATCGTAGTGACTGAACCCTTGAAATAGCCGCAAGCATTCGGGGTCAGATCAAAATTCAGGACGCGGTGCACACCGGAGCGCCAGGAGCCAGTACGAAATTTTGCGCTGACCTCGATTGCGGTATGCCCGGAGACTGCATGCGCTTGCCGCTCAAGCCCGTCCCGCGGCACAACCCAAGAAATCGCGGTCAGGGCAGATGTGGTTTAAGTTTGCCATTTGTGCCTGTTTTGCCGATTTAAGATGGTCGCAGTGGGTAAGTTTTTGTGAATGCCCACACCCCGCACAACCCTGGTTTGCCATCTGCTGATGCAGCGAACGCTCTTTATTTGATAGCTGCTTGAGCAGTATCACCATGGGTTAGGCCCCGTTTTATCGCAATTGTTGCAATTGGAAGATGAAAGCGCCCCATGCCTGATACCACTCGCCCGCGCGGCACGCTGTCTAGCCCGATCAACTTCTCGGCCCCCACCCTAAACCCCTATGGCCTGGCCGACGTGGGCGACTCCGCCAGCCCCAGCTTTGTTGATATTGACGCTGACGGTGACCTGGATGCGTTGATGGGTAACAACGTTGGCAATACCGTGGTGCAACTGAACACCGGCAGCGCCACTCGCCCCGCATTTGCAGCGGCTACCACCAACCCCTACGGTCTGGTCGATGTGGGCAACTCCGCCAGCCCCAGCTTTGTTGATATTGACGCTGACGGTGACCTGGATGCGTTGATTGGTAACAACGATGGCAACACCCTGGTGCAGCTGAACACGGGTAGCCCTGTTAGCCCGGCCTTTGCTGCACCCTTCGTCAACCCCTACAGCCTGGTCGATGTGGGCTCCTTCGCCAGCCCCAGCTTCGTAGACATCGATGGCGACGGTGACCTGGATGCCTTGATTGGCAACCGAGATGGCAACACCGTGGTGCAACTGAACACCGGCAGCGCCACCAGCCCGGCCTTTGCAGCGGCCATCACCAACCCCTACGGCCTGGCTGATGTGGGCGGTTCCGCCAGCCCCAGCTTTGTGGACATCGATTTTGACGGTGACCTGGATGTCTTGATTGGCAACGGCGACGGCAACACCCTGGTGCGAATGAACACCGGCAGCGTCACCAGCCCGGCCTTTGCGGCAGCCACCACCAACCCTTATGGCCTGGCCGATGTGGGCCTCTTCGCCAGCCCGAGCTTTGTAGACATCGACGGCGACGGTGATCTGGATGCCTTGATTGGCAACGGCGTTGGCAACACGGTGGTGCACCTCAACATCACCAACCCGGCGGCACCGGTTACCACCACCACTGCCAACGGCAGCTACGGCGTAGGCAGTGTCATCACCCTCACGGTGGCCTTCAACGAAGCCGTCTTGGTCACTGGCACCCCGACCTTGCTGCTGGAAACCGGTGCCACCAACCGCAATGCGACTTACTCGGGCGGCTCGGGCAGCACCACGCTGAGCTTCAGCTACACCGTGCGCGCTGGCGATACCTCGGGTGATCTGGATGTGGTCAATTACAGTGCGCTGAAGCTCAACGGCGGCACCATCCGCGATGCGGCAGGCAACAACGCCATCCTTGCCCTGGCCCCCCCGGGTGCCACAGGCTCGCTAGGGGCCAACGCCAACATCGTGATTGACAGCGTTGCCCCACGCGGCGCGCTGCTACCCACACCCGCCTTCGCCGCCCCCGCCACCAACCCCTACAGCCTGGCAACTGTGGGTGCCTCCGCCAACCCCAGCTTTGTCGACATCGACGATGACGGTGACCTGGATGCCCTGATTGGCAACAGTGTTGGCAACACCCTGGTGCAACTGAACACCGGCAGCAACACTGCGCCTGCCTTTGCAGCCAGCACCACCAGCCCCTATGGCCTGGCCGATGTAGGTAACTTCGCCAGCCCCGGCTTTGTGGACATTGATGCTGACGGTGACCTGGATGCCTTGGTTGGCAACGGCGACGGCAACACCCTGGTGCAACTGAACACCGGCAGCGCCAGCAGCCCCGCTTTCGCTGCGGCCATGACCAACCCCTTCGGCCTGGTCGATGTGGGCACCGCCGCCAACCCCAACTTGATAGATATTGACGGTGATGGTGACCTGGATGCCTTGATTGGCAACGGCGATGGCAACACCCTGGTGCAACTGAATACGGGTAATAACGCCAATCCCGCCTTTGCTACGCCCACCACCAACCCTTACGGTTTGGTCGATGTGGGAAGCTCTGGCGGCCCCAGCTTTGTGGACATTGACGCTGACGGTGACCTGGATGCCTTGATTGGCGAGCGTTTTGGCAACACGCTGGTGCAACTGAACACCGGCAGCGCCACCAGCCCCGCCTTTGCTGCGGCCACCCTCAACGCCTATGGCCTGGCCGATGCGGGCTTCTCCGCAAAACCAAATTTTGTCGATATTGACGGCGACGGTGACCTGGATGCCTTGATTGGCAACAGCAACGGTCACGTGGTGGTGCAACTGAACACCGGCAACCGAATAGCACCTGTCACCTCCACCAACGCCAACGGTACTTACGGCGTGGGCAGCGTGATCACGCTGACGGTGGCCTTCAATGAAGCCGTGATCGTGACCGGCACACCCACCTTGCTGCTGGAAACCGGTGCCACCGATCGCACCGCCACCTACTCGGGCGGCTCGGGCACCAACACCTTGAGCTTTCAGTACACGGTGCAAGTCGGTGACACCAGCGCTGACCTGGATCAGTTCAGCAGCAGTGCCTTGGCTTTAAATGGCGGCACGATTGCCGATGCGGTGGGCAACAACGCCGTACTGACCCTGGCCGCGCCCGGCGCTCCGGGCTCGCTGGGTGCCAGCAAGGCTTTGGTGCTTGATGGTGTGATGCGCGCTACGGTCACCTCAGTCAACTCCAGCACCCCCAATGGCGCTTACAAAGCGGGCGATGTGGTGAGTGTGCAGGTCAATTTCAGTGAGATCGTTACTGTCACCGGCACACCTCAGCTCACGCTTGAAACTGGCACAACAGACCGCGTGGTGAATTACGCCAGTGGCTCGGGCACCAGCAGCCTGACCTTCAACTACACCGTGCAGGCTGGTGATGCGGCAGCTGATCTGGATTTCATCAGTACATCGGCTCTGGCTTTGAACGGCGGCACGATCCGCAATGCTGCGACGAACGATGCCGTCTTGACTTTGGCCGCCCCCGGTGCTGCGGGCTCGCTGGGGGCTAACAAAGCCATCGTGATCAACACGACTCCCTCTGTCATATCTGTGACCAGCAGCACGGCCAATGGCAGTTACATAGTCGGCGATGCGGTCAGCGTGCAGGTCAACTTCTCCAACGTCGTCACCGTCACCGGCACGCCCAGCATCACCCTGGAGACCGGCAGCACGGACCGCGCGGCCGTCTACACAAGCGGCTCAGGCACCAGCACGCTGACCTTCAGCTACACCGTGCGAGCCGGCGACATCTCGGCTGATCTGGATGTGGTCAATTCCAGCGCCCTGAAACTGGACGGCGGCACCATTCGCGATGCTTTTGGAGCCAACGCCACCCTCACCCTGGCGGCACCAGGAGCAGCAGGCTCGCTGGGTGCCAACGCCAGCATCTTGATCGACGGCGTTGCCCCGCGCACGTTGCTACCCACACCGGCATTTGCGACGGCCACCACCAACCCCTACGGCCTGGGCAGTGTAGGCAGCTCCGCCAGCCCCAGCTTTGTCGACATTGATGATGACGGTGACTTGGATGCTTTCATCGGCACCAAAGGCGGCAACATCGTGGTGCAACTGAACACGGGCAGCGCCACCAGCCCGGCCTTTGCAGCGGCCACCACCAACCCCTACGGCCTGGCCGTTGCGGACAGCTGGACCAGCCCCAGCTTTGTGGACATCGATGGTGACGGCGACCTGGATGCCTTCATTGGCAACCGTTATGGCAACACCGTGGTGCAACTGAACACGGGCAGCGCCACCAGCCCCGCCTTTGCAGCGGCCAGCACCAACCCCTACGGCCTGGCCAGTGTGGGCAGCTATGCCAGCCCCAGCTTGGTAGACATCGACGGTGACGGTGACCTGGATGCCTTGATTGGCGACTTGTCTGGCAACACAGCGGTGCAACTGAACACCGGCAGCGCCACCGGCCCGGCTTTTGCAGCGGCCACCACCAACCCCTACGGCCTGGCCGATGCAGGCCGCTCAGCCAGCCCCAGCTTTGTCGACATCGACGATGACGGTGACCTGGATGCCCTGATTGGCAACAGTGTTGGCAACACCCTGGTGCAACTGAACACCGGCAGCGCCACCAGCCCGGCCTTTGCGGCGGCCACCACCAACCTGTACGGCCTGGCCAATGTGGGCTCCTACGCCAGCCCCAGCTTTGTGGATATTGACGGTGACGGTGACCTGGACGCCTTGATTGGCAACGGCGGTGGCAATACCGTGGTGCAGCTGAACACTGCTAACCCGGTAGCACCTGTTACCTCTGCCACTGCAAACGGCAGCTACGGCGTGGGCAGTGTGATCACCCTCAAGGTGGTCTTTACTGAAGCCGTGCTCGTCACCGGCACCCCCAGCATCACCCTGGAAACCGGCAGCACCGACCGGGCGGCCGTTTTTACATCAGGCTCGGGCAGCACTACGCTGACCTTCAGCTACACCGTGCAAGCCGGTGACACTTCAGCCGATCTGGACGTGGTTAATTCCAGCGCATTGAAGCTCAATGGCGGCACTGTCAAGGACGCGGCGGGTAACAACGCCATCCTCACCTTGGCGGCCCCTGGCACAACCAGCTCACTGGGTGCAAACGCCAACATCGTGATCGACAGCGTTGCTCCCCGTGGCACGCTACTGCCCGCCCCAGCCTTCGCCGCCCCCACCACCAACCCCTACGGCCTGGCCGATGCGGGTGTTCATGCCAGCCCCCGCCTGGTGGATATCGATGGTGATGGGGACCTGGATGCTTTGATTGGCAACCTTGATGGCAACACCGTGGTGCAACTGAACACCGGCAGCCCCACTGCCCCGGCCTTTTCAGCAGCCACGCTCAACCCCTATGGCCTCGCGGATGTGGGCTTATTTGCCATACATAGTTTTGTGGACATCGACGGTGATGGTGACCTGGATGCCTTGATTGGCAATAACGTTGGCAACACCGTGGTGCAACTGAACACCGGCAGTGCCACCAGCCCAGCCTTTGCCGCGGCCACCACCAACCCCTATGGCCTGACGGATGTGGGCAGCTCTGCCAGCCCCAGCTTTGTAGACATCGACGGCGATGGTGACTTGGATGCCTTGATCGGTGAACTCAATGGCAACACCGTGGTGCAACTGAACACCGGCAGCGCCACCAGCCCGGCCTTTGCAGCGGCCACCACCAACCCCTATGGCCTGACGGATGTGGGCGGCTACGCCATACCCAGCCTTGTGGACATGGATGGAGATGGTGACCTGGACGCATTGATTGGAGAACTTGGTGGTAACACCGTGGTGCAACTGAACACCGGTAGCGCCACCAGCCCGGCCTTTGCAGCGGCCACCCTCAACCCCTACGGTCTGGCCGATGTGGGCAACTCCGCCAGCCCCAGCTTTGTGGACATCGACGGTGACGGTGACCTATTGAGACTTTCATAAATCATGACATCACCACAAATCTGCCTGCTTCCAGCAAGCAACGATGATGGAGGGGCGCTTTTGTGCACTCTTGAGCTTGTTGCGTGCAGTCGTCTGCAACTCGCTCAGGTTGTCGGGGCAGTAGTTGGCCATGGCGTGTCGCTTGAGCCAAGCCCACAGATATTCGACTGGGTTCAGCTCTGGTGCGTAGGGCGGCAGGAAGGCGATTTGGATGTGCCCGTCCAGGCTGTCCAGGTACTCTCGAACCAGGCGACTGTGGTGGGTGCGCGCTCCGTCCCAGATCACCAACAGGGGCTGCTTGAGATGGGCCTTGAGCGCTTTGAGGAAATCGACCAACTCTTCCTTCTTGATGCTGCCTTCGTGAAGTCGGAACAAGCAGTTGGTACGCGTCAAACCGGCGATGACCGAGACGTGATTCCAGTTGAAGTGAAACTGGATGGTGGGTGTTTGCCCCTTGGGTGCCCAGGTGCGCACGCGGGTGGGGCGCTCGCTGATGCCCGATTCGTCGACAAAAACGATCAGTCTTCCCTCTCGTTGGGCTTTTTTTTAAGGGCTGGCCACTTGTTGCGTTTCCAGCTTCGCACAACATCTTCATTGCGCTCGATGGCCCGCTTGTCTGGTTTCTGTGGGCTAAAGCCCAGGGAGCCCAGGATGCGCCAGATCTGGGTCTGGCTAAAGCTGACCCCGTGCATGCGTTTAATGACGACACCCACGCGTTTGAGTGTCCACAGCTCTGTGCCAAAGCCGTGCTGCGTTGGATTTTGCAGAACAGCGCGCCGCAATTCTTCACGCTGCGCGTCATCCAGCTTGGCCGGACGGCCCCGCAGCGGTACTGCACGCAAGGCATCAATTCCGCCTTCATCGAAAAGCGCCTTCCACGTGTACACGGTTTGCCGCGCGACGCCCACAGCGACTGCAATTTCTGCGGGCGTCTTGCCCTTTTGCAGCAGCCGCCCGGCCTGTACCCGCTTCCTTGTCGCCTCGTCCATCGCCTTCTTGACCATGATTCATATCTCCAAACAACGCGTTGTAGATATAACGCATCGGGTCAAGATTGGTTGTCATGATTTATGGAAATGTCAAT
>JAAFIW010000024.1 GCA_013297875.1 Comamonadaceae bacterium | reverse complement strand
TCCATATACAGCCTTGCACTGAAGTGGCGATCAGCAACCTTAACCCAAATTCACACAAATCCCTTTGTGAATCAACAGCTTGCGCTAATGGCTTCCATTAGAGATCGGCGCTAATGGAAAATTTGGGATCAACGCACACCTGACCCCAAGCTCACGTTTGACCCGCAAAAGAGCTTTGAAGCGGTGGCTTTTATTGCAGACGCCGAAACCGTGTTGGCGGTTCACCCATCGCTGGCAGCTCAAAGCGTGGCCGATTTGATTCGCATGGCCAAAGCCAAGCCCGGCACGTTGAGCTACGCGTCGGCCGGCAATGGCTCCACCGGGCATTTGGCGGGTGAGCTGTTCAAGTTCCGAACTGGCACCTTCCTCGTCCACATTCCTTACCGCGGCAACTCGCCCGCCTTGACGGACTTGGTGGCAGGGCAAATACCCATGTCATTTGCAACCCTGCAAACCGCGCTGCCCTTCATTCAAAGCGGCAGATTGAAGGCGCTGGCGGTCTTGGGTGCCGAGCGCTCGCCCTTGCTACCCAAGGTGCCGACACTCACGCAGGCGGGCATCAAAGGCCTGGAAGTACGTAACTGGGTCGGCCTGTTCGCCCCCGCCGGAACGCCGCCAGCGGTACTGCAAAAGCTCAACCGCGATGTGGCTGGCGTGATGCGCAAACCCGAAACCCAGGAGCGCCTGGCCGGTCTGGCGCTGGTCTACCGCGAGATGACGCCGCGCGAATTTGCCGATTTCGTCAAACGTGAGGGCCAGCGCTGGGGCGAAGTCATCAAGTCAGTGGGCATCACGGCAGACTGAATGCTGCCAGTGCGCTGTCGGGCATCGCTTGATTCGACAGCCCTGTCATGAGCGCGCACCCCAGAACCCGGTGGCGCTGCATCAGCATATTGGGACGAACTCAGGGGTGCGCAGGCGTTGTACGCACGGCTATGTCGAAGTGCATGACTTCTTCCTTCACGCCCAGCTTGTTGTAAAGCGCAATGGCCGGCTCGTCGCCATAGTCGGCCTGCACATAAATTACCCAGGCACCACAGGCGCGGGCCAGCGGTTGCAGGGCTTCGATCAGGGCCGTGGCGATGCCTTGGCGGCGGTGTGATTCGGCGACCGCCAGGTCGTAGATGTAGATTTCGCTGCGCGCTTGCTCGATCTTTTGCAACTCGTACGCCACCAAGCCGCCCACCACTTGGTTTTGCTGCACGGCGGCCAATACAAACACATGATCTTTGGCCAGCAGCCGCTGCAGGTAGGCGGCGTCGGGCCGGGCGCGGGCGTAGCTGATGGGGTCTTCAAAGGCCGTGCCAAACATGTCCAGCAAGCCGGGCACCAAGGCTGCGTGCTCTGGGCGCAGGCGTTGGACGGTGAAGCCGGGGATTGTTGTTTCAGGTGAATGCATGCTTACTCCTGATTTGATAGCTGCTTGAGCAATAAATACCTGGGCTGCTGGCCTGTTTGGCTTAAAAAAGCCGGTTCAACCGCGCCGAGCCGCTTCTATGCCCGCGATGTCGATTTTTCCCATGGTCATCATGGCGTTGAACACGCGTTTGGCTACCGCCGGATCAGGATCGGTGTAGCCCTGGGTCAAGGCAATCGGCGTGATCTGCCACGAGATGCCCCACTTGTCCTGGCACCAGCCGCAGACGTTGGCCGTGCCGCCATTGCCCACGATGGCGTCCCAGTAGCGGTCGGTCTCGGCCTGATCGACGGTAGCCACCTGGAATGAGAACGCCAAACCATGAGGCGTGGCGGTGCTGCCGTTGAGCCCCAGGCAGGGGATGCCCAGCACGGTGAATTCGACCGTCAACACGTCGCCTTGCTTGCCCGCCGGGTAGTCGCCGGGTGCGTGGTGTATGGCTTTGACCGACGAATCGGGAAACACCGAGGCATAAAACCGCGCGGCCTCTTCGGCAGTGCCGTCGTACATCAGGCAGATGGTGTTTTTGGCGGGGGTGGTCATGCTATTTCTCCATGACCATTTGAAAGCCGCCATAAATCATGCGTTTGCCATCGAAGGGCATGGGCGCGTTGGCCGGGTCCATGCGCGGGTCGGCCATGATTTTTTGCCAGCCCGCATCGCGCACGTCTTTGGATGGCCACTCCACCCAAGAAAAGATCACCGCCTCGGTGTCTTCGCGCTTGACCGCCATGGTGAACGAGGTCAGCTTGCCCTCGGGCACATCGTCGCCCCAACACTCCACCACGCGCAACGCGCCGTACTCTTTCATCACACCAGCCATCATGGCGGCGTGCTGAAGGTAAGCCTCTTGGTTGGCCAGGGGAACGGCGGCGACAAAACCATCGAGATAGTTCATGATTTCACTCCTGAAATAATAGCTGCTTGAGCAATAAATACAGGGGTTGGAGACCGATTTGACCTGATTAGATACACACCTTAGACGTCCACAAACCCGTCATTCCCGCGAAGGCGGGAATCCACCTTTAGCGATCTACAAAACTTGCGGTCTGCGTAGTCCTCCCGCCTGGATTCCCGCCTGCGCGGGAATGACGGATGGGTAATGTTTGAGGCGTATATTTAATCAGGCGATCTGACCGGTGGTGTCGCCACCCGCTCGAAAGTCAGCCGGGAATATGCGGCTCGACCAGCCGCGCCAAATGTTGCAGCGACTCTTGCCAGCCCAGGTAGCAGGCTTCGGTGGGAATCATTGCCGGAATGCCGCTTTGCGTGATGCGGATTTCCACGCCCACGCTCACCTTATTTATCAGCACGCGCGTGGTCATCTCGCCCGGCAAATTTGGGTCATCAAACCGCGCAGTGTAGGCAATGCATTCGTTCTCGCGCACCTCCACATACTCGCCACCAAAGTGAATTTCAGAGCACGTTGTGAAGTTGGTGAAATACCCGCGCCAGCGGCCACCGACTTTGGCGTCCAGCTCACTGATGTGGCCGGTAAAGCCATTGGGCGGCAGCCATCGCGCAAAGGCTTGCGGCTGGGTAAAGGCGCGCCAGATTTTCTCGGGTGTGCTGGTCAGCACGGGGTGCAATTGAACAGTTCCGGTCATAATTTACTCCTGATTTGATAGCTGCTTGAGCAGATAATATCTGGGCTGCATGCTGATTTAGCTTGAAATCAGCCTTTGAAATCACCCTCCACACCAACCATCCAGTTGACGCCAAAAGGGGTCGCTGCACATGCCAAAGCAGGGTGACCAGGCGATTTTCCACCCACATCAAGGTGTTTGGGCTTGTGTGCGGTCGCGGAGTCCGGCTTTGGCCTCTTCCTCATCCAGGGGAAGGTGGGGTTTGGGACGGGCGTAGGGGAGTGCTTTGCGTCGTGCGTGTCTACAGCGGCCCCGGCGATGGCATACCGATCAACCTGGCGTATCTTCAGCGCTGTCAAACCGTCAAGGCCCATCCAGGGTAGATCAGACACCGCGTTCAAAGCCATAATTTGCGCATGCCCGCCCATGCCAAGCTTTCAAACCCCTGTACCGCCAGCGTCAGTTCTTTAACCAGCAATGGTTCAGTCCAACGAGGCTTTGGCTGGGTTGATGAGCGCGGTGGATAAACGCTGATCGTTGAACCGTACAAAAATCACATGCCTATGACAACGACAACTGACTACATTGAACGCATCCTGCGGATCGCGAATATTGCTAATCGGACAGATGTCACCTTGGATGAAATGCATGGGCTGGAGACAGAGTTCGGAGTGAATTTTTCCGATCCATTAACTTGGAAGAGAATGGCCGATACAAATATCGGAGAGCAGGCACTAACAAGACTGCTTCCTACGCTACCGCTAGAGGACTTGAAGCGAGTTCACGCCCTGATGTATGCCGGTCGAGACCGCGAGTCTGCGACGGACATGAAGAAGTACTTCTCAACGCGGGGTGAGTCTCGCAAAGACATGGAACACTCAATTGCAGAGAAACGCCTTGCGCTCGCTACTTATTTCGGCCGCGCGCTTGAGAGGGCAAGAGACGACGGAGAAGACGTTGACACGTTCTAAGGCTATCCCAGTGTGTCCTGGCAAGGATGATGCTTTACACCGAACGTCCGATATCGCTGGTGCAACTGCGCCAACTTCTCCTCCAATCTTGATCTCCAGTGCCCTGTCAACCGGCTGGTAAAACTGCGGTGGCGGCATGCCCTCAGGGCATCAGGCCGAGGGCCATGTAGCGCGGGTTCGCACGGTCGTCGAGAATGCGCTTGCCCCACACGCAGCAGCGCGTGAAGTCCCATATAGGGTATGTTGGGCTGTACGTTTGCATAAGAATCGACACACTACTATATGCTACAACCTGTAGCAAACAAACCAGATTCGCTACGACACGACGAATGAAATCACCATCCTCAATGTTTGTTCGCCTACTTCTCGCCTCTTACAGCGGTGCTTTGAAGTTCCCAACTCTTTGCTGCCAAATCCTTACAGAAGAATTGGACTTAGTGGCAGCTACGTTTTACACAGTAACAGGGGACAAATCAAACCTTATTCTTAGAGGGCTCTCCGGATTCGACTATAAGGATTTTGCATCACTTCTTCTTCCCATCACAACAATGGCGGGCAGTTCATTTCAAACTGGGAAGCCGTTCATAGAAAAAGCGCTATCCGGAGCCACAGGCTATAGAGACGTGATTCTCATTGAGAAGCATGGTTTGAAATCCGCAGCCGTGCTCCCGTTGTTCCGCGTACTTGACGGCACTTTCCCTCAGCAAGCTACAGGAGTCTTCTGCCTTTATCCGAAATCGCACGATACGAGCTTCGACGAGGGCACCCTGAATACGCTAATGCAGTTTGTAAGCTTGTCATACTCCGAGGCTATCGAAAGAACGAAGACAGTGGTTCGAGCCAATTTCCTCGGCGCAATTGGAAAATCAGGCGATCTCAATTCGATGTTTCATCGACTAACAAAAACTCTCGTTGATCAGCTAGGAATCGAAGCTGCTTCAATCTACACATATGAGCGTAACGCCAGAGCCTTGCGACTTCGTGGAACTACCGGCTTGATTGCCACTGAAATCTCAAAGACAGACGCCGTATTTCGCGCGACTGAACACAACTCTCCGACTCTAAAATGCTTCCAGGCAGGTAATCCAATCGAGGTTGAGAGTGACGCTGCGGACTTTGACTCATTTCCCGAGGCGACCAATTCTGAAAAAAAACAGGTTCTCCTATTTCCTATTAGAAGAGTTGGTAAAACAGCCTCGTCAGCGCAGTGCAATGGGGTTCTCAGAATATTGAATCGAGTTTTCGCTTCGGAGAGAGGCACGTATCTTGTACCATTTAGCAACGAAGACTATGAGTTAGTCGAGTTCGTCGCTGAAATGGTGGCAGTCCTGCTGCATATGTTCTCTGGCCGAGAGAACCAACTTCCTTACTTCGAGAAGATTATGCACGGCACGAAATCGACACTAACCGCAAGTATTCAAAATCTAGACCTTTTGGAACAGCGAGGAAACGTTCTCAAGACGTTGCCAAGCCATTTGCACTACACAATCCATGATACAAAGGAGTGGCTTCTTGATATTAAGAACCAGATGGAAAGGCTAGAGAGTCCGGCGAGGCATCACTACGCGAGCCAAACTGTAAAGATTGCTGGTGAAGTCCTTGCGCCGGTTGTTAGCTACTTCGAGCGCTCTGGCGCAAATCGTTCTATACCTAAAGTATTAATTACTAACCTGCATGATGCAGGCTTCTTCACACTCCCTGAAGTGCTGGCAGACCCAGCTGCACTGGTCACAGTCTTTCGAAATTTGGCCGAAAACGCACTGAAGTATCGGGAATTTTCTGCACGTGAATGCCGCGTCGAACTCGCGCACTCGCTGCAACAAGGAAAATTGCGAATTGCCTTTAAAGACTATGGAATTGGCGTACTGGCGGAAGACGCTTCGTTGATCTTTGATGAGGGATTTCGCTCCGATGCAGCCGCCGCGCAGGATCCGACTGGTACCGGCCTTGGCTTAACACAATCTAGGGATATCATGCGAAAGCTTGGCGGGGAACTGGAGTTGATTTCCACAAAGCCCACGACTTTTTGCGTAACGATCAAGGTGAAAGTATGATCTTCTTTGTTGACGAGGACTTTAGGCAGTTGCGAGCGCTTGTTTCCGAACTCGCATTTCGAAACATCATCGTAGAAGTAATTCCAGATGCAGATCAAGCGTATGACCGCCTGTCAGAGGTCAAAGTATCCGAGGTGGATTTGGTTCTAGTCGACGTAATGCTTGCGGCTTCGCCAAATGAGGCGCTTAGTCGATATTCTCGGGCCCGTACAGATGACTACCATAAAACCGGTCTGCTCCTCTTAGACGATCTTTGCGAGGTAAACCCGGTGGTCTTTCCAAGTCGTGCTGTGTACTTCACCCACGCCAACAATGGAACTCTCGTGGCAGCGGTGGAGCGGTCTGCATCGCAAAACAAAGTTCCTTTGCTCAAAAAGAAGGACTTTAACACCGCGCACCATTTTGGTGACGCAATAGAGAAACTTGTCGCGCAGATTAGAGGAGTTAAGCTGTGACCGTAGCCGATACCATTGCGCTGATATCTCTTCTTTTGGGATTTCAAGCGATCTTAATGTGGTTCTACCAGCGCTCAATAGAGAGCGTCGTTAATAGTCATGATAGTGAGGTTAAAACTATTATTAGGAATCGCCTACTGCTACAAAGAACGCATTCGGCCTTAATCGAATGTCTTGGTGAACATGCATCAATGTCTAGGCTTTATGCAACTCTACTTATTCGAGCACACAGCCAATTGTCTCCAACAATTCTGCCGACGATTGCTACTGAAATTGCGAAGTACGACTTCGATCTGCAGCGATCGCTTCACGAACTTGATCTTTTCTCTGCCGATGGGCCTCGTCGTGAGTCTGCTATGCGAAAGCTTGCGGAGGAATACGGTGATCTAGGGAGTTTGGATTTGATGAGACAAGTAGTCATGGAACTATTTGCCGACGAGCAAGGGCCATGGCGTCACTGCATTTCACAGCTTGAGGCTCGGATTGTGCGGAAGATTCGAGCCTGATACCCTTCGTTTAGGGGCAATTCAGACCGTAACAGCAATCACCTCGTGCCTAAGTGTGCTGTGACGGCTCTCGAGTCGATCCTCCAACTGAGTTGCAATGAGTCTTTCAGCGCGACTTCCTCGCCTCATCCAGCGTCCGCAACTGCGCCAGCTTCTCCCCAATCTTGATTTCCAACCCCCGATCCACCGGCCTATAAAACTCGGGTGGTTTCATGCCATCGGGCCAGTAGTTCTCGCCCGCCGCAAAGCCGCCTTCCTCGTTGTGGGCGTAGCGGTAGTCTTTGCCGTAATCCAGGTCTTTCATCAGCTGCGTGGGCGCGTTGCGCAGGTGCAGGGGTACGGGGCGGGTGCCTTCTTTTTTGATGAGGGCGCGGGCTTCTTTGTAGGCGCGGTAGATGGCGTTGCTTTTGGGGGCCACGGCCAGGTAGACCACGCATTGCGCTAGCGCAAGCTCGCCTTCGGGGCTGCCCAGGCGCTCGTAGGTCTCAAGGGCGTCCAGCGCCAGGCGCAGGGCGCGGGGGTCGGCCAGGCCGATGTCTTCGCTGGCCATGCGCACCAGGCGACGGGCCATGTAGCGCGGGTCGGCGCCGCCGTCCAGCATGCGCATAAACCAGTACAGCGCGGCATCGGGGTCGGAGCCGCGCACGCTTTTGTGCAGAGCGCTGATGGTGTCGTAAAACTGCTCGCCGCCTTTGTCGTAGCGGCGCAGGCGCTCGCCCAGCACGCGCAGCAGCCAGGCGTCGGTGATCTCGGTGATTTTTTCCTGGGTGGCGACCACGGCCAGGTTTTCCAGGGTGTTCAAGAGGCGGCGGGCGTCGCCGTCGGCATAGGCCACCAATCGATCGATTGCTATTTTTTCGATAGCTGCTCCAGCAAGTTCTACCTGGGCGAGTGCCACTATTTGCTCCAAATCGGCAGGTGACAGCGGTTGCAGCACGTAAACGGCCGCTCTGGACAGCAAGGCGCTGTTGACCTCAAACGAGGGGTTCTCGGTGGTGGCCCCGATGAAGGTGAACAGGCCGCTTTCTACATGCGGCAAGAAAGCGTCTTGCTGGCTTTTGTTGAAGCGGTGCACTTCGTCCACAAACACCAGGGTGCGCTTGCCGGTGATGCCGTCACGCACCGCCGTGGCTTGCTCCACGGCTTCGCGGATGTCTTTCACGCCGCCCAGCACCGCGCTGATGGCGATGAACTGCGCATCAAACGCATCGGCCATCAGCCGCGCAATGGTGGTTTTGCCCACGCCGGGCGGGCCCCAGAAAATACAGCTGTGCGGCTGCCCCGCCTCAAACGCCACCCGCAGCGCCATCCCCGGCCCCAGCAGGTGCTGCTGGCCCACCACCTGGCCCAGGGTGCGCGGGCGCAGGCGTTCGGCC
Organism: Comamonadaceae bacterium; assembly: GCA_013297875.1. GTDB lineage: Bacteria > Pseudomonadota > Gammaproteobacteria > Burkholderiales > Burkholderiaceae_C > JAAFIW01. The sequence continues at coordinate 58,514 of JAAFIW010000024.1, read as the reverse complement.
AGGGGGGCGTGGTTGGTTTTGGGCATGCAGGGTGAGCGGTAAGGCGGAACTGTCAGATGGGTGGGCTATCGTAGTGGCGTATTTCCACTTTTTTCATCGACACCCCTATGACCTTGAACACCCACCCCGAGCTGCTGGCGCGCAAGCAGGACATCATTGACGGCATGACCGAGTACATGAAATTGGGCGGCGCGGAAGATGCCGACGACCCCGATTTCGACCCCGACTTTGACGCCGGTTATGTTCAGGCCAATATTGATAGTTGCGCCGAGATTCTGGACAGCTTTCTGGAGGCCTTGACCGAAGCGGTCGAAGGCCATGACCTGGACGACGACGAGGACGACGGGGGCGAGTTGAATGAGCAAATCACGGAAGCGGTGAAAACCGTGGTGCAGGCGCTGAATGTGCTCAACGAGCAATGCGATGGCAGCCTGATCGAAACCGACCAGCGCGAGCAGCTGTGCGATCTGATCATCACCGCAGCGTCGGAGGCCGGGCTGGACACTGAGGGGCAGGACATCACCGAAGAATGGCGGGAATGGTAGGTCTTCCCTTGTAGATGCTGCTCAGGCAGCTACGAAATAAATAGCAAAAACCAGCTGCTAAAGCGCCTCGACTTCGTCGATGAACTCTTCCAGCAGGCGCTTGAGTTGGGTGGTTTTGCGTGTGCCCAGGGCTTCTTCAATTCCATCATGGTGCGCGTCGACGCTCTTGCGTAAACGGGCAATGGTCTCCAGCCCCAGATCGCTGATGTAGACCAACACCTTGCGGCTGTCCTGCGCGTCCGCGGCGCGCTGCACCAGGCCACGGCTGACCAGCTTGTCGATGTTTTTAGTCAGAGCAGGGTGGTTGAGCAACACCACTTCGGCCAGCTCACCCATAGAGCGGCCCTGTTCGTTTGACAGGGCTTGCAGGATGCGCCAATGCTCTTCATTGACTTCTTCATCGGCAATGGATTGCGCCAGGCTCAGGTGCATGCGGCGATTGGCTGAGGCCAACAAATAGGCCAGGTAATTGGAGAGTTCTTGGTCGGGCATGAGAGATGCTAGGTGTAAGTCTCAGGGTACCGAGTTTACGCATGAATGCTATCCTTGGAAAGGAAATTGCAGCAACTTTGCACGAAGTTTGCTCACATTTCACACCGACTTGGTGCATAGCAGGAACACCCCATGTTGTCATTGTCTAAACATGTTGCTGAGTCTCCCCCGCCATTGCGCTTGCACCCATCGCGTGCAGTAGGGCGGGCGGCACCTTCACTGGCGCCATACAAGCATCGCGAGCTGAACATTGCTTTGTGCGTACCGCTGGGCGGGTCTGCGGGCATCTGGGGGCCGTCAGCGATGTCATGCGCCAAGCTGGCTGTGGCCGAGTTGAATCGCATCAATGGCATCGGCGGCCAGATGTGTCGGTTGATCACCGTCAACGCAGCCGACGATTGCGCCACGATTGAAGAGACCTTGATTGAACTGGTCAGTTCGGGCGATGTGCAGGCGCTGGTGGGCATGCACACCAGTGCCGTGCGCCAGCGCATCGTGCAGGCGGTCGGCGGGCAGATCCCGTTTGTGTACACGCCGCTGTACGAGGGTGGCGAAAATTCCGCCGGTGTGTTTGCGATTGGTGAGACCGCGAGCCGTCAGCTGCAGCCGGCGATTCGTTGGCTCAGCCAGAACCAACGCCCCAAACGTTGGCTGGCGGTTGGCAATGACTACATCTGGCCTCGGGTGTCGCACAGCCTGGCCAAGCGGTACATCGCTGACTGCGGTGGTGAGTTGGTGGGCGATGTTTATCTGCCCTTTGGCACATCAGACTACAGCCAGGTGCTGGATCAGTTGCGGCGCTGCCGGGCTGATGCGGTGCTGGTCTCGCTGGTGGGGCAGGACGCGATTGACTTCAACCGGGCGTTTGGCTGGGAGCGACTGTCTGATTCGATGCTGCGCCTGTCATGCGCCATTGATGAGAACGAGTTGCTGGGTATTGGTGCCGATAACGCAGAAAACCTGTATGTGGCTTGTGGCTACTTTGCCAGCCTCAATACCGACGCCAATCTGGCCTTCAAGGAGCGCTACTACAACCACTTTGGCGAGCGTGCACCTACCCTGAATACGCTGGGGCAATCGACCTACGAGGGCATTCATTTTCTGGCTTCACTGCTCAGCGATGTGCAGAACGCGCCGGACACCTGGAGCGATCTTGGACGTGCACCGCTGGTCTACACAAGTGCCCGTCAGGCCGCGTATGCAGGTGGCGGCATCAACCACACACAGATCTATCTGGCTCGCGCTGAAAACAACGCCTTTCGTGTGATCACACGCTTGTAGGCAGACTGCGTTTCAAGCAGACAGGTTCGTTCATTTGCTTTCCATGGAAAACAAAATGCTTGACTTGGAAAATAAATAATTCTAGAGTGATGGTGCCGGATCAACACAATCACTGGAGTCAAACATGGCTGTGAAACGCCCCACGCTGGATCAACTGGAGGATGTCGCCCTGAGTCTGGGCATCCACCTGTCGCCCGATCAGTTGAGTACCTACAACACCCTGCTGCAGGGCAATTTCGACGCCTACGATGTGGTGGACGCGATGCCCGACTACCAGCCCGCCGTCAGCTACCCCCGCACGCCAGGCTATCGCCCCACGGGGGATGAAAACAAGTACGGTGCCTGGTATGTCAAGACGACCATCAAAGGTGCGGCCAAAGGCAAGCTGGCAGGCAAGACCGTGGTGCTGAAAGACAACGTGTGCCTGGCCGGCGTGCCCATGATGAATGGAGCCTCCACGCTGGAGGGCTACGTGCCCAATGTGGACGCCACGGTCGTAACGCGCCTGCTGGACGCCGGGGCCACCGTCGTCGGCAAGTCGGTCTGCGAATACTTCTGCTTTTCGGGCGGCTCGCACACCAGCAGCAGCGGGCCTGTGCACAACCCCCATCGCATGGGCTATTCAGCAGGAGGGTCATCGTCGGGCAGCGCGGCACTGGTTGCTGCGGGGGAGGTTGACTTGGCCATTGGTGGCGACCAGGGCGGCTCGATCCGCATGCCGGCTTCTTATTGCGGCATCTACGGCATGAAGGCCACGCACGGCCTGGTGCCTTATACGGGCGTGATGCCCATTGAACTGACCATTGACCACACTGGGCCGATGACCGGCAATGTGACAGACAACGCCTTGATGCTGGAGGCGATTGCGGGCCCCGATGGGCTGGATCCGCGCCAGTACGCAGGCCAGAATGCCAAGCCTTACAGCAAGCTCATGCTGGAAGGCATAAAAGGCTTGAAGATCGGTATCGTCAAAGAGGGTTTTGGCTGGCCACAATCACTCACAGCCGTGGATGCCAAGGTGCGAAAAGCTGCCAAGGTGCTGGCCAAGCTGGGGGCGCAGGTGACTGAGGTCTCGGTACCCATGCACAGTGTGGGTTCTGCGATCTGGCTGCCCATCGCTGCGGAAGGTGCCACCCAGCAAATGATGAAAGACAACGGCCATGGTTTCAACTGGAAGGGGCTTTATGTCACCAGCATGGTGGACTACCACGCCGGCTGGAAGCAGCGGGCCGATGAGTTGTCGGAAACGCTGAAGCTGACCATGGTGTTAGGCGAGTATTTCATCAAGCACTACCGCGGCCACTTCTATGCCAAGTCGCAAAACCTGGGCAGACAACTCACGGCGGCCTACGACACCACATTTGCAGACTTTGACCTGCTGCTCATGCCCACCTTGCCGCTCACGGCCACACCGCTTCCCAAACCCGGTGCGTCAATTGAAGAAATCGTCAGCCGTGCGTTTGAAATGCTGCCCAACACCTGCCCGTTTGATGTCACCGGACACCCGGCGATGAGTGTGCCGTGCGGGCTGGTCGATGGCTTGCCGGTGGGCATGATGCTGGTGGGCAAGCGCTTTGACGAAGCGACTATTTACCGCGCTGCCTACGCGTTTGAGCAAGCCAGTGACTGGAAATCCATTTAACGCCAGAATCGTTTTCGCCTTTGCCAACAACCAGGCGGTTTATGCCGTCATATCAAAAGGAACCGAAGCCATGGACCGTCGTACCTTCATCAAGTCTTCCGGCGCAGCCAGCATAGGCAGCGCCGCCCTGGTCTCTCCGCTGGCCGCATTGGCGGCGGACGACATCGGGATTGGCAGCATCCACGACCTGTCTGGGGGCCTGGACATTTACGGCAAACCCATGCTGGACGCCCTGGCCCTGGCCATTGAAGAGCAAAACGCGGCGGGCGGTTTGCTGGGGCGCAAGTGCAAGCTGGTCAGCTACGACCCGCAATCCAATATGCAGATGTATGCCCAGTTTGCCCAACAGGCGGCGTTGAAAGACAAGGTGGCCGTGGTGCATGGCGGCATCACCTCCGCATCGCGCGAAGTGATTCGCCCCGTGCTCAACCGCAACAAGACGCTTTACTTCTACAACACCCAATACGAAGGTGGTGTGTGTGACCGGGGAACCTTCAGCACCGGCGTGACGCCAGCACAGACGGTGAACAAGCTGATTCCATTTGCAATGAAAAAATGGGGCAAGAAGATTTATGTGGTGGCAGCTGACTACAACTATGGCCAGATCACCTCGCAGTGGGTCAAGAAGTACGCGCTCGAAAATGGCGGCTCCATTGCATCCATTGACTTTTTCCCGCTCGACGTGACCAACTTCGGCCCCACCATCTCCAAGATCGAAGCCGCCAAGCCCGACATGGTGGTATCGGCCCTGGTGGGTGGCGCACACATTTCCTTCTACCGGCAATGGGCTGCGGCGGGCTTGACCAAGAAGATTCCGCTGGCCTCCACCACCTTCGCCGTTGGCAATGAGCACATCGTGCTCTCGGCTGCGGAAGCCGATGGATTCCTGCTGTCATACAACTATTTTGAAAACATCGACAACCCGGTGAACAAGGCCTTCAAGGAGCGCTTTTACAAACGCTTCGGGGCTGACTACCCCAACATCACCGAGCTGGCGATGGGCACTTACCAGGGCTTCAAGCTGTGGGTCGAAGGCGTGAAAAAAGCGGGATCAATTGACAAGGAAAAAGTCACCGTCGCATTGGAGTCGGGCATCAGCATCAACGCGCCCAGCGGCAAGGTAACGATAGACCCGGCAACCCACCATTGCATCTTGAACGTCAGCGTGGCCGAGGTGAAAGCCAAGAAGCTCAACATCCTGCAGACCTTCGAGCAGGAAAAGCCCGCCGATACGAGCGCCGTCTGCAACCTGCAGAAGAATCCCAAAGACAACCAGCAATATGTCATCAAGGTCTGATTCCGACAGACAGCGCGCCCTCAGCGATTGTTAGCGTATGGATCTGGCCGTCATCGTTGTCATCCAGGTGCTGTATGCGGTGGCAAGCCTGGTCATCATCTCGGCCGGGCTTGCGGTCATCTTCGGCATGATGAAAGTGATCAACCTGGCACATGGCGAGTTCTTGATGCTGGGGGCCTACGCCACCATCGCTGCCCACAAGCTGGGCATTAACCTGTGGGTAGCCATTTTCTTCATCGCCCCGCTGGCTGTGGGCCTGGTGGGTGTGGTGCTGGAGCGCTTGGTCATTCGCCGTTTGTATGGCCGCATGGTGGACACCATGCTGGCAACCTGGGGCTTGTCTTTGCTATTGGTGGGCATCGTGACGTCGATTGCGGGCAACACCACGGCTGGCGTGTCGGCACCGCTGGGTAATTTTGCGGTGGGTGGTTACTCCGTCAGCGGCTATACCCTGGTCATCATTGGTGTGGCGGTGGTCTTGGCCCTGGCGCTGCGCTGGGTGCTGCTTCGCACGCAGTGGGGCCTGATTGCGCGCGGCACCATGCAAAACCCCGAGATGGCCAATGCGCTGGGCATCAGCCCCAGCCGGGTTTATTCGATCACGTTTGCGGTGGGTGCAGCGTTGTCGGGCTTGGCCGGTGCGCTGCTGGCCCCGTTGACCGGTGTGGTGCCCACCATGGGTGCAGCCTTTGTCGCAAAGTCGTTTATCACGGTGATTGGCGGTGGCCCAGCCATTTTGGTGGGGTTGGTCAGTGCATCTGGTCTGTTTGGGGCCATCAACCAGTTGGCCACCTTCATCACCACCCCCGTTTTCGGCGAAGTGGCCTTGCTGCTGGCCGCGATCGTCATGCTCCGCTTGTTGCCGCAGGGCATTACCGGGCGCTTTTTCAAAGGTTCGCTGTGAACAGCTTTGCCAAGTCGTGGAAGAGTGCCGCGCTCAGCCTGGTCATTGGCGTGCTGCTGCTACTGGGCTTGCCTTATGTGATGGACGACTACACGCTGCTGCAGGTCACCATTTATGCCGTGATGTCCATACTGGCTGTCAGCCTGGGTTTCATATGGGGATATGGTGGCATTCTGTGTTTTGGTCAGGCCGCGTTTTTTGGCCTGGGCGCTTATACCTACGCCATTGCCGTGATCAACATGGGCGACAGCACGGTGCCATTTTTTCTGGCAATTGTGGTGCCCGCATTGTTCGCTGCCCTACTGGGGTATGTGATTTTTTATGGTCGCCTGTCAGATGTCTACATGGGCGTGATCACACTCACCGTCACGCTGATTTTGTTCAACCTCATCAACTCCACAGCCGGCCCGGAATGGAAAATTGGCAATGCACCGCTGGGTGGCTTCAATGGCATTCCGGCCATACCCACCTTGAACGTGCCCGGTCAGATCGACAACATACTCACCCCGAAGGATCTGTTTTATCTGACTGCCGCCTGCCTGTTGCTGGTTTACGCAGGTTTGCGCTGGCTCCTCAGTTCCAAGATCGGCCGCGTGATGATTGCCGCCAAAGAAAACGAGCAAAGGGTCTTGCTGCTGGGCTATGACGCCCGGGCCTACAAGTTGTTTTGCTTCACCTTGGGCGGTGCCATTGCCGGGCTGGCCGGTTGTCTGTTTGCCAACTGGGGTGCCTTTACCAGCCCCACCATTTTTGGTCTGGCGCAATCGGCTCAGATCATCATTTGGGTCATCGTGGGCGGGCTGGGTACCTTGATCGGGCCCATTATTGGCTGTGTGGCGATTCAGTGGCTGAGCACGCAAATCGGCACACAGCAAGTGTTCAATGCCAACCTGGTGCTGGGTGCCATTCTGGTCGGGTTTGTATTGCTGGTGCCGCGCGGTGTGGTGCCCAGTCTGTGCAACCTCGGTGATGTGCTGCTCGCGCGTTGGCGCAAAGCCAAACAGTCCAAAGAGGCTCCACCACCTGCCCAACCTGTCAGCACCGAGCAGACGGTATGACGCCGCTGATCGAAACCCGCAACCTGAACGTCCGCTTTGGCGGCGTCCATGCCACGCGGGATGTGAACTTCAAGCTGGCTGAAGGTGAACTGCGTTGTGTGATTGGCCCTAACGGCGCTGGCAAGAGTACCTTCTTCAAGCTGCTGACCGGCCAGGTCAAGCCCACCTCGGGCCAGATTCTGTTTCGGGGTCAGGACATCTCCAAGATGCAAGCCCACGAGCCGGGTCGCCTGGGTATTGGCATCAAAACCCAGGTACCCAGCTTGTTCAATGGCTTGAGCGTCTGGGAAAACGTCTGGTTGTCGGCGCGTCGACTGAACAACAAACCAAACGCAGATCGCATCACCCATGAAACGCTCGAGCGGGTGGGCATGTTGTCGCACCGGGAGTCCATTGCCGGTCTGCTGGCGCATGGCTTGCGTCAATGGGTGGAAATTGGTGTGGTCATTGCCGCCGACCCTCCATTGATTTTGCTGGATGAGCCCGCCGCCGGCATGAGCGACGCCGAGGTGGCGCGCACGGCAGAGTTGATTTTGCAGATCAATCGAAACCACGCCCTGGTGGTGGTGGAGCACGACATGAACTTCATTCGCATGATCGCCAGAACCGTCACGGTCTTGCACCAGGGCGCTGTGATCAAGGAAGACACGCCGGATCGCATCATGGGTGACCCCTTGATCCAGCAGATTTACCTGGGCAAAAAGCCTCACTGAAGGACTAACATGCTGAGCGTCGTGAACCTGCACGCAAGCTATGGGTTGATCCCTGTGCTGCACGGCATTTCGCTGAGCATTGCGCAGGGGGAGTCGGTCGGCATACTGGGCCACAACGGCATGGGCAAGACCACTTTGCTGCGAAGCCTGATGGGTTCTTTGCGCGCCAGCCAGGGCACGGTGCATTTAAACGGGACGGACATCACGCGCTATGCGCCGCACGCCCGTGCCAAGCTGGGCATGGCGTATGTGCCACAAGGCCGGGAAATCTTTCCCACCCTCAGCGCGATGGACAACCTGCGCATGGGCATGGTCAAAACAGGGCAGGCCGATGTGCAATCCATCGATGCCTTGCTGGAGGACTTTCCCCGGCTCAAGCCCTTGCTGGATCGAATGGGCGGATCCTTATCTGGCGGCGAACAACAGCTGCTGGCACTGGCCCGCGCGTTGGCGGGCAAACCCACATTGCTGTTGCTGGATGAGCCGACTGAGGGCATTCAACCTTCCATCATTGAGGAAATTGCCGAGACACTGGCCTCGTTGCGTGACCGCATGAAACTGACTATCGTGCTGGTGGAGCAAAACCTGGAATTCATCGCGTCGGTGTCGCAACGGGTTCTGGTCATCAAGCGTGGCCAACTGGGCGGTGAAATTCCGCGTGAGCACCTGAGCGATTTGAGTGTGATGAGTCAGTACACCGGCGTTCACAGTTGACGTTTACGACCCGGCAGAAAACAGGAGACAACATGATCGACACGCAATGGCTGGCGCAATCCATCATGCGCATCAAAGGCGTGGCCCAAGGCCGCACCCCCGACACGCACAGCCTGACCGAGGCCGCGCAAGGCAAATACCACTACACCATAGGCCCTTACTCCGAGCCGGTGCTGCACATAAGGCCGGGGGATCGCGTCGTGGTGGAAACACGCGATGCATTTGAAGGCGCGGTGAAGACCGAGCAAGACCTGCCATCCAAGGTGCTCACCATGCCCTTTGTGAACCCGCAAAACGGTCCCATCATGGTGGCAGGTGCCGAGAAAGGTGATGTGCTGGCGGTCTACATCGAGTCGATGGCACCGCGCGGCCCCAACCCACGCGGTACCTGCGCAATGATCCCGCAGTTTGGTGCGCTCAGTGGCACCTCGCTCACGGCGCTGCTGGCCGATTCATTGCCCGAGATCGTGCGCAAGATTGATCTGGATGAAAACGGCGTGTACTGGAGCCGGCGAGTCACGCTGCCATACAAACCCCATATCGGCACGCTGAGCTGCTCGCCCGAGATCGACTCGATCAACACGCTCACGCCCGATTCGCATGGCGGCAATATGGACCTGCCCGACATGGGGCCGGGCAGCATCACCTACTTGCCAGTTCGCAGTGCTGGAGGGCGTTTGTTCATTGGCGATGCCCATGCCTGCCAGGGCGATGGCGAGGTCTGCGGCACGGCGGTGGAATATTCGAGCACCACCACCATCACCGTCGATCTGATCAAGGGCTGGAGCCTGGAATGGCCCCGATTGGAAAACGCGTCCGTGATCATGGCCATTGGCAGTGCCCGGCCGCTGGAAGATGCGGCTCGCATTGCCTACAAGGAACTGATCTTGTGGATGGAAGCCGAGTATGGCTATGACCGGTGGGACGCCTACATGATGCTCAGCCAGTGCGGCCAGGTGAGGCTGGGTAACTTTGTAGACCCCAAGTACACCGTGGGCGCAGGCATCAGCAAGAAGTATCTGGCCAATATTCCAACTTAAACACGAAGGAGCACATCATGGATCTCGGACTCAAAGGCCTGAAAGCCGTTGTCACCGGCGGTACCAAGGGCATCGGGCGCGCGATTGCGCAAACGCTGGCTGCCGAGGGTGTGCACATCGCCTTTTGCGCGCGCCATGCACAAGAGGTTCAGCAAACCGTGTCTGACTTTTCAGGCTACGGCGTCACGGTATTTGGCCGCGTGGCCGACGTGGGCGATGGCCCGGCACTGTCCACCTGGGTGAATGATGCCGCTGCTGCGCTGGGCGGCATTGACATTGTGGTGGCCAATGTGAGCGCCCTGGCGATTGCCAACGATGAAGCCGGCTGGCAGCGTGGCTTTGAGGTCGACATGATGGGCACCGTGCGCCTGGTGAACGCCGCGATGCCTCACCTGGAGCGCAGCGCCCATGCCGCCATCGTCACCATCTCCAGCGTGTCGGGCCGCGAGATTGACTTTGCCGCCGGCCCCTACGGTGCATTCAAAGCGGCCATCGTGCACTACACCCAGGGCCTGGCCTACCACCTGGCCGGCAAGAAAATCCGCGCCAACTCCGTGTCGCCGGGCAATACCTACTTTGCGGGCGGTGTGTGGAACCAGATCGAACATGGCAACCCGGAACTGTTCAAGCAAGCCCTGGCCATGAACCCCACCGGGCGCATGGGAACGCCGCAAGAGATGGCCAACGCAGCGGTGTTTCTGGCCAGCCCCGCGGCCAGCTTCATCACGGGCACCAATCTGGTGGTGGACGGTGCCTTGACCAAGGGCGTGCAACTCTGAGCCAGGCTCAGCCCTGTTTTGCTACTGAATAAGTAGCTGCTTGTGCGCTTCCAATGTGCACGTCTGCCTGATTTGACTTAAAAATCAAAAATGGGTTGTTGGCGGCGAACGGTTGGGTGTTGCTGTCAGCGTGTTTCAGCGGCAGGCGGTTACCCTTGCCGCAAAACACCATGACCGCTGCGCTCGCCCGCCTCATCGCCGCCCAAATGTGCCTGCACGCCTGCATGGCGGGTATGCGCATGGCAGCGCCGCTGCTGGCGCTGCGCCAGGGCTACAGCGAGGCGGCGGTGGGGGTGCTGCTGGCCATGTTTGCCTTGATGCAGGTGTTTCTGGCGCTGCCTGCCGGGCGCTTTGCTGACCAGCACGGTCTGCGACGGCCCGCGGCGTGGGCTGCGGCTTTGGCCTTGCTGGGCACGGCGGCAGCCGTGGTGTGGCCGGTGTTTCCCGTGCTGTGCGTGGCTGCGCTGTGCACCGGTGGGGCCACGGGGGCCGCGTCGATTGCGTTGCAACGGCATGCGGGGCGTGCGGCTGAGGGTGCCACGCAGCTCAAGCAGGTGTTCAGCTGGCTGGCCATTGGCCCGGCGCTGTCCAACTTTGTCGGCCCGTTTGCGGCCGGGCTGCTGATTGACTATGCGGCGCTGCCCGCTGGCCCCTTTGCGGGTGATTTCACCGGTTTTCGCGTGGCGTTTTTCATGCTTGCGTTGCTGCCGATACTGACCTGGTGGCTGACCCGCGATGTGGCCGAGCTGCCGCCGGTGGCCGCGCAAGACCCAGTAGCGAGTCACTCCACCAGCTTGCTAGGCAATGCCATGGGCCTGCTGCGCCAGCGCGATCTGCGCCGGCTGTTGGTAATCAACTGGTTGCTGTCGGCCTGCTGGGATGTACACACCTTTCTCGTGCCGGTGCTGGGCCACGACCTGGGCTTCAGTGCCTCGGTGATTGGAAGCCTCCTGGGCGCGTTTGCCATGGCTGCGGTGGCGGTGCGGCTCTTGCTGCCGCTGGTGGCCGCACGGGTGCGCGAATGGGCCGTGATTGCCACCGCCATGCTGAGCACCGCCGCGCTGCTGGCCATCTACCCCCTGCTGACGGCCCCGCTGGCCATGGGCCTGTGCTCGGTGCTGCTGGGCCTGGCCCTGGGCAGTGTGCAACCCATGATCATGAGCACCCTGCATCAGATCACCCCCGAGCACCTGCACGGCCAGGCCCTGGGCCTGCGACTGATGGCCATCAACGCCTCCAGCGTGCTCATGCCCGTGCTGTTTGGCGTGGCCGGTGCCGCCGTGGGCCTGTCAGCCGTGTTTTGGGCGACGGCGGTGGTGGTGGGCGGGGGAACGCGGCTGGCGCTGGGTTTGCGAGCGGGAAAAAGCGTGGTTTAGACCCAAATGGGTCAAACGCGCAAGCCCAGTGCACACGAGAAGCTATGAAAAAAATAGCATTTTCTGTCGCACACAACAGCCACTGAAACGCAGTATGTTGCATATAAAAAATAAATATGATTTATAATGCATGACTGGCTGGCCCGCTTGTGGCGATCCATTTCGCCCGACCCCGTCGTCGGTCAATCATCACAAAACTTAGGAGCAACATGAACCCCTTGATCAAAAACCTGCTGGCCGCTTGTGCCTGCGTTGGCGCGGTGGCGCTGTCGTCTGCGGCGCTGGCACAAAGCTACCCCAATAAACCCGTGAGCATGGTCGTTGCGTTTCCCGCCGGTGGCGGCTCGGATGTGATCGGCCGCTTGGTGGGCAAGTCCATGCAAGACACGCTGGGTCAGCCTGTCATTGTGGAAAACGTGGTGGGTGTGGGCGGCTCCTTGGGTGTACTCAAAGCGGCCAACGCAGCGCCTGACGGCTATACCATCTTGGCCGGGTCACCGCTGGAGCTGATCTACACCCCGCTGGGCCTGGCAGCCGCAAAAAACAAGCCTGACGATATGCGCATGGCCGCGCTGGTGGGCCACACGCCGATTGCCATCGTTGTCAAAAAGGACTTGCCTGTCAACACGCTGGAAGAGTTTGTGCTGTTTGCTAAAAAAGCCGACAAGCCCTTGAGTTTTGGTTCCACCGGCATTGGCTCGCTGTACCACCTGATGGCTGAAAAAGCCCTGGAAAACGCCGGCGCAAAAGGCCTGCACGCACCTTACAACGGCCTGGCCCCGTACCTGAAAGACCTGATGGGCGGCGTGATTGATTTTGCCGTGGTGCCGCTGGTGGGCCCGGTGTTAGGTGCTATTGACGGTGGCCAGATCAAGGCGCTTGCCGTGGCATCACCCCAGTCGATCGCGCGCCTTCCCAAGCTGCCCCCAGCGCGCAACACCAAGGGCTTTGAAGACTACCAGTTCAGCATCTGGATCGGCATACAAGTCAGCCCCAAAACCCCCGAAGCCCAGGTCGCCGCGATTCACAAAGCCGTCTACGCGGGCCTAGCCAACCCCGAAACCCGCAAAACCATCGAAGCCGCCGGCTCGGTGATTGCCGAGCCCATGACGCTTTCGCAACTGGACAGCTTCTACAAGAAAGAAGCGGCGACTGGCGCCGCGATCGCCAAGTCGATCAATTTGCAGGCGCAGTGAAGACAGCCAGTGTTTTTGTGTCAAATCGGCCGTTAGCCCATGTGTTTACTGCTCAAGCCGCTATAAAAAATATAGTCATCAGACCGGCTTTTACCGAAACCAGATCACCGTCACCACCGCAAACAGCGGCAGCAGCACCGCCCCTGACCAGGCCATGTAGCCGAAGAAGCTGGGCATTTTCACGCCGCGGTCTTCGGCGACGGCTTTGACCATCATGTTGGGGGCGTTGCCGATGTAGGTGTTGGCACCCATGAACACGGCGCCTGCTGAAATGGCGGCCAATGTGGGGGCGAGGGTAGTCATCAGCACGGCCGGGTCGCCGCCGGCGGTGTTGAAAAACACCAGGTAGGTGGGTGCGTTGTCCAGGAAAGAGCTGAGTGCTCCGGTGGCCCAGAAGTACATTGCCGGGTCGGGCGAACCATCGGGTCGGGTGACCAGGGCCACCACCGCACCAAACGGGCCGTTCACGCCGGCTTTGAGCATGGCAATCACGGGGATGATGGTGAGAAAAATGCCGGCAAACAGCTTGGCGACTTCGAGCATGGGTGCCCAGGAGAACTGGTTGGCTTCGTGCACGCGCGCGGCGGTGAGCTTCAGCGATGCCAGGGTGATCAATACCAGCGCAACATCTCGAACCAGGCTGGGCAAAGCCACGGGTGTTCCCATCACCTCAAAACCAACGGGTGATTTCCAGGCGCCGCTGAGCAACACAAAACCCATGATGGCGACCAGGAGCAAAAAGTTGACCTTTCCATCAAACCCGATGCGACCCGTGTCGGGCGTGGGGTCGAATTTCTGCACTTCTTCCTTGTGGTGGTAGTACCACCAGTCCAGCGCATAAAAAATAGCCAGCAAGCTGCCCAGCATGAACAGGGTTTCAGGAAAGATGTGTTTAACGGTCCAGAAAAAATCAACACCTTTCAAGAAGCCCAGAAACAGCGGCGGATCACCCAGCGGCGTGAGCGAGCCGCCCACGTTGGAGACGACGAAGATAAAGAACACCACCACATGGGCCTTGTGCTGGCGGTTGTCGTTGGCGCGAATCAGCGGGCGAATCAGTAACATCGACGCACCCGTGGTGCCCATGAAGCTGGCCAGCACCGCGCCAATGGCCAAAATGGCGGTGTTCAAGCCCGGGCCGCCGTGCAGGTTGCCGCGAATGTGAATGCCACCGGCCACGGTGAACAGGGCGGTGAGCAAAATCACAAACGGGATGTACTCGGCCACCAGTGCATGCACCAGACCGGTGGCGGCGGCCGTGGTGCCGTAGAAAAACGCAAACGGCAGCAAAAATGCCAGCGCCCAGAAGGCAGCCACCTTGCCGTAGTGGTGGTGCCAGAACTGCGCCGCCAGCAAGGGCAGCAAGGCAATCGACAGCAGCACGCCGACAAACGGCACGCTCCACCACACGGCCAGTTGGCTGCCGTCAAAGTCGGCGGCCAAGGCCCATTGTGGCTGGATCAGCAGGGCTGCAATGAGGATGACGCGAAACACAAAGGAGCGGTTCATGGTGCAGTTCATGGTGGGGTGGCAATCTCAAAAACCTGGCGCAGGTAGGCCAGATACTTTTCGTCTTCACACATGTTTTTAGACGGTGTGTCGGACAGTTTGGCGACCGGCTGACCGTTGGCCCGCACCATTTTGATGACGATCTGAAGCGGCACGTGGTCTGGCGGGTCGCCCAGGTCGTTCGTTAAATTGGTACCAATGCCAAACGCTAGCTGGCAGCGACCATGGAACTGCTGGTACAGCTCGATGGTGCGCGGCACGGTGAGACCGTCGCTGAAGATCAGCGTCTTGGTTTTGGGGTCTACGCGGTTGTGCTGGTAGTGGGCCAGCATGCGCTCGCCCCAGTGGAAAGGGTCGCCGCTGTCGTGGCGCGCACCGTCAAACAGCTTGCAGAAATACATGTCGAAATCGCGCAAAAAGGCGTTCATGCCATACACGTCCGACAGCGCGATCCCTAAGTCACCCCGGTACTCTTTGGCCCATGATTCAAACGCAAACACCTGGCTGTCGCGCAGCCGCGGACCCAGGGCCTGGCAGGCTTGCAGGTACTCGTGCGCCATGGTGCCCAGCGGGGTCAAACCCAGCTTCATCGCAAACAGCACATTGCTGGTGCCGGCCAGTTGCTGGGTACCCAGGCGGGCCGACAGCACGCGCAACACCTCTTCATGCCAGGCCTTGGAAAAGCGGCGGCGGGTGCCGTAGTCGGCAATGCGCAGCGCACGCAAATCGTCCGCCTGCAGCAACTTGATTTTCTCGTCCAGGCGCTTGCGGCCTTCCATGAAGTCAGGCACTTTTTGAATGTTGCGGAAATAGACTTCATTGACGATGGCCAGCACCGGAATCTCAAACAAAATCGTGTGCAGCCACGGCCCACGAATGCTGATTTCGACCTCGCCCGACGGCAAGGCAGTCACGGTGATGTATTTCTCGTTCAGGCGAAACAGCCCGAGAAAATCCACAAAGTCACTTTTGATGAAGCGCATGCTGCGCAGGTAAGACAGCTCGGCGTCATAAAAATGCAGGCCACACAGGGCGCGGATTTCGTCGCGAATTTCACTGGCAAATGGCGCGAGTTGCACGCCGGGGTTGCGGCACTTGAATTTGTATTCCACCTGCGCACCGGGAAACTGGTGCAGCACCACCTGCATCATGGTGAACTTGTAGAGGTCGGTGTCGAGCAGGCTGGTGATGATCATGAAAGGCCTTGGTTATGGACTTTTTGGACTTTTTGGCTGTTAGCCCAGAGATTCATTGCTCAAGCAGCTATTGAATTAATAGCATTGAAATGTATCACTCCAACCAGCGCGTGAACTGCTCCACCGGCTCGCGCGGCGTGTGAAAGCTGTTGACCGGCGCCGACTCGTCTGCAAATCCCAGCGACATGCCGCAGACCAGCATTTCATCGGGCCCCGCGCCAATGTGCGGCAGGATGATCTTGGCAAAGCCGTTCCAGGCGGCCTGCGGGCAGGTGTGCAGACCGCGGGCGCGGGCGGCCACCATGATGCTTTGCAGAAACATGCCGTAGTCCACCAGGCTGCCGCGGCCCATCACGCGGTCCAGCGTGAACATCAGGCCCACCGGCGCGTCGAAAAATTGGTAGTTGCGCTGGTGCTGGGCGTGCATCTTGTCTTTGTCGGCCTTGGTGATACCCAGCAGCCCATAGAGGCTCCAGCCATTTTCGCGGCGGCGGTCAATGTACGGGCTGACCCATTTTTCGGGGTAGTAGTCGTATTCCTCTTTGTGCTCCGCAGCCAGCGCCGGGTTGTCTCGGATCGCGTCGTGTGCGGTGCAGACTTTTTGCACCAGGCTGTCGCGGCTGGCACCCTGCAGCACATAGGTTTTCCAGGGCTGGGTGTTGGTGCCGCTGGCGGCGCGGCTGGCCACTTGCAGGATACCCTCGATGGTTTCACGCGTCACGGGCTTGGGCAAAAAAGCGCGGGCCGAGAAGCGGCTTTGAATGGCCGCGTCAACGCTGGCGGGGTCTTGAATCACGGTGGCAACTTGGCTCATTGAAGTTTTTCCAGAACAGATTTAAGTTTGGCGGGAAGGGGCACGGGGCGGCGGGTTTGCTTGTCGACATACACATGAACAAAGTGGCCTTGCGCAGCAGCCGTGGGCTGGTCTTGCGCAAACAAACCCACCTCGTAGCGCACGCTGGAGGTGCCCATGCGGGCCACCCGCAAACCCGCTTCCACCGTTTGCGGAAAGGCCAGTGGCGCAAAGTAGTTGCACTGGGTTTCAATCACCAGACCAATCGTGTCGCCCTGGTGAATGTCCAACGCGCCTTGCTCGATCAAGTGGGCGTTGACGGCGGTGTCAAACCAGCTGTAGTAGATGACGTTGTTCACATGGCCATAGGCATCGTTGTCCATCCAGCGGGTGCTGATGGCGCGAAACAGTCGGTAGGCGCTACGGGGCTCGGGTTGGGGTTTGGCGTGGTCGCTCATGTGGGCTGATTCTGCCAGCGCGCGTGGTACTGCAAAGCGGTGCGAAAGGTGTTCATCTGCACTTGCACCGTGTCTTCAATGCGCACGCCATAGCCACCGGCCATCGCAAAGGTCAGCGGAATGCGCCGTTGCCAGGCCCAGTCAAACACCCGGCGGTCGCGGGCTTCTAGGCCGTCAAACGTGAGCTTGAGCCGGCCCAGACGGTCGCCTTCGTGTGGGTCAGCACCGGCCAGATAAATCACCAGTTTCGGCGTGAAGCGCTGCTCCAGCTCGTCCAACGCGCCTTCCAGGGCGTGCAGGTAATCGCTGTCCTGGCAGCCATCGGGCAGGTCGATGTCCAGGTCGCTGGCTTCTTTGCGAAAAGGGAAGTTTTTCTCCCCGTGCATAGACAGCGTGAACACGCTGGCGTCTTTGGCAAAGATGGCGGCTGTGCCGTTGCCTTGGTGCACATCCAGGTCAATGACTGCGACCGGAAAATTGCGACCCACTTCGGCCTGCATCAAGCGGGCGCTGACCGCTGCATCGTTGAACACGCAAAAACCACCGCCTTTTTCGGCATAGGAATGGTGGGTGCCACCCGCGATGTTGGCGGCTATCCCATGGGCCAGTGCGGCACGGCAGGCACCAATGGTTGCGCCTACTGACCGGCGCGCACGCTCTGCCATGGCCGTGCTCCAGGGGAAACCAATTTCTCGCATGGCCTGTGGGCTGATGCTGCCCGACGAGATCGCATCGACATAGGCAGGCGAGTGCGCCAGGGCCAGTTGCCCGTCGCTGGCGCGCAAGGCCTGCTGCAGTTGGATCTGCGGCAGCTCCAGCGCCAGGCGGTCGCGCAGGATCTGGTACTTGGCCATCGGAAAGCGGTGGCCTGGCGGCAGCGGCAGCACAAACTGGTCGGCGTAGAAAACATGCATGCGGGTATTTTGCGCAATTGGTTCGGAATGCTTCGTTTTGAGCACGCCACCTAAATTTGCTGCAATGCAGCACAAAAGGCTTGCAATGTCACAAACCCGCCCTAAAATCTGTTTCATGCTGCACTGCAACAATTTCAGAGCAGCTGTGGCCCCCTACCGTAGTTTTACTTTTACTGGAGATACACCATGCTGACCGCTGAACAAATGATTGCATCGCACAAAGCCAACCTCGACACCCTGTTTGGCCTGACCGCCAAAGCATTCGAAGGTGTGGAGAAGCTGGTTGAGCTGAACATGACCGCTTCCAAAGCCGCCATGACCGAAGCCGCTGGCACCGCTCAAGCCATGCTGAGCGTGAAAGACGCACAAGAACTGATGGCCATGCAAGCCGGCATGCTGCAGCCCCTCGCTGAAAAAACCGCTTCTTACAGCCGCCACCTGTATGACATCGCTTCCGGCACCGGCGCTGAGTTCGGCAAGGCTTTCGAAGCCCAAGCCGCTGAAGCCCAGCAGAAATTCATGGCTGTGGTGGACAACGCTGCCAAAAACGCACCCGCCGGTTCCGAGACCGCTGTTGCCGTGTTCAAGAGCGCCATTGCCGCTGGCAACAACGCCATGGAATCGGTTCAAAAAGCCATGAAACAAGCCAGCGAAGTGGCTGAAGCCAACTTCAACGCCGTGAGCAAAAGCGCCATGAGCGCCGCCGAAACCGCGACCACCAGCACACCCAGCCGTAAGCGCGCGGCTGCCTGATCAGGCTCTGCACCTGGCGGCGTACCAGCCCGTTTAAGGCGGGAACTCTACGAATCAGAGGGCATCCATCCGATACTCTTGAGCAGTTATCAAGAGTTCTTCAGTTGTCTCCTCGGGTCCTTTCGACACCTTTGACGGTTCAGGGATCCAGTTAAGGCCCAGTCTTCGGACTGGGCCTTTTTTTGTCCGTAAGGTTTGTCTGGGATTTTTCATCCATTGAGAATGATTCTTATTTGATTTATCATCAGGCCACTGTTACTTCAATTTGCCAAGGAAACTTCTGATGTTCAAAAAACTGTTGCTCACCACCAGCACGTTGCTGGCCGCTCAGGCCTGCTTCGCGCAAGACGCGCAGGTTCTCAACCTGTACTCTGCCCGCCACTACAGCACCGACGAAGCGCTGTATGACAACTTCACCAAAGCCACCGGGATCAAGATCAACCGGGTCGACGCCGATGACGCAGGCATTCTGGCCCGGCTGAAGGCCGAGGGCACGGCGTCGCCGGCCGACGTGATCTTGCTGGTCGACGCTGCGCGGCTGACCAAAGGCGACGCCGATGGTCTGTTTCAGCCCATCAAGTCAAAGCTGCTGGACGACGCCATTCCGGCGGCCTACCGCGCCAAACCGGCGGCTGATGGCGGCACGGCCTGGTTTGGCTTTTCCACCCGCGCCCGCGTGATCGTGTACGACAAAGTCAAGGTCAAAAAAGACGATGTCGACACCTATGAAGAGTTGGCCGACGCGAAAAACAAGGGCAAGGTCTGCCTGCGCTCGGGCTCGCACCCCTACAACCTGTCGCTGTTTGGCGCTGTGATGGAGCACACGGGTGAGGCCAAAACTGAAGCCTGGCTCAAAGGCATCGTGGGTAACATGGCCCGTGACCCCAAGGGCGGCGACACCGACCAGATCAAGGCCGTGGGCTCGGGCGAATGCCAGATTGCAGTGAGCAACACCTACTACATTGCCCGCCTGCTGCGCTCGGCCAACCCTGACGACAAAGCCCTGATGGAAAAAGTCGGCGTGGTATTTCCCAACCAGTCGTCCTGGGGCACCCACCTGAACATTGCGGGCGGTGCGGTCGCCAAAAACGCCAAAAACCCAGCCAACGCTGTTCGGTTCCTGGAATACCTGGCCAGCGCAGACGCACAAAACTACTTTGCCAACGGCAACAACGAGTGGCCCACCGCCAAAGGCGTGCAGGTGACCAACCCTGCACTCCAAGCCATGAGCGGCGGCGCGTTCAAAAGCGAAACCATTCCCCTGGCCGCGGTAGGTGCCAACCAGGCCAAGGTGCAGCAGATGCTGGATCGGGTGGGGTTCAAGTAAAAAGGGCTTTACGCCCAGGTAAATACTGCTCAAGAAGCTATCAAAAGCATAGTGGTGTTTAATTGTCGTCACCCTGTAGATAATTGACGCTTACGTCAACGTCAACTCAGGAGCATTTCATGGACATCAGCGGAAAAGTATTCATCGTCACCGGCGGCGCATCGGGCCTGGGTGAGGGCACGGCGCGCATGCTGGCGGCCAACGGCGGCACCGTGGTCATTGCCGACATGCAGGCTGAAAAAGGCGAGGCCATCGCCAAGGACATTGGCGGTGCCTTCGTCAAATGCGACGTGAGTCAGGAAGCCGATGGCCAGGCCGTGGTGGCCAAAGCGGTCAGCATGGGCAAGCTGATGGGCCTGATCAACTGCGCCGGCATTGCACCAGCTGAAAAAACCGTGGGCAAAAACGGCGCGCATTCGCTGGCCGTGTTCAGCAAATGCATCACCGTGAATCTGATCGGCAGCTTCAACATGATTCGCCTGGCCTCTGAAGCCATGGCCAAAAACGAGCCCGAAGCCACTGGCGAGCGCGGCGTGCTGATCTCCACCGCGTCGGTCGCGGCTTATGACGGCCAGATTGGCCAGGCGGCCTACTCCGCGTCCAAGGGCGGTATCGTCGGCATGACCTTGCCAATCGCCCGCGACCTGGCGCGCAACGGCATTCGCAACATGACGATTGCCCCCGGCATTTTTGGCACGCCGATGATGTTTGGCATGCCCAAAGAAGTGCAAGACTCGCTGGCCGCCAGCGTGCCCTTCCCGTCGCGCCTGGGCACGCCGGGCGACTACGCCAAGCTGGCCAAGCACATCATTGAAAACGACATGCTCAATGGCGAAGTGATTCGGTTGGATGGCGCCATTCGGCTGGCACCAAAGTAAGGCTGTTAACGCTTACCAGGGCTGCGCGATCACCGCCTGCTCGGCTTCAAGCCAATGGGTCACGGCGACGGGTAGCGCTGCGGTGGGAACCGGCTGACCGAGGGCGGCGTAAGACTGCGCGTTGCGTACAAAACTTCACCGACACACGACGGCACCCTTCATGTAGCCTGCTGCGGACAGCCGATCGCCAGCCCGCTTGAACCCAGATTTTCCATTAGGCGCACCTTCGGTGCTGTTTGGATTCCAACGGCGCATTTGCGGCCATTTTTGCCCCTCTTCGTCACCCATGGCGCGCGCCATGAGCTCCTCAGTCGGGCCAAAACTGACTCGCAACTGCATCCGTTGTCTATGCAAACCCTAATGGAAATTCTGGGTTGAAAACTCAAATTTCTTTGCATGGCGTTGCACTTTGGAGGATCACCGTTATGCGAACGATACGGACCTTGTCACGTATATCGCGTCAAGCTCCAGATTTACGCCGAGCCATGGCAAATTGCGCCAGAGTTTCTTCATTTGCACCTGGACCCGGCGCAAACGCTACGTCGCGAACAGTCAACGATTCACCTAATCGATTTTGCACCTGAATTTTTGCGACCGGCCTACCGTTGGCTTTCTCAACAATAAGAACCGGTTCGCACCCGGGGCCTGACATCCACTCATCGCCCCACTGCGTCAACGCGACCAACACAGGAAACAACGCCTGCCCCTTGTCGGTCAATCGGTAGTCATATCGCTCCACATCCTGCGAAGCTTGCTCACGCCTGAGCAATTCATGTTCACAAAGCATTGCTAAGCGCTGACTCAACACTGACTGCGTCACGCCAAGACGTTTTTTGAAAGCCGCAAAGCTGCGCTGCCCGTAAAAAGCGTCACGCAGTATGAGCAGCACCCACTTGTCGCCCAAGATGTCGCTGGCCCGAGCTAACGAGCAGTTGTGTTGCGAAAGAGAAGTACGTGTCATGTCGCCGATCTTACAGAAAAAGTTTCTTAAGACTACCAATTATGGTATTCTTAAGATACCAACTGAAAGGATCCTACATGCCAGCCATCATCGTTGAATATGTCAGAAACAAGCTGTCACCCAGCCAAAAGCAGGCGCTTGCTGAAGACCTGACCCATGTCATCTTGCAGATAGAAGGAGGAGCAGACACTCCTGAGGGCCGGTCGATTGCCTCTGTTCGCTTTCGTGCGGTGGATGCAGAAGATTGGTATCTGGGTGGAAGCATCGATGACACGTATGTGTCTGCGACCGGGAAATTCATTATCGAACTCAATGTGCCAGAGGGATCAATGAATCAAGAGCGCAAGTCTGAGTGTCACAAGGCCATCAACGCCGCCGTGCTCAAAGTTATGGGCGTGAAGCCAGATAAAGGCGCAGCGTACTCGGTATGGGTGCAAATATTCGAGTGGCCTGAGGGACATTTGGCCACCGCTGGACGCACCGCTTCGCTACTAGGTATTGCCAAGGTTGCAGGCGTACCAATAGAACACCCACTGCTGACCTTTCCGCGTGCGTACTTCAAAGCCAAGCAGCGCATGTATCAGGCGCATGACTTCCCCGCCAAGACGGCAGGCTTATCTGCTGTGCCTTTAGATTGAAAGGGGCGATCATGAATAAGTCTGTCAAGTTCTACTTTGACTTCATTAGCCCCTATTCGTATCTGGCTTGGTCGCAATTGCGCGATGTTACTCAACCCACGAATGTACTGTTTGAGCCTATACCCATCTCTGTCGGTGCGCTTATGCGAGAAGTGGGCAATCGACCTACAAGTATTGAGTGCGCAGCAAAGGCGGCATATTCCATGCAAGATTTGACACGATGGGCCAAGCGACTTCGCGTACCCATAGCGCCAAATCCTCACATGATGACCATGGACACTCGCCCGATGCTGATGGGTGCTATCTCAGCTCAGAATTTAGGCGTCATGTCCGAGTACATCGCAGTAGTTTTCGAGGGGATGTGGAGAAATGCCAGTCCTTTTGACAAACCCGAAGTGCTGCTCAAGGCGATAGAAAACGTACCGCAAGCTCAGAAGCTGGTTGTGGCCGCTTACGACGGTTCTTTGCGTGAGGCATTGAAAGCCAACACAGCACAAGCTGTAGCCGACGGAGCGTTTGGCGTACCCAGTTTTGTTTACAAGGGAAAACTTTTCTTCGGAAATGATCGCATGATGTTTCTGGAAGAGGCGCTCGCCGTATGAACAAGGGGGTCTGTCTAGTCACGGGTGTCGGCTCGGGAACGGGCCGCTCCTTGGTGGAAAAGTTTGCTGCCGAGGGCTACCTGGTCGCGATGATGGCGCGCAAAACCGAACGCCTAGAAGCTATCTCCCGCGAGATTCCCAACACGCATGCATTCCCTTGCGATGTCACCGACGAGCACGCCCTTAATAATGTATTGCAGGCAATTAAGGGCAAGCTTGGCGCTGTCGATGTGCTCTTGCACAACGCAGTGGGCGGTGCGTTTGGTCATTTCCTGGAGATTGAATCGCGTACCCTGCAAACGAATTTCGATATCAACGTCAAATCCCTACTGCATCTATGTCAGTCATTGATTCCATCGATGGCAAGTCGCGGACATGGCGTTGTACTCGCTACGGGTAACACATCAGCCTATCGCGGCAAAGCCAACTTTGCAGCATTTGCACCAACCAAAGCTGCGCAAAGAATCTTGCTGGAGAGCATAGCGCGACATGCTGGCCCCCAAGGTGTGCATGTGGCGTATGTGGCCATCGATGCAGTCATTGACCTGCCATGGACGCGGCGTGGTTTTCCTGAAAAACCCGACGAGTTTTTCTGTAAACCAGCTGACATAGCCGCTGAATGCTATCGAATTGCTCACCAACCGCGCTCGGCATGGTCATTCAATGTCGAGATTCGTCCTTATGCTGAGAACTGGTAAGTATTCCATCTTCAATACATTAGTACATCATCATGACCCAAAACAACAGCCCTCAAAACAAAAGCCTTACCCAATGGAATAAAGACTACATAGCCGCAATTGAACGCTTGGCGCATAACGACCCAGCGAAAGCTGTCTCACCCCAAGAGTTACTTGGGAAAACGGGTCTTCAATTGCTTCAGGCAATGAGCGCCGGTGCAATTTCGCATGAAGGTATCGGCAAGACTCTCGACTTCGTGTTAATCGACATCAAGGAGGGCGAGACCGTTTTTCAAGGCACGCCGAATGCGAAACATTACAACCCACTTGGCACAGTTCATGGGGGTTGGTACGCAACATTGCTTGATAGCGCAGTCGGCTGCGCAGTGCACTCCATGCTGCCTGCTGGCCGCTTTTACACCACCGCTGAATTAAGTATTAACTATCTGCGCGCCGCCACCCAAAAAACCGGGCCGCTACGCGCATACGGCCAAGTGATTCACTTAGGCAAACAACTCGCTATGGCTGAAGGAAAAATCGTAGACGTCGAGGGGAAACTCTACGCCCACGCGAAAACGACATGTTTGATTTTTGACAGGCCATCCACATAACCCAACTTCATTAACCTTTCTGGAGACTTTTATGCAAGAAGAACTGTCCTCATTTATTAAATATGCCAAGGCCTTCGAGATTGGCTATGCAACCAAAAACTGGGCTGTTGTCGACGCCCTCTTGACGGATGACATCGTATGGGCTGTTGCGGGCACTAAATCCAAAGTGGGCGGCGCATTTGAGGGAAGACAGGATGTCGTTGAAGCCATCAAGTACTCTACCAATACCTACGATCGCCGCTTTAAACTGCGCGTGCCTCACGCTGACAGCCAACTGGTGATTCCACATGGGGTCTATTTCCCTTTCACCGTGACATACACCAGCGAAGGGCTTCAGCCGTTTGTATTGCGCGGTGAAGAATGGGATTTGTTTCGCAACGGCAAGCTTTGTATGCACTATGAAATCCTGCATAACGCGGATGAGTTGGAGGCTTATATTGCCGAGCACGAAGCCAAACTTGAAGCGCGTGTTTGAGAAAGTCCGTCTTCATCACAGGTGCAGGTTCGGGGCTGGGTGCAGCGGTGGCGCTTGCCCTTGCAAAAAACGGCTGGCGTCTGGGTTTGTGCGGAAGGAAAGAAGCCAAACTTACCCAGACTGCCGCCCAAATTGATTCATTTCACACGCGAAGTCAGATTTTTGCGTTGGATGTGGTCAATGCACATGCGCTTGATGCGGCTATCGCTGATTTCAGACCTACTGCAGTCGTGTGCTGTGCGGCCATTCTTGATCAAGCTCCTCTCCACGAGCTCACACCCGAACGCTTCGCCATGACGCAAGCCATCAACGTTCAGGGCACATTCAATGTATGCAGAGCAGCGATACTGGCTTGGCGGAATCTAGGCGTGGCTGGCGATATCGTTGCTGTCTCCTCGCTTGCTGGCTTGTGTGGACAGCAAAAATTCCCTGGCTTTACTGCGTACTCCGCCTCCAAACACGCCGTTATTGGACTCACCGAATCTCTGGCCATGGAAGGGCGGCAACACGATATCCGCGTCAACGCCATTGCACCGGGTGCCTTTGACACGCCCATGAGCCGCCGCCTTGGATTGAAGCCCAAAGCGACGGCCGAAATGATTGTGCCCACCATTCAATATCTGCTCGATCGACAGCAATCCGGATTACTCAACGGTACGACCCTGGAAATTCAATGCAATGACGACTGATGTTCAACCCCATGTTCACCTGACCCGGCGCGAGAGCTTTTCAGCTGCACATCGTTTGTGGTCAAGCAGCCTATCTGCGGCAGACAACCACGTGCTTTTTGGCCCATGCGCACGCGAGGCGGGTCATGGTCACAACTACGCACTCGAAGTGACTCTTAGAGGCCCACTTGATCCAAGCACGGGCATAGTCGTCAACCTCACCGAAGTCCGCGACTCCATCCGAGAGCTGATCATCGATCACGTTGATCACAGGAATCTAAATGTGGATTCGCCGATTTGTGCAGGCATCAACCCAACGGTTGAGAATTTGGTTGTCTTGTTCTGGCGGCTATTGCTGCCGCGTTGGGGTGACCTGCTTTTTGAAGTGAAGTTGTACGAAACTGAGAAGAACTGGGCAGTGCATCGCAAACAAGGTGTTTGAACTAAGCACAGTTTTTAAAGAAATCCCATGAAAACACTGATCACAGAAATGTTTGGCATCCAGCACCCCTTATTCAAGGGGGATGCATTACGTCGGCTTCGCAGAACTAGCTGCGGCGGTATCCAACGCAGGAGGTTTGGGCGTGATTACCGCTCCGCCCGGTCAAACTTCAGCGTAATGGACAGCTTATTTCTTGGCGTACCAAGTCGCGCGCTGTGACTTGAATGTTGCCTCGCAAGCCTCTCGCGCCGCTTTGCGCTCGGGGCTGCCACTGCGTGTCTGTTGGCGGTAATTGTCCTGGCAGGCTTTCATTTGCGCCTTGTGCTGCTCGCGCCGCGCCAGCTCTTGCGCTGTGGGTTTGGTCTGCCCAGCACCCAGCGCAGTATTGCCAGCAATCGAGCCCGCCTGATTGCCGAGCAATGGCGCGGGGTCGCCCACGGTGCTTTGCGAATGCACGGGCAAGGTCGCCGCGCTGAGAGCCACCATCACAACAACGATCGATGAACGCATGTTTTTTCTCCTGAAACGGTTCCAACACAACGATTGAGCCGCCCGGAAGGCGACTAGCACTCACCATCGGTCACATGTTTGCGTTTTCGTCACAGCGCGCATGACCGGGGTGCACGCGAGCCTGTGAAAAATTGACTCTCATTTTTATAGCTGTTTGAGCAATAAACATATGGGCTGCTGCTTCATTTCGCCCAAAAACGGTCCAGCGCAAGCTGTTGCCTTAACGCCGCGGCTGCGCCCCGGTTTAGGATGGCAACCTCGACACCGATACCTGGAGCCATCATGAAACACATCCTCGCCCCCCTGGCCATCGCCGCGCTGCTCGCAGCCTGCGCCAGCGCCCCAAGCAACTTCAGCTACACCGTTCCCGACCAACCCGAGGGTTCCTCCGGCTACACCGAGAAACCCGGCTGGGCCACAACCAAATTTGCCGTCGCCGCCGCCAACCCGCTGGCCACCGATGCGGGCTACCAGATTCTCAAAGCCGGTGGCTCGGCGGTTGATGCGGCGATTGCCGTGCAAATGGTGCTCACGCTGGTGGAGCCGCAGTCCAGCGGCATTGGTGGCGGCGCGTTCTTGCTGCACCACAACGGCAAAGACGTGCAGGCCTTTGATGGCCGCGAAACCGCGCCCGCAGCGGTAGACGACAAGCTGTTCATCGCCGCAGACGGCAAGCCCATGCCCTTTATTGATGCGGTGGTCGGTGGCCGCTCAGTCGGCGTGCCTGGCACGGTGCGGATGCTCGAACAAGCCCACAAGCAGCACGGCAAGCTGCCCTGGGCCACCCTGTTTCAGCCGGCCATCACGCTGTCTGAAGGTGGCTTCAAGGTCAGTGCACGGCTGAACACACTGCTGAAAGCTGAAGCGCACCTGAAAAAAGACCCCACTGCCGCTGCCTACTTTTACAAGGCTGATGGCACGCCGCACGATGTGGGCCACATGCTGAAAAACCCTGAGCTGGCCGCTGTGCTGCGCCTGATTGCGTCGCAGGGCTCCAAGGCTTTGCACGAGGGTGCGGTGGCACAGGCGATTGTTGACAAAGTGCAAAAGCACCCCACCAACCCGGGCAAGCTCACGCTGGCCGACCTGGCGGGCTACCAGCCCAAGCAGCGCGCCCCGCTGTGCCACGACTACAAAGCCCAGCCCACCCGAGGCGCGTCGCACGACTACCGCATTTGCGGCTTTCCGCCACCCAGCTCCGGAGCGATTGCCGTCGGCCAGATTCTGGGCATCATGAACAGCGCCTTTGCCTCGGCCATTCCGCTGGAAGCCGACGGCCTGCCCGGCCCCGCCTGGCTGCACCTGTACACCGAAGCCGCCCGCCTGGCCTTTGCCGACCGGGGCCTGTACGTGGCCGACCCTGATTTTGTGCAAGCCCCTGGCGGCAACTGGATGAGCCTGCTGGAGCCCGCTTATCTTTCCAGCCGCGCCAAGCTGATTGGCGCGCAAAGCATGAAAACCGCTCAACCCGGCACGCCCGCCCCGGTGAAAACCAGCTACGCACCCATGCCCGACCAACCCGAGTACGGCACCAGCCATATCAGCATCGTCGACGGCATGGGCAATGCGCTGGCCATGACCACCACGATTGAAGACGCATTTGGTGCGCGGCAAATGGTGAAAGGCTTTTTGCTGAACAACGAGCTGACCGACTTCAGCTTCGCCCCCGCCGACGCCCAAGGCCAGCCGATTGCCAACCGCGTGCAGCCCGGCAAACGCCCCCGTTCTTCGATGGCCCCCACGCTGGTGTTTGACAAAGGCACGGGCCAGTTGCTGATGAGCGGTGGCAGCCCCGGCGGCGCGCTCATCATTCATTACACGGCCAAAACCTTGTATGGCGTGCTCAACTGGGGCATGGTGCCCCAGCAGGCTATCAACCTGCCGAACTTCGGCTCCACCAATGGCCCCACGCTGCTGGAAGAAAAGCGCTTCCCGGCCGCCACCGTCGACGCCCTGAAAGCCCGTGGCCACGAGGTGCGCGAGCAGAACATGACCAGCGGCCTGCAAGCCATCTCACGCGGCGTGGCACACGGCATTCCCCTGCTGATGGGCGGGGCCGATCCGCGGCGAGAGGGTGTAGTGATGGGCGATTGAGCCCGAGCGGTAGATTTACCGTCTGCCAAGCCGAGCGAGGGCTGTTCTGCCGGAATTCTGATCAAACAGGCTGAGAGCCCTTGTGAATACTGCTCAAGCAGCTATCAATAGAGTAGCGTTTATATGGAAGCGTCATTGTTGACCTTCCTACTAGACGTTTCCCCCTAAACGTTTCCCACAAGACGCTTACCAAGTGGCTGGCTCAAAAATGTCAGCTGACTGCGAACTTGCTTATGCCCAACACCCCAAGGAGAGATGTATGGCGACCACGCGCCGAACCCTGAACAGATCTGCACTGGCAGCTCTCGTTTCAGTAGCATTCGCTGCGCCGCTCTGCGCGCAAACGGTGCCCGCCTGGCCCACCCAGGCGGTAAAAATCGTCGTGCCCTATGCCGCCGGTGGCACCACCGACATCGCTGCCCGCATTCTGGGCAATGAGTTGAGCAAAAAATGGGGGCAGCCGGTGGTGGTGGAAAACAAGCCCGGTGCCTCCACCCAAATTGGAACGGATCAAGTCGCCAAGTCCAAAGACGGCCACACCTTGCTCATGACCGCCGCGCCTTTTGCGGTGAACCCCAGCCTGTTTGCCAAATTGCCCTACGACACGATCAAAGACTTCAAGCCGGTGACCTTGGTGGTGCGCAATGGCCTGTTTCTGGTGACCGGCGGCAACCAGCCCTTTGCCAACATCAAAGACCTGGTTGAGGCCGGCAAGGGCGACAAAACCGTGAGCATTGCCTCGCCTGCCAACGGCAGCATGGCCCATATGGTGGCCGAGCTGATTGCCGACCAGCACAAGCTCAATCTGCTGCATGTGCCCTACCGAGGCACCCCGCCAGCGCTGTCCGATGTGGTGGGCGGCCAGGTGCAATTCATGTTTGACAACCCCAGCTCGTCGCTGGCGTTGATCAAAGAAGGCAAGCTCAAAGCCCTGGCCTACACAGCCCCCAAGCGCTCGCGTGCCCTGCCCAATGTGCCCACCGTGGCCGAGACTTTTCCTGGCTTTGAGGCGCTTAACTGGTTTGGCATGCTGGCACCCAGCAGCATGGACGACGCACTGCTGGACCGCATTGCCCGCGATGCCAACGAGATTCTGAAAAGCAAGGAAGTGGTCGAGCGCTTTGACAAAGAGGGTGTGGAAATTGGCGCCATTCCGCGAGAAGCTTTCGGTGCCTACCTTGCGGTGGAAACGGTGCGCTGGGCCCGGATTGTGAAAGCACGCAACATCAAGCCGGATTGACGTTTCATCAAACAGGTGAGGAGCAGTTTTCATAAAAAAACTGGCTCCAGCCCGTGTATTTATTGCTCAAACAGCTATATAAACAATAGCATTTTCAAGCAGTACCATCGTCCAAAGGCAGCGCCGCCTGCGCCTCGGGCAAGGCTTGCACCTCGCGCAGGGCCTTGCTCATCACGCGGGTGCGCACGTCGGCGCTGTCCAGCGTGCTTAGCACCGATTCGGTCTGCTGGCGGGCCTTGGCCAGCACATCGCCAAACTTGCCAAATTCGGCCTTCACGGTGGCCAGCACCTGCCACACCTCGCTGCTGCGCTTTTCCAGCGCCAGGGTTCGAAAGCCCATTTGCAGGCTGCTGAGCATGGCCAGCAGGGTGGTGGGGCCGGCCAGGGTGATGCGGTGCTCGCGTTGCAGGGCCTGCATCAGGTCAGGGCGGCGCAGCACTTCGGCGTACAGGCCTTCACTGGGTAAAAACAGAATGGCAAAGTCGGTGGTGTGTGGCGGCGCAATGTATTTGCTGCTGATCGACTTGGCCTCCAGCCGCACCCGTGCCTCCAGCGCACGGCCGGCGGCCTGCGCGGCGTCGGCGTCGGCGCGGCCTTGCGCGTCTAGCAGGCGCTCGTAGTCTTCATTGGGAAATTTCGCGTCTATCGGCAGCCACAGCGGCGTGCCATCGTGGGCCTGGCCCGGCAGGCGAATGGCAAAGTCCACCAGCTCCCGCGAATCGGGCCGCATCGCCACCTGGGCGGCATATTGGTCGGCGGTAAACACCTGCTCCAGCAGCCCGGCCAGCTGCGCCTCGCCAAAAATGCCACGGGTTTTCACATTGGTCAGCAGGTGCTTCAAGTCGCCCACGCCTTGCGCCAGCGTGTGCATTTCGCCCAGACCTTTGTGCACCAGCTCCAGGCGCTGTGCCACCTGGGCAAAGCTTTCGGTCAGCCGCGATTGCAGGGTGGACTGCAGCTTCTCATCCACCGTGTGGCGCATTTCGTCCAGCTTGGCGCTGTTGCTGGCCTGCATGCTTTGCAGTTGCGCCTCCAGTGTGGCGCGCACTTCGCCGATGCGCCGGGCGTTGGTTTCGCTGAGCGCCTGCAAAGCGTCGGCCAGGGTTTTTTGCAGGCCCGCCAGTTGCAGCGCAAAGGCATCGAGCTGGGCGTTTTGCGTGCGGGCGGCCTCGCCGCTCTGGCCTTGCAGGGCCTGCTGAAAGGCGGCAAACGTGTGTTTGAGCGCTTGCTCTGAGGTGGCCAGCGACTGGGCGGTCAGCGTGTGCCCAGCCCGCAGGGTTTGGGCCAGCTCCTGGCGGCCCTGGCTGGCGGTTTGGGCGATTTCATGGCGAAGCTCGCGGCCCAGGCGCTCGGTGGCGGCGGCCAGAGCGGCCAGCGAAGCATCCGTTTTGCCGCCGTCGTTGGAGCCACGCAACCAGAACCACGCCAGCACCGTGCCCACCCACAGCAGCAGCGCCAGCGCCGACAGGGCCAAAGCCCAGTCGCTCATGCGCTGCCCAGCACCTGCGGGTTGATGGGTGTGGGTGGGCGCTTGCCGGTGAGAAACGCAATCAGGTTGTCAGCGGCCAGGTTGGCCATGGCCAGGCGGGTGGGCACGGTGGCGCTGCCAACGTGCGGCGTGAGCACCACGCGGGTCTGCTCCAGCAAGCGGGGGTTGACTGTGGGCTCGCCCTCAAACACATCCAGCCCCGCGCCCATCAAGCGGCCCTGCGCCAGGGCATCGGCCAGCGCGTTTTCGTCGATCAGACCACCCCGGCCAATGTTGATGAGGGTGGCCGTGGGCTTCATCAGCGCGATTTCGCCAGCACCCACGGTGTGGTGCACGGCGGGGCTGTAGGGCAGCACCAGCACCACATGGTCGGCCTGCTCAAACAGCGCCTGTTTGCTCACATAGCGGGCCTTGATGGGTGCTTCCTGCTCGGCGCTCAAGCGGCTGCGGTTGTGATAGATCACGTTCATGCCAAAGCCCAAAGCCCCGCGCCGCGCAATGGCCTGGCCAATGCGGCCCATACCCAGAATGCCCAGGGTGCTGCCGTGCACATCGCTGCCGCACAGCAGGTCAAATTTGAATTTTTTCCACTCGCCCCGGCGCAAAAACGCCTCGCTCTCACTCACGCGCCGGGCCGTGGCCATCAGCAGCGCAAAGGCCATGTCGGCGGTGGTCTCGGTCAGCACATCCGGCGTGTTGGTGCAGACCACACCCGCAGCGGTGCAGGCATCAACATCAAAATTGTTGTAGCCCACCGCCACATTAGAGGCAATTTTCAGATCAGGGCAGGCGGCCAGCAACGGGGCGTCAATGCGCTCGCTGCCACCGGTGCATACGCCTTGCTTGCCCTGCAAATTGGCCAGCAATTGCTCGCGACTGAAAATCACGTCGTCCTGATTGGCTTGCACATCCAGGTGTTCGGACAGACGGGCCAGCACGCTATCGAAAGTGGCACGAGCCACGAGAATTTTGGGTTGGGTGGTCATAGAAATGGGTAGCTAAGGAACAAACCGTTAAGGAACCTCTGTAAAACCTCTGGCGGCCAGCCCGAACGCAGCCTCAGGCCAATCGCGG
This sequence comes from Comamonadaceae bacterium, assembly GCA_013297875.1. Taxonomy (GTDB): domain Bacteria; phylum Pseudomonadota; class Gammaproteobacteria; order Burkholderiales; family Burkholderiaceae_C; genus JAAFIW01. The sequence continues at coordinate 26,168 of JAAFIW010000024.1, read as the reverse complement.
TCTTGAGGGTGCGTTTTACGCGCTGCATCCCGATCTGGCTCGCCATGGGTTTTGTAGAGGTTCCCTAATTGTGCGCCCGGTTCAACCCAAGAGGCTGGCAGCTTGCTCGCGTTCAGGGCATCTTGCGTCCAGGTATGCTGGCAAGGCCAGGCCCAGCACCGCGCGTGGGGCAGCGCATCATGACCAACCGGCACCCGAACAGTTGGCGCCACGTGCTGGCCGATCTGCTCACCCCGCTGCAAATCGATGCGCCCAAGGCCGTTTGATCGCAGACCGCAGGAGGGTAATCAGAGGTTCCTTAAGTTGCGGCCAGGCATCGTAACTGTCTGCCTCATATTTCCCCCAACGCATAGTTCAGCACCATTTGCTGGACGATCTCAGCTTGCAGCGCGTCCTTTCGCGCCTTCAGCGGGTCGCGCTCACGCATGGCCGCCAGTTGCTGTTTGACGCGAACAAACATGGTGGGGGAGGGCGCGCGCATCCAGGCCATGTGGCCGCTGGTGGCCACCACCGCTTGTTCGAAATGGCCGCCGTCCAGCAGCTTGGAACCGGTGGAGATTTGCACCGCCCAGAAGTCGTCCTCATGCGCGGACAGGCGCAGCGGGTGCGGGTCGGTATCTTTTGCGGCGCGGCGCACCACGTCAATTTCAAAGCCGTCGGCGTTCACCGCCGTGTATTTCTGATCCGCCCGCAACTCAAAAGTCTTGTCCACTTTCTGGAAAATCGACAACAACGAGGTGTCCAGCCTTTCCATGGTGGTCACAAAGCTGAGGTATTTGCGCGTGTCCAGCAGCAAGTCGATGTCTTGGGTGGCGGTGGCATCGTCTTGCGCACGCACGCCGCAGGCGGTTTCGTAGGCGTACAGCGCGTGGGTGCCGACCACCATGAAGTGGCTGCCCAAGCCCGATTGCTCCAGGCGGTTCAGTGTGTCAATCAGCAGGCGCGGGGCCCGGCCCACTCGCAGGGCACGGTTGCTGCGCTGGTGCTGCGTGGCGGCGGCTTGCAGGCTTTGCAGGCGCTGGGTGACGGATGCTTTGCGCTGGATGAAGCGGTCGAACACCGCTTGCAACTCTGGCGTGTGCGGCCCCAGCGACTTTTGCGCGCCCGACGTAGCCACGCGGATCAGATAGCGCTGCGTGCCGATTTCGCGCCAGAACATCGACCCGCGCACCTCAGCAGCCGCTTTTTGCGTGTCGCGCAAGGCGCGGAAGGTGGCTTCGGCGTCGATGTATTGGCGGGTTTGGGCGGGGGTAAGTTCTAACGGAACAAGCATTTTTCAGAGTGAATTCAGTTTTGCATAAATTACTCTGAAAAACTATTGAAGTCAAATGCTTAAGGAGTATTTGGCAGCACAAGCCATAGCGGGCGGCTTACAAGCCAAAAAGGCCTAAAGCCCTTTTAGATACTGCTCAAGCAGCTATACATTTTGTAGTGTTGTTGTCAAGGCTCGACTCGCGACCGTACTTGGCAACCCGTTGGCGCTCGGTACTGAGTAAATTTACTCAATGTGGTTTATCGGATGCTTTTCGAAAAGTAGGTTTTCTCGCAAGCCACTTAATTAGGACTTACGCACGAAAGCTGTCCTAACTCCTTCCCCCAGCGGGGGAAGGAGCCAAACGCCACTTTGCGTAAGTCCTATCAATCAGAGGTTCCTTGGCGCTGCAGACCTTATGGAATAAGCTGAAGCAGCTATGAATTAGTTAGCTACCGTCAGGCCAACCGCTTGCCCGACTGCGCATCAAACGCATGCAGCCGTTCCGCGCGCGGTTGTACGTGGATGGTGTCGCCCGGCGCTGGCGAGCGGCTGCCTTCGTCGATGCGCACGATTACGGGTTCGCCGGCCAGTTTGGCGTAGACGAGGCGTTCGGCACCCAGCAGCTCGACTGTGTCGACTTTGGCTTCCCAGCCCTGGCTGCCAATGTCCAGGTGCTCGGGGCGGATGCCGGTGAGGGTGCCGGGTTTGCCGCCTGGGGCGTTTTTCAGCAGGTTCATGGGCGGTGAGCCGATGAAGCTGGCGACAAATGTCGTGGCGGGGCGGTGGTAGACCTCTTCGGGGGTGCCGAACTGCTCCATCACGCCGGCGTGCATCACCATCATGCGTTGCGCCAAGGTCATGGCTTCTACCTGGTCGTGGGTGACAAACAGGCTGGTGATGCCCAGTTCGCGGTGCAGTTTTTGAATCTCCAGCCGGGTTTGCGCGCGCAGCTTGGCGTCCAGGTTGGAAAGCGGTTCGTCAAACAAAAACACCTGTGGCTGGCGCACGATGGCCCGCCCCATGGCCACGCGCTGGCGCTGGCCGCCCGACAGTTCACGGGGTTTGCGTTGCAGCAAATGGCCCAGTTCCAACATGGCAGCCGCTTTGTCCACGCGTTGCTTGATCTCGTCCAGCGGCACTTTCTTGATCTTCAAACCATAGGCCATGTTGTCAAACACGCTCATGTGCGGGTACAGCGCGTAGTTTTGAAACACCATGGCAATGTCGCGTTCTGCTGGGTCGAGCTTGTTGACCACCCGCGAGCCAATGCTGATCTCGCCACCCGTGATGTTCTCCAGTCCGGCCACCATGCGCAGCAGCGTGGACTTGCCGCAGCCCGACGGGCCTACGATCACGATAAATTCGTGGTCGGCAACGTCGGCGCTCACGCCGTGAATGACCTGCAGGGCTTTGGGGCCGATGCCGTAGGTTTTGGTGACCTTGTGTAGTTTGATCGCAGCCATGTTCTTAATCGGTTGGTGACAGAGCAAAAATTGCTGCGCAATTTCTTGGTCTGTCACGCAAGGTTGTTATTTCTCCGTATCCACCAAACCTTTAACAAACCACTTTTGCATCAAAACCACCACCAGCGCAGGTGGCAGCATGGCCAGCAGGGTGGTGGCCATCACCAGGTTCCAGTCGGTGCTGGTGTCGCCACTTCCAATCATTTTCTTGATGCCCACCACGATGGTGTCCAGGTTGTTGTCGGTCACGATCAGGATGGGCCACAGGTACTGGTTCCAGCCGTAGATAAACAAGATCACAAACAAGGCCGCGATGTTGGTGCGCGACAGGGGCAGCACCATGTCCCAAAAAAATCGCAGGGCTCCGGCACCGTCCATCTTGGCCGCTTCCACCAGTTCGTCGGGCAGCGTGAGAAAAAACTGGCGTAGCAGCAAGGTGGCCGTGGCCGATGCGATCAAGGGCAGCGTCAAGCCCGCAAAGCTGTTGGTCATTCCCAGGTCAGAAACCACTTTGTAGGTGGGCAGGATGCGCACTTCCACCGGCAGCATCAGGGTGATGAAGATCATCCAGAAAAACACCTGCCGCAGCGGAAAGCGGAAGAAAACCACCGCGTAGGCCGACAGGATGGACACCACAATTTTTCCAAACGTAATGGCCAGCGCCACCATCAGGCTGTTGAACAGCATCAGCGAGACCGGTGGCGACATGGAACTGCCTGACAGGCCTTGTGCCAGCACGGTGCCATAGTTGGAAAGCCCTTGGCCACCGGGCAGCAGCGGCATCGGGGCTTGGGCAATGTCTTGCGTGGTGAGGGTTGACGCCACCAGCGCGATGTACATGGGAAACGCCGTGATGAGCACGCCCACCATCAACACGATGTGGGCCAGCCAATTGGGCTGCTCGAAGTTGCTGGTGGTTTGCATGAATGCGACTTAGTAGTGCGGCTTAGTAATGAACTTTGCGCTCGACAAACCGGAACTGAACCATGGTCATGCCAATCACCATCAACATCAGCAGCACCGATTGCGCCGCCGAGCTGCCCAAGTCCAGTGCAATCACACCGTCGTAGTACACCCGATACACCAGGGTTTCTGTGGCCTTGGCAGGCCCGCCGCCCGTGATGGCGTGGATGACGCCAAAGGTGTCGAAAAATGCGTACACCAAGCCCACCACCAGCAGGAAAAACGTGGTGGGCGACAGCAACGGGAACACGATGGTCCAGAACGCGCGGTTGCGCGATGCGCCGTCGATGGCGGCGGCCTCCAGCAATGACTTGGGAATGGCTTGAAGGCCAGCCAGAAAGAACAGAAAGTTGTAGGCGATCTGCTTCCAGGCCGATGCCAAGATGACCAGCGTCATCGCGTGGTCGCCATTGAGCGTGGGGTTCCAGTTCACGCCAAACTGCTTGAGCGCATACGAGAGCACCCCAATCGAGGGGTTGAACATGAAGAACCACAACACACCGGCCACTACCGGCGCAATGGCGTAGGGAATCATCAACGCGGTGTTGTAGACGGTCTGCGAACGCAGCACCCGGTCAGCGGCCACGGCCAACAGCAGTGCAGGCACCATGGCGAGCACGGTGACCGAAAACGAGAAGTACAGCGTGCGCCATAGCGAGGCCATGTAGTCCGGGTTGGTCAGCACCAGGCGGAAGTTTTCCAGCCCCACAAACACCACCGAGGTGCCAAAAGCGTCTTGCTGCTGAAACGACATCAGCACCGCCTGAAAGCCAGGCAAAAAGAAAAACACCACCGTGATCGCCATCTGCGGCACCAGCAGCAGATAGGGCAACACGGGGTTGTTGAAGATCACATTGCGTTGCATGGGCGATCAGTAGATGGCAGGCTGAAAATGAAAAAGCCGGGGGCGAATCATCGCACCCGGCAGATTCCTCAGTTCAACTGATTCAGTTCGCTGACCGCTCGAAGGCCCGCAGCAGCGCCTCGCCCCGCCGCTCGATGTTCACCAGCGCTTGTGCGGCGGTTTGCTTGCCTTGCAGGGCTTTTTCTACTTCCTCGTGGTACACGTCACGAATCTCGGTCCAGCGACCAAAGCGATAGCCATTGGTGTGCTCACCCTTGCCAGCGCTGACCAATTGCAAAACCGGTACGTCCCGGCCAGGATTCTTGGAGAAGAAGCCTTCTTCCTGCATGGCTTTGAAGGCTGAGTTGGTGGCCGGCACAAAGCCGGTGGTTTTGGCCCACTCGGTCATGACCTTGTCAGACTTCAGGAAGCTCAAAAACTGGGCCACGCCCTTGAACTCGTTGGCACTGCGGTTGGGCGCATTGAATACCCACAGCGAAGCACCGCCAATGGTGCTGGCAAACGGTGCGCCTTTCACGTCGGGCCAGTAAGGCAGCTGGGTGGTGCCAAACTGAAACTTGGCGTCTTTGGTAATCGCGGCCAGACCGCCAGACGATTGGGTCAGCATGGCGCATTCGCCGCTGATGAATTTGGCAGCAGCGTCGTTGGATCGGCCGCCGTAGTCAAAGCTCTTGTCTTTTTGCATGTCCACCAGGGTTTGAATCATGCGGGTGTTCAACGGGTTGTTGACATCCATGCTGGCATTCAAGCCATTGCGGCCATTGCCCTGGGTACCAATCGGCACGTTGTGGCGCGCGCTGTGCTGCTCCAGCATGATCCAGGCCAGCCAGGTGGTGGTGAAGCCGCAGGCGGCAGCGTTGGTGGAGCGGATTTTCTTGGCGGCAGCGATCACCTCAGGCCAGGTTTTTGGCGGGTTGTTGGCATCCAGCCCGGCTTTCTGAAAGATGTCCTTGTTGTAGAACATCACCGCGGTCGATACGTTGAACGGCATGGACAACAAGTCGCCATTGGCCAGTCCGTAGTATCCGCGGGCCGGCGGAATGAAGTCGGCCGAGTTGAATGCCACGCCAGCGCGCTTGAACACCTCGGAGACCGGTACCACGGCACCTTTGGCCTGCATCATGTCGCCAGAGCCCGCGTCAAACATTTGCATGATGTGCGGTGGGCTACCGGCACGAAATGCCGCTACGGCAGCTGCGCGTTGCTCTGGGTATTGACCCTTGAACGAAACCACAACCTTGTAGTCTTTCTGGGACTTGTTGAAGTCGTCACCGAAGCGTGTGATCAATTCGCCCAGCGGGCCAGTCAGGCCGATCCACATTTGTATCTCGGTGGGTTGTTGTGCAAGAGAGATCAGGGGCGTTGTAACCAAGGCTGCTGCGGCCAGTAAGCCTGTTAGTTTTCGACGAATGTGCTGCATAGAAGGTTCCAGTGATAGTCAATGAATCTGCCTGGCGCAGTTTGGTCGGCGTTTGTGACGGTTCCGTGAAAGCCTTGAATACTGCCAGGGCTGAGCCGGTTTGTCTAAGCACCTTTCCCGCACATCAGGGTTTGCCATAGGGCCATGCCGCGCTGCGGTAACATGCTTTTGCCCTGGAAAACAACTTGCTTGAAGGGGAAAATCAAATGAATGCACCCACACCCCTGCTGCACCTGATGGCCGCCACGGCCGAAACGCCGCGCTTGCGCGAGATTCCGTACAACTACACCTCATTTTCCGACCGCGAGATCGTGATTCGCCTGCTGGGCAGTCGGGCTTGGGATTTGCTGGGCAGCCTGCGCGACGAGCGCCGCACTGGCCGGTCGGCCCGCATGTTGTACGAGGTGCTGGGTGACATTTGGGTGGTGCAGCGCAACCCCTATCTGCAAGACGATTTGCTGGACAACCCCAAACGCCGCCGCCAGTTGGTTGATGCCCTGCGCCATCGCCTGGGCGAGGTGGAAAAACGCCGCACCCCAGCGGCTGATGCGGCGCGTGATGCCCTGGTTTCAGAGCTTTTAGTGGCTGCCGCCCAGGCAGTATCTGCATTTGATGCTACGTTTATTGAAGTAGCCAAGCTGCGCCAGCAAGCCCAAAAAGCGCTTCGCAAGGTCACTGCTGCCGACAACATCAAATTTGACGGACTCTCGCGCGTGAGCCACGTGACGGACGCGACCGACTGGCGCGTGGAATACCCGTTTGTGGTGCTGGCGCCCGACACCGAGACCGAAATGGCGGGCTTGGTCAAAGGCTGTATCGACCTGGGCCTGACCATCATCCCGCGCGGCGGTGGCACCGGCTACACCGGCGGCGCGATTCCGCTCACGTGGAAAAGCGCGGTGATCAACACCGAAAAGCTTGAAGCCATGAGCAAGGTGGAAATGACGCAGCTACCGGGGGTTGACCAGCCTGTGGCCACCTTGTGGACAGAAGCCGGCGTGGTCACCCAGCGTGTGGCCGACGCGGCTGAAGCGGCGGGTTTCGTGTTTGCGGTAGACCCGACCAGCGCCGAAGCATCTTGCATCGGCGGCAATATTGCGATGAACGCAGGCGGCAAAAAAGCCGTACTGTGGGGCACGGCGCTGGACAACCTGGCCAGCTGGCGCATGGTCACGCCCGACGCGCAGTGGCTGGAGGTGACCCGTCTCAACCACAACCTGGGCAAGATTCACGATGCGCCCATGGCCAGCTTCGAGCTGAAGTATTTCCAGGCCGACGGCAAAACCCATGTGCGCACCGAGCGGCTGGACATTCCTGGCCCGAGCTTTCGCAAAGAGGGCCTGGGCAAGGACGTGACCGACAAGTTTTTAAGCGGCCTGCCGGGCATTCAAAAAGAAGGTTGCGATGGCTTGATTACCAGCGGCCGCTGGATTCTTCACCGCATGCCGCAGCACACCCGCACCGTGTGCCTGGAGTTTTTTGGCCATGCGCGCGACGCCGTGCCCAGCATTGTGGAAATCAAGGATTTCATGTTTGCCGAGGCCAAGCGAACTCGGGTCTTGCTCGCAGGCCTGGAGCACCTGGACGACCGCTACCTGCGCGCCGTGGGCTATACCACCAAGAGCAAAAAAGGCGGCCTGCCCAAGATGGTACTGGTGGGCGACATTGCTGGTGACGATGCTGATGCGGTAGCCCGCGCCACCTCGGAAGTGGTGCGCATTGCCAACTCGCGCAACGGCGAGGGCTTTGTGGCCATCAGCCCCGAGGCACGCAAAAAGTTCTGGCTGGACCGCAAGCGCACCGCAGCCATCAGCAAGCACACCAACGCCTTCAAGATCAACGAAGACGTGGTGATTCCGCTGCCGCGAATGGCCGAATACACCGACGGTATTGAGCGCATCAACATCGAGCTCTCCCTGGCCAACAAAATCCGCCTGACGGATGAACTGGAAGCTTTTTTCACCAAAGGCAACCTGCCACTGGGCAAGCAAGACGATGCGATGGCTATTCCGTCTGCCGAGCTGCTGGAAGACCGCGTGGCCCAGGGGCTGAGCCTGGTGCGCGAGGTGCGCGAGCTGTGGCAGGGCTGGTTGCAAAACGTCGAGCCGTTATTTGAAAAGCTGCAAAGCCACGAGCTGCGCGCCAGCTGGAAAACCCAGCTGCGCCTGCCGCTGGCCAGCATCTTCACTGGCACCGCGTTTGCACCCATCCTGGAAGAGTGCACGGTCATTCACAAGCGCGTGCTCAAAGGCAAGGTGTGGGCCGCGCTGCACATGCATGCGGGCGACGGCAATGTGCACACCAACCTGCCGGTCAACAGCGACGACTACGAGATGCTGCAGACCGCGCACGATGCCGTCAAACGCATCATGAAGCTGGCCCGCAGCCTGGACGGCGTGATTTCCGGCGAGCACGGCATTGGCATCACCAAGCTGGAATTTTTGACCGACGCCGAACTGCAGCCGTTTACTGACTACAAGCAACGAGTCGACCCCGAGGGACGTTTCAACAAAGGCAAATTGATACGCGAATCAGCCCAAGATTTGCTATCAAAAGAGAAGCTGCTTGAGCAGATTTCACCTGGGCGGAAGGGCGATTTGGCTATAAATCTACCCTTGCATGCCGATTTGACCAATGCTTACACCCCCAGCTTTGGCTTGATGGGGCACGAATCACTCATCATGCAGCAGAGCGACATTGGCGCGATTGCTGACAGCATCAAAGACTGCCTGCGCTGCGGCAAGTGCAAACCGGTGTGCGCCACCCATGTGCCGCGGGCCAATTTGCTGTACAGCCCGCGTAACAAAATTTTGGCCACCTCGCTGTTGATTGAGGCGTTTTTGTACGAAGAGCAAACCCGCCGGGGCGTGTCCATCAAGCACTGGCAGGAGTTTGAAGACGTGGCCGACCACTGCACCGTGTGCCACAAGTGCGAAAGCCCGTGCCCGGTGAAGATTGACTTTGGCGACGTGACCATGAATATGCGCAACCTGCTGCGCAAAATGGGGCAAAAGTCATTCCGTCCGGCAGCCGAGTTTCAGTCGTGGTTTATCGGCACGACCAGCCCCAAGGCCATTCAGATCGGCCATGCCATCACCAACTTCAGCTTCAAAGCGCAGCGCCTGGGTAACGATGTGCTCAAGGTACTGGCGCGCAAGCAAACCCAGGCACCACCGGCCACCCTGGGCCCGCCCAAGATCAAAGAGCAGGTGATCCACTTCATCAACAAGAAGATGCCCGGTGGCTTACCCAAGAAAACCGCTCGCGCCTTGCTGGACATTGAAGACGCTGACTACGTGCCCATCATCCGCAACCCCAAGGCCACCACAGCCGACACCGAAGCGGTGTTCTATTTCCCGGGTTGCGGTTCGGAGCGCTTGTTCAGCCAAGTCGGTTTAGCCACCCAGGCCATGCTCTGGCATGCCGGTGTGCAAACCGTGTTGCCGCCCGGCTACTTGTGCTGCGGCTACCCCCAGCGCGGCTCCGGCCAGTTTGACAAGGCCGACAAAATCATCACCGACAACCGGGTGCTGTTTCACCGTGTGGCCAATACCCTGAATTACCTGGACATCAAAACCGTGGTGGTCAGCTGCGGCACCTGCTATGACCAGCTGCAAGGCTACCAGTTTGAGAAAATCTTTCCAGGTAGCCGCATCGTGGACATTCACGAATACCTGCTGGAAAAAGGCATCACGCTCAACGCTGCCCAGGGTGCGGGCTACCTCTATCACGACCCCTGTCACAGCCCCATGAAGCTGCAAGAGCCTATGAAAACCGTTAAGGCGCTGATGGGCGACCGCGTGGTGGAAAGCAAGCGCTGCTGCGGTGAAAGCGGAGGTCTGGCCACCTCCCGCCCCGACGTGTCCACCCAGATCCGCTTTCGCAAGGAAGAAGAAATCCGCAAAGGTGAAGCGCAACTGCGCGACAGCGGTGCGGTAACGGCCGAGCAGAACGTGAAGATTCTCACCTCGTGCCCCAGCTGCCTGATGGGCCTGAACCGCTACCAGGAAGACCTGAAAACCGGCCTGCTGGAAGCCGACTACATCGTGGTGGAAATGGCCAACCAGATCCTTGGCAAAGATTGGATGCCCACCTACGTGGCGACCGCCAACCAGGGCGGTATTGAGCGGGTGCTGGTGTAAATGCCAGAGCCCATGCCCTGTCCGTTGTGTGAAAGCGACGGTGGGCGGCTGGTCTTCAGTGGCCCGTTGTTTCGGGTGGTGCATGTGGAAGAGCCGGGTTTGCCGGCGTTTTACCGGCTGATCTGGAATGCCCATGTGGCGGAGCTGACCGATCTGCCGCTGCAGGCGCGCGCAGAGTGTCTGGAAGCAGTCATCACCGTGGAAGAGGTGCTGCGCCAGTACCTGTCGCCGCACAAAATCAACCTCGCCTCGCTGGGCAACCAGGTGCCGCACCTGCATTGGCATGTGATCGCCCGTTTTGACTGGGACAGCCACTTCCCGGATGCCGTGTGGGCCGCTGCGCGCCGGGTGGTGGAGCCATCGCAACTGTTGCAGATTCGCCAAATGCTGCCCACCTTGGAGGAGGCACTGATCGCCAAGTTGACGGCCGCAGCGGTGAAAATCAACGCTGTTCGTGAATAAAACACCATCCATTCGCGCTGATGCCTGCAATTCGATCCATGCGTATCTGGTTGTTGGGCCTAAAGTCCCCTAAAGTACGGGGCTTACAAGTTGTGGCAAACCGTGCACACAAGCCGGAGGTTTTTCCCATGCAGCATTCAATTCTTGCGATCCGTCACTTTGCGCCACTGGCCATGGCAGCAGCGCTGGCCTGTGCGACCAGCCCCGCGCTGGCGCAGCGGGCCGGTGAAGTCGAGTTTTCTCGTGGCGTGGGTTTTGCCCAAACCCCCGGCCAGGCACCCCGCACCATGGGCAAGGGCCTGCCGCTGGTGCAAGGTGACCGCCTGACGACTTCAGATGGCGGCTCGGCTGTGATCAAACTGGATGACGGCACCCGCATGACGGTGCGCCCCAATACCGAAATGGTCTTGCAGCAGTACCAATACAGAGCCAATGCGCCCGACAACAGCATGGTGATGCAGCTGTTGCGGGGCGGTTTTCGGGCCGTGACCGGCTTGATTGCCAAAAGCTCGCCAAGCGCAGCACGCATACAAACCAACACCGCCACCGTCGGTATTCGCGGGACTGACTTTGACGCACGGGTCTGCGCCAAAGACTGTGGTGCCGAGTCGGCGCGTGTGATCGCATCGGCCCGTCCCAATGCCGTGCAGGCCAGTGCCAAGCTGGTGGGCACGCAGGGAGAAATCAACGCGGTTGATGCGGCTGGGCAGCGACGCCGCCTGGTCGATGGGGGGAGTGTTTTTCCTGGCGACCTGCTTGAAACAGCGAAAGACGCACGCTCCGTGCTGATATTTCGTGATGACAGCAAGATTACCCTGGGGCCCAACACCCGCTTTCGGGTTGACAACTTCGTGTACGACGACAAGAACGCAGGCGAGGGCCGTTTCCTGGTGTCGTTGTTGCGCGGGTCCGTTCGTGCTTTGACAGGCCTGATTGCCAAGTCCAACAACCGCAACGTCGGGTTCAGCACCGCCACCGCGACCGTAGGCATTCGCGGCACAGGTTTTGACATGGTCTGCACCGGGGCCTGCGCCAACGAGGTGCCCACCAGCGACGAAGAAGGTTTGACCCTGTTCACCTGGCTAGGCTCGATTGACATGACGCCGGTCAACCAGCCGGGGGCGACCGGGCAAACGGCCTTGCAGGTCTTGCAGGCTGGCCAGGGTCTGTTCATATCCGCCTCGGGCCTTCGCTCGCTGGCCACACCTCCGCCCGAGGGTGACTTGCCCCGGCCCGATGGCGTGGCCACGCCGCCCCGGCTGTTCTCCACGCAAAACCTGCCAGACGATGAGGAAGGCCTGTTTGTATTTGTGCGTGACGGCCATATCGAGGTATTGACACGTAGCGAGGTATTGCATTTGGGCCGTGGCGAAGCCGGTTTTGCCGGCAATAACGGCAACACGGCGCGGCCCGATACGATTCCAAAGTTTCTGGACTTTGACCGCATGCCGCTGCCAACCAACCGCAATCCACAACTGGTCAGTATTCTGGGCGAATTGAATATTCGCCCTGAACGCTGTGAAAAATGAGGCCAAGGTTTTGGCTTGATGCGACAATTTGTTTGCGGACATAACAATCTGGGGTATGGAGATGATGAATTCCTTGTCACGAATAAACAGGCTGGTTGCCGGCGCAGGTCTTTTGCTGCTGTTTAACTCTGCGTGGAGCCAGGTAGCAGGGGTGACGCCTGCTCCGGCGGCTGTATTTGCGATCAAGGGCTTCAAAATTACTGGTGACAACCCCTTGGGTGAGGGCGACAGCACGCGGGCCTTGGCTCCTTTTTTGCGGTCTGACGCCACCATCGACACACTGCAAAAAGCCACCTTGGCGCTGGAAACCGCGCTGCGCGAGAAGGGTTTTGGTTTGCACCGCGTTGCCTTGCCGCCACAGGATGTGGGCGATACCGTGACCTTGAATATCATCAAATTTGCTATTGGCAAGGTATCGGTTGAAGGTGCTTCGGCTTATTCCCAAGATAATATTCGCCGCAGCGTGCCGGAACTGGTGGAAGGCGGTACACCGAATTTCAAAACCATGGCCATTGAAACGGCTATTGCCAATGAAAACCCGGGCAAGCAAATTCAGGTTGGTTTGAGAGAGTCTGCTACACCCGACACGATTGACGCCACAGTCACGGTCAAGGAAACCAAGCCCTGGAGTTTTGCCGTCAGCCTGTCCAACGGCGGCTCGTCTTCGTCGGGGCGTGACCGCATCACCTTTTCTGGCAGCCACGCCAACCTGTTTGACAGGGATCACCATTTTGTCGGTGCCTACACCACCTCGCTGGAGCGCACGAAAGATGTCAAGCAATTGGGCTTGTCGTACCGCGTGCCGGTGTACGACTGGGGCGGCGTAATTGGTGCTAACTACACCCGCTCGGATGTAGTGGGGAACTTTGGCACCTTCACCAGCACCGGCGCAGGCCGCACGTTTGGTATCAATTACACGTTTTACATGTCACCCAATGGCGGGCGTCGCAGCTATGTGACCCTGGGTTTGGATGACAAGGTATTCAACCCGACCAAGATCAACGACATTGCGCTGCCCGGCCAATTGCTGCGCCGCAGCCGACCCGTGACGCTGGGGTATACGGCCCGCACCGAAACAGATGCGGCCGTCTGGGGTTATGGCGCCGAATTGGCGATCAATACCGGGTCGGGCGATGGCAATAATTTGACGGCCTACCGCAACGAAGACCCGCGCATTACCTCCACGCGCTTCAAGATTTTGCGCGCCAATGCCAACTACTCGGCCCCGCTGACCGGCAAGTGGATTTGGGGCGTGCGCGGGCAAGCCCAGATCAGCCCGGATGTGCTGATTTCTGGCGAGCAGTTTGGCCTGGGTGGGCAAGGCTCGGTGCGCGGTGCGGGCGAGCGGCCTATTTCGGGTGACAAGGGTTTCTCCACCGCGTTTGAAATTACCACGCCCGAGGCGATGCCGGGTCTGCGGTTTGTAGGCTTTCTGGAGGCAGGTTGGCTGGCCAACAACAGCCCCAACGGCACATCCAAGCCGTCATCAGACCGTCTGGCTGGCTTGGGGCTGGGCGTGCGCTACGGCGTGGGGCCGTTTTCTCTGACTGCCGACTACGGTCGCCTGATCACGGGCAGCTCGGTTCCGCTGAGCATCAACTCGGCCGCCCCACGGCAGGGTGACGACAAGCTGTACCTGAACCTGTCGGTTCGCTTTTAAGACGCCCATGGCTGGTTTGACGGCTGATTCACCGACACCGCTGGCGCTGGTGGTACATGCGCAGTCCCGGGTTTTACAGATTCAGTTTTCTGATGGGTCTGATTTCAGTCTTCCGTTTGAGTTGATGCGCGTGTATTCACCCTCGGCGGAAGTGCAGGGGCATGGCCCTGGGCAAGAGGTGTTGCAGACCGGTAAGCGCGGTGTCACCTTGCAAGCCCTGGAGCCGGTGGGCAATTACGCGGTCAAGCCGGTGTTTTCCGATGGTCACGACAGCGGGCTTTTTTCCTGGGATTACCTGTATTTTCTGGGCTCGCAGCAAGCGTCGCTGTGGGCCAAATACCTGGCCCGTTTGCAGGATGCTGGCGTGCAGCGGGATGACGCCATGCCCGTGGCGGCGGGCTCGGCCTGTGCCAGCCATTGATGTTGATTTGCTCCTGAATCGATAGCTGCTGGAGCAGATTTTCCATGGGCTAGAGCCCTGTTTCATCTAAATCACGACAAATTCTCCCCCGTCGTATCAGGGTTGTGGCCTATCTGTCTGCGGTTTGCCCCTAGCATCGTGGCATGACCAGTACCCACTTCGGATTTGAATCGGTTGACGAGGCTGAAAAAGCGCAACGCGTGCGCGGCGTGTTTGATTCGGTTGCCCCGCGTTACGACGTGATGAATGACTTGATGTCGATGGGCCTGCACCGGGTCTGGAAAGCATTCACTGTGGGTGTTGCCAATATACGGCCAGGCGCGCGGGTGCTCGATATTGCTGGCGGCACCGGCGATCTGGCTTTGGCCTTCGCGCGCAAGGCAGGCCCCAGCGGCCAGGTGGTGCATACCGATATCAACGAGGCCATGCTTAAGGTGGGGCGGGACCGGTTGCTGGACGCGGGTGTGGCCCTGCCCACACTGGTGTGTGACGCCGAAAAACTCCCGTTTGCCGATCAACACTTTGATGTCGTCAGTGTGGCATTTGGGCTGCGCAACATGACGCACAAAGACGTGGCCCTGGCCGAGATGAACCGCGTGCTCAAACCGGGTGGCCGCCTGCTGGTGTTGGAGTTTTCCCAGGTGGCCAAGCCGGTGCGCGCCGCCTACGATTGGTATTCATTCAATGTATTGCCCCGCCTGGGACAGATGGTGGCCGGTGACGCCAGCAGCTACCGGTATCTGGCCGAATCCATCCGCATGCACCCCGCGCAAGACGAGCTGAAAGCCCTTATGAAGCAATGCGGTTTTGGTCATGTGGACTATCACAACCTCACGGGTGGCGTCGTGGCGCTGCATGTTGGAATACGGTGTTGAAAAACGGAGAACTGATATGAAACTGTGGTCTTGTGTTTTGGCGCTGATGCTGGCTTTGACCAGTGTGCACGCGGATGCGGCCAAGCGGCTGGGCGGCGGTGGATCCGTGGGCAAGCAGTCTGGCAACGTGACGCAACGTGACGCCGCTAAACCTGCCGCAACGCCGAATGCAGCGCCCAACGCCGCAGCCGCGCAGCCAACCCGCAAGCCCTGGGGCGCGATGCTGGGCGGCCTGGCCGCCGGTTTGGGCCTGGCCTGGTTGGCCAGCTCCCTGGGTTTGGGTGAGGCGTTTGGTCAGTTCATTCTCATTGCGCTGGGCGTGCTGCTGGTGATGGTGGCGGTGGGCTTTTTCATGCGGTGGCGGCGCAATTCGGCCCAAGCATCCAGCGGTGGCCTGGCTTACCAGGGCGCACAGGCCGGCGCGCCTCAAACCTACAACCCGGACAAGGTCGGCAACGATGCCTCCGCTCGCCCCTGGGAGCGCAGCAGCATGGCGTTTGAAGCGGGCCGCTACCAGGACGCACGGGCCGGCAATGGCGCTGGCGGCGTTCAAATCGGCTCGGCTTTGGCAGGATCCCAGACCTGGGGTATTCCGGCGGGTTTTGACACCGAAGGTTTTCTCAGCGCCGCGAAAAACAACTTCATCACCTTGCAAGACGGCTGGGATCGCGCCGATCTGAAACTGCTGCGCTCCATGATGACCGACTCGATGGTGGGCGAAATCAAAGCCCAGTTGGCCGAGCGCGAAACCCATCTGGCCGGCCAGGTCAACAAGACCGATGTGGTGATGCTGGAAGCGCAGTTGCTGGGCATTGAAGACCTGGGCGATGACTACATGGCCAGCGTGGAGTTCTCCGGCATGATCCGCGAGCAGCCCTCTGCAGGCCCCAGCCCTTTCCGCGAAGTGTGG
Source organism: Comamonadaceae bacterium (assembly GCA_013297875.1). GTDB lineage: Bacteria > Pseudomonadota > Gammaproteobacteria > Burkholderiales > Burkholderiaceae_C > JAAFIW01. The sequence continues at coordinate 10,203 of JAAFIW010000024.1, read as the reverse complement.
AACATGACCAAGCCCAAGAGCGGTGCCAGCGGCTGGCTGGTGGCCGGCGTGCAGGCCTTGCAGTAGGGCAAACACGTCGCTTGAACGGGGCCGTAGCCTCCGGGTTATGGATTTCAGGTGGTTGATTCACTATGATTTTGATAGCTCCTTGAGCAATTAAATCGTGGGCTAGAGGCCCATTTGGCTTAAAACCCCCAGAGATTTGCCCCGCCAGGGGTTTTGTGGCGTGTGCCCCGCGTCATCGTGAATAATCGCCACACCATGCAAGCCAACTCCTCCACGCCGTCCCCCTTTGCTTTTCTAGACAGCCTGTTTCAAGCGGTGGGCAGCCAGCTTCAACCCCCGCCCTGGATGGTTCATGAAATCCAGCACCGCATCGTCTTGCTGCTCAACCATGTGCTGATGCAAGAGCCCGAGGCCATGAGCCGACTGGTTCGCCAGAAGGGCCGCGTGGTTCAAGCCAGCTGGATGCAGTTCGGCCTGTGCTTGCAGGCCACACCGGCGGGCTTGGTGGATCTGGCCGAGACCGCCGCCAAACCTGATCTGCTTCTCACCGTGACCGAGCCTTCGCCGCTGTCGCTGGCCCAGGCTGTTTTGAGTGGCAACAAGCCCGCCGTGCGCATTGAGGGTGATGTGCAACTGGCCGCTGAAATCAACTGGCTGGTCGACCATGTGCGCTGGGATCTGGAAGAAGACCTGTCGCGTGTCATGGGCGATGCACCGGCGCATGCCGTAGGGCAAGCCGCCCGTGCCCTGGCTGATGCCTTGCGCGGCCTGGTCAAGGGCATGGCACCGGCGGCAGGCGATGCAGCAGCGCCAACCCAAACCCCGTAAAGCGTTCGCTCCGGCATGACCCGCATTTACCGCAGCATCGTCATCATCTGGGTGGTGCTGCGCTATGGGCTGGATGAGCTGGTGCTGTCCAGCTTCAAGCAGCCCTGGCTGCGCACCCTGACCCGCGTGATCTCCTGGGGTCGCAACCTGACTTCGCCGCGTGGCCAGCGGCTGCGTGAGGCGCTGGAGCGCTTGGGGCCGATTTTTGTGAAGTTTGGGCAGGTCATGTCCACCCGGCGCGACCTGCTGCCGCCCGACATTGCCGACGAGCTGGCCCTGCTGCAAGACCGCGTGCCGCCGTTTGCCTCCGAGATTGCGGTGGCCACGATTGAGCGGGCGTTTGGCAAGCCGCTGGACGAGATCTTTGTCAGCTTCGAGCACAAACCCATTGCCAGCGCGTCCATTGCCCAGGTGCACTTTGCGGTGCTCAAAGACCGCCAGGGCATCGCCCACGATGTGGCGGTCAAAGTGGTGCGCCCCGGCATGCTCAAGGTCATCGACAAAGACCTGGACTTGATGCGCATGATGGCCGGCTGGCTTGAAGGCCTGTCGGACGATGGCAAGCGCCTGAAGCCCCGCATGGTGGTGGCCGAGTTTGATAAATACCTGCACGACGAGCTGGATCTGGTGCGCGAAGCGGCCAATGCCGCCCAACTGCGGCGCAACATGGCGGGGCTTGATTTGGTGCTGATTCCCGAGATGTTTTGGGACTATTGCCAGACTGAGGTCATCGTGATGGAGCGCATGGTGGGCGTGCCGATCAACCAGACCGACAAGCTGCGCGAAGCCGGTGTGGACTTGCCCAAACTGGCCCGCGACGGCGTGACCATCTTTTTCACCCAGGTGTTTCGCGACGGTTTTTTTCATGCCGACATGCACCCTGGCAACATCCAGGTCAGCCTGGCACCCGATACCTTTGCCCGCTATATCTCGCTGGATTTCGGCATCATCGGCACGCTCACCGAGTTTGACAAAGAGTACCTGGCGCAAAACTTTGCCGCCTTCTTCCGTCGCGACTACAAGCGCGTCGCCGAGCTGCACATCGAGTCCGCCTGGGTGCCGGCACACACGCGGGTGGACGAACTGGAGTCGGCCATTCGCACCGTGTGCGAGCCCTACTTTGACCGGCCGCTGAAAGAACTGTCGCTGGGCCTGGTGCTCATGCGCCTGTTCCAGATTTCGCGCCGTTTTCAGGTCGAAATTCAGCCGCAACTGGTGTTGCTGCAAAAAACCCTGCTCAACATCGAAGGCCTGGGCCGCGACCTCGACCCCGAGCTGGACTTGTGGAGCACGGCCAAACCGTTTCTGGAAAAGTGGATGCTGGAGCAAGTTGGCCCACAAAAACTCATCAACCAGCTGCAGGCCGAAGCCCCGCGCTACGCCAAATTGCTGCCCGAGTTGCCGCGCCTGCTGGTGGAGTATTTGCGCAAGCAACCCGGCGACGAGCAAGCCACCATCAAAGAGCTGCTGGCTGAGCAGAAGCGCACCAATAAGCTCCTTCAGGGTTTGATCTATGGTGGCATTGGCTTTGCTTTGGGTCTACTGGCGATGCAATTGATCGTGAGGGTGCGGCTGTTTTGAATGGAGCTGCGGGTTTTGGTGGTAACTGTGGATTGAGGAGAAGTAGGAGATGAATGCACTGATCATTTTTGTGGCGGCGTACCTGCTGGTCACGATTTTTATCGGTCTGATGGCCGCGCGCCGGGTGCACACCACCAAAGACTTCATGGTGGCCGGCCGTAGCCTGCCGCTGTATATGAATGTGGCCACCGTGTTTGCCACGTGGTTTGGTGCCGAGACCGTGCTGTCGGTGTCGGCCACCTTCGCACGAGATGGCCTGTCGGGCATTCCCGGTGACCCGTTTGGTGCATCGGTCTGCCTGGTGCTGGCGGCCTTGCTGTTTGCCAAGCTGTTTTACCGCATGAACCTGCTGACCATTGGCGACTTTTACAAAAAGCGCTATGGCAAGTCGGTGGAGGTGATTACCAGCCTGGCGGTGGTGATTTCCTATCTGGGCTGGACATCGGCGCAGCTCACCGCCTTGGGCCTGGTGATTCACGTGCTCAGCGGCGGCGCAGTGGCCTTGAACCATGCCATCTTGATCGGCGCGGCCGTGGTCTTGATCTACACCGTGTTTGGTGGCATGTGGTCGATTGCGTTCACCGATTTGCTGCAAACCATCGTCATCATCATCGGCTTGTCGATAGTGGCCTGGCTGGTGGGCGACATGGCCGGCGGAGCCTCCAAAGTCATTGCCCAGGCCTCGGCCGAAGGCAAGTTCAATTTTTTCCCGTCCGACGCGCCAGGCTGGTGGGCCATGGCCGGTGCGTTTTTCGCGTTCGCCTTTGGCTCGATTCCGCAGCAAGACGTGTTTCAGCGCATGACCAGCGCCAAAGACGAAAAAACCGCAGTGCGCGGCACCATCATCGGCGGCCTGGTTTACTTCTGCTTTGCCTTCGTGCCCATCTTCATTGCCTACGCCGCGGTGGTGGCCGACGCCAACCTGGTCGCGCTGTTCAAATCAGAAGATGCCCGCCAGATTCAGCGCGTGCTGCCAGACCTGGTACTCAACAAAATGCCCTTGTGGGCCCAGGTGATGTTTTTCGGCGCGCTGCTGTCAGCCATTTTGTCCACCGCCAGCGGCGCACTGCTGGCCCCCGCATCGCTGGCCACCGAAAACGTCTTGCGCCCGTTCATGGGCGGGCGCATGAGCGACAGGCAAGAGCTGCTGCTGGTGCGCGTGATCTTGGTGACCTTCACCGCCTGCGCCCTGCTGTTTGCGATGAACAGCCGCAGCACCATGTATGAAATGGTGCAAAACGCCTACAACGTCACCCTGGCCGGTGCCTTTGTTCCCCTGGTGGCCGGTGCCTACTGGAAGCGCGCCACCACCCAGGGCGCGTTGTTCTCCGCCATTGGTGGTGTGTCGATATGGTTGTCGATGCAATACCTGGTGCCCGGCACCCTGGTGCCCGCCAATTTGATCGGCTTGTTTGCATCATTTGGGTTGATGCTGGTGGGCTCGCTGGGGCCGCAGCTCATTCGGAACCAGGGGCACCCGATCAAGCATGGGGCGGGTTGAAGTGCTCAACGAAATGGCCGACTCAATTCCGGACCGTTTTGTCATGCGGGGTTTTTGCTATATTTATGTGAGCGGCTTGAGCAGGATTGGCGAGGGTTGGAGGCTGGTTTTATATGCAAGTAGCAAGCTTACATTTCAGGTTTTGCGACATACATTGCGTTCGGCGTCTTCATCCCGGTGCACTCGCATCTATAACCAATAAAGGAATTTGAAATGGTCACGGAAGAACTCAATGAGTATGTGTTTGCCGGTATGGTTATGAAATCTGCTTGGTCTATTCGTTGCAATTGTGTGTTTGCCCTGAGGGACTCGGGAGAAATTACCGAAGAACAGGTGAAAAACATGCCGCAGACCGTTGCTGATGTTCGAGAAGCCTTGAAAGTGATTCAGCACAACAAGAAAGTAGTTTTTGACATTCTTGAAGAACTTGAGTCTGCGCCCGCTGATTCTCAAATACCGACTCAAGATACGCCTTAAGTTCTTCAGTAGTCATTCCCATCGTCATGTCCTTTCACAAGTCGGCTCTGGTGCTACGGTGTGGCGCTGCCGGAAGACGCCGAACCCATCATTCCACGGGACCTGCGCAAAAAGCCGAGCAGGCCGGTGAATTCAGACGTTAACCAGCACGAAAGCCCATGTCTACTCCCCTGGCACTTCGCATCGGCCCATGCGCGCCAGATGCCGATACGGTCGCACTTCTCCGGGCGGCTACCGCTGCACCGATGTCGGCAATTGTTCAGGCGCTAGGGGGGAACACCACTACCTATCTGCAACATCTTCGGCCTGGATCACGATGAGAAAGAGAAGCAGGCCCTTTCCCTCTTTGCGGAACTGGTCGCGCATGACACGAAGTTCGATATCTTCCTGCGGGGGCGTGAGGAGACGATGGAAGTCTTTCGGAATCTCCTTGAAATGCACCACCACATCGCGTACGACACGCGAATGGAGACGGAGCTCGAATTGGGGGAGCCGAGCGAAGAGGCCTTGCGGTGGGCTACCGGCAGCTTCGAGTATCCGAGGCGTGATGGTTAACACGTCAATCGATACGGATCCACAACAGCAGGAGGCGGCTTCGCCGCTTATGTTGGTGGTTCGGTCATTTTTACATTAGTCGGTATCAAGATGGATGACGATATGCGACTACGAGCGGAGTGCGAGGCACTCAAGGCAGGCGGATCTTCCGCCGAAGATGTGTTCCGTCACATGAAGGCTGTTGGTTGCAAGAATTGGCAAGGCCAGGTCATGCTTATGGGCCTCTTCGACATGTCGCTCGATGAGGCTCGGAGCGTTTCACACCGAGTCCTCGGTTTGAATCAGAAATCTGGGGAAGAGTAGAGCGTGGCTATCGTCGGTCCAACAACAGTTCGCTTAAACACGACCATTGGGACAGTGGTCGCCGAAGTCACAATGCCGTCTAACATTTCGGCCCACACGGGCACACAGCATCAGGATGCCGTTGCGCGGCAGTTGCTGCGTGCTGATGGCCTCCAACCTTATTGCACACGTATTCGCTCTGTTTTTGATAGCTGTTTAAGCAGTATTTTCATGGGCTAGAGCCCAAAATCGTCCATCAAAAGGCCATTCGACCGGCTACGGCTTGTACCACTGCGAAGTGGGTTGTTGGGCAAACAGGTTCCTCATGAATCATCAGCCAGCCGGCCCGCGACCTCACCATTCGACCTGGCCAGCTTAACCAGCCCGCCACCTATAATTCAAGGCTTTTCCCGGCGGGCTGAATGGGTGACACGGTATGCCTTGCGCCACCTGACCGTTCAGCCGTCCCGCCCCTTCCTCGTCGAACCTCTCACCCGCCAGTCCCACTCGGATTCTCATGCCCATTTACGCTTACAAGTGCGACGCCTGTGGCTTTGCCAAAGATGTGTTGCAGAAAATATCGGACGACCCGCTGACGGATTGCCCGCAGTGCGGCAAAGCCACGTTCAGCAAGCAGTTGACTGCCGCTGGTTTCCAGCTCAAAGGCTCGGGCTGGTATGTAACCGATTTTCGCGGTGGCAACACGGCGGCGCCTGCTGCCGCAGACGACAAAGCGGGCAAGGCCGATGCCCCCGCCCCAGCGGCTGATGCCAGCGCGCCAGCGGCGACGCCAGCTCTCGCATCCACACCCACCGCTGCTCCTGTATCTGTAGCTGCTCCAGCAGCATCTAAAGGGGCTGGCGGCACTTCTGCCCCTGCAAAATCATGATGACCTCTTTGCGCAAATGGCTGCTGGCGGGCCTGTTGGTCATTGTGCCGCTGGGTATTACCGCTGCGGTGTTGCAGTGGGTCATTCGCCTGCTGGATCAGACCCTGCAAATCCTGCCGCCCAACTGGCAACCCGAAAAGCTGCTGGGGTTTTATTTCCCTGGCATAGGTGCCTTGCTGGCCGTGTTCATCGTTCTGGTCGTCGGCGCTGCGGCCAGCAACTTTTTCGGCCGCAAGTTGGTGGCCTGGAGCAACCATATCCTGAGCCGCATTCCTGTGGTGCGCTCCGTTTACACCAGCGTCAAGCAGGTGTCCGACACGCTGTTTGCACCCAATGGCAATGCGTTTCGCACCGCCGTGATGGTGCAGTGGCCGGTGCAAGGCCAGTGGACGATTGGTTTTGTGACGGGTGCGCCCACGGGTGAGGTGGCCGGGCATTTGGACAGCGATCACATCAGCGTGTACATACCCACCACACCCAACCCCACCAGTGGCTACTTCATGCTGGTGCCCAAGGCCGATTGCATCGAGCTGAAAATGAATGTGGACGAGGCGTTGAAGTACATCGTCTCGCTGGGCGTGGTGGTGCCCGGTACGGGCAAGCCAGGCCCTGCCAAACCGTCGAATTCCTCTATCAAGAACTGAAGCTATTTATGTCCCAAATGCGTTCCCACTATTGCGGTCTGGTCACCGAAGCCCTGATGGGCCAAACCGTGAGCCTGTGCGGCTGGGTGAACCGCCGCCGCGACCATGGCGGGGTGATTTTTGTGGATTTGCGCGACCGCGAAGGCTATGTGCAAATCGTCTGCGACCCCGACCGCGCCGAAACTTTTGCCACGGCCGAGAGCCTGCGCAACGAGTTTTGTATCCAGGTCAAAGGCATCGTGCGCGCCCGCCCGGCTGGCACGGTGAACGATGGCCTGAAAAGTGGAAAAATCGAGGTGCTATGCCACGAGCTGGTGGTGCTCAACCCCTCGGTCACACCCCCTTTTCAGCTGGACGATGACAACCTGAGTGAGACCACCCGCCTGACCCACCGCGTGCTGGACTTGCGCCGCCCCTACATGCAAAACAACCTAATGCTGCGCTACCGCGTGGCGATGGAGGTGCGCAAGTTTCTCGATGCCAACGGCTTTGTGGACATTGAAACCCCGATGCTGGGCAAGTCCACGCCCGAGGGCGCGCGCGACTACCTGGTGCCCAGCCGCGTGCACGACGGCATGTTTTTCGCGCTGCCGCAAAGCCCACAGCTGTTCAAGCAGCTGCTGATGGTGGCCGGCTACGACCGCTACTACCAGATCACCAAGTGCTTCCGCGACGAAGACCTGCGCGCCGACCGCCAGCCCGAGTTCACGCAGATCGATATCGAAACCTCGTTCCTGACAGAAGAGGAAATCCGCGACATGTTCCAGGGCATGATCAAAACCGTGTTCATCAACACCCTGGGCGTAGACCTGGGTGAGTTCCCGGTGATGACTTATCAAGACGCCATGCACCGCTACGGCTCCGACAAGCCCGACCTGCGCGTGAAGATGGAATTTGCCGACGTGACCGACGTGATGGCCGATGTGGACTTCAAAGTTTTCAGCGGCGCCGCCACCATGAAGGGTGGCCGGGTGGTGGCCTTGCGCGTGCCCGGTGGCGCGCGCGAGCAGGGCGGTTTGAGCCGGGGCGACATTGACGCGTACACCGAGTTCGTGAAGATTTACGGTGCCAAGGGCCTGGCCTACATCAAGGTCAACGAGCTGGCCAAGTTCAGGGATGGCCTGCAAAGCCCGATCGTGAAAAACATCCACGACAAGGCGCTTGCCGCAGTGCTTGAGCGCAGCGGCGCACAAGACGGTGACCTGATCTGCTTTGGCGCTGACAAGGAAAAAATCGTCAACGACGCGATTGGCGCGCTGCGCGTGAAAATTGGTCACAGCGAGTTTGGCAAGAAAAACGGCTTGTTTGAAGCTGGCTGGCGCCCGATGTGGGTGGTGGACTTTCCGATGTTTGAATACGACGACGAAGCCCAGCGATACACAGCCGTGCACCACCCGTTCACAGCCCCCAAAGACGGCCACGAAGACTGGATGGACACCGCCCCCGAAAAGTGCATTTCCAAGGGCTACGACATGGTGCTCAACGGTTGGGAAATGGGCGGCGGATCCGTCCGGATTCACAGGGCAGACGTGCAGCAAAAGGTGTTCAACGCCCTGAAAATCAGCCCCGAAGATGCACAAGCCAAGTTCGGCTTTCTGCTGGACGCGCTGCAATACGGCGCGCCACCGCACGGCGGTCTGGCCTTTGGCCTGGACCGCATCGTGACCCTGATGACCGGCGCCGAATCCATCCGCGACGTGATCGCCTTCCCCAAGACCCAGCGCGCGCAAGACCTGCTCACACAGGCACCGGGTGCGGTGGACGAGAAGCAACTGCGCGAGCTGCATATCAAGTTGCGTAATGTGGTTTAGGGCGTGCAGCGCCCGGTTGATGGCTAAAATAGCCATCAACCTAAAGGATCGCTATGCAAGTCACTGCCACAGAAGCTAAAAACCGGTTTGGCTCCATTTGCACCCACGCAAAAACAGAGCCTGTCGTCATTGAAAAAGACGGTCGCCCTGATTCGGTGATCGTTTCCTTTGACATGTTCCAAGCGCTGAAAGCGGCGGGTCAAGCCAAATCCATGGCCCAGCGCAAGCGGGAGTTTGCCGAAACCTACAAAGACTGGATTGCGCTGCAAAACCAGCAATTTGAGCAGCACGGTCTGTGGTGTGATGGTGTCGTGGCATGGCCGCAGCAAAGCTGATGGCGCAGTACGACGTTTACCCCAATCCGCAGCCTGCGTCGCGGCCATTTGTGCCCTATGTGCTGGACGTGCAAAGCTCGCTGATTGACATGTTGCACACGCGCTTGGTCATGCCCCTGTCGCGCGTTCCGCCGGGCCTGGCCAAGCTGCCGACCAACCTATGCCCGCAGGTCGATATCAACGGCGAGGTGCTGTCGCTCATGCCCCATCTGGCCGCGCCGGTGTCAGCCCGCTTGCTGAAAAACCCCGTCGCGTCGCTGCAGCACCGCGCCACCGAGGTCGCTTCCGCGCTGGACGCGGTGACGTCCGGTGTCTGATCCACGCCCCCACAAAATCCCCCAATCCGTCCTGGTCATCATTCACACCCGCGCGCTGGATGTGCTGCTGATCCGCCGGGCCGATATGGGCAGTTGGCAGTCGGTCACCGGCTCCAAAGACTTTGAAGACGAGACTTTCCACGACACCGCCGTGCGCGAGGTAATGGAAGAAACCGGCATCGACTGCGCCGCCCACGAGTTGGTGGACTGGCACCTTGAAAACATCTACGACATTTACCCTGAGTGGCTGCACCGCTACCGCCCTGGTGTCACGCGCAACACCGAACATGTGTTCGGCCTCACCGTGCCCGCGCAAACCCCGGTGACCTTGAACCCTCGCGAGCACACCGCATTTCAGTGGCTGCCCTGGCGCGAAGCGGCAGATACCTGTTTTTCGGCTTCGAATGCAGAGGCGATTTTGTGGTTGCCCCGGTTTTTGAGTGGTCGGGAGCCTCAAGGCTGAGCGATCACCAATTTCAAGATAAAAGTGGCGATAGCCCTTGTATTCATTGCTCAGGCAGCTATCAAAAACATAGTGTCCGATGCGACATCAGGTTCTGCTAGGCGCTGCCATCAATGCCACCGACATCGACACACAGCCCACATCGCCAAACACATCGCACAGCGTGCCAAAGCCCAACCCCACGCCATTGCTGTGCCACAGGGTCGTCGCGCGTATGCCCAGCCACTCACCTTGTGGCGGGCGGGCCAGTTGCACTGACAAGTCCTGGTTTGGGTCGGCCAGGATCACCTCGCCCAGTCTGGACGGCCGGTTGATGCCGTGACACCAGTCAGCGGGGCCCAGTGCCCGCGCAAAGTGCCCAGCCCCTTCGACGATGGGCACCTGCACGTTGAACCCAAATTTTCCATTAGCGCCGATCTCTAATGGAAGCCATTAGCGCAAGCTGTTGATTCACAAAGGGATTTGTGTGAATTTGGGTTAAGGTTGCTGATCGCCACTTCAGTGCAAGGCTGTA
>JAAFIW010000042.1 GCA_013297875.1 Comamonadaceae bacterium | reverse complement strand
CGGGCGAGCAAAGCACCGCCACGGTGAACTTGACGATTGCTTCCGTGAACGACCTGCCGGTGGTGCAAGGCGAGACGGTGGCCGCCAATGAAGACGCGCAACTGACATTCGACCCGGCGCTGCTGCTCCTGAACGACAGCGACATCGACAGCCCGGGGCCGCTCTCCATCAGCGCCGTGGGCGGAGCCGTTCACGGCACGGTGAGCATTCAAACCATTGCTGGCAACCAGCGCATCGTCTTCACGCCCGAGGCCCATTACGCCGGGCAAGCCACGTTTACCTACACCGTGCGCGACAGCGAGGGCGGCACCGCCAATGGCACAGTGACCGTGAACCTGGCGGAGGTCAATGATGTGCCGGTGGGTGTGAATGACGGTGCCAGCGCACGCGAAGACCGGGTGCCGTCGCCCTACTTACGCGTGGCTGCCAGATCTACTCATTTAAGCACTGGGCACTTGCAAAGAAAGTGCAAAATAGCTGGACATAAAAACAGCTTTCCAGGAAAATTCTCGATGGTCTGCGCCTTAGAAAAATCCATGGTTAACGACTTTGATAACTAGCACGTAAAGCAACTCACTGACTGGATCAAGTATGCAAAGCAAGATTAAAAGCATGAAATTTTTCTACATCGTGGCGTGTTGGTTGGCCTTAAGCATGGGGTTTGTGGTGAGTGCACAGCCGCAGAAGGCGTCTGCTCGAGAACTTGACCCGATGGCGCCCACTACCAACCGGACGGTCACCAAAGATAAACCACTGAACTGGATCATCGATTTCGATAAACCATACAGCCCACCCGGTCAGCCCACACTGTTTCCCAACGCCAAACCCGTTCCGCAAAAATATGTAGATTTGATAAAAAGCCGCGTCACGCCTGCACTGCTGGACCAAAAAGGCAATGTGCAAAAGGAGCATGTGGGCAAGGTAACCTGGAAATTGATGGAAGTGCGCCATTTACAATTGGATAAAACAGTATTTCTGGCTGCCTCATGGAGTACTAATCAAAATATCAATCTCAACTCTGCATACAGCGAATTCTACTACGTTTCTATTCAATATTTGACTATAAATAACGATAATATTATCTACGAAGAGATAGACGGAGAATATGTATTTCAACGACAAAATGAGCGACTTAAGTATCTATTGGATAGAGCATGGCCAAAAAATGCTAAAGAGGACTACAGACAGCCAGACTATGATCTGCCAGTATGGCTGATAGTTAAAAGTGACGGAAAGCCCTCGATAGTAATTGAGTCATACAATTTTCACACCAAGTATGAGCCAAGAATCCGGGTATTTGATATTAATGGGGCATTGTCAGGACATATGGTTGCCGCAGGGCGTGCCGGAATTGGTTTTGACTACTTGCCGAAAACAGGCAAGGTAAATTTAGGTTCGCACGATAATTATAAAATGCTATTTCCCGTTGAAAAACAAGACTATCAAATAGACCCAAATGCAGTCGCCAAAATTACGAGTTATAAACAGGGAGCGTCCGCATTAAGAGCCATGCGCTGCAAGCAAAGGCTGCCGCAACGTGATTGGCGTTGCAATGACACCTCAGCTTTTGAGGCTTTGATATTGAGACTATATTCCGTCGACAGCACTTCCCAATTGAAGCCTATGCGAGGTAAAGAATACGGCGGCGTCTTGCAAAACCTAAATTCTATATTTTCGACCGAGCAGCAGCACACGCACAAATTTGTGCTGGACGATTTAATGACATATCAATCACCACCTCACATTTATGAGGTTATCAGATTTTTTTCTCTGCTCGAAACATTGGAAGACCCAAATCTTATTCGGCAGAGTTATGAAAAAGTCCCTGCTGAAATTCGCAAGACCCTTGAACCCAAAGCTTTTGCTTTGCTGTTGGCCGCATTTGACCGTCCGTTCTTGCTGCCTGTATTCAATAAACCCTAATACACTTCAATAATATCATGGCTTATAACGCAACACAAATTTCGAACCTCCCGCTTGCTCAGCAACAGATTATAGCGCGAATTATTACTATCGGAAAGCAGACGGGCAAATCTGATGCGCACATACAAGCGGCGATATTGATTGCTAACACAGAATCCAAATTTGATTCAAATGCATACTTTGAGCCTCCCGTAGCCGGTCAATCTCAAAAAAATACTGCTTACGGTATATTTCAATTTACCAATTCAAGTTGGGGCGCTAAGAATGAGGCTTGGGATAGATTTGTCGCAGCCAATAAAACCGACCCATTGGCGCATTTGAGTGCAGCAGATGCACGAACCAATCCGGATGCTCAAATTAAGGTGATGTTCAATGAATTGAATATCAGCCAAAAACAGTTTGACGATCAGAAATATTGGATACCATCTCGCGTAGATGCCCTTACCAACCTGGGCGGCAACCCAAAAGAAAACTTTATCGAATACGCCTACCTGCGGCACAACACCAACCCAGCTGAAGTTCAAAAGCAACTCACCACCACTATCATCCCCAACATCGAGGCCACCAACACTCTAATCGCCAATATCACCAAAACCGGTGATAGCGGCCTGCATCCGCTTCTGCAATATGGCTACGCAAATTTCCCGAAAGGCCAGTACGGATATGTTTATGGTGCCGATGGCACGCGCGATTTGACCGGAGATGGCAAGCCCGATATTGACTGCTCTAATATGCAGCGCCGTATCGTCACCACGCTATATGACGTTTATCCGGTGAATAAAAATGACCCCCAGGGCACCAGTTCGCACGACACTTCCACACTACTGGGTCAAGCCAGACAAGGTAAATATTACGATTTGGTTGACAACTCCAGCATCAAACAAGGCGACGAGATCCATTTCACTGGGCATGTGGGGACAGTTGCCTCTTATGACCCGGCAACCGGAAGAGGCACGTTCTTCGGCTCGCAGACCTCCACCGGCCCCGGAGTGGCGGCATTTGACATCAATGGTGGCACCTACTGGGGGGGAGCTAGTAAGCCCTTCCTGGGCGCCGCCCGCATCCAGGCCGAATACGCCATCGGTGCCTATGACCCCCGCGTCCCCTCCGCTTGGGGCGACTCACCCATTTCCAGCGCTGTAGCCCTGGGCCAGCCCGTCGTATCACCCGGTAACGGCTCCAGCACCGCAGCCACCGGCGCAAACGCTGCTACCGCTCTAACAGGCAACACGACCAGCGCCCCCACAGCCCCCCAAGTCACCCGCCACCCCGACGGCAGCACCACCACCACCCGTACCATCAATGGAGACCTGGTCACCACTGTGCAGGACATCACAGGCGCAGTGATTTTTAGCCGCGTTGTCCAAACGCGAGGCGGCACAGAGACCTACGTTGACAAGGTGCAGGATGGCGAGACCGGTTTGTGGTCAACCCACGTCAGCACCTGGGTTGGCGGCAAGCAAACCGCGCTCATCCAGACCGATTCACTGAACCAGATCGTGGGTGATCGCTTCATCGTGGGCGGGGTGCTGTACACCCGCAGCCCTGATGTCAAAGCCGATGGCAGCCCCATTTGGCTGGGGCCAGACGATCGAAACCCGTTGTTGGCCCCTCCAACCCTTCACGCTGACGGCACCATCACGTACAGTTTCCTCGCCAAAACCACAGGCGAACCTGGCGAACTGATCCAGAAAGGTGACATCGTCACCCGGGTTGCCGACCCGTCGGGCAAGAACATCAGCTTTGAACGCGTCAGCCGTACAGAAGGAGACATTCAAACCACCATCGAACGCGTACAAGACCCCGAAACCGGCGCTTGGAGTGTGGGTGTCAGCACCTGGGTGGGCGACAAGCAGGTTGATCGCTACGTCAAAGACGAGTTTGGCAATTACGTGGGCGACACCCGTATCACCGGAGGCGTGACCTACACACGTGACATTGAGGCCCAAGCCACTGGCACCACCAAATGGGTCGATCCCAATGGACTCACTGCTGCCGAGCGCGAAGTTGATGGCGCTGCCTCGTCGGATGCGCGCTTTGCCAGGTACCCAAAACCGGATGACGTCAAAGCCACAGCGCCCCAGCCTGTCAACCCGGGTACAGGCACCCCGCCCGCCCCCTACATCGACACCCATGACCCCACCGACCCCAGCAGCGCCTCCGCCGTCAACGGCCTGGACTTTGCCAGCGACCCGCCGCCTGCCCCCACCGCCTTCGCCCCCCTGACCCCCGAGCAAATCGTCGCTCAATACGGCCAGGTTCCCACCCCCGGCCCGGCGATTGCCACGCTGGCCTCTGCTGGCCCCAACTTCAGCCTGGGAGGAGGTGGCGGTGATGGTGGTGGGGAGCCTACTGGGGGCTATTCAGAGCCAAACCCCCCTCCCGCCCATGTAAATCCTGCTCAACCAGCTACATCTTTCATAGCGCCGCCAACGCCCGTCCCCTCCCTGGATCCCAACTACGACCCCTACGAGTTCGGCCCCTCGGGCACAGGCCCCTACTTTGGGGCCACCGTCACCCCTGCTGGCCAGCCCATACCGGGCATCCCCGGCAGCGTCACCCCTGGCACACCTGAATTCACCGGCCCACCCCTTGAGGGCAGCACGCCCTTCAACCCCTACATCGACCCCATCACCGGAGCCAACAGCGACCCCGCGCTGATGGACTTTGACCCCCGGCCTGACCCCCGCTTCACCCCTG
>JAAFIW010000018.1 GCA_013297875.1 Comamonadaceae bacterium | reverse complement strand
GAGCGAGTTGCAGACGACTGCACGCAACAAGCTCAAGAGTGCACAACAGCGCCCCTCCATCATCGTTGCTTGTTGGAAGCAGGCAGATTTGTGGTGATGTCATGATTTATGAAAGTCTCAATAGTTGCTCAAACCGCTACGGAATGCGTAGCATTCCGCTGCTCACGCTGCGGGGCGATTAACTTGAATTGAAGCATTCACTGCCGCGTCCAAAGGCACAAACGACACATACCCCTTTGGGTTCAGCTGCTGTGTTTGCAGCAGAGATGCAAAGTAGGCGGCAAAGTCGCCGCCGTGTTGAGCGAGCAACTGCTCGCGAATTTGATGAATCTCGTCCACGATAGGGTCGGTGTACATCTCAATTTACCTCCATCAGTTCAAGCGGGGAGCACATTACGGGGCACAACAAGCCGTGCTGCTCACAGACCTGGCGCACTTTGGCACTTAGCTGCGCATTGGCAATGTGCTTGAAGTTCCAGGTCAGCACAAAATCCATTCTTTCGCACGCGGCCACTGCAATGTGCAGCGCATCCACCTGGGCCTTTGCTGGTAGCGCTGTAGCCACTACCAATGCCTTGGCCAGAGTCAGCGCTTGGCTTGGAATTTCCAGCAACACCAAGTCAGCCAAAGCGCCCAGTCTGGCAGCCGCAGCGGCGTGGTCACCCATTGCGGCCTCAGCACGCACCGCCTCGCTGTAAAACAGCTCAAACGTAGCACACCGGTTGAGCCACCAATCCCGCGTGACCTCCTGATGCGCAGCCATGACCAAGTCACGGCTGGGTTTGGCCGTCAGGTAGCTGATGACAGACGTTTCAACGTAGACGCGGGGCTTCATGGCGGGAGTTTACGGTGACTCATGCGTTTTCAGGTTTACCAAGAAATTGCTACGGATTCAATAGCTGCTTTAGCAATAAATTCCTGGGTGGGTGGCGTATTTGGCATGTAACCCGCAGGCACTTCTGCACGCCGATGTGGCGCTGGCGATACTGCGCCCGCAGTGGCGCTTGAGCCATGACTGGGGATTGATTTCACCCGGCCAGTTTGAACGTAGGGCCAAACTGATGGACGAGGTGGGGCGTTTGCTGGGGGCCTGGATTAAGGCCGTGCGTGTATCCACCGCGCGGTGAACCGGCTGTGGTTGGGGCGCAAGCCATCAGGTTTCAAAACCCTGAGAAGCCAAAGGACAACACGACACGCAAACCGACGAAGTCGATCGCGAAATCAGGGGGGGCTCTGTCGCGAAAAGCTGCGCGCGCGTTGTCTGCGGAATTATTGAAGGAGCCGCCGCGCATCGCTGGTAGTGCTGATTTCTGCAGGTCTTCGTCGGTTAACAACCAACCCGAAGGCTCCTGCCCGCCCGGGGCTTGACCGGCAATCAAGGGAATGCGCTCGCCTGCCTTGTAAATACCTCTGCCTTGGTACAGGTTGCCTTGCCACTCCCGCAGGTTGCCCGCCAGGTCGGCCACACCCAGCGGGTTGGGCTCAAACAGGCCCACCACGCTGGGTCGGCCAATATTGCTATCGTCAATATTGGCGCGTAGTGCGGCAGTATTTTTTTTGTCGCCCCAAGGCCATGCACGACTATCGGCATCCACGGTGTCTTGAGCTCTGGCAGCGCGCTCCCACTGGGCCTCCACCGGTAGGCAAGCCTGGTAGCCGGGCAAGCCAGCTGCGTTCAGTTCATCGGATAGTTGAGCGCTAAGCCAACGCAAATAAGCCCGCGCCTCGAACCAGTTGATGCCTGACATCGGTCGGCTGCCATGTACGAGTTGCTCCTCCCAGCGCCTGGGCCGCAGGTTAGCGAACGAGTTTCGTGCGTCTAACCATTTGCGCAATTCTTTATGATTGGTTTTCGATGCCCATTGCGTGTCGCGCCAAGCAATGCCCTGGCTATCCCACCACTTTTCGGCGAAGTACCCCTCATCATTCACAAATGCCGCGTACTGATCGACCGTGGTGAGGTAGCGGGCGATGAAAAAGTCGTGGTCGATACGCACCCTAGTGGGCCGGTTATCCCACTGATCTTTTGACCCTAGAGAGAACGGGCCTTCCGACACCCGTACAAAACCAGGGATGGGTTCGGCCTCGCTGTCGTGACCGGCAAACCGCTGTGCGGGCAAACCGAAACGCTGTGGGCTCCAGCGCGGGTCGGCACGCAGGGTGGAGCGCACATCCATCCAGCGCTCGCGCTGGGCCAGGGCTTGCATGTCTCTGATGGGCTGGCCTTCCTGGTCATTGCCCTGCAACTCGGCTCCCAGCAGCGCCCAGTAAGCCGGGCCATCGGTACGCGAGAGAAATGGGGCCAGATAGACCACGCCCTGGGCCAGCCGGTTGCGCAAAGCGGTTTGCTCCGCCGCACTGCCCTTTTTCAAAGCGTCTGTTGCCAGCGCCAGCAAGGCCTGAGCGGCCTGGGTCTCTAATACCTGCCCTTCTGGCAGCTCGCGGTTGCCCGCCAGGTTGGCTTGAACGGATGGCTCGGGCGATTGCCAGTCGCTGTACAGCCCTGCCAGGTCGCGCGGCGCAAAGCGCGGGCGCGGGTCGGGTGCGCTGGCTGGAGCCTTGGACACATTACCTGTAACACTGCCAATTGCCCGCGCCGTTAGCACAACTGGGCCACCACTGACCTCCCGCACCTGCCCCAGCAAGCTGATGTAGGGCCGAAACACCAGGGCATCGGGGTCACCACCACCGTCGTACAGGCTTTTGGCCAGGGACTGCACCAGCTTGAGCAGATCAAAACCATGGCGCTGGGCACCCCGGTATTCCACCAACTGGTTCACCAGGGGCAGGCGCACCTGCTGGGCCAGTGCGCGAACCGATGGGTCGCCGATCTTCTGGATGCGGGCGACTTGCTCTTGCATTCCGGCGGCTGTAGTCCCAGAACTCGCATGGGTGCTTGCCGGCGTTGAACTGCCGTGGCCCACCCAGTCATACAGGTCAATGTCTGATACATCGGAACCTGCCAGCGTTGCTGTGGTGCTGGATGCACCTGTCGCCACCGTCTTAACCGGAAAAGCCGACAACAACGCCGGAAAGGCATTGATGCGCCTGCGCATCAGCCGGTACATCTCGGGCTGAAAGAGTTGAATCATCAGCAGGGCCAGCACCACGCGCACGTCCACCTCGCCGCCCGCATGCCCTGTCAAGGGGCGGCCGCGTTGGTGGGCCACGGCGGCCACGGCCTGCATCAGCTCAATCAGGCGAATGAGTTTGCGCGGCACGTACACGTCAAAGGCGTCCAGGGCCAGCTCGGTCAAATCCATGTGAGCCGAGTGCGCGGCGCGGTTTCGGCCTGCCAAACCGCCTGCAACGCCTGTTTCAAGCGCGTCATCCAGCGGGGTTGCCGCCGTTGGCGGCGTAAACCACTGCAAAGCCGCATCGGGCTGAGCCACTTGCTCCTCATACGTGTGCATGAAGCGCTTGGCCTCGGCCCGCGTGAGCGCAGGCAGGCGAAACGGCAGGTGAACAATCTTCTCCAGATACTCAAACCCGGTGATGGGCATGTCGGGCTTTTTGCCGGCCAGGTGGTAGGCCATGTAGCGGTGGCCAATGCCGCGCTCGATCACCTCTTCGTCCAGCGCCAGCACAAAGGCAAAGCTCTCCACGTTGAACACGGTTTTGATGAGCTCCAGCACCTCCACCGCTTTTTCGGGCAAGCAGCGGTCCAGGTCGTCGATGAAGATGACGAAGTTGATGCGTACGGCTTCGCTGAGTTTGGCTCCCGACAGGTCGGCCTCGAGTGCCTCGTCTTTGCCCGGGCGGGTGATTTTTTGCAGGTATTCGTTGATGCGGTAGAAGTACAAGCCGTCTGCGGTGTGGGTGATTTGCCGTTTGGCGCGCTGGGCGGCGGCATCGGCCTGTTTGGCTGCATGCTTCTTCTCCAGCTTTTCCAGGGCTTCGGGGGCACCGCTGGTGGCGTCTGCGGTGTCTTCGAGCCATTCGCCCAGTTCGTCGGGTAGCTGAATACTGGTTCCAAACACGCTGAGGCTGCCAACAGCCGTTTGCAGATACGGAAACAGCTTGGCAGCAGCCGCTGCGCCTTTGTGGACGACGGCCGCACCGGTGCGTGCGGCCACATTGGCTTGGCTGGCAACGTGTTTCAAGGCTGGCAGCAGCCCCGGCTCTGACTTGAGCGCATCTTTCAGCGCTGCCGTGACGTGCATGACCAAGGGCACATGCAAATGCGGCTCGTGCTCGTATTTCCAGGGCTGAAAGAACACCGGCACGGTGAGCGAAAAGCCGGGTGCTTGGTCTCTGCTGGCTTGCTGCTGGCGCAGCTGGGCCAGTGCCTTGGCGCGCACCAAACTGAGCAACTTCGACTTGCCCGCCCCCCACTCACCAAAAATACCCACCACCAGCGGGTCGTCGCCCAGTTGGGTGTTGCCGTCGGCGTCTTTGTCCAGCGCGCGGGCAATGCGCGCCCACAGCGTGTCGGCGTAGATGCCATAGCCCAGATAGTCGCCATCGGGCGCTTGGTTTTGTTGATTTGCCGCTGCCGGACTTGCCATCAAACCTCCTCAAAGCATGGGCGCGCCTGCTGGCAACCCGGTTGGGCAAACTTTACACGGGGTTTCAATCGACTGGCCTGCATTCGGGCCTCAATTGCTCTTATTTTGATAGCTTTTTGAGCAGTATTTGTATGGGCTGCTGCCGTTCTTCATCACAAAAACGGGGTAACTGCGAAGGTGGATACCAGCAACCCCTTCCCCCGCTGGGGGAAGGCATGGGGGCATGCGCGTGTAGCGGCTTGTGCTCCGCGCTACCTCGTGTTGGCGTTGGCGAGAGCTGCGCTACAACTAACCGAAAGCCCCCATCCCAAGCTTCCCCCAAAGGCGGGAAGGAGCAAGACAGCCCGCCGCGACTTGAACAGCTACCCCAACACCCCCAAATTCCCCCGCCAAAGCGCCCAATTCAACACCGCAGCAAAACTCACCCACGCCAGGTAAGGCACCAGCAGCGCCCCCGCCAGCGGCTTAATGCGCCAAAAAGCCACCGCCGTGCAGGCAATCAGCACCCACAGCAACACAATGTCGGCAAAGGCCACGCCGCCCAGTTGCCAGGCGAAAAACAACCAGCTCCACAGGGTGTTGGCTACCAGTTGGGCCAGAAACAGGCCCAGGGCGAGGTGTTTGGTTTTGTCGGTGCGCCGCTCGCGCCAAACCAGCCATGCGGCAATGGCCATGCAAGTGAACAGCACCGTCCACACCGGGCCAAACAGCCAGCCGGGCGGGGCCCAGCTGGGGCTGACCAGTTCTTTGTAAAAGCCTCGGGTGTTGATGGAGGCGGCAGCGCCCAGGGCGCTGGCAGCAAAGCACAGGGCCAGCCAGCCGACGAGGCCCAGCGCGTCTTGGTATTTGGGTCGACTCGGTGTGGGGGAATTCATGGAAACCTCGTTATTCAGTCACTACGATATTGATAGCTGCTTGAGCATATTTCATATGGGCCAGCGCTATTCATTGCCCATTTTTTGCACCCCTGGATGGCCTTGACCGCCACACCGCAGCGTAAACCAACGCATTCAACACCACCAGCGCCACAGCCAGCAGCACCTGAATCTCACGGGTCAGGCCATCGGGGTAAATCACGGCCAGCAGGTAGTGCTCGATGAAGCCGCCGGTGTAACCCGCTGCACCGCCCGCTTGCCGTAAGCTGTTTTCCAGCGGCGTGAGCGGGCATGTCCAACCCATGGCCACCACCGTGGCCCCCCAGGCCATGCACGGCAGGTGCAGCCAGCGCGCCCAGCTCCAGCGCAAGACCAGCAGGCCGCCCAACACCGCAAAAGCGATGAAAAGGGCGTGGATGGCAAGAACCAGGTTGGCCAAGGTTTGGTGGAACATGCACCACACTGTAAGAAACTTTGCGCCCCATTCAGGCATCTGCGATTCAGCCCACGCCCACACAGCTCAAAACCCCATGACACACACATCCATCTCCCGCCGCGCCCTGCTCGCCCCCGCTCTGTGCGCCCTGTTGGCCAGCCTGATTGCCGCTCCCGCCCCAGCGCAAGACATACCCGCCAGCCAGCTGGTGCCGCAGCTGAAAAATGGTGGCTTCGTCATCTACTTTCGCCACGGCGAAACCGGCCCGGCCTATGCCGACCGGGAGAAAGCGGTCATCGGCGACTGCAGCACCCAACGCAACCTGAACGCCGAAGGCCGCCAGCAAGTGGTCAAACTGGGGCAGGATTTCAAGACGCTGCGCATTCCCGTGGCCCAGGTGTGGTCGTCTGATTTTTGCCGCGCCTGGCAGCACGCCGAAGCCATGTTTGGCAAAGGCAGCTACACCATCACCGACCGACTCACCGTGCCCCTGAGCTACCCCGGCGTGAACGATGCCGACCGGGCGCTGGCCGCCAAAAACCTCAACGCCCTGCTGGCCCAAGCCCCGCCCGCAGGCAAAAACACGGTGCTGATCTCCCACGGCATCAACGTGCAAATTGCCACCGGCTACCACCCCAATACCCAGGGCGAAGCGGTGGTTTTTCGGCCCGATGGCAAGGGGGGCTATGCGCGGCTGGGGTCGGTGTTGCCGGGGGAGTGGGTGGCGGGTAGGTAGCGCGTCAAGGCCCAACACGACTGAACCAATAGCCCGGACTGCGCCGATGGTGGGCGAAAGCCATGACTTGAATCTCGCCGTCTGGCCGCACGCGGTAAAAGACGGAATAGGGGAAACGCGCCAGTCCTATGCAGCGAACGCCGCTTGGATGAACCAATTTCCAGGTATCTGGCCTTGCCTCAGCCAAGCGGACAACGCGCTCAAACTCTTCGATGAGTGCAGCGCCAAGACCTGCGCGCTTGCCCTCGTAAAACTCAATTGCGTCGAAGTATTCAGTTTCTGCGTCAGCAGCAAAACTGTGACTCACCGAAGCAGCGCCCGTGCCTTTCTTGCGACCACATCACCAGAAATGGACTGCATCGTCCCCGCGTCAATCGCTGTGGCGCGGCGTGCTGACTCGTCACCCCAAAGGCGCTCAAACTCCGGTTCAGAGACGTCTTCCAGACTCAGCAACAAGCGCTGAGCAAGGGATGCCCTGGCATCAAGTGGAAGGGATAGCGCTTCGGTTTCGATTTGAGTGGTGTTCATGGGGTAAGTTTAACGAGCCATGCCAAGGACCAGCTGGGGCCCGACCCGCAAAAAGCATGGCAACGCGGTGACGCTGTGGTGTCATGCCGTCACGATCCACCCCTCCAGCGCATCCATCTCCACCGGCAAGCCATATCGCGCATCACCCGCCGCAAACCGCTGCTGCGCCCAGGCGGCTTGGAGCATGCACAGCACGGCGTCCAGGCTGTCGCCGCTGGCGTCGGCGGCGAGCAGGTCGCGCTGGGCGTGGCTGAGTTTCAGGCGGACGTTCAGGCGCGTCTGGCCCAGCTCCAGCGCGTGGATCAGGTCTTTGCGGGCGATCAGGCGGTCGGGGGTTTGTTTGGCTGGTGTGTCGCTCTTGTAGCTGCGCGCGCCCAGCACTTCGCGGGCCGCCAAGCCGGGGTAGCCTTCCAGCGCGACCCTGGTTTTGTCGCCTGTGTGTAGGCCGGGCAGGTGCACGCCCGCTTGCAGCAGCAGCGGCACACCGGCGTGCAGCATGTAGGCCACGGGCGGGTTGACCCACTTCATGCTGGGGCTGGAGGCTGCGGGTTTGTCGGTGGCGCGGTGGGCGAATTTCTGGCCTGCGGGGCGGGCGTTGCAGAAGGCGGCGAAGGTGTCGCGGATTTCGGGGCGCGTGAGTTGGGCGTAGTGCTGCATGCAGGCCAGCCAGGTGGTGGGCCAGCCCAGGGTTTCGACCAACTCGCGTGGCAGGCCGAAGGGGAAATCGAAGGCACCGACCCAGCTTTGCGGCTGTTTCAGCCAGTCGCCGAATGCGGCCAGCGATTCAAATCGCTCTATTTTTGATAGCTGGTTGAGCAGTATTTGCCTGGGCTGGTGCACCAAAACGCCTGTAGCGACGACGATGGGCTTGCGGCGGGTTGGGCTGCTGGAGAAGTCGATGCCGACGATGGGTGGAAATGAAGTGGGCTGGTGCATCTGCTTTACCAAAGTGCATTGGTAATGACGCATGTTTTCGCCAGGCGGGTTTTGCTCCCTCCCCCCTTGCGGGGAGAGGGTTGGGGTGAGGGAATTGCGCGAGAGAAAAACTTGTACAGCGCATAGGCCCTTACCCCCGCCCCCGCCCTCTCCCGCAAGCGGGAGAGGGCGTCAGACAGGTCAAGCACGCCCAATGATCGACGCCGTCGCCATCAATTCCTCCAACAGCGCAAGCGAAATCTGCCCGCTGACCGAGTACGGGTCCAGCTCGGGGCGCTCGCTGTATTTCAGCACGATGGAGGTGTTCAGCTTGGCCAGGTTGACCTGGCCCATGGTCCAGCCGCCGAAGCGGCGGGCGGAGATTTCTTCGTAGTGCAGCAGGGCCACGTCTTTGTGGCGCTTGTCGCGCACGATGTGGCCATACAGCTCGTTGACCTGGTTGCGGCCACCCTCGATGGCCTGCAAATAGATGCCACCGCCGTAGCAAAGGATGCCGGTGATGCCGTTGCTCATGTTGTGGGCGCGGGCGGCGGCCAGAATGGATTCGGTGGCCAGGGTGGCGTCGGTGTCGACGGCGCGGCTCACGTACAAAAGGCGTACCAACATATTTATGCCCTCCCTGGAATCAATGCCAAAAATTCGCGGCGCAGGTTGGCGTCTTTCAAAAACGCACCACGCATCACCGAGTTGATCATTTTGCTGTCCATGTCTTTCACGCCGCGCCAGGCCATGCAGTAGTGGCTGGCTTCCATCACCAGGGCCAGGCCGTCGGGCTGGGTTTTTTCCATGATGAGGTCGGCCAGTTGGATCACCGCTTCTTCCTGAATCTGCGGGCGGCCCATCACCCATTCGGCCAGCCGCGCGTATTTAGACAGGCCAATCACGTTGGTGTGTTCGTTGGGCAAGATGCCAATCCACACCTTGCCAATCACCGGACAAAAGTGGTGGCTGCAGGCGCTGCGCACGGTAATGGGCCCCACGATCATCAGCTCGTTCAGGTGCTCGGCATTGGGAAACTCGGTGATGCTGGGGGCCTTGACGTAGCGGCCATTGAACACCTCGTTGATGTACATCTTGGCCACGCGGCGGGCGGTGTCGCCGGTGTTGTGGTCGTGCTCGGTGTCAATCACCATGCTGTTGAGCACGCCCTTCATGTGGCCGGCCACTTCGTCGAGCAGCTTGTCCAGCTCGCCGGGCTGAATGAAATCGGCAATGTTGTCGTTGGAATGGAAGCGCTTTTTGGCAGCCAGCAAGCGCTCGCGAATTTTCAGGGAAACCGGCGTTCCGACATCGTCAGGCGGCTCTTTCGCGCTGGGGGAGGTGGGGGTGGTGGGCATCAACATGGCAATAACTCTAGCACCGGGCCCGGTGACCCAGCCGGTTTGGGGTCTTTTTAAGCTCTAGCCCAAGTGTAATCTGCTCAAGCAGCTATGAAATTGGGAGCGAAAAGATCAATGACTAAACCCGTCCTTGCCAAATCGCAGGGTCGCGTTTGCTGTGAAAAACAGCCACAACAACGATTTGCGGCGCTTGTTCATAGAAATACACCACACACGGGAAACGCCGCACCGTCACGCGCCGCAGCTTTTTGTAAGTGAGGGGAAAACGTTCGGGGTGCTGTGCAGCCAGGGTCAGGCAGCTATCCACTTCGGCAACGAATTCAACACCCAGGCCCTTGCGTTGAGCCTCGTACCAGGCGGTGGCGTCGACAAACTCGGCACGGGCAGCGCGGGTCAGTGCAGCGGCCGGCAGCGTCATGACCCGATGTGGGCGAGCGCCTGTTCCTTTACGAGGCTCCAATCAACAACATCATCTGGATTGGCTTGCAGATGGGCCAGGCGACGATCTAACTCGGCGGCTTGAGCCGTCGTGGGAGCCAACGCCGTGCTATTGGCGTTGCGGGCAATGTCATCCCACAAGGCGTGAACGAGTTCAATTTGCTCTGGCAAAGGCAATTGGCGGGCTTGGTTAAGCAAAGCGGTGTTCATCATCTCAGTTTAAGACAAAGTCTGGCGAACGGCTTGGCTTCAAAGCCCCATCAAGTCCTTCAAATCCGCCAGACACCCTGCCTCGTGCAGCGGCTTATCCAGCCGCCTGCGCAGCATGCGGGGAAAGCGCACGGCCACGCCGCTTTTGTGGCGCGGGCTCAAGTTAATGCCTTCAAAACCCAACTCGAATACCAGGCTCGGTTTGACGCTGCGCACGGGGCCGAACTTTTCCAGCGTGGTCTGGCGGATGACGGCATCGACTTGCTTGAATTCTTCGTCGGTCAAGCCCGAGTAGGCTTTGGCGAAGGCCACCAGTTGTAGTTTGCCGGGCTGGGCGGGCTCGCGTTTTTCAATCGCCTCCAGCACCGCATCGGCCTCAGCTTTATCCAGCGGCGGGCGGCTCCAGACGGCAAAGGTGTAGTCGGTGTAGACGCTGGCGCGGCGGCCGTGGCCGGCCTGGGCGTAGATGAGGATGCAGTCAATCGACAGCGGATCGACCTTCCACTTGAACCAGGTGCCATCGGCCTTGGTGCGGCCCGTGCCGTAGGCCGAATTCGCAGCTTTCAGCATCAGGCCTTCGACGCCGCGGGCGCGGGCTTGTTGGCGTTGGCTGGCCAGGTCTTGCCAGTCGGTGGCTTGCAGCAGCGGGGAGATGCGCATGGCTGTGCCTTGCAACACCGCTTGCAACTGGGCTCGGCGCTGGTATTGCGGGGTGGCGCGCAGGTCTTTGCCGCCCAGCTCCAGCAGGTCGTAGGCGATGAAGCTGGCGGGCGCGTCGGCCAGCAGCTTTTTGGGCAGGGTCTTGCGGGTGATGCGGGTTTGGAGTTGTGCGAAGGGGGCGGGGTGGCCGTCGGGCCAGACGGGGTTTGCCTGTGCCGACGCTGCCTGCCACACCACCACCTCCCCATCCAGCACCGTGCCATCGGCCAGCGGCTGCATCAGCGCCACCAGCTCGGGAAAGCGCTCGGTGATCAACTCCTCACCGCGCGACCACAGCCAGACCTGTCCTTCCCGCTTGACCAGTTGCCCGCGTATGCCATCAAACTTCCACTCCACCTGCCAGTCGGCCACCGCGCCCAGCTTGGTGGGCAGATCGGCAAGCGCGGTGTCCAGCTGATGCGCCAGAAAGAAGGGATAGGGCAAACCGCCTGTTTTGATGTCATTTTGGCCATCAGCCCAAGTGTTTATTGCTCGGACAGCTTCGTATTTGATAGCAGTGGGCTTGGCTTTGCCATCGGTGTAGCCCATCATGCGCTGGGCCACCAGCTTGGCGTCTATGCCGGCATGCGCGGCAATCGCACGCTGTACCAGCAGCTTGCTGACCCCCACGCGAAACCCGCCGCCCACCAGCTTGGTCAACAAGAAGCGGCCTTGGGTGTCCAGCTGCAGCCAGTAGCTTTTGATGCGTGTGGCGATCTCCTCATCGGGCAAGCCGCGCAACGGCAACAAGCGGTCTTCAACCCATTGCGCAAGACCCAGGTGGGCATCCACAACCGGCGACGGCGGCAACACATAAGCAATGGTCTCGGCCAGGTCACCCACAGTTTGGTAGCACTCGTCAAACAACCAATCATCCAACCCCGTCACCTCGCAAGCCAATGCCCGCAGCGTGGCGGTGCGCACCACCTGGCGCGGCTTGCCACCAGCCAGAAAATACACTGCCCAGGCGGCGTCGGCCGCGGGAACCTCGCCCAGGTAGCGCTGCACGGCTTGCACCTTGGCGGTGGTGGAGGGGGTAGCGTCCAGCTCGGTGAAGAGTTGGCCAAAGCGGTTCATGGGTGGTTCATACGTTCATCGGTTTGCCATTGCTCCAGTGCCAGCCGGTGCTGCGCCAAAAACGCCTGCAACTGCCCAAACCGCTTGCGGGTTTGCCGTTCAAATACCCAAGTCACCACCGGTTCGAGCAACCAGCGCAAGGCGGCAGGGCCCACAGTGAAGTTGTAGGTGTAGACCATCACCGATTCGGTGGGCGAGATCGCTTTGTGGCGCATCGACGCCGACCACTTTTCAAACGGAAACGAGGTGCCCAGCATGGTGGCAGCAGCCACGTGGGGCCGGTCAAAGCTGATGAACTGGGTGCGCATGGACAAGGCTTGCAACAACCCCCGCCCACCGTTTTCGCTGATGGCCCCTACCGACGGGCAAGGCGCGCCGCCCACAATGTGCGTGCCCTGCACCAGCGTGTCCCACTGCGCACGCCATTGGTGGTAGTGAAACGCGTCAAACACCAGGTCGGCCCGGGCGGGCATGGGGAATTCGAATTTTTTATGCGGCATGTTGATCCATCGCGGCGTCATTGCCATACTCGGTTTCAAACGCCCCGGCCTGAAACCCGCGCTCGCTCAAGTACCGCACCATCACCGGCACGCTGCCATGCGTGACGATGACCCGCGGCGCGCCGGTGGCGGCAATCGCGGTCATCAGGCCGGGCCAGTCGGCGTGGTCGCTGAGCACAAAGCCCTGGTCGTAGCCACCGCGGCGGCGCATGCCGCGCACCTGCATCCAGCCGCTGGCGAAGGCCATGGAAGCGTCGCCAAAATTCTTCAGCCACGGGCCGCTGGCGGCGCTCGGTGGGCACAGCACCAGGGCGCGTTTCAGGTCGGCTTTGTCGGTTACTTCGGTCACTAACCGGGTTTCTGGCAAGGCCACACCCGCATCACGGTAAGCCGCATTCAAGGGCTGCACGGCGCTGTGCACCACGATGGGGCCAATGGCCGCATCCACCCCTGCCAGCACGCGCTGCGCCTTGCCAAAGCTGTAGCACAGCAACACGCTGGCGCGGCCCGCCGCAACGTTGGCCTGCCACCAGGCGTTGATGTCAGCAAACACTTGGCGGTCGGGCCGCCAGCGGTAAATCGGCAGGCCAAAGGTGCTTTCGGTGATGAACACGTCGCAGCGCACCGGCTCAAACGGGGCGCAGGTCGGGTCGGGCGTGCCGCCCTGCGCGGTGAGCTTGTAGTCACCACTGGCCACCCACACCTGGCCGCCATGCTCCAGCCGCACCTGGGCCGAGCCCAGCACATGGCCGGCCGGGTGCAGCGACACCGTGACGCCGTGGTGGTTGATGCGCTCGCCATAGGCCAAGGTCTGTAGCGCCATCTTGCCCAGCCGCGCCCGCAACACGCCCTCGCCCGGCGCAGCCGCCAGGTAGTGCGCATGGCCGCCGCGCGCGTGGTCGGCATGGGCGTGGGTGATGACGGCGCGATCCACCGCGCGCCAGGGGTCGATGTAGAAATCGCCTGGCGGGCAGTACAGGCCTTCTTTGCGCTGGACGACGAGGTCAGTGGTCATGACAAATGACTTCTCCGCACACGGCGTGAGATGACAGATGACGAAAGGTGGTTACGAGCAGTCATTCGTCATGGCAGCCCGAAGGGCGCGTCATCTGTCATAGGGAGTTCAATAACTCTTGCCCGTCACCGTCAAAGCCAGCCGCATCAAGCCATACGCCACCCAATTCAGCGCCCGCTGCACCAGCGGGCGGGCCAGATAAGCGGCGGGTTGCACCTGCTTGCCGCCGGTGCGCATGGCTTGCACCAGACGCTCACGCAGCGCCAGCACAAAGCTCTCGTCGCGCACCTCCAGGTTGGCCTCGCGTGCCAGCAGCAGGCTCAAAGGATCCAGGTTAGAAGAGCCCACGGTGGCCCAGCAACTGGCGTGGCCTGCATCGACGACGGCCACTTTGGCGTGCAGAAAGCTGGCTTCGTACTCATGAATTTCCACGCCTGCGGCCAGCAGGCTGCCATAGACCGGTTTGGCCGCGTGGAACTGCATGAAGTATTCGTAGCGGCCCTGCAGCAGCAGCTTGACCTTCACGCCGCGCTGCGCCGCATGCACCAGGCCATTGCGCAGCTTGAGCCCCGGCAGAAAGTAGGCATTGGCAATGATGATTTCGTGGCGGGCCGCGCCAATGGCCTGGCGGTAGGCGCGTTCGATGCGCTTGCGGTTGCGCACGTTGTCGCGTAACAGTAACTTGGCCCTTGAATTGCTTGCTGGAGCAGCTATTATTTCTATAGCGTCTTCAGTGACTGGCGCTATCGCTTTCGCAGGCATCAGCGAGCGCACCGAGCTGCGCGCCGTGCCCAGCATGCGCCCAAACTCGCGCTGGCGGGCCGCCTGCACCGTGCTGTGCAAGGCCTGCACGCGCTGCCACAGCTGAGCCATGGTGGCAGCCACGTCAGCCACCACCGGCAGGCCTTGCTGGCGCACGCAAAAGTCAAACCGCGGGGAGGTCAAGGTGCCATGGTTGGGGTCGTAAAAATCATCGAGCAGGTTGATGCCACCGCAATAGGCCACGCGCCCATCCACCACGCACAGCTTGCGGTGCAGGCGGCGCCAGCGCACCGGGTTGAGCAGGCCCACCAGGCCCAGTGGCGAAAACAAATGCCACTGCACACCCGCCTGGTCAAAGCGCTCGCGCCACTCGGCCGGCAGTGCGCCGGTGCCCACGCCGTCCACCAGCAAACGCACCTGCACGCCGCGCTCAGCAGCCGAGATCAAGGCCACCGCCACATCGGTGGTGCCAGCCTGCGTGCTGGGCATGGGTGAGGGGGTGAAGTCAAAGATATAGGTCTCCAGCCACACGTGTTGCGTGGCCTGGTTGATGTCGTCAATCAAGGCGCCAAAAAATGCGCCGCCGCCTTGCAGCAAGGTCAGCGATACGGGTGCCGAAGCGGCTGCGGTCATGGCCACGCAAACTCGGCAATCAACGGCAAATGGTCCGACATGCGCCACCAGATGCGCCCATGCGGCACCTGCACCGACAGCGGCACCAGGCCCCGCGCATACACATAGTCCAGCTGCGTGACGGGCAGGCGCGCGGGAAAGGTGCGCACCGGTGGCGTGGCGCGATAGTCCTGCAACTGTAGGGCCTGCATGGCGGGCCGCAACTGGCCACCCCAGTCGTTGAAATCGCCCGCCACCACCAGCGGCACATCAGCCGGCACCTCGCGCTGCAGGTACTGGCCCAATTGCTCAATTTGCCGCCGCCGGCTGCCGGCAATCAAGCCCAGGTGCAACACCACCACGTGCACCACGCGCCTTTCGATGCGCAGCACCACATGCAGCAGCCCGCGCTGCTCCAGCGGGTGGTCCGACATGTCTTCATGCTGCTGCGACACCACCGGCCAGCGCGACAACAAGGCATTGCCATGCTCCCCATGCCGCGTGAAGGCATTGGTTTCATACACCGCTTCATATCCGGGCGGTGCCAGAAATTGCGCCTGCGGCTCGTCAGGCCAGCGGGCAAACCGCCGTGCGAGCTGGCGGTGCAGCTTGCGCACCTCTTGCAGGCACACCACATCGGCGTCCAACTGCTCCACCGCCAGGCCCAGGTTATGAATCTCCAGCCGTCGCGCCAAGCCTATGCCTTGCACGCCTTTGGCAATGTTGTAGGTGGCGATGCGCAGCGTGGGGTTTGATGGCGGTTTCACGGGGGCAACCTTAGCCCAAAAAACCAACTGCTCGCGAAACTGGGCGGATTACAGAGGCTTAGGATAGGCACTTGACTGAATCTCAACCTCACCCTTCGACCACCGCCAAGCATGAAGCACCTCACCACCCTCGCCCTCGCAAGCCTCTTGACCCTACCGTGCCACGCCATCACCTGCGATTCGTTGAAAAGCGATGTAGAGGCCAAGATCCGGGCTGGTGGCGTCAAGGAATTCACCCTCACAGTCGTGGCGGCTGATGCAGCTGCGTCCGGCAAAGTGGTCGGCACCTGCGAGCTGGGAAAGAAGAAGCTGGTTTACACAACGCCTTCGCCCGGCGCCGCGCAGCCAGCACCTGCCGCTGCTGCGTCGGCTGCGAAGACAGCTGGCAAACCGGCGGTGGTCACTGAGTGCAAAGACGGCTCCGTCAGCACAAGCGGTGTTTGCAAGAAATAAGGCACCCCTCACCCTTTGGTAAGGGGTGGTGTGCGTAGAGCACATCAGCTACAGCT
Organism: Comamonadaceae bacterium; assembly: GCA_013297875.1. Classification (GTDB taxonomy): domain Bacteria; phylum Pseudomonadota; class Gammaproteobacteria; order Burkholderiales; family Burkholderiaceae_C; genus JAAFIW01. The sequence continues at coordinate 75,660 of JAAFIW010000018.1, read as the reverse complement.
ACATAAGCTGCGCGGTTGAGCCAGTGACGGGCTAGCCCAGCTTGAAGTAGGCGTTACACACACCGTCCATCACCGACAGGATGTTCTCGCTGGCTCCCCACACATCGCTGTGGTGGGTCGGCGTGGGTGCCTTTTTGGTGTCGATTGCCGATGCAACGAACAGCCACTGGTTGTTGGCCATTTCGATTTGCGTTTTGATGGCTGGGGTGGTTTGCGGTGCTGCAAGTAAAAACGCCTTGCCTTCCAGGTAACTTTTGCTGGCATTTTGAATTTCCACCGTGACCGCGTCAGCCTGAACACCCCAGTTTTTGAGGTAATAGTTTTTTGTCAGCTGCTGAGACAGCATGCGCACATTTCCGGCCACGTCTTGCAGCCTGGAATTGGGGGTTTTGGCCAGCACCTGCAGCTGGGTGGTACCGGTGCTCGCCAATTCAAAAACCGTTTTGTTCAGCGCAACGATGACCGCAGCACTGGCTTTGCTGGGGGCTTTGCCAATCAGTTCAACCTTCAGATCGACCCAGGCTGCGCTGACATCGGCATACGTTTTTTTGATGGCGGGCGTTGATGCAAACGCTTTCAGTTCAAAAAGCAAGCGGTCAAAACGCTGAACCGAGCTGTCCAGCGCCTTTTGCGCTTCCTGCGTGCGAACGCCCAGGCCGAGGGCGAAGTAGGCTTTGGCGGCGCGTTGCGTCAACATGAAAAGCGACTCGGCTTTTTCAATTGCGTCTGGTAGGCCGGAGATTTGCGCGTGACCCACCCCGGGTGTGATCAGCCACGCCAGGGCGGGGGCTACAGTGAATAAAGAGCAAGGTGCTTTCAGCACCATACGTCTGTTGAGGTATTTCATAGGGTGGAAACTCCTTGGGGTTGGGGCACTACGTAAACTTGAGTAAGTATATTTACTCAAGATAACTAATTATTGAGCGGAAACGCCCTTGATGCGCGTGAGGTTTACCGAATTTGGAGCGGTCAAAAGACGAAAAAATCGCTGTTTCGTGAACTGCTTCCACATGGATTAACTCCTTTGGATTAGCACTTTGATCTCGCCTGTCAGATGGCACCCACTGGCATGTGTGTGACTTTTGTGGGGCCCTATGTGGATGCGATGTTTACCAAAGCCCAATCGCTGGGCGTGCCCATCGTGCAAAAAGGTCTGGTTGAACTGCTGAATGCCACACCCCGGGCTATCGGCGATCCAGCGCTACATAGAGCTGAGCCCCGCCCTGGCAACAGCGGGCCAGCCCAGCGAAGCGCAGCTGATTCAGGCGCTGCAGTCGGGCTTCAAAGTGGTCATCAACCTGGGGCTTCACACCGATCCCGCCTATGCACTGGCGGACGAAGCGGCCACCGTCAGCGCGCACGGGGGCAGGTATGTCCACATCCCGGTTGAGTTTGGCGCGCCAGGGCTGAAGCAACTCCATCAGTTTTCTGCCGCCATGCGTGAAGCGTCGAAGCGTCGGGCCAAAGGTGCTTGTCCATTGCCGCCACAACAAACGCGTACCCGTTTTTATCGCCCTGGATCGCGCGCTGCGTCTGGGCCGGAGCCTAGCCCGCATATTTCATCGGGGCAGCGTGGGCCGCGCGTTTTACCGGGATGCATGGGTGCGCAAGGTGACGACCCGATAGCACTTGCTACAAGGGAAGGAGGCTTGTGCGTTCCTGCGCCCGCCAAAACGATGCGGCACGCGCTGAGCTGTTTTGATGAAATCCAAATTGGATGGGAGGTCATCACAGACTTTCCCAATGAAAACACTTCAAAACGGCGACCCCGGTGAAATATGCGGGCTAGGCACGGCCCTGTGGGAGCCTGATGCGAGCTGGACGGCCTTTATTGAGCAGGCGCTCGCAAGCAGCGGGCCAGGCAAATGTTCGAACCCATCTGCACAAAATGACTAAAGTGACTTGCTAATTCAACCGATCTGCACCTCAATCGGTGCATATGACATCCTCAGAGCCAGTTCCTGCCCCACCACCCGCAACCCATTTTGTGGTTCAGGTCGTGGACGACCACCGCATGATGCGCTTGGGGCTGCAAGCACTCGCGGGCAGCAGCGATGCACATTCGAGTGCGCACACTTGGTCTTGGCTGGAGGCCGGTAGTCTGAACGAAGCGCTGCAAGGCTACCGCGAACACGCTGCAGTGGATTTGGTGCTGCTTGATCTGAATCTGCCCGACAGCCAGGGCTTGAACGGCTTGTGGCGCTTTTTGTCTGATTTTCCAGGTGCACGCGTGGCGATTTTTTCGGCCACCGACGACGAATTTGTAATTCGCCAGGCCTTGGAATTGGGTGCAATGGGTTTTGTGCCGAAGTCGGCCGCACCGCTGCTTACCCTGCGTCTGATCGAGTCTTTATTGCATCACACTGACCATGCGGCCCAGCCAGTCACCCACACACCACCCGTTCCAATCTCGCTGGCAGACACACTAAACCCCACGCAACTGAGGGTGTTGGAGCTGGTGTTGGCCGGCATGAGCAACCAGCAGATTGCCTCTGAGTGCCTGTTGGCTATTGGCACCGTCAAAAACGCAATGTCTTCCATCATGTTGGCATTGAATGTGGATTCGCGCTCCCACCTGATCAGCGTATTCAAATGACTGAGGCCAACGATACTGGCCTACCCAGTGATGTGCAAGCATCGCTGAGCCTGCGGATCCTGATGGAGCAGGCTGAGACCCTGATGGCCGCCAGCAGGCGCTTGCCCGTTGGCAACAGCTTGGTGACCGTGACCTTCTGGTTGATTTTCTACATCCAATCCCCGCAGCCCAGCCTGCTGGTGTGGGCGCTGCTGGCCCATTTGATGCAGATTCAACGGGTGGTGTTTGTCCGGCGTTACCTGAAAACGCCGGTCGCGCTGCGCGAACCCGTGCGCAGCGCAAACTGGCATTGCGCGTCGCTCGCCTTGAGTGCCTGTGGTTGGGGTCTGGCACCGTGGCTGTTCTTCCCGACCAATGACCCCTTGCTGGCATCGCTGATGATGTTGTTTCTGTTGGGCATCAGCGCCTCCAGCGTGGCCACCATGGCCACCTACCGGCCAGCCGTCTATTGCTTCGGTGTGCCCATCATCGCGGGCCTTGCCAGCGCCCTGTTGTGGCAAGGCACCGGGCTGTATGCGGCACTGGCTCTGTGCATGCTGGCCTTTCTTCATGCCAATTTGCGGGATGGCCGCCAGCAAAACAAATTGATTGCCGACGCTCTGCGCGCACGCTATGAAAACGCTGACCTGGCGCAACGCCTGACCGGCCAGGTACTGGCAGTGGAGAAAGCCAGCCTTGAAAAAACCCGTTTCTTCGCCTCAGCCAGCCACGACCTGCGCCAGCCCCTGCATTCGCTGGGTTTGTTTGGCACCGCTATTGCGTCGCGCCTGAAAGGGTCGCCGGACGAGCTCTTGGCCAGCAACCTGATGCTTTGTGTGGACGCCCTGGAAACCTCGTTCACGGCCATGCTGGATGTCTCCAAACTGGATGCAGGCGTGGTGCGGATCGAGCCTGCGCCGACGGCCCTGGTTGACGTGTTTCGCACCGTGGCCGCCACGTTTGGTCAGCAGGCCGAATGCCGGGGTCTGACCCTGCGCTTCAAACCCCATGGCAAATGGGTGATCGCCGATGCCACGCAACTGACCCGCCTGCTGGGTAACCTGGTGCACAACGCCCTGAAGTTCACGTCCAGGGGCGGTGTGGTGGTGGTGGCACGCACCAGCGGTAGTCAGGTCAGCTTGCAAGTGTGGGACAGCGGCATTGGAATCAGCGCAGCCGAGCTGCCAATGGTGTTTGACGAGTTTTACCAGGTGGGTAACCGCGAGCGACAGCGCGCCCGCGGTCTGGGCATGGGTCTGGCCATCGTGCGCCGCCTGGCGGCCTTGATGGAGATGCCATTGCAGGTGCAGTCGCGCCAGGGGCGTGGCACCGTATTCAAGTTGCGCATGCCGCGCTGCGAGGCCAGTGATCTGCCTTTGAATCTGAATCCCCAGCTCAGCTCAAGTCTGAGCAGCATGGCCCTGCGCGCGCTGACCGGCCGATGCGTGCTGGTGGTGGACGACGAAGAAACCGTGCGCAGCAGCACCGCAGCTGCCTTGCGCCTGTACGGCCTGCGGGTCGAGGTGGCGGACGGCTTGGTGCAGGCACGCGCCATCACCACGCAACTGGGCGATGAGCTGGATGGCTTGATCACCGATTTTCGCCTGCACAACGAGGAAGATGGCATCAGCCTGGTTGCCAACCTGCGAACCCTGTTGGGCCGCCCCCTGCCGGTGCTGCTGATCACTGGCGACACCGCACCGCAGCGCGTACGCCAGGCGCAAGCCAGCGGCCTGAGCGTGCTGTACAAACCGGTGAAAGCCCATGATCTGGTAGACGCCCTGCGCATGGAGTTGGCCAGGACACATTAGGCAAGGTAGCGCGGAACCCAGCGCTTCCAACTACTGAAAGTCCTCCAGGCTGTAGACCGCCACCACGGAGCTGCGCGCGATCGGCTTGATCGTGATGCCCTGAAAGTCCGAGTTGCCATTGACCACCAGGAAGTTTTTGCCACCCGCATCGTCAGGCAGCAGCAGGCTGTGGTGCACCAGATTGCCGCCCTGCACCAGCATGTCGCCGGGTTTTGGCAGCGCCGATTGAGGCCCGAAAGCCCGCTTTTTGATACCCACAGGTGGGCCGCCAAACGGCCATTTGGTTGGCACGCCCGCCTGCATCCAACACCAGGTGGCAAAAATGCCGCACCATTGCAAGCCGTTACCCGTCGCGTCTGGAACCCGCCAATTCACGCCTCTCACACCATCGAGAAAGCGGATGGTCTCCATCACCTCCGCCACCTTCAGTTTGCCGGTTTGCCGCCAGAAATTGGGATTCACACCAATGACAGCCTCGTCGTAGTACTGCTTGAGGCGTGGCCAGCCAAACCGCCATGCTTTGGGCGATTTGGTCACTTCCTTGCCAAAAATAGGTGGATCAAAGACGCCCGGCAGAACAGGCAGTGACAACTTGTCGCTCACATTCGACACCGGCAGCGCCTCTGCCAGGGCAACTTTCAGCACCGCCTGCCGAAAACGCTCTTGCTGCCAGGCATCGACACCTGGTGTTGTGCCCGGTAGACCCCCAGTGGCAACAGCAATCGGGTCAACTCATCCAGCATGGCCCAAGACTTGGGGCCGATCACACCGTCGGCAAACAGCTTGGCATTGTTCTGAAATTCAAGCACGCGGTTCAATGTCTGCCTGCCAAAAAGGCCGTCTTCCACCAGGCGTTGCATCAGTGTGAGTGGAATGGTGTTGAGCAGTGTTTGCAGCAGCACCACATTGGGCCCCTGGCTTCCCTGGCGAAGGGTGGGTTTGGCGGACATAAGCGAAAAAACCTTTCGGGGCAACAAAAACGAACATCAACACCCCGGCACTGTGACCTGGAACACTCAGAACCACCAGTGACCTTCGTCACAAGCCCCTCGCCACCAGCCAATACAAACAACTCGCTCCTGAATTTATAGCTACTTGAGCAGTTAAATCATGGGCTACAGCCCGATTTTCATGTTTGTGACCTTTGGCACTAGGCATAACGCAAACAGGGTCACACACTTGCGATCAGGTACTCCGAGATCGCTGACGGTCGGCGCAGTTTCCCGGTACTGAACATCTTTTTTAACTGGAATCACATGAAAAAACACATGGTTGCCACAGCTGTGGCCGTACTGGCGAGCACTTTTGGCATGTTGCAGGGGGTATCGGCCAACGTGATTGGTGATGATGGTTTTTCGACCATTTCGCCCACGGTAAACAACGGCAACTTCACCCGCAATACCGCGCTGCAAGTTGGCGGCATAGGCCACCAGTTGATCATCCCGTACTTCAACGTACAGGCCGGTAACGCCACCTTGATCAACCTGGCCAATGCCGACACCGTCAACGGCAAAGCCGTGAAAGTGCGTTTTCGTGGTGCCTCCAACTCGGACGACGTGTTTGACTTTCAGCTTTACATGTCCCCCGGTGATGTCTGGACAGCCAATATCAGCCGCGGTGCCGATGGCCGGGCGGTGCTGACCAGCACCGACAAAAGCTGCACCATTCCACAAACTGTCAGCGGCACATCGTTCGTTACCGCCCGTTTGAACCCCCGCTTGACCGGTGATGCGCTGGCCGCAGAAACCCGTGAAGGCTATGTCGAAATTTTCAACATGGCAGATGTTCCACCGTTTGGCATCAATTTGACGGGTGCAGGCGGCGGCGGCAACGGCCCGGGCGTAGCCCCATTTGGCGCAGCGCTGGCCACGGCCAACCCCTTGTTTACCACCATCAAGCACGTGGGCGGCATTGCCCCGTGCTTCGGCACCACTGCCGGTGCTGCCGCGCTGAATGCCTTGCAAACCGACCCTGTCAGCTTGAGCGCCGCCTACGCGCTGGGCTTTCGGGCACCGTCCACCGGCCTGTGGGCCAACTGGACCATCATCAACGTGCCCAAGTCGGGCGCGTCCAGCGGTGAGGCCACCTCTCTGGTGGTGATCAACGGCCCTGGTGGTGCCACCACTTTCGGCAACATGGTGTTTTTCCCACAAACAGGTGCCGCCGCAGCAACCCCTGATCTGTTCACATCTGACCCCGCTTTGCGCACCACCACGGTGGGTGCTGACGGCGTTCAGGATGGAAGCGGAGCACCTTTTGGCGGCGCAGTGCCCATTGTGGTGGCCAGCAATTTTGATTTGCCGGATCTGTCGACCACTTATTTCGGGTTTGTGGCAGCCGGTGGCTCCACTGCGACCTTCCCACGCTTTCAAGCCGAGGCCCTGACCAAGCGGCTGGCCACCTTGAACGTGATCAATGAATACATCACCGATCCATCGATTGGTGCTTTTACCGACTGGGTGTTCTCCATGCCCACCCGTCGCTACAGCGTGGCCCTGGACTACCGGCCGGCAGCACCTGCCGCATTTGTGCGGGCCTTTACCCGCATGACAACGCGTGACTATTTCACTGCGGCCAACACCTCGGTCAATGGCGGGCAGATTTGTGTGAGCACAACGGGCTTGACCTTCTTTGACCGCGAAGAAACCACCCTGGTGGGCAACAACTTTGTGATCTCGCCCAATCCACCGGCAGCCGGTTTCCGCTTGTGCGGCGAGGTCAGTGTGCTGACCTTCAATGCGCCGGGCGGCCAGTCGGTCTTGGGCGCTGAAATTGCGCGCACCGACTTTGGTACCGGCACCATTCGCGACGGTTGGGCCAATGTGGGCACCGGCGGCTTGAGCACCGGTTTGGGAGCCTTTCCCTTAGCGATTGATTTGGGCAGCGTGGGACCGGTGGGTGGGCACGGTCTTCCCATCATCGGCAAAGCCTTTACCCGGGCTGGCAATGGCACGGTATCAGCAAACTTTGGCGCATCGTGGGAGCACCGCTACACGAGCCCATTGCCTTGATGGATGATTTGGTTGGTTGGTTGGTTTGAAGGTTAGTGAAAAAAGTTAGTTGAATAGTGAAGCTTAATAAGGCGGGGAGCAATCCCCGCCTTTTTTTTTTCTGCGCCTATGGCTGCACCTTGCTGCGCCGCTGGCGGTCCCGGTGAAATATGCGGGTTAAGAAACCTCTCCAAAATCTTTCAGCAACGACTATGACCTTTGGCTCTATCGCAAAGGTGCTGACCCTTAGACACTGTGCCGCTGCCGTGCATCGGCTTGGTTTTTCGTTTAAGGAAGCGTCGTGAAAAATACTCGTGCCATCACCATGAAACCCTCCCGCACCTGGCTGGCCTGGCTGCTGTCTGGCTCGCTGGTGTTGAGCGCCTGTGGTGGCGGTGGTGACACCCCGCAGGCGGTGCAAACAGTGGGCACCCCACCGCAGACGGTTGCCGTGACGCCGCCCGCCCAGGTGCCACAGATCAAGGTCAGCCCGGCCAGTAGCGCCGTTTGTCCGACGGGTGGTGCCCGAATTGATTCGGGCCTGGACAGCAACGCCAACGGCGCGCTGGACGAGGCCGAGATCACCAGCACCCAACAGGTGTGCAACGGCACCAACGGCACGAGTGGAACGAACGGCACCAACGGCACGAGCGGTGCAAACGGCACCAATGGCGCAAATGGCACCAATGCCGGCGCAGCCACCGCCCCTGTCGCCACCTTGGTTCGTGCCAAGACCGAGCCAGCGGGCAGCAACTGCGCCAATGGGGGCTACCAAATCAGCGTGGGCAACGACAGCAACGCCAACGCCGTGCTGGATAACAGCGAAGTCACATCCAGTTCCTATGTGTGCAGCCCGCCCGCAGGCACCGGCGGTACCGGGGCAACAGGGGCAACAGGGGCAGGTGGTGCTACGGGGGCTGCTGGTTCAGTTGGCGCAACCGGTACGGTGGGTACTACAGGTGCGACAGGTGCGACTGGCACCACAGGCCTGACTGGCGCTACAGGCGCTACCGGCCCGGCCGGCATCAGCACGCTGCTGGCCATCGTGGCCGAGCCAGCCGGGGCCATTTGCGCCTATGGCGGCAACCGCGTCAGCTCGGGCCTGGATACCAACGCCAACACGGTTCTGGACGCCGCCGAGGTCATCACCACCCAATACACCTGCAACGGCGCGCCGGGTGCTACGGGTAGCAACGGCACCAATGGCACCAACGGTGCGGCGGGCACCAATGGCACGAATGGCACCAACGGTGCAATCGGCGCGATCGGAGCCACGGGCGCAACCGGTCTGACCGGTGCAACCGGCACAACGGGTCTGAGCAGCCTGATCCGCAGCAGCATTGAGCCAGCGGGTGCCAATTGCAATAACGGTGGCATCAAAATCGAATCCGGGGTCGATGCCGACAGTAACGGCACCTTGGCACCGGGGGAGGTCAACACCACCAACTATGTGTGCAACCCCAGCTCGCCCCCAGCACCCACCAACCTGGCGGTCAGCTACGTCGTCAAAAGCTATGCCTTCACCTGGAGTGCCAGCGCCACGGCCACCCGCTACGAGCTGGCAGAAGACCCGGATGGCGCGGGCGCGCTGCCCGAGGCCACGGCGAACGCCAGCATTACCACCACCAGCACCACGCACAGCCTGGCACCCCAGCTGCTGCACCAGCGGCTCAATGCCAAGTACCGGCTGCGTGCCTGCAATGCTGCGGGTTGTAGCGCCTACTCCAGCACCGTCACGCCGAATCTGACAGCGGCCATCGGCTACTTCAAGGCCAGCAACACCGGTGCAAGTGACTTTTTTGGCCGTGCCGTCGCGTTGTCGGGCGACGGCAGCACCCTTGCCGTAGGAGCGAATCAGGAGGCCAGCAACGCCACGGGCATCAACGGCAACCCGCTTGATAACTCAGCTGCCGATGCCGGTGCGGTCTACATCTACACCCGCAACGCTGGCATCTGGAGCCAACAGGCCTATGTGAAGGCCAGCAACACCGGGGCCGGCGACCAGTTCGGCTGGAAAGTAGCCTTGTCGGACGACGGGAACACCCTGGCCGTTGGAGCGAATCAGGAATCCAGCAATGCCACCGGCGTGGGTGGCAACCAGGCCGATAACTCGGCTGCTAACGCCGGTGCGGCCTACGTCTTCACCCGCAGCGCCGCCACCTGGAGCCAGCAGGCCTATGTGAAGGCCAGCAACACCGAGGCAAACGACCAGTTCGGCTACAGCGTGGCGTTGTCAGGCGACGGCACCACTCTGGCCGTGGGAGCGTTTTTTGAGGACAGCAACGCCACCGGTGTGGGTGGCAACCAGGGCAACAACTCGGCTGGCGGTGCCGGTGCGGTCTATGTCTTCACCCACAGCTTCGGCACCTGGAGCCAGCAAGCCTATGTGAAGGCCAGCAACCCTCAGGTAGGCGACGGTTTTGGCTCCAGTCTGGCCCTGTCGGGCGATGGCAACACTCTGGCCGTGGGCGCACTACTTGAAGACAGCAACGCCACCGGCGTGAATGGCAACCAGGCCGATAACTCGGTGGCCAACGCCGGTGCGGCCTACGTCTTTACCCGTAGCGCCAGCGTCTGGAGCCAGCAGGCCTATCTGAAGGCCAGCAACCCCGAGGCAAACGACACATTCGGTGGCAGCCTGGCCCTGTCTGCCGACGGCAATACCCTGGCCGTGGGCGCATATTTCGAAGACAGCAACGCCACCGGTGTGGGCGGCAACCAGGCAGACAACTCGACGACCGATGCCGGTGCTGTCTATGTGTTCACTCGCAGCGCCGCTACCTGGAGCCAGCAGGCCTATGTAAAAGCCAGCAACACCGGGGCGGGCTACCGGTTCGGCTGGAGTCTGGCCCTGTCAGGCGACGGCAACACGCTGGCCGTGGGAGCGATTCTGGAACGCAGCAACGCCACCGGCGTGGGCGGCAACCAACTCGATAGCTCGCTCAATGGCCCCGGCGCGGTCTATGTGTTCACCCGCAGCGTTGGCACCTGGAGTCAGCAGGCCTATGTGAAGGCCAGCAACACCGGGTTTGGCGACTTCTTCGGCTGGAACGTGGCCTTGTCGGCTGACGGCAGCACCATGGCCGTAGGCGCTTATGGGGAAGCCAGCAACGCCACAGGCGTGGGTGGCAACCAGGGCGACAACTCGACAGCGCAAGCCGGTGCGGTTTATCTGTATTGAGCTTCCACCTGGGGCGACCCGATATGCTCTCAAAATAATAGCTGCTTGGGCAGTATTCACATGGGCTAGAGGCAATTTCTTCGCTAAAACCGTTGACCCAAGCTCTGAGATAGCCGGCAGTCGGTGCAGTTTTTTACCTACTGAAATCTTTTTTGATCGGAATCACGATGAACAAGCAGGGCATGACCTGGACGGGCAATGGCACCGCGCCAGCAAACTTGGGTAACCGGAGATGAGCGCGTCTCAAACCCCATGGCAGATGCGTGTCAAGAATGGGCTTTCAGCGCATTTCAAGGAAGCCAATGGCAGCAGCCGCCCTGGCGTGGATTGGGTAGTTGAAATGACTCAGGGTGATAAGACCTATTTCGTTCGCGTGAGAGCGCTACTGGCTGACGAGGCAACGCGTGCAACGCGCAAAGATGAGGCCTATCAGTCTCACACTGCCATGGAGTACCTGGACACTCAGTTGAAAACTGGCTGGCACCCAGCCGATGAAAAAGAGCACACCATTTACCTGAGCAACCCGCTGCCGTCATTGGCGCAGCCCGGGTCTGCCGGTTCGACTCAACCGTGGTGGAAACTCTGGTGAGCTTCCCGTTCGCCATGCGCTCAAATGCGCCTGCAGCAGTCACTGGACACACGGCCAAACCGCCGGATGGCAAAGGCCGAAACACGCACGCCATGCTTTCCTTGAGCGAAATCAAGGCCCGTGTTTCGCAGATGGCGAGCCAAATTCACGCCGAGGAGTGGGCGCTCCCAACTTACGGCGTTTCCGACGACAGTGCCAGGTCGCACATCGAATGCAAACATGAAACCTATGGCTATGTGGTGGTTGAGCGTGGGCAGGAGTTGTCGCGCTTCAGCACAGGGGACATCGACGAGCTGCTGTACTGGGTGTTTGCAGACGTCAGTCACCAGTTGGCATTCGCCTACGAACTCAAGAATCGAATCTCAGGTCAGGACTGCCGCCGCCTGGCCTTTGCCAAGCAACTGGAGTTGCTTGGAACACTGAACCCGTTTTACGCAAGGTGCCGAGCCAGCGAGATCGTGCGGATCCTCGCTCGCGCACCATTTCGCGATAGCCCACCGCCCAGCGGCACCAATTCGACACCGTCAAGCCCAACCGGGGTTCAAGGCTAGCGTTGAGCTTGCGCATGCGCCTGTGCCCGCCCATCGGCCCACTTCTTGCAATTTCCCATCGTCACCCAACCACAGAAAGCCCATATGGAACAACAGACCATCACCCTCGTTCAGGAATCATGGGCCAAGGTTCTCCCCATTTCAGCCACAGCAGGCACCTTGTTTTATACGAACCTTTTTGAGGCAGATCCGAGCCTGAAGGCACTGTTCAAGGGCGACATGGCGCAACAGGCCGCCAAGTTGATGCAAATGATCAGCGCCGCCGTTGGCAAACTCAATGACCTGGGGTCTCTGGTGCCGGTTTTGCAGCAGCTGGGGCAGCGCCATGCAGGCTACGGGGTTGTTGCGGCGCATTACGACACCGTTGGCGCATCACTTCTGAAAACGCTGGAACAAGGCCTGGGCCCCGCCTTCACGCCAGAGACCCAGCAGGCCTGGGCCTCTGTTTACGGCTTGATCGCCAGCGTCATGAACCCCGAGACAACCGCTTGACGATCGCCTGGGGCGGTCGCTTGCCCATCCTGCTTTGCAATCGTGCGCAGCTGGTGGGCGCGGCAGATCAACGCTTGTCGTTAGGCGGCAATGCATAGCGCCACTCTCAAGTACTCTGAGCGCCTGGTGAACCGTGCCGTGCAGTCCTATTGGCGACGCTCGCTGGGTGTGGGTGTGCTCATCAGTGTTCTGTTGATCTGCGTCCTTTTCGCCATTCAGGTCGCCAGCGGCGATCGCTCGTGGTACGTGGGGCTATTGGCGGGAGCTGCTCTCATAGCCATCGGAATGCCAATCTTGGTTTACTGGGCACACTACCGCAACTCCATGGCGAAGTTTCGTGACCTGAAGGATTCCGTCGCGACTTTCGTAGCAGACGAGGAGTCATTCACCCTCGCCTCAGGTCAAGGCAGCTCAACGCTGAAGTGGGATGCAATTAAGGAGGTTTGGGTCTTCCAAGGCTTCTGGCTCCTGCTCTTTTCCAAGGCGCAATTCGTAACGATTCCGCTTGAGAGCCTCTCGGATGAGATGCGCGCGTACATTCTCGAAAAAGTAAAGCGGGGCGGTGGCCGTGTTGCCGTCTAACTGGTTGCTCATCACAGACACACAGCAGCAGATTGGCGCTGTCTGGCGCTTGCTGCGTGCCAGCCCGCCGCCTTGTACCGCGCCGAGCAATTTGGACACTACGATATTGATAGCTGCTTGAGCAATAAACACATGGGCGTGTGGCTGTTTTGGCTTCAAAACTCAAAACCACTGACCACGCCAGCTCACCCATCCTGCTCAGCAATCGTGCGCAGCTGGAACTTGAAGTCGTAGTCGTATAAAAAAGTCTCGTTGAACTGCCAGGGCTGCGGCAAATGCGCCACCGAGCCGAAGGGGGCGGCGCGGCGGATGGCGCGGATGGCCATGTCGATGGTTTCAGGTTTGTTGGTGGGTACGCGCAGCACCTCGATGTGTTTGATGGAGCCGTCGCGGTTCAATTGAATCTGCAGCACGGGTATGGACTGCAGCGGCTCAGGCACCTCGCCGCTGTAGGTTTCGCCGGGGCTGGTCTGGGTGATGCGAAGGGCGGCTTGCAGGCGGTATTCGGCCCAGTTGCGGGCCATGCCAGGGCTGGGGGCTGGCGGCGCGGCACCCCATGCCGGTGGCGTGCCGGGGGGTACGGTGCGCACCGTGGTTTGCACCGCCGGGTCAGGCGGCATAGGGCTGCTGGCGCAGGCGGCCAAGCCAGCCACGACGATGGAAACACACAAAAATCTAATGCAAGGCACGGTAAATCTCCTCTGCCAGTTCCTTTGAAATGCCGTCCACGGTGGCAATGTCGTCTGCCCCGGCGTTGGCCACGCCGCGTATGCCGCCAAAGCGCTGCAAAAGTTTAGCGCGGCGCTTGGGGCCGATGCCGGGTATGTCTTCGAGTTTGCTGCTGCCGGTGCGCACCTTGGCGCGCTTGGCGCGCATGCCGGTGATGGCAAAGCGGTGCGCCTCGTCGCGAATCTGGGCCACCAGCATCAGCGCGGCCGAGTCGGGGGCCAGTGACACCTTGGCCCGGCCGTCGGCAAACACCAGCTCCTCAAGGCCCACTTTGCGGCCCTCGCCTTTTTCCACGCCCACGATCAGGCCCAGATCAAGCCCCAACTCGGCAAACACCTCACGGGCCATGCTCACCTGGCCTTTGCCGCCGTCCACCAGTACCAGGTGAGGCATGGTTTCGGCCTTGCCGTAGCGGCGCAGCAGCACCTGGCGCATGGCGGCGTAGTCGTCGCCGGGGGTGATGCCCTCGATGTTGTAGCGGCGGTATTGGGCGTTTTGCATTTTGTGGTCGAGAAAGACGACACAGCTTGCCTGCGTGGCCTCGCCCGCGGTGTGCGAGATGTCGAAACACTCGATGCAGAATGTTTCTAGGGACTCAGGGGCCAAATCCAGCGCCTCCACCAGCGCGCGGGTGCGGGCCTGTTGCGAGCCCTCCTCGGCCAGCAGCCGCGCCAGTTGAATGCCGGCATTTTTCTGCGCCATCTCCAGCCAGATGCGCCGCTGCTCGCGCGGGTTGTGCACCGCGCTGACTTTCACACCCTGTTGCGACGACAGCGCCTCGATCAGCTCCACGTCCACCGCCTCGCTGGTGATGAGTTGCGGCGGCACCACCAGGTCGATGTAGTGCTGCGCGATGAAGGCCTCCAACACGTCGGTGGCCGTGGCGTCGTCCACGTGCACGGGGTAGTAGGCGCGGTCGCCCAGATGCCGGCCGCCGCGCACCATGGCCAGGTTTACACAGGCGCGCCCGCCTTGCAGCTTCACGGCCAATATGTCCACGTCTTTGTCGGAGCCCGTTTCCATGCTTTGCTGGTGCAACACCTTGGCCAGCGCCCCCATCTGGTTGCGCAGCTCGGCGGCCTGCTCAAACTCCAGCCGGTCGGCATGGCGCAGCATGCGCGCCTGCAGGCCGTCGAGCACGGCCTGCGTGTCACCCAGCAAAAACGCGGCGGCGTTGGCCACATCGTGCGCATAGGCCTCGGGGCTGATGTAGTTGACGCAGGGGCCCGAGCAGCGCTTGATCTGGTAGAGCAAACAGGGCCGGGTGCGGTTGGAAAACACCGTGTCTTCACAGGTACGCAGGCGAAAGGCTTTTTGCAGCAGTTGAATGGTTTCTTTGACGGCCCACGCGCTGGGGTAGGGGCCGAAGTATTGGTGCTTTCTATCCACAGCACCGCGGTAGTAAGCCATCCGAGGGAAGTGGATCGGCACTGCAACCGCTATTGAATTCGTAGCTGCTCCAGCAGTTTCTACCTGGGCTGGCGGGCTATTTGGCACCTGGTTTGGCACATGGTTTGGCGCAGGAAACGAGCCCGTCATCTTCAAATACGGATAACTCTTGTCATCGCGAAACAGAATATTAAAGCGCGGGTTCAGCGTTTTGATGAGGTTGTTTTCCAGCAGCAGCGCCTCGGCCTCCGAGCGCACCACCGTGGTCTCCATCCGCACAATTTTGGTCACCATGTGGCCAATGCGCGTGCCGCCATGGTTCTTTTGAAAGTAGCTGGAAACGCGCTTTTTCAGGTCGCGCGCTTTGCCGACGTAGAGCACCTGGCCCGCTGCGTCGAAATAGCGGTACACGCCGGGCATGGCGGGCAGGGCTGCGACCTCGGCCAGCAGGGCGGGGCTGTGGGATGGGTCGGCCGCTTCGCTCATATCTACCGTCCAAATAATCCGCGCACCACCCTGGGCAGTGAGTCCACTAAAACAGCGCTTTGCGGATCGCTGGGGTCATACACGAGCATTTCGTTGGCATCGTCTCCCAATTCCTCGGTGTTTCCGGCTGTAATACTTGTGGCAATCTCAACGCCATCCAAAGTACGGAACTCAAAAAACACTCGATAAACTGGATTATTTGAAGACCCACTATTGTCAGTAATTTTTTTTACAACTGTACCCGACACTAAAATTCCATTCTCGACAAAACTGACAATGCGCAGACCCCGTCTAATAGCCTCTGGCATAAAAAATATTGCAGCCATAGGTAGTAACAAGAAGATGATATTCAACGCCGACCCTGGCTGGAATCGCATCCCCTGAATTCTGGAAAATGTTGGTAGAACTTTTTGATATTCCACCATCACCGGGGCACCCACTGCCAAACGGTCGTGGGCATACGATATACCCGTGAGCATCTTGTCATTAACTGTGTATTGATAGCCATATCTTGAATGAAATGTGGTTTCGGTTCTTCTAGTACCTCCTATGATACTGCTACTCTTGCCATAGGCTGGCTTAAAATGCTCCACAGAGACAATTTTGCCTTCCGTGGTTGCTGGGTTCCAGAAAAAAATTGTTTGAAAGTTACTGTCATATAAAAGGTGCAGCCCTATCATTAGCGTCAACAAGAAAGAAATCGAAACGATACAGAAATATGAACTACACGACATTAATACAAGCTTCATTTTCAACGAAGCAACGCGCGGCACGCCGCTTGGGTTGAGTGGCAAGGTCATGGTGTCAAATTCCAGGCAGTTGGCAAATTACCATCCGTTGGCAAAGCCAGGGTTTTCAATATTACGAGCCGCGCTTTTTTCAGGTCGCGCTTTGCCCACGTGCAACACTTGGCCATCAGGGCGGGGCCGTGTTCAGTCATGCCTGAACACGCTCAGGAAATCATGATCATGTGACACGCCGGGCAGGCAATTCATCGTCTGCTGCGGGCGGCTGGCCGCCACTGCGGTTAAGCAGCGCGAGCGCGGCGTCCAGATTGCCATTCGCTGCACGTTCTACAAAATAGCGGGCCGTCTTCATGGCGGCCAGCTTTTCGGCCACCGCACTCACGATGAACTGGTTCAGGGTGCTGCCGTCTTCCCGCGCCACTTGCTCAGCACCGCTTTTGAGCGAGACCGGCAGGCGCAGGGCGTAGTTGCTTTGGGTTCCCATTTCACACTCCTTGGAAAAACTGTTTGGGCGTCAACACCGCCAACCCAAACGCTGCCGCTTGCGGCAAAAAATCGCGCTGGTTAAAACTGATGATCGCGGATGCCTGTCCGTTCACCGCCGCCTCCAGCACCATGTCGTCAGCCGGGTCGCGCAGTTGTGGCCGCCAGAGAAACTGTATTTCCACCGCCTGCACAACACCCGCCAGCACATCGAGCAAGTTAGCAATGTCGGCCATCGCAACACCAGCCGCCAGCAGCTGTTCGGGCCGCGACAACACGGCCTCGTACTCCAAAAACAGCGGCACACTGCACATCACATGCAATTGCTGCGTCAAAGTCAGACGCACAATTTCGGCTGACGCACCCGCCGGGCTGCGCACAGCAGCCACCAGCACGTTGGTATCCAGCACATATTTCATATTGCCAGCAATATAACAAATCCACTCATGCATCACCCTGTTTGGGACATCTTCTGCCGCGTCATCGACAACCATGGCGACCTGGGCGTGTGCTGGCGGCTGTCGGTGGACTTGGCCAGCCGCGGTCAGCGGGTGCGGCTGTGGGTGGACAAGCCCGCCGCGCTGGCCTGGATGGCACCGCATGGCTGTGCAGGTGTGGAGGTTTTTGCTTGGAATGACGACACCGCATTTGCGCCCCCGGGCGACGTATGGGTGGAGGCTTTTGGCTGTGAAATTGCTCCTTCTTTTATAGCTGCTTCAGCAGTATCTACCTGGGCGAGTGAGCCAAAAGGCTTGAAAACACCGGTCTGGATCAACCTGGAATACCTGTCTGCTGAAAAACACGTTGAGCGGCTGCACACCCTGCCCTCGCCGGTGCTGGCGGGGCCGGGTGCCGGGCTCACCAAGCATTTTTTCTACCCCGGTTTCACAGAGCGCACCGGTGGCCTGCTGCGCGAGGCCGACCTGCTGGCGCGGCAGCAGGCATTTGACCGCGCCGCCTGGCTGGCGCAACACGGCATACCCTGGCGCGGTGAGCGATTTATCTCCTTGTTTTGCTACGAGCCGCCAGGGCTGGCGGCGCTGCTGACCCAGCTGGCCCATGCGCCGCAGCCCACCTGCCTGCTGGTGACCGACGGCCGCGCGGCGCAGGCCGTGCGCGCCTGGGTGGCGGCACAAGCCGACAGCGATTTTTATAAGCAAAACGGCCGGCAGCCCATGCAAATAGTGCTCAAGCAGCTATCATTTTTTCATCTCCCCCTGCTCCCACAAACCGAGTTTGACCACCTGCTGTGGGCCTGCGACCTCAACCTGGTGCGCGGCGAAGACTCGCTGGTGCGCGCCATCTGGGCCGGCCAGCCCTTTGCCTGGCAGATCTACCCGCAGCACGACAACGCCCACCACGACAAGCTGCAAGCGTTTTTAGACAGCGTGCAGGCCCCCGCCGACCTGCAAGACTTTCACCGTGTCTACAACGGCATCACCCACCACGCCCTGCCCCCGCTAAACCTGCCCGCCTGGCATAAAGCCGCCCAGGCCGCGCGGGCGCGCTTGCTGGCGCAAACCGATCTGTGCAGCCAGCTGCTGGCGTTTGTAGCGCAGCGCCGTGGCGAATAGCCGTCCAATACAAACCCATTCCAGAAAGCCCCATGCAAGCCATCCTCCAGCAAATCCAGTCCGAAGCCCAAAGCCTGTTTGGCAAAGGCCAGGTTGCCAGCTACATCCCCGCCCTGGCCCAGGTGCCGCCGCGCCAGTTCGGCATGGCGGTGGCGCGGGTAGACGGGCGAACCTATGAAGTGGGCGCGGCGCACACGCCGTTTTCGCTGCAAAGCATCACCAAGCTGTTTGCCTTTGTGCTGGCCTTGAAGCTGGTGGGCGACGAGCTGTGGCTGCGCGTGGGCCGCGAGCCCTCCGGTGCGGCGTTTAACTCCATGGTGCAGTTGGAAACCGAAAAAGGCATTCCGCGCAACCCCTTCATCAACGCCGGCGCGCTGGTGATCACCGACATCCTCACCACCCGCTACGCCCACCTGGACATCGCCCTCTTGGGCGCGCTGCGCCGCCTGACCGACGACGCCAACCTGAGCTGGAACGCCCGCATCGCCAAGTCCGAGCGCGACACCGCCCACCGCAACATGGCCATGGCCTATTTCATGAAAAGCTACGGGAACCTGGTGAACCCGCCCGAGCTGGTGCTGGACAACTACTGCCGCCAATGCGCCATCGAAATGAACTGCGCCCAACTCGCCCAGGCCACCCTCTTCCTGGCCAACCAGGGCCGCGACATCAGCAAAGACGGCCACCCCGGCGAACAATTCCTAAGCGCCGACGCCGCCCGCCGCGTCAACGCCCTGCTGCTGACCTGCGGCGCCTACGACGCCGCCGGCGATTTTGCGTACCGCACCGGCCTCCCCATCAAAACCGGCGTAGGCGGCGGCATCGTGGCCGTGGTGCCCGGCAAGGCGACGGTGGCGGTGTGGGCACCGGAGCTGGATGGCAAAGGCAACTCGGTGTTGGGGGGGTTTGCGTTGGAGAGGTTGGGGGAGTTGGTGGATTGGGAGGCGGGGGTTTAGTAGCTACACGTTTGCAACGAAGTGGCTTGCCAATTTGTAGTCATTTAGGCCATCAGCCCTTTTGAATACTGCTCAAGCAGCTATTATTTTTGTAGTGTGAGGTGCACAGGGTGACGCATCAAGCAGCCTGCTGTGAGGGTCATGGGGACTCCGGTGGGGGTTCGGAAAGCATGGACCGCTTGACGCACCGCATTAGCGCACGAGTTTACGAATGGGTCATTTGGTAAGGCGAATATTCTTGAGTACAGATCGAAGCTCCGGTTCTACCTGCAAAAATATATCGTCGGTAGCGGAAAGATTGATCTCGACAAACTTACCGTCGTTAATTGCGTGGACAACGAATACCTTCATCAGCAAGTCTTCGCGCAAAGGATATTCGGTGAGGTAGGCCATTGAATTCGGAAGCACTATCCCGTCATTTTTTGCCGTGAGAAACTCTTTGTAAGGCCAGCCCCTCCGGTGCATCAATAAGTTCGAAAAAAGAACGACGTTTGTATCTGGTTGAACGTTAAATACCGTTATATTCAGGCCAGCGAAAATTCGGTTGCCATTCTTGCCAGGAAGAGCGGAACGTCTCCAAGAAACAAATAATGGATCGGTTGAATCCATTTTTGGCGGAGCGCTATTGCGCGACACGCCTTTTGCTTCCCAAGCATCGGGGAGCGAAAAAGTAATGCTGGCCTCCTGAAATTGAATATCGGTGGCTGCCTTTCCGTAAAAAGGAATGAGGCCGATGAAGATGCAGAGGGCAAGTGCTAGTTTTTTCATGGTTGTGATCTATCGCAGATACTACATAACGACACGCTTGCGCGATGTCCGACTTGGGCGAGCCGTTAAACCCTGCGTCTCCTGCGCAAAGGCCAACATACTGGCCAACGCCTTATTGACCGCTTCAGACGTTGGAAAAGCCTTTTGAATTTCTGGTTGCAATACAACGACATTGCTGCCTTGCATAAAGTTTTTCAAGTACTTACCCCTGACACCCTTGCCAAGCTCATCGCGTTTCAAAACGGGAATATCCTGATCAGCCATTTTCGTAGATACCATTTTCATATCGTGTTGCCTTTCTCGCACTGGCAAAAACTACTCCCAGCCCATGTATTTATTGCTCAAGCAGCTATTAACTCAGTAGCGGCTCAATTGCGTATCCAGCCGCCAAGCCCCCATCCCAACCTTCCCCCAAAGGCGGGAAGGAGCGAATGCAGATCAATCCCGCACATCCGCCACCACATTCCCTCCAAAATCCGCCCGCTCCAACCACCCCAACACCCGCTTGGCCGCGTCCGCCGGGCTGCTCAGTTGGCCATTTTCTTTTAACGATGCAAACGTGCCCTGCCCGGCAAAGCGGGCGGGGTCAGCACCGCGCAATTGCACCTGCATGTCGGTGTCGATGACGCCGGGGGCCAGGGAGCAGATGCGGGCGCCGTTGGGTTTGTTGGCCTCGTCTAGCGCCACCGAGCGCGAGAAGTGGTCCAGGCCGGCTTTGACGGCGCAATAGGTGCTGCTGCCGGCCATGGCGCGGCGGCCCAGGCCAGAGGAGATGTTCAGGATGCGGCGGGGAACCGTCCATGCTGCGGTGGCGCGCAGGAAGGCGGCGGTGAGCAGCACCGGCGCTTCCAGGCCGACGCGCAGGGCGCGCACTGTGTCAGCGTCGTCGGTTTGCTCCAGCGGGCCGGGGGGTGACAGGGCGGCGGCGTTGTTGATGAGGGTGGCGCTGGCGGGGGGCTCGGTGGCCAGCGATTCGAGCAGGGCTTGCAACTGCGTGGCGGCGGCTTGCGGTGCGGCCAGGTCGTGCTGCCATTGCGCCAGACGCGCGCCGTGCTGGGTGGCCAGTGCGTTCAGGCCGGGGTTTTGGTGACGCGCAATAGATACCAGCCAATGGCCGGAGTGAATCAATTGCTCGGCCATGGCCGCGCCCATGCCGCGCGAGCCGCCTGTGAGGATGTAGAGGTGTTGGGTCATGGGCGGATGGTAATCACTCCCTCTCCCGCTTGCGGGAGAGGGCGGGGGTGAGGGCCATTGCGTTGCACAGGCTGGGTATCGTGCCGCCCCTCACCCCTGCCCTCTCCCCAGAGGGGCGAGGGAGCAAAACCACTTGCCTCCAAGATGGTAGATACCCATGCCCCAACAGGCGTCTTTGAATGAGCCTAAAGCGCCGGGGTGTAAAAGTCGCACCACGGGTGAGACTTTTGCGGGATTCAAAAAGTGCTGTTTTGAACTGACGATCCAATTCCCGCTTTCCCCATTTTTTCTGGGCAGCCATCCGCAGGTAAAACTCGCGTTCTTCGGGTCGTTTGGCTTGACCCAAGATGATCAGGTTGTGCGACCAGGACAAAAGTCGCACCAGCGGCGCGACTATTGGATCGCCTTCATAAGTTTCGTAAAACTGCCGCATGCGAAACAAGTTCGGTCGCGTGAAACCGCGCAAACCCGGCTGGGTTTGGGCAATGTGTTCAGCCAGTTGATTGACGACGCCATCACCCCACTCTGCCGCCGCAATCTTGCGGCTGATGATTTCGCCAATTTGCCAGTAGAGCTCAATCAGGGTGGTGTTGACCGCCTGAACGGCCCGCTGGCGGGCGGCAGCAATCAGGTGGACGACTTCGTTGAATTCGCCGGTGGCGGGCAGATTCGGGGGTGGCTGGGGGTCTTGATCACGACTGATTCTAGAGAATCACTCCACCTTCGCCCCCGCAAGAAACCACTGCGCCAGCTGCGCCCGCTCGGCGTCGGTGATGCCGGTGGAATTGTTCATGGGCATGGCTTTGGTGACGACCACTTGCTGGTAGACGCTTTGGGCGTGTTGCTTGAGCAGGGCGGGGGAATCGAGGCGCACGTTTTTCATTTGCACAGCCTCGCCGTGGCACATCAGGCAGCGCTGGGTGATGATGGATTGCACAGATTTATAGTCATTTGGGCCATCAGCCCTTGTAGAACCTGCTGGAGAAGCTATTGAATTAGTAGCATTTTTAACAGGTGGTGCAGGTGCCAGCCACACGATCACGCCCACGATCACGGCCACACCCACTGCCGCGTAGCCCGCGGGGTGGCGGTTGCGGCCCAGTTTGTAGCCGTGGCGCAGCACAAAAAACTGGCGGATGGCGGCGCCGGCCAGCATCATCAAAATCAAGATCAGCCAGTTGTGAACATGGCTGTAGGCAAAGCTGTAGTGGTTGCTGAGCATGGCAAACAGCACCGGCAGCGTGAAGTAGGTGTTGTGCACGCTGCGCTGCTTGCCGCGCTGGCCATGGATGGGGTCAACGGGCTGGCCGGCTTGTATGGAAGCAATGACTTTTTTCTGGCCGGGAATGATCCAGAAAAACACGTTGGCGCTCATAGCGGTGGCCATCATCGCGCCCACCAGCAAAAACGCGGCCCGGCCGGCGAACCAGTGGCAGGCCAGCCAAGAGGCAAAGCACACCAGCAGCAGCACCCCCGCACCCACAATGGCTTCGCCGTGTTTGCGGTGCGCAAACAGCTGGCAAATGCTGTCGTACAGCATCCAGAACACGACCAAAAACGCGAGCGCCACGCTAATGGCCGCGCCGGGCGACCAGTCCATCAGGCTTTTGTCGATCAGGTAGGTGCTGGCGTTGAACGCATAGAGCACGCCAAACAAGGCCATGCCACTGAGCCAGGTGCTGTAGCTTTCCCAGTAAAACCAGTGCAGGTGGCCGGGCAGTTGCGGGGGCTGCACCGCGTATTTCACCGGGTGATAAAACCCGCCGCCGTGCACCGCCCAGATTTCACCGGTGGCACCTTCTTTGCGCAGTTTTTCATCAAGCGGCGGGGTCAGGCTGCTGTCTAGAAAGACGAAATAAAACGAGGAGCCGATCCAGGCGATGGCGGTGATCACGTGCACCCAGCGCAGCAGCAGATTGGCCCAGTCGAGCAGGTAGGTTTCCATGGTGGTCAGTGTCCGCGATTACGGGAAACCCATTGCAAGAGTTGGGCCGCCACGCTTGCCGCAATCACTTCGGGCTGCTTGCCGACGATGCCGGGCAGGCCGATGGGGCAGGTGATGTGGGCCAGTTCCTGTTCGGTGAAAGCCCGCTCCAGCAGCTGCTTGCGAAAGCGGGCCCATTTGGTTTGGCTGCCAATCAGGCCAACAAAGGGCAAGTCAGCCCGCTCGCGCTGCCGCTGCAGGCAGGCGGCGACGATATCCAGGTCTTCGGCGTGGCTGAAACTCATCACCAGCACCTGCGACTGCGGCGGCAGGTCGCGGGCGGCAGCGTGCACCGGGTTGGAGTGCTCGGCCGTCACGTTACTTGGAAGGTCAGGCGGAAACACCTCGTCGCGGCTGTCGATCCAGCGCACCGCAAACGGCAGCGGTGCCAGCGCGCCGACGATGGCATTCCCCACGTGACCACCGCCAAACAGCGCCACCGGCTGGCGCTGCGCTAGCACCGCCGCATTCAAACGCGCCACCAAACCTTCAATGCGCTGCACGTCGGCAGGCACCAAGGATTCAAACTGCAGATGCACCACGCCGCCGCAGCATTGCCCCAGTGACGGGCCCAGCGGGTAGCGTTCAACAAGCGGCTGCGCATTGGGCACACCCAGCAAGCCACGCGCCTTGTCAATTGCCTGAAACTCCAACTGCCCGCCCCCCACCGTGCCCTGCACCTGGTCAGCCCTCACCAGCATCCAGGCTCCCGCCTCGCGCGGCACCGAGCCCTGGTGGGAATGCACGCCGACCCACACACCGGGGGCGTGCAGCAGGTGCTGGTGCAGCACTAGAATGCGGGTGTCTGCGTAAACCATCATTTACTCAATTATGCAAAGCACTCTCACCCCACCGACCCAAGAAACCACCCAGCGCCTGAATGTGGACTTGCCGCAGTCGCAATACATCGCGCTGAAGACTTATGCGCTGCACAGCAATACCACCGTGTCGCAACTGGTGCGGGATGCTTTGCAGCAGTTCACCAGTTACGACGCATGGTTTCGCCAGCGGGTTGATGCAGCGCGGGCGGATCAACGTCCGCCGATTGACTCGCACGACTGGCAAGCCATCAAGCAAGCCAAGCTTGACGAGCAACGCAAGCTCGCCAACACATCCAAGCGCCGCAAAGCCGCATGATTGTTTTGCGAAAGCCGCGTTACCGGGACAGTCTGAACGCGATACAAGCGCACATCGCGCGTGACAACCCCAGCGCTGCGGTTGACCTCTGGCTGCACATTGACGAGCAGGTTGACCGCCTGGAAGACCCCAACTTCCCCCGGCGGCTGGGCCGCGTGCCAGGCACCTTGGAATTGGTCGCGCATGAGAACTACATCGTCGTGATGGAACAGTTTGACGATACCGTGCTGGTGCTGGATGTGATTCACGCCGCACGGCAATATCCGTAATCCCAGCCACCTTCACGACCCACGATACGTCGAATAACTCCAGGGGCTGACCAGCAGCGGCACGTGGTAGTGCTGGTCAGCGTGGGCAATGCCGAAGTCCAGGCTGACCTGATCCAGAAACGGCGGTTGAGGCAGCGCCACCCCTCGGGCCGTGAAATAAGCCGCCACGTCAAACACCAGGCGGTAGGTGCCCACGCGCAGGCTGGCGTTGTCGTAAAGCGGGCCATCGGGGTTGCGGCCATCGGCATTGAGCACAAACTGCTTGACCCGTTGGGCAATGTGCACGCCGTTTGAATGCTGTGTTGTCATCAAGATCACCCCCATGCCCGCCGCCGGGCAGCCGTGCATGGTGTCCAGTACATGTGTGCTCAAGCCCATGGTGTGTGGTCCGGTAGTTGGTAAACACCAGTGTATACAGTTTGGGTCTGCGGCTATTATCTTGCCGATGGATTCTGCCCACATGACCAGCACCGCCACCATTGTCGAAACCCTGACCCAAGCGATTGTCGAACACCGCTTGCAGCCCGGCAGCAAGCTGGCAGAGCAAAAGCTGGCGGACCACTTTGGCGTGTCGCGCACGCTGGTGCGCCAGGCCTTGTTTCAGCTGGCGCAAAACCGCTTGATCAAGCTGGAGCCCGCGCGTGGCGCATTTGTCGCGGCTCCGTCGGTGACCGAAGCCCGGCAAATTTTTGCGGTGCGCCGCATGCTGGAAGCCGAGATGACCCGCAGCTTTGTGCGCGAGATTACGCCGGGCAGGTTGCGCGCACTGCGTGAGCATGTGGCGCAGGAAAAAGCCGCGCTGCAAGCTGACGATGCCGCCAACCGCACGCAGTTGCTGGGCGACTTTCATGTGCGCATGGCGCAACTGATGGGCAATGAGGTGCTGGCGCAAATGCTGGGCGAACTGGTCTCTCGCTGCGCGCTGATCACGCTGATGTACCAAAGCGCCAGCGCCGCCCAGCACTCATGTGAAGAGCATGAGCAGATCGTCAAGGCCCTGAGCGCAAAAGATGAGGCACTGGCCGTTCGCCTGATGGGCGAGCATCTGCTGCATGTGGAAGAAAACCTGGGTTTTGACCGTACCCTGCCCAGCCATGATCTTGCCGTGGCCCTGAACCCACTATGACGATGACATCAAACGCTCACTACCCTCGCGACATGGTCGGCTACGGCCGCAACCCGCCCCACCCCAAGTGGCCAGGCAACGCCCGCATTGCGGTGCAGTTTGTGCTGAACTACGAAGAGGGCGGCGAAAACAATGTGCTGCATGGCGATGCGGCCTCCGAAGTGTTCCTCTCCGAAATCGTGTCGGCCCAGGCCTTTGAGGCTCGGCACATGAGCATGGAGTCAATGTATGAATACGGCTCGCGCGCAGGCGTGTGGCGCATCCTGCGTGAGTTTGAAAAGCGCGGCCTGCCCCTGACGGTTTTTGGTGTGTCCATGGCCCTGCAGCGCTACCCTGAATTGACCCAGGCGTTCATGAACCTGGGCCACGAAATTGCCTGCCACGGCTTGCGCTGGATTCACTACCAGCACCTGCCCGAGGCCACCGAGCGCGCCCACATGCTGGAAGCCACGCAAATCATTCGCGAGATGACGGGTGGCCAGTGGCCGCTGGGCTGGTATACCGGCCGCGACAGCCCCAACACCCGCCGCCTGGTGGCAGACCACGGTGGCTTTGCCTACGACAGTGACTATTACGGCGACGATTTGCCGTTCTGGATGCCCGTGCAAAAAACCGATGGCCGCACCGCGCCCCATCTGGTGGTGCCCTACTCGCTGGACTGCAACGACATGCGCTTTGTGCAGGCCCAGGGCTTTAACACCGCCGACCATTTTTTCACCTACCTGCGCGACAGCTTCGATGCACTGTATGCAGAAGGCGATACGTCGCCAAAAATGATGAGCATCGGCATGCACTGCCGCATTCTGGGCAAGCCCGGCCGCATCGTTGCGCTGCAGCGCTTTTTAGACCATGTGCAGCGCCACGAGCGGGTGTGGATTTGTCGGCGTATCGACATCGCGCGGCACTGGCAAGCCGTGCACCCTGACCCACACACCGCATGACCACCTCACTGGATCAAATCAACGCTGCTTCGGCTGACGGCGCTGCGCAGCTGCTTCACGGCTTGTATGAGCACTCGCCCTGGATCGTGGCACAGGCGCTGACGGCCCGGCCGTTTCGTTCGATGGCGCAGTTGCAACAAGCCCTGGTGCAGGTGGTGTCGCAAGCCGATGTGCCCGCGCAGCTGGCCCTGATTCGCGCCCACCCCGAGCTGGCCGGCAAGGCCATGGTCAGCCAGACGCTCACCGATGAATCCAGCCGCGAGCAAAGCACCGCGGGCCTCACCCAATGCAGCCCGCAAGAGTTTGCGCAGATTCAACAGCTCAACGCCGACTACAACGCGCGCTTTGGTTTTCCCTTCATTCTGGCAGTGCGCGGGCCACGCGGCACGGGCCTGAGCAAGCACGAAATCATCAGCACCTGGCAGCGCCGCCTGCTCAACCCACAAGACTTTGAGCACGCCGAAGCACTGCGCAACATCCACCGGATTGCCGAAATACGGCTGCTGGACAAGCTGGGTTTGCAACCCAGCCTGGGCAACACGGTGTGGGACTGGGCCCAGGCCCTGGCGGTGCACAGCGACCCTGAATTCAAGGAACAAGCGCAGTTGACGGTGACCTACCTCACCGAAGCGCATCAGGCCTGCGCGCGGCAGTTGGTGGCCTGGATGGGCGAGTGCGGGTTTGATGAGGTGGGTGTGGATGCAGTGGGCAATGTGGTGGGGAAGTACCTGGCAGCCACGCCGCATGCCAAGACACTGCTCACCGGCAGCCACTACGACACCGTACGCAACGGCGGCAAGTACGACGGGCGCCTGGGCATTCTGGTGCCCATGATCTGCGTCAAAACCCTGGCCAGTGCACACCGGCGACTACCGTTTGCTATTGAAGTCGTAGCATTTGCAGAGGAAGAAGGCCAGCGCTACAAAGCCACGTTTTTGGGCTCCGGCGCACTGGTCGGCCAGTTCAACCCGGCGTGGCTGAGCCAGCAAGATAAAGACGGTATCTCGATGCAGCAAGCC
Source organism: Comamonadaceae bacterium (assembly GCA_013297875.1). Classification (GTDB taxonomy): domain Bacteria; phylum Pseudomonadota; class Gammaproteobacteria; order Burkholderiales; family Burkholderiaceae_C; genus JAAFIW01. Next base: position 48,088 of record JAAFIW010000018.1, on the reverse strand, counting down.
ATGGTGGCCGCAGGCCTGCCTGGCACGCTGCAGGCGATACAAGCCCTGAAGCGCGACCCTGCGCACTACCTGGGTTTTGTGGAGGTACACATCGAGCAAGGCCCGGTGCTCAACGAGCTGAACCTGCCGCTGGGCATCGTCACTTCCATCAACGGCAGCGTGCGCTATGCCTGCGAGGTGATTGGCATGGCCAGCCACGCGGGCACGACGCCGATGAACCGGCGCCGCGATGCAGCGGCTGCGGTGGCCGAGCTGATCTTGTATGTGGAGCAACGCGCTGCGCGCGACGGTGATTCGGTGGGAACCGTCGGCATCTTGCAGGTGCCCGGTGGCTCCACCAACGTGGTGCCGGGGTGTTGCCAGTTCACGCTGGATTTGCGCGCACCCCACGATGCGCAGCGCGATGCGCTGGTGGCCGATGTGCTACAGCAACTGGCCCACATCTGTGAAAAACGAGGCCTGCAATACACCACCGAAGAAACCCTGCGCGCCGCCGCCGCCCCCAGCGATGCCACCTGGCAGCAGCACTGGGAGAGCGTTGTGGCCGCGCTGGGCCTACCGCTGCACCGCATGCCCAGCGGCGCGGGGCATGACGCGATGAAGCTGCACGAAGTGATGCCGCAGGCCATGCTGTTTGTGCGCGGCGAGAATTCAGGCATCAGCCACAACCCGTTAGAGTCCAGCACCGCCTGCGACATCCAGCTGGCGGTGGATGCTTTTCAGAATTTATTGAACAACGTTGGGAGCACCATTCCGTGACCGATTACGACCAGCTGGACGCGTGGATTGACGCGCATTTCGAAGACGAGGTGGCTTTTCTGCAAGAGCTGGTTCGCGTGCCCACCGACACCCCACCCGGTGACAACACACCCCACGCGCTGCGCACAGCCGAGCTGCTGAAGGCCTTCGACCTGCATGCCGAGCAGCACGAAGTACCGCAAGACGAGGTGCGTGCTTACGGCATGCAATCGATCACCAATCTGATTGTGCGCAAACGCTTTGGCCCCGGAAAAATCATCGCCCTCAATGCCCATGGCGACGTCGTGCCGCCAGGCGAGGGCTGGACGCGCCACCCTTATGAAGCCGAAATAGAAAACGGCAAGATGTATGGCCGCGCGGCGGCGGTCAGCAAAAGCGACTTTGCCACCTACACCTTTGCCCTGCGCGCGCTGGAGGCGCTGACCACCAAGCTCAAAGGCAGCGTGGAACTGCACTTCACCTACGACGAAGAGTTTGGCGGTGAATTGGGCCCCGGCTGGCTGCTGCGCAACCGGCTGACGCAGCCCAGCCTGGTGATTGCCGCCGGCTTCAGCTACGAGGTGATCACCGCGCACAACGGCTGCCTTCAGATGGAGGTGACCGTCAACGGCCGGATGGCGCATGCCGCCATACCCGAAAGCGGTGTCGATGCGCTGCAGGCTGCCAACGGAATTTTGCGGGCGCTTTACCTGCAAAACAGCCGCTACCGCCGCATCACTTCGCAGGTGCCCGGCATCACCCACCCGTACCTGAACATCGGGCGCATTGAAGGCGGCACCAACACCAACGTGGTGCCCGGCAAGGTCTCGTTCAAGCTGGACCGGCGCATGATTCCCGAGGAAAAACCGGCTGAGGTCGATGCCGCCATCAGCAACGTGATCAACGTGGCCGCCGCAGCCTTCAACAACCTGCGCGGGCTGGAAAACTCAGTCACCGTGGAAATTCGCCGCTTGCTGCTGGCCAACGCCATGAAGCCGCTGCCAGGCATCCAGCCTCTGGTTGACGCGATTCAAAAGCATGGCCAGGAAATTTTTGGCCAGGCCATTCCCGCCATGGGCACACCGCTTTACACCGATGCAAGGCTGTACTGCGAGGCGGGCATTCCCAGCGTGCTGTATGGCGCGGGCCCGCGCAGCGTGCTCGAGTCTCACGCCAAGCGCGCCGATGAGCGCCTGGCCTTGCAGGATTTGCTGCGCGCCACCAAGGTCGTGGCCCGCACCTTGCGCGATTTATTGGCCGAATAAGGCTCTAGTGCAAGCTGGAAGCGCACAAGCAGCTATTTTTTTCATAGTGAATCCAGCGTACCTGCGACGAAACTAGGGAAACTGGGGTGACAGCCATCCCTCAATTTTGTATACAGTTTGGCGTACAAAAAGCGCTCTCCGGTTGTAGCCATTCGCCGGGCATCGTTTTTGCGTTCGCTGTTGCCGTGCGCAGCAGCATTTATTTTTCTGGAGTCTCAATTGAACAAGCGTTCCCTGATCAAAACCACCCTTGCCCTGGCCTTGTCGGCCGCAGCCGGCACCAGCTTTGCCCAAACCACCCCCATCAAATTCCAGCTCGACTGGCGTTTTGAAGGCCCCGCCGCACTGTTTCTGTCACCCGCTGCCAAAGGCTATTTCAAAGACGCCAAGCTCGACGTGACGATTGACGCTGGCAACGGCTCGGGCGGCACCGTGACGCGCGTGGCCTCGGGCAGCTACGACATGGGCTTTGCTGACCTGGCTGCGCTCATGGAGTTTCACGCCAACAACCCCGATGCGCCCAACAAGCCGGTGGCCGTGATGATGGTCTACAACAACACGCCCGCCGCCGTGCTGGCGCTGAAAAAATCGGGCATCAAAACCGCTGCCGATTTGAATGGCAAAAAACTCGGTGCCCCGGTGTTTGATGCAGGCCGCAAAGCCTGGCCTGTGTTTGCCAAAGCCAACAACGTGAGCAACGTCGCCTGGACCGCCATGGACCCGCCGCTGCGCGAAACCATGCTGGTGCGCGGCGATGTGGATGCCATCACCGGCTTTTCATTCACCTCGCTGCTGAACATCGAGGCGCGTGGCGTGAAAGCTGAAGACGTGGTGGTGCTGCCGTATGCCGACAACGGCGTCAAGCTCTATGGCAACGTCATCATTGCCTCGCCCAAGATGATCAAAGACAACCCCGCCGCCGTACGCGCGTTTTTGCAGGCCTTTGCCAAGGGTGCGAAAGACGTGATGGCCAAGCCAGAAGCGGCGATTGAGTCGGTGAAAGCGCGTGACGGCATCATCAACGTCGAGCTGGAAACCCGCCGCCTGAAGTTGGCGATTGACTCAGTGGTCAACAGCGCCGACGCACGCGCCGAAGGCTTTGGCCAAGTCAAAGGCCCCCGCCTGTCGCTGATGGCCTCGCAGGTGTCTGATGCGTTTGCCACCAAAACCCGCGTGAGCCCCGAAGCGGTGTGGAACGGCTCGTTTTTGCCCACCGTGGCTGAGCTGAACATCCTGCCCGCGAAGAAATAACGGTGACTTCCGCTGCGCACAACGCTGGTGCAGCCCATGCACCATTTGTAGACTTTCAAAACGTCTGGCTGGCCTACAACGACGAGTTGCTGGCGCAAAACCACTTTGCGGTGGAAGACATCAGCCTGCAGGTGGCGCGCGGTGAGTTCATCGCCATAGTCGGCCCGTCGGGCTGCGGCAAATCCACCTTCATGAAGATGGCCACGGGCTTGAAGATGCCCAGCAAGGGCACGATTCACATCGATGGTGCACCAGTCACCGGGCCTTTGAAAATCTCGGGCATGGCGTTTCAAGCGCCCTCCTTGCTGCCCTGGCGGACCACGGTCGACAACGTGCTGCTGCCGCTGGAAATTGTCGAGCCCTACCGCAGCCAATTCAAAAGCAAGCGCAAAGAGTTTGAAGAGCGCGCCCGCAAGCTCCTGCAGTCCGTCGGCCTGGGTGGCTACGAAGACAAGTTTCCCTGGCAGCTATCCGGCGGCATGCAGCAGCGCGCCAGCATCTGCCGCGCCCTGGTGCACGAGCCCAAAATGCTGCTACTCGACGAGCCCTTTGGCGCGCTCGACGCCTTCACCCGCGAAGAGCTGTGGTGCGCGCTGCGCGACCTGCATGCCGCGCAAAACTTCAACGTGATTCTGGTCACGCACGACCTGCGCGAAAGCGTGTTTCTGGCCGACACCGTGTACTGCATGAGCAGCAGCCCCGGCCGCTTTGTGACCAAGCGGCAAATTGACCTGCCCCGCCCGCGCGACCTGGAAGTGACCTACACACCGCACTTCACCGAGATCGTGCACGAGCTGCGCGGGCACATTGGCGCGCACCGCAAGGCTGTGGGAACCATCAAATGAAAACCAGCAGACAACTCGAATTCTGGGCACCCTGGGTCTTGCTGGTGCTGGTGATTGCGTTGTGGCAATTCGTGTGCACCGTGTTCAAGGTGTCTGACTTTATTTTCCCCAGCCCCTGGCGCATTGCCACGCAAACCTGGGAGTTCAAAGAAGTCATTGCCGGCCACGCCTGGCGCACCTTCTGGGTCACGCTGGCCGGTTTTGGCATTGCCATTGTGGTGGGCGTGCTGCTGGGCTTCATCATCGGCAGCTCGCGCCTGGCCTATGCAGCGGTGTACCCGCTGATGACCGCGTTTAACGCCCTGCCCAAAGCCGCCTTTGTGCCTATTTTGGTGGTGTGGTTTGGCATCGGCATCGGCCCGGCCATTCTCACGGCCTTTCTCATCTCGTTTTTCCCCATCATGGTCAACATCGCCACCGGCCTGGCCACCCTGGAGCCCGAGCTGGAAGACGTGCTGCGCGTGCTGGGCGCCAAGCGCTGGGACGTGCTGATGAAAGTCGGCCTGCCCCGCTCCATGCCCTACTTTTTCGGCTCCCTCAAAATCGCCATCACCCTGGCCTTTGTCGGCACCACCGTGTCAGAAATGACCGCCGCCAACGAAGGCATAGGCTACCTGCTGATTTCCGCCGGCTCCGCCATGCAAATGGGCCTGGCCTTCAGCGGGCTGGTGGTGGTGGGGGCGATGGCGATGGTGATGTATGAGCTGTTTAGCTATGTTGAGAAACACACGACGGGGTGGGCGCATCGGGGGTCGCAGAATGAGTGATGGGTGGGGTCGGGTTACGCTTTTTGAACTCTGCGAACACAAAATCGAAGAGCTTACCTGCGCCAAGCCTGATTGCATGCGGGTTTCAGGCGATTTGGTTCTGTGATGTGAGGGCGAGAAGTGCCATGTTGTGGGATCATGGTGCTGTCTCGGAATATTAGGGTTATGCCCGGTTATGCCCGGTTATGCCCCCGGTGGCCTTATTTCGCGCAGCGTTTGAAAATCGACAAACACAACCTATATCAATCAGCCCACATGAAGTCTGCCGCTTTTGACCGCAATGAACACGTATACACAAACGATGCTTTCGCTGAACTTGTCAAAGACGCCGTTCGCTTTTTTAATGGTACCCCAGTCCATGCCCTCCCACCGCCAGCGACGTTTGTGGGCACCGGCGTCTACGCCCTGTACTACACAGGCCGTAACTTGCTCTACAAAAAATACTCAGAATTGAATAGGCTATCCTATGGTTTTCCAATTTACGTAGGCAAAGCTGTACCGAAGGGATGGAGGCAAGCACGTATTTCTGATAGTAAAAGTACACAATCGAAGGAGCTTGTTAATCGCCTCAAGGAACATAGCCGCAACATTGCTGCTGGTGCAGATTTGTTGCTAAAAGACTTCTCTTGTCGATTTGTTATTTTTGAACAAGAGAGTTCCGACATGATCAGCACCGTAGAGGCCGCATTGATAAAAATAAACAGACCTCTTTGGAATACAGCTGTCGACGGTTTTGGAAACCATACTCCAGGCAAAGGAAGATTTGAGCAAGCCAAATCAGACTGGGACGTACTGCACCAAGGTCGCACATGGGCAGAAAAATGCAAGGGCACACCAAAAACCAAAGCGGTTATTCTCTCCAACATTGAACGCCATCTCACCAAGATTGGATAAATAAAATGCGCACACTAGAACTTTTCTCTGGCGCAGGAGGCCTCGCAAAAGGTCTTGAGTTATCCGGCTTTGAACACTCTGCATTCGTCGAATTCAACAAGCACGCATGCTTGTCATTGGCAGAGAATTTCGAGGCAAGCAAGATTTTTTTTGGGGATATTAAAGACTTCGATCTAAGTGATCTTGAGCATATCGATGTCGTCGCAGGTGGGCCTCCTTGCCAGCCATTTTCCCTTGGAGGAAAACACAAAGCACATCAAGACAATAGAGATATGTTTCCTTATGCAATTCGAGCTATCGAAAAACTTACACCTCAAGCATTCGTATTTGAGAACGTTAAGGGTTTGCTGCGTCCGACATTCTCAGATTACTTCGAGTACATCATCCTGCGCTTAACCTACCCGGGGTTTTCTGTAGGATCTAGAGTGGGCTGGCAGGAACATCTTGCTCAACTTCGCAAGATTAAAACACTTCCATACGTAGGGGTTCGATACAACGTTCAATTCAAACTTCTAAATGCGGCCGATTATGGAGTTCCTCAGACGCGCGAAAGGGTTGTCATTGTCGGAGTTCGCGCAGACCTTGAGAAAGACTGGTCATTCCCAGAAGCCACTCATTCCGAAGACCGCCTGCTGTGGGATATGTATGTTTCCGGAGAGTATTGGAAAAGCCATGACATTCGGCCTCTGAATGAATATTCGTCTACTGATCCCGTCATTCAAGAGAAAGTCTTCAAGCTGAAAGAAAAATATGGTTTTTTTGAGCCTACACTTTTGCCGTGGAAGACCGTACGAGATACTCTAAAAGATGTTCCGTCACCGTGCTCGACGCACTGCATTCCTGATCATATTTTCAAATCTGGAGCGCGTAGCTACCCAGGACACACCGGCAGTGACTACGATTGGCCTTCAAAAACAATTAAAGCCGGTGGCCACGGAGTTCCCGGAGGTGAAAATATGATCCGATACGCAGATGGGAGCATTCGCTACTTCACTGTCTTTGAGGCAAAGAGAATTCAAACGTTTCCAGATAGTTTTGTCATAAAAGGTGCGTGGGGTGAAGCGATGCGTCAAATTGGAAATGCTGTACCGGTGGAGTTGGCAAAAATAATCGGCTGCAAACTTGCAGCGACGCTCAATAGACAAGTAATCGCTAGACGATCTTCTGCCAGATGAATTTGAAAGCCTGTACGTAACAGTCACTTTAGGACTTCTGCATAGCGGTAAAAGCGTGGCTATGGTTCCTTCAACCCCTCGCGCCGCAGCCGCATACCTTCTGAGCCAAACCCAATGACCCACGTCTTCGTCTACGGCACCCTAAAAGAGGGCTTCGCGAACTTCGGCATCAACGCCGGCCACCGCGTACCCGGCACGTTCCGCACGGTGCAGAAATACCCGCTGTACATCATTGGCGAGCCCTTTCTTCCGTGGCTCGTCAACCAGCCGGGGACTGGCGAACACGTGCTGGGCCAGGTGTTCCAGGTCAATGCGCAGGTGCTGCGTGACATGGATGTACTGGAGCAAATCGACGAAGCGGGTTGGTACGCCCGGGTGGAGATTCAGGTTCAGAAAGTCGGTGCGCAGAACGCGTTGCCTCTGCAGGCGTTTGTCTACTTTGGGGCGAGTGAGCGGGTGCAGCGGGAGCATGTGCATGCGGGGCCTTTGGTTGAGTTCAACGCCGAGCACAACATCGGCTACCTGAATTCGCCTTGACGCGAACGTCAGGCATCGAATCCGGTGAACCTCGCGCGCATTGAAGGGAAATTCATCGTCCTCAGCGAGGCGGTTGGTGTATCGGCGTATGACTTCAATTTCGATTTGCACTTTGCTTGCGACCATCCGTACCGGATCGAACGAGAAGAGCTCTGTGTGCTGCGAATAGGGCCCATCGCAGACTACGCGGCCGAGTTCAACGACAAGCTGGCCATGGGGCTTCGGCTGGTGAATTCACCGGCCGAGCACACCCGCGCCAGCGAGCTGGAAAGTTGGTATCCCTTGCTGAAAGAGTTCACGCCTCGAACGCAAGTCTTTGATGCGCTGCCCAGCGCTGAAGAGATCGAGTCCAGCTTCCGCTGGCCGCTGTTCATGAAGGGGTCACGGCAAACCAGCAAACACAACCCCGATCTGTCAATCATTCGAGACCGATCCCACTACGAATGGGCCGCACAGCAATACCGCAACGACGCGATTCTTCATTGGCAAAAGCCTGTCATTCGCGAGTTCGTTCCGCTCGCCCCAGTGGCGGGCAGCGTGCCAGGCAAGGTGCAGCCTTCCGTCGAGTACAGGTCCTTCTGGTGGCACGGGGCGTGCGTTGGCTGGGGGCGCTACTGGTATCAAGTGGCGCCTTACGAATGCCCCGACGCAGAGGTTGGCCTGGCGGTCGCACAGCAAGCAGCAATACGCCTGAAGGTTCCATTCCTGGTCATCGATTTCGCGAAAACAGCAGCCGGCCGCTGGATCGTGATCGAATGCAATGATGCGCAAGAGTCCGGCTATGTCGGCATTCCACCCCAGGCACTTTGGCAGCAAGTGCTCGCGCAAGTTGTGCCTGAGTCTGACGGAGAGGCTTAGCCATCGTGGCTGACCACCTGCCAAGCGGTTCACAAGGTGAGATCATGGGCTTCGTCTATGTTGGCAAAGGCAGCGACAGCCTCATGACCGTAGCTGCCTCCGGCGCGAAAATTGGAAGCGCGGTGGACGAGCCGCCTTGGATCGTTGTTGACCACACACCTGAGTCGGCGGTTCTGGCGAGGTGGCCCGGTCGACTGTGGAAAGTCCGCGTACTGCACAGCGCTGCGCAGCAGCCACTGTCATACGCCGGCTACACGCGTGCCACTGCTGTTGATGTATTGCAAGAGCTTCCACTGGCTATGTTGTTCCAACACAATGGCCAGGCCGTTGTTGATTTTTTGAACCGGATTTCGCAACTGACGGCCGAGACCGTGGCCGCGCTCGCAGAGTCGCAAGATGACGAAGCTGCTCGCATGCACAACGCGGCGTGGGATCGGTGGCTTGCCAGCACCGACCCTGCATCGCCGTTTGTGGGGCAGAACCATGCGGGCATCATCGCCATGGGTGCCAAGCGACCCGGGTCGCCGGTCGGTCAAGCGCCCTCCGTCCTGTACGCGCAGCTCGCCCAGCGCGCACGAGAGATCGCAGGTGATGCAGCTTTTGTCATAGAAAACGACGAGCAATCCTTTCGCCATCCGTGGTCACAAGCAGCTACCTGCCTGCAGCACGCCCTGTTTGCCATCGGGGTAGCGCAGCACCTGCTCAGCCCATCGGAACGCATCGTTCTAGCCCGCATATTTCATCGGGGCAGCGTGGGCCGCGCGTTTTAGCGGGATGCATGGGTGCGCAAGGTGACGACCCAATAGCACTGGCTATTGGGGAGGAGGCTTGTGCGCTCAGGCGCCCGCCAAAACGATGCGGCACGCTTAAGCCGTTGTGATGGAATCCAATTTGGATTTTAGGAAAACGCAGACTTTCCTAATGAAAACGCTTCAAAACGGCGGCCCCGGTGAAATATGCGGGCTAGCTCGTGGATATGAGAAGGCAATGGTCTGAGCCGGTGTTGGACGAGCCCTCCCGCAAGCGGGAGACGGAACCAAGACAGTGCCGACGAAACGCCTTGGTGCGCAATCACTCTCGTGTTTTCAAGCCAAATCAGCCTCCAGCCCATGCATTCATTGCTCAAGCAGCTATCAATAACGTAGTACTCACGTGCCTTGATTTGGTACGAAACCTGCTTAGCCACAGGCGTCTCAACCCCTTTTGGAGTCGCCATGAAACGTCGTTCACTCATTCAAGCGGCAGGCAGCGCCTGCGCACTGGCTGTCGCAAGCCCCGCCTTGCGCGCGCAAGGCCTGCAAAAATTCAAATTCAACCTGGGCTGGCGAATTGAAGCCTCGGGTGCTGGTTTTCTGCTGGCGCAGCAGCGCGGCTATTACAAAGACGCGGGGCTGGACATCACGATTGACACGGGCAATGGCTCGGCGGCCGCCATCAGCCTGGTGGCCGGTGGCGCGTATGACGCGGCCTCGGCCGACTTGTCGACCATGATCGAGTTCAACACGGCCAACCCGACGGCCAAACTCACCGCCGTGGGCATTCAATACGACCTGAACCCCAATTCGGTGATGGTGCGCAAAGACGGCCCGATTAAAAAACCGGCCGATCTGGCGGGCAAAACCTTGCTGGGTCAGCCGTTCAACGCCTCGCGCAAGCTGTTCCCAGCTTTTGCCAAAGCCCAAGGGTTCGATGCCAGCGGCGTGAAATGGGAAAACGTGGCACCTGATATTGGCGACACCCGGTTTGTGAAGGGCGACTTTGACGGCGCGGCTTACTTTTTCTTCACCGGCCTGCTGAATTTGAAAGCCCGCGGCATGGGGCCTGAAATGCTGACGGTGTTTCGCTACTCCGAGCTGGGCATGAATGCCTATGGCAACGGCCTGGTGGCCAACCCCAAGAGCGTGCAAGAGTCGCCCGACGCGATGCGCGCCTTTGTGCGGGCCACCACCCGCGGCTGGGTAGACGCGATGGCCGACCCCAAGGCGGGCGCCGCCGCCGTGAAGGCCCGCGAGCCGCTGGCCAATGAAGAGCTGGAGTTTGAGCGTTTGAAACTCATCGTAGACGGCACGATGAGAACGGCCGAAACCCGCGCCAACGGCTGGGGCGCGGCCACCCCCGCACGGGTGCAAGCCACGCTGGATGAAACGGTGCTGGCCTTTGGCTTGAAAACACCGCTGACGGCGGCGGATGTGTTCACCGACAAGTTTTTGCCGTCGGCGGCCGATCGGCGGTTGAAGGCTTGAGATTGCATTTTTTGCTACTGCTTATGTAGCGGCTTGAGCCCTCTGGTACTGCACATAAGCCCTAAAAGGCTTGGAAATGGCCCTGAAAATCCCGGTGATTGACTTGCGCGCGGACAGTGCCCGCGTCGCGGCGCAGATGCGCGAAGCGGCGATGGCCTCGGGCTTTTTTTATGTGTCGCACCACGGTGTGGCGCAGCCGCTGATTGATGCGCAAATGGCGATGACCCAGCGCTTTTTCGATCTGCCCCAGGCCGACAAAGACCGCATCTCGTTGCGTCACTCGCGCGCGATGCGCGGCTACGAAGGCCTGGGCGAGCAAACGCTGGACGCTGCCGCCAAGCCGGACTTGAAAGAGAGCTTTTATTGCGGCCTGTACAGCGACGACCAGCACCCCTATGTGCAAAAAGGCTACCAGTCTTACGGCGCCAACCATTGGCCCGAGCAACTACCCGAAATGGCCGCGCAGTGCGAGGCCTACATCGCGGCCATGCTGGCGCTGGTGCAGCGCCTGATGCAGTTGCTGGCGCTGTCGCTACAGCTGCCAGAAGACTTTTTCAAGGCCACCGCAGGCGACCCGATGGTGACCTTGCGCCTGCTGCGCTACCCACCGCAGCCGCCCGATGCCAGCGCCGACACCTTTGGCGCAGGCACCCACACCGACTGGGGCGCAATGACCCTGCTGGCCCAAGATGCGCACGGCGGCCTGGAAGTCTGCATGCCCGACGGCACCTGGGTGGCAGCCACGCCGATGGCCGGCACCCTGGTGGTGAACCTGGGCGACATGATTCCGCGCTGGACGAATGACCTGTACCACTCCAACCCCCACCGCGTGCGCAACCTGCACAGCGGCGGCCTGCCGCGCTACTCGATTCCGTTTTTTTACAGCCCCGACTATGAAACGCGGGTGGAGCCCATTGCGAGTTGCATTCCGCCTGGGCGGGTGGCGCGCTACGCGGCGTGCAGCGCGGGCGAGCACCTGCGCGAGATGTATCGCAAAACGTATGGGCTGGCGTGAGGCACGACTGCAACCGCTCCTTCCCCCACTGGGGGAAGGTTGGGATGGGGGCCCGCGTGTGAAGTGGCTTATCGTCGCTCATGCCCCCATCCCCGCCTTCCCCCAGCGGGGGAAGGGGTAAAACCGTTCTATGAAACTCCTCTTCAACCTGCTGTGCCGCGACCCGCAAGCCCAGATGCAGTTTTACGCAGCCCTGCTGGGCCTGCCCGAAGCCGTGGCCAGCCGCTCACCGATTTACCGGGGGCTGCAAGGGCCGTCGTTTGAGCTGGGCTTTAACGCGCTGGCCGCTTACGAACTGCTGGCGCTGGCCGACCGGCAACCCACGGTGGACACGAGCGCCGTGACCGGCTTTGCCACCTTGCTGGTGGACAGCCCCGAGCAGGTCACCCAAGCCGCAGACACCGTCACCCAACTGGGTGGCACCGTCATCAAACCGCCCTATGCCACCTACTACGGCCAATGGCAAACTGTGCTGGCAGACCCCGAGCAGAACGCGTTCCGCGTGAGTTGTTTGATGCCGGGAACAGAACACAGAGGCACAGAGACACAGAGGTAAGAGGAGGCGCTCCATTTGTAGCCAGAAATGTGTTTTAGCTTTATTTGCTGACCGATAGCCCGTAGTTATCAACTTTGAGCGATTTTTAAGCTGAACTCCTCCGCTTCACTCTGTGCCTCTGTGTTCTGTTTTAAGACAAATCCAAAGACCAAAACCACCATGCTCACCACCCAACAACCCATCCTGCGAAAGTTCTGGTACGCCGTGATGCCGCTGACCGACCTGGCCGCTGGCCCCAAGCCCTTCACCCTGCTGGGCGAGCACATCGTGCTGTTTCTGGATGGCGCGGGCCAGCCTGCCGCCTTGAAAGACCGCTGCTGCCACCGCACGGCCAAGCTGTCTAAAGGCTGGTGCAAAAACGGCAATCTGCAATGCGGCTACCACGGCTGGACGTATGACCGAACCGGGCAGGTGGTGCACATTCCGCAGCTGGATGAAGGCCAGCCCATTAGCCCGGAGTACCGCACACCGGCCTACCACTGCACCGCCCGTTACGGCTATGCCTGGGTGGCGCTGGACGAACCGCTGGCCGATATTCCGCCGGTGCCCGAGTTTGATGACCCTGGTTTTCGCACCATCTTCCAGTTTTACGAGCCCTGGGCCACCAGCCCCATGCGGGCTTTAGAAAACTCGTTTGACAACTCGCACTTCAGCTTTGTGCACCGCGCCACCTTTGGCGTGGCTGCGCAGCCCAAGCCCAGCAAATACGAGCTGATCGACACCGATACCGGCTTTTATGCCGAAACCGTGATCGCCGCCGCCAACCCCGAGAAGTTCCAGCGCATCAGCGGCGTGACCGATGCGGTGACCAGCCGCCACATGCGCAACGCCTACTTTCTGCCGTTTTCGCGCCGGCTCGACATTGAATACCCCAGCGGCATTCGCCACATCATCATCAACTGCTTCACACCGATTGACGACGGCCACATCCAGCTTTGCCAATGGCTGTTTCGCAACGACACCGAAGCCGATTGCCCCGCGCAACTGCTGATCGACTTTGACGCCGAGATCACCCGCGAAGACAAAGACATTCTGGAATCCACCGACCCCAACGCCGTGGTCGACACCCGCCGCCGCGGCGTCGAATACTCCATGCCCAGCGACCGGCCCGGCATGTTGATTCGCAAGAAGCTGATGGAGCTATTGGCCCGGCATGGTGAGCATGAGGTGTATCAGCTCAAGGCGGTGCAAGCCTGAATCAACGCACCGGGTTGATCCGGTAAATCGCGTTGTTGCGATCCGCGCTCATGTAGATCACGCCATCGGCACCCACGGCCACGCCGGTGGGCACGTAAGACGGGGGCAGGCCGGGGCCGGCCTCCAGGCCAATGGGCAGGTTCTCGGCTACGGTGCGGCGGCTGCCGTTGGCCGGGTCAATTTCCACCAGGCGGCGGGCGGCTGATTCGGCCACGATGAAGCTGCCCCACGGCGTTTGGGCCACGCCCTCGGGCAGGGCCAGTTTGTCAGCCACCACGGTTTTGCTGCCGTCTGCCACGTTGATGCGCAGCAGGTTGCCGGCTGCCTCGGTCACGTACAGCGCGCCGTCGGCACCCAAGATCATTTGAACCGGCCCACCAATGCCTTTGGCAATGACTTTGCGTTCCTTGAAATCTGCGCCGCTGGCACGGGTGATGTCGCCGGTGGCGATTTCGCAAAACACCACGCTGCCGTCACTCAAAAACAATGCATCGGTGGGTGCCTTCAGGCCATGAATCATGGTGCTGGTTTTCAGCGTGGCCCGGTCAACGATTTGCACCGAGCCGGTGAACCACGAGGTCAGCGCAAACTGCTTGGCCGACACGCCCACGGCAAACGGGTACTCCATGTCAGAGGCCTGCATGCGAAACACATCGCGCACCTCGCCGCTTCGCACATTGACCTGCCGGAATGCAAACAGATCGGCCACCCACAGCGTGTCGCCATCGAGTTTGATGCCGCCGGGCACGGCCAGCTTGCCGCTGGTGAGCATGCGCGACTGGCCGGTCGCGGGGTTGAACGATTCCACCGAGTTGTCGGCCATATTGCTCACGTAGATCACACCATCTGGCGCAATCGCCAGGTTGTCCAGCGCGGGTTTGAGTTGCTTGACCACAGTCTTGCGGCCCGTAGCCAGGTCGACCCGGCTGAGCTCGCCGGTGTTGGTGTCCACCACCCACAAGTTGCCCTTGCCGTCCAGATTGGCGGCGGCAGGTGTCTTGAACTGGCTGTTGATCACCGTGATGGCACCGTTGGCCGGGTTCATTTTGACCACCTGGCTCTTGAACCACAACGGCCCATAAATCATGCCGTCGGGCCCGACTTCAAAGCCGTTGAAGCCGCCCATGTCTTTGGCAATCAAACGCGGTGGTTTGTCACCGGCTACGTCAAGCTCCCACATGGCGTCACCCAAAAACACCTGCGAGGCATACAGCTTGCCGTTACCCGGGTCAAAAGCCAGTGAGTTCAGCCCGGGCAGGTCTTTGGCCAAAACCCGAATCGGCGAGGTGTCGGTGGCCCGGTAGCGCACCATGCCTTGCAGGTATGACGTCCAGGCCAGTTCGCCCTTGGGGCCAACAGCAATGTCATCGGCCTGCCCTTGCGGTGCGTCGATGAACACCGTGGCGACCCCGGTGGTGCGATCGACCTCCCAGATGCTGTTGCCCACCACGCTGCCCGCCAGCAAGCGGCCCTTGGCATCCACCGCCAGACCGTGCACACCGGTGAACGACGAGGGCTCCACCAGAACCTGCGGCTGCGACCACGACGCAGGCCGCGTGGCGACCGATGTTGCACAACCGCTCAAAGCCACCGCCATGGCAACCACGCCAGCAGCGGCGAACGCAACGCCAAGGTTTCTCATGCTTGTCTCCAGTTGTGGGGGGGTTGGGCGCAGTGTAGGTAGCCGGGTGGTGGCACAAAGTCCCGACGGAGACATGGGCACTTGGGCGTTTGGCCGAGGCGCGCGCAACGGTCAATTGCATAAAATTGCTGCCGATACCGCGCTTGGACAAAACCATGCCGTCAAGTGCCAATTTTTAGCCAAAAGTGGCTTACGTGCAAACCCAGAGCGCACCAATAGCTATCAATTAAAGAGCAATCTGAATGTCTGAAGCATGAGCTGGCACGCCGGCCTGAACCTGGCCTATGCCCACCAAACGCGTGACGGCCAGGCACACACCACCGCGCGCTTTGCACACAGCGGCCCGCTGCGTATTTTGCAAAGCCTGTACCCCGAAGGCCTCGGCATTTGCCACAACGTGCTGGTGCATCCGCCGGGCGGGCTGGTGGGTGGCGACACGCTGGACATTGATGTGTCAGTGGCCCCCGGCGCGCATGGGCTGATCACCACGCCCGGTGCCACGCGGTTTTATCGGTCAGAAGGCGCACTGGCCCTTCAGCGCAGCCACTTGCGCCTGGCCGACGATGCCCGGCTGGAGTGGTTGCCGCTGGAGGCCATTGCGTACAGCGGCTGCGTGGCGGAAAACCGGCTCACGATGGAACTGGCACCCACGGCCCAGTTGATGGGCTGGGACCTCACCGCCCTGGGCCTGCCCAGCGCCCAGGCACCGTTTGAGCGGGGCAGCTACCTCACGCACCTGGAGTTGCCTGGCCAGTGGCTGGAGCGTGGCCGCATCGACGCTGGTGACACGCGCCTGCTGCAAAGCCCGCTGGGCCTGAGCGGCCACCGCTGCCTGGCCACGCTGTTTTGGGTGTGTGGCAGCGAAATTGCCCGCCCGCAGCGCGAGCTAGCGCTGGAGCTGGCCCGCGCCTTGCTGCCCGCCCACAGCCCCGCACTGGCCGCCGGTGTCACCGCGCCCAACCCCCAGGTGGTGGTGGTGCGCGTGCTCGCGCCGCTGGTGGAACCGGCGATGCAACTGCTCAAGGCCGTGCGCAATGCCTGGCGAACGGGGCTGTGGGGCCTGCCTGCCACCCAGCCGCGGGTGTGGGGCACTTAGCAGGCTGCCAGGTTCACGGCCCTGTCACGGCAGTCACTTAACGTGACCGTCCGTCATCAACCCAATAAGGACTTTCATGAGCCATGACTCCAACCGCCGTACCTTTGTTCGCGGCGCCGCTGCCACGGTGGGCGCTGCCAGCACCCTGGGCCTTGCCGCTTGCGGTGGCGACGATGACACGCCGGCCCCGGCACCCGCGCCTGCCGCCGCGGCACCCACGCCTGCACCGGCACCAGCTCCAGCCCCCGCTCCAGCCCCGGTCAGCGACGTGGAATTTCGCCACGGCGTGGCCAGTGGCGACCCCTTGTCTGACCGCGTGATCATCTGGACCCGTGCCACCCCCGGCACGCCGCGCAACCTCGACCTGCGCTGGGATGTGGCCAGCGATGCGGCGTTTGCCACCATCGTGCGCACCGGCACCGTGACCACCACGGCGGATCTGGATTTCACCGCCAAGGTCGATGTGACCGGCTTGACCCCCGCCACCCCTTACTTCTACCGTTTCGCCATGGGTACGCGCACCAGCCCCACCGGCCGCACCAAAACCCTGCCCACCGGTTCCGTCAGCCGCGTGAAGCTGGCCGTGTTTTCCTGCGCCAACTACCCCGCTGGTTACTTCAATGCGTATGGCGAAGCGGCCAAGATTGCCGACCTCGATGCGGTAGTGCACCTGGGAGACTACATCTACGAATACAACAGCACCGGCTACGCCTCGGCCAACGCGGTGGCCTTTGGCCGCGTGTCGGACCCCACAAACGAAATCATCACCGTGGCCGACTACCGCAAGCGCTACGCCCAGTACCGTAGCGATGTGGATCTGCAGGCCCTGCACGCCGCAGCGCCGATGATCGTGGTGTGGGACGACCATGAAATTGCCAACAACACCTTCGTCTCGGGTGCCGAGAACCACACCGAGGGTGTGGAAGGCACGTTTGTGGCGCGCAAAGCCGCCGCCTTGAAAGCTTGGGGCGAGTGGATGCCCGTGCGCCTGCCCGATGCCAGCAAACCCGACGTGATTTACCGCTCGTTCAACTTCGGCAACCTGCTTTCCTTGCACATGCTGGACACACGCCTGGTGGCCCGCAGCAAGCAGCTGGATTACGCCAGCTTCGTCACCGCTGCAGGCCTGAACGCCGCCGCGTTCACCACCGCTATGGGCGACACCAGCCGCACGCTGCTGGGCACCGAGCAGCAAAACTGGTTGACCCAGCAAATGACCGCATCGACCGCCACCTGGCAGGTGCTGGGCCAGCAGGTGCTGATGGGCCGCATGAACATTCCCGCGCCGCTGGTCACCATGCAGGTGACGCTGGCGCAATACAGCGCCATCGTGGCCAAGGCGCAAACCGCACCCACCACGCTCACCGCCACCGAGCAGGCCATCCTGGCCCAGCCGGCCATTCCCTACAACCTGGACGCGTGGGACGGCTACACCCCGTCGCGCGAGGTGCTTCTGGGCACAGCGAAAGCGCTGAATAAAAACCTGATCTCGCTGGCCGGCGACACGCACAACGCCTGGGCCAACGACATTGCCGATCTGGGCGGTGCTGCGATTGGCGTGGAGTTCGGAACGCCTTCAGTCTCTTCCCCCGGCTTTGAAGGTGTTTTCCCCAACGAAAACCCGCAGGTGCTGGCGGGCTCGCTGGCCCAGCTGATTGGCCCGCTCTACTGGGCCGACACCGCCCAGCGCGGCTTTTTGACCCTGACCTGCACCCCCACCGAGGCCCGTGCCGACTGGACGTTTTTAAGCACCGTGAACAGCCGCAACTACAACGTGACACCCACGCGCAGCCTGAAGACACTGCCCGGTGCAACAGGCCGCAAAGTTATTGAGGTTTGATGGGCTTTACCCCTTCCCCCGCTGGGGGAAGGTAGGGATGGGGGCATGCGCGTGACAACCTCCATCAGCGCAGCACCCATGCCCCCATCCCAGCCTTCCCCCAGCGGGGGAAGGAGGCAAGTCAGCTCACTTCGACCCGGCCGCCCGCGTGAACAGCAAAATTCCCGCAATCACCGCCACCGTACCCGCCGCCACCCAGGCGGTGAACGGTTCGCCCAGAATCAGCACGCCCATCAGGATGGTGGACATCGGGCCGATCATTCCTGTTTGCGCTGCCAGCGTGGAGCCGATGCGCTCGATGCCCATCATCACCAGCAGCACCGGTACAGCGGTGCAGGCGGTTGCGTTGAGCACCGACAGCCAGACCACTTCGGGTGCCACTGCGAGGGCGGTGCCAATCGGCCGCAGCAGGACATATTGCAGCAGGCACAACAGGCAGGCTACGGTGGTAGCCAGGCCCACCAGGCGCAGCGAGCCCAGGCGTTGAACCAGTTCGCCGCTGTAAACCAGGTACACCGCGTAGCTGACGGCGCTGGCAAACACCAGGGCCGCACCCAGCGCCACATCGGGGCCTTCCAGCTTGATTTCGTGGCCAAACACCAGCAGCACACCGCCATAGCTCACCGCCATGGCCAGCATCTGGCGGCGGTTCACCCGGCGACCGTAGAGCACGGCGCCCAACAGCATCACCAGCGTGGGGTTCAGGTACAAAATCAGGCGCTCCAGCGAGGCGCTGACGTATTGCAGGCCCGCAAAATCCAGAAAACTGGCCAGGTAGTAGCCACTGAAACCCAGACCCAGCACGCCCAGCCAGTCTTTGCGACTCAAAGGCGGCTTGCCCCGGCTGGCCCACCAGGCCATCAGCGCAAAAATGGGCAGCGCAAACAGCATGCGCAACATGATGAGCGTGACCGCATCCACGCCATGGCGGTAGGCCAGCTTGACGATGATGGCCTTGCCGCTGAAGGCAATCGCGCCGACAACGGCAAAGCCCAATCCGATTGCTATATTTTTTGTAGCTGCTTGAGCAGTATTAACCTGGGCTACCGGGTCTTTTTGCTTAAAAATCATCTGTTATTCGATTTTTATGGGGCTACCCGGTCGTCATGGCCACGCAGGCGGCAATGACGGTAGCCTGGCATCAATAACCCGCTGCCAACCCGTCACGCCGCGCATCGCTGGCCGCCACGTAGCCTTCTTTGGCGGGGTCACCGGCGCGCCAGATGAACTGGCCCGCGCCAAAGTCCTGGTAGCTGTCGTTGATCACTTCCACCTGGTGGCCGCGCTCGACCAGGCCTTGCATGGTGGCCGGGTTCATTGCGGCTTCGACGTTGATGGCCAGACCTGCGTTGAAGCGCCAGCGCGGCGCGTCGCAGGCGGCTTGCGGGTTTTGCTGGTAATCGAGCATGCGCACCAGCGTCTGCACGTGGCCTTGGGGCTGCATGTTGGCACCCATGACGCCGAAGCTCATCACGGGCTCGATGTCTTGCGCGGTCAGGCCGGGCGAGCTGTTTTTTGGCCGACTCAGGAAAGCTGGAATGATGGTGTGAAATGGCCGCTTGTTCGGTGCCACCTGGTTAATGCCGTGGTTAATGCCTTCACCCATATCAAACGCATGGCCGCGGTTTTGCAGGCTGATGCCGAACGTGGGCTCCACGCAGCCCGAGCCAAAGCCCATGTAGTTGCTTTGAATGAAGCTGACCATCATGCCGCTCTCATCGGCCGCGGTAAGGTAAATCGTGCCGCCTTTGGCCAGGTTGCCGGGGCCAAAATCTTGCGCCTTGTTCATGCGGATGAGCTTGGCGCGCGATTTCAAATAGGCCTTGTCCAGCAGTTGCGCGGCACTGACCTGCATGGCCGACGGATCGGCCACATAGCGGTACACGTCGGCAAAGGCCAGTTTCATCGCCTCGATCTGCACATGCTGCGAAATCACGCTGTCCACCTTCTGGGCAGACAGGTCAAACTGGTCCAGGATGCCCAGGGCCATCAGGGCTGCAATGCCCTGGCCGTTGGGGCCGATCTCGTGCAGCCGAAAACCCCGGTAGTCCATGCCAATGGGGTCAACCCACTCGGGTTTGTAGCGCTCAAAGTCGCTGGCTTTGATCGAGCCGCCGTGCGCCGCGCTGAATTTTTCAATGGCCTGCGCAATCTCGCCGCCATAAAACGCCACGCCGCGTGAATTGGCAATTTTTTTCAAAGCCGCCGCAGCCGCAGGAAAGGTGAACAGCTCGCCCACTTCCGGTGCCCGCCCGTGCGGCATAAAGGCCTGCGCAAAGCCCGGCTGGCCTTGCAACTCGGGCACGGCAGCGGCCCACTTTTGTTGCACGATGGGCGGCACGCCGTAGCCGCGCGTGGCCAGGTCAATCGCCGGTTGCAGCACCTCGGTAAACGGCAGCTTGCCCAGCTTTTTGTTCAGCGCCACCCAGGCACTCACCGCGCCAGGCACGGTCACCGAGTCCATGCCGCGCTTGGGCGGGTTGGGCGCGTCGCCATATTTGCCTTGAAAGTAAGCAGGCGTCCACGCGGCAGGCGCGCGGCCCGAGGCGTTCAGCCCGTGCAGTTTTTTACCGTCCCACACGATACAAAACGCATCGCTGCCCAGCCCATTGCTCACCGGCTCACACACTGTCATCGCTGCCGCAGCTGCTACCGCCGCATCCACCGCATTGCCCCCTTGTCGCAAGATGTGCAAGCCGGCCTGCGCAGCCAGCGGATGGGAGGTGGCCACTACATTGCGCGCAAACACGGGCGCGCGGGTGGTGGTGTAGGGGTTGGTGTGGTTGAAGGTGTGTGACATGGGTTGGATTATGGGAGAGCGCCGCGGTAACTGCCCACGGCCCTGCAAGCCAAAGTGGCCTACAGTTCGCCGTGTAGCAGCAGCTGCAGTAAGGCCGTGCGCTGCGCCACACCGATTTACACAAGGCCCAAGCCATGGAAAAATTCTTCAACAACGCTGGCCCGCAGCTGCCGGCCGACAACTACACGATTGACCCGCTGCGGCGCATCAAGCTGCCTGAGTTACAGGACTTGATTGATCAAAAGCGCTACTTTGTGCTGCACGCCCCGCGCCAGACCGGCAAGACCACGTCGCTTTATGCGCTGATGCGCCACTTCAATGCGGGCACGCAGTACCGGGCGCTGTATGTGAATATTGAGGCGGGGCAGGCGCATCGGGAGGATTTGCAGCACGCCATGGCCAGCATTTGCGCCAGCTTCATCTCGGCTGCGGGCTTGCACTTAAAAGACAGCAGCTTGGGCACGGCTTACTACGCCTGGTTAAAAGAATCCGATCGGGGCGATGCGATGAAATTTTGTATCGCTCATCTTTCCAGCCATGACAACGCGCAGCCCGACAACCCCCGCCCGCTGATCTTGATGATCGACGAGATCGACGCCCTGATCGGCGACACCTTGATCAGCGTGCTGCGCCAGATTCGCGCGGGCTATGCCGACCGGCCTGGTGCCTTCCCGCAAAGCGTGATCTTGTGCGGCGTGCGTGATGTGCGCGACTACCGCATTCATTCGAGCGCCACCAAGGAAATCATCACCGGCGGCAGCGCGTTCAACATCAAGGCCGATTCCATTCGCCTGGGCAATTTCAGTGAAGCCGAAGTCAACGAGCTGTACCAGCAGCACACCGATGAAACGGGCCAGGTGTTTACCCCTGAAGCCCGCGAGCTGGTTTGGGCTTACACGCAGGGCCAGCCGTGGCTGGTGAATGCGCTGGCGTATGACGTGACCTTTCGCATGCGCGAGATGCGCGACCGCAGCATTCCCATCACCGGTGAAATCATGCGCCAGGCCAAAGAGCGCATGGTGCTGTCGCGGGCCACGCATCTGGATCAGCTCATCGACAAGCTACAGGAGCCTCGCGTGTATCGGGTGATTGCGCCCATGGTGGCGGGCCAGGAGTCGATGGGCGACATACCGATGGACGATATCGAGTACTGCATTGATTTGGGTTTGGTGCGGCGCGCTGTGCCAGCCAAGCAACTGGTGATATCCAACGATATTTACCGCGAGGTGATTCCGCGCGAGCTGACCAGCGTAGCCCAAACCAACTTTGCCACCACGCACGCGCCGCAAGCCTGGTACATCGACGCCGACGGTACGCCGGAAGGCACACTGAACCTGCCCCGACTGCTCACCGCCTTCCAACAGTTTTACCGCGAGCACTCCGAGCATTGGCTCAAAGGCATGCAGTACCGCGAAGCGGGCCCGCAGCTCTTGCTACAAGCCTACTTGCAGCGCATCGTCAACGGCGGCGGGCGCATCGAGCGGGAATACGGCCTGGGCCGGGGCCGCACCGACCTGTACATCATCTGGCCCGCCTGCGCCGAGCCACGTCAGCGGCTGGTGATCGAGATCAAGGTCAAACGCGCCAAAGACAGCCTGGAAACGCTGATCGAAAAAGGCACCACGCAAACCCTGGAATACCAGCAGCGATGCGCCGCGACCGAAGCGCACTTGGTGGTGTTTGACAGCTCAAGCGACAAGAGCTGGGATGACAAGGTGTACGACCGGGCGCTGGCTGCGGGCGTGCACTTATGGGGGTGTTGACGCACGCGTTTTGACAACGGCCTGCCCGCCTTCATTCAGGTTTCCGTTTGGCCCGCGGATGGGCCGCGTCATAGGCCTTGGCCAGGTGCTGAAAATCAAGCCGCGTGTAGATCTGCGTGGTGCTGATGTTGGCGTGGCCCAGCAGCTCTTGCACGGCGCGCAAATCACCGCTGCTTTGCAGCACATGGCTGGCGTAACTGTGGCGCAGCATGTGGGGGTGCACGGGGGTGGCCAGGCCGGCGCGCAGGCTGCGCTGGCGCAGGCGCTGCCAGATGGCCTGGGCCGTCAGGCGGGTGCCGTTTTGGCCGGTGAACAGGGCCGCCTGGTCAGCAGCGTGCGCAGGCAGGCCGCCGCTGCGCACAGCCAGCCAGTGCTGCACGGCGTCATGCGCCTGCTGGCCCACCGGCACGGTGCGCCGCTTGCTGCCCTTGCCCAGCACGCTGGCCTCGCAGGCCTGCAAATCCACCCAGCCTTTGGCCTGGCCGCTGGCCGCCACATCCAGCCCCACCAGCTCACCCACGCGCAGGCCGCAGCCATAGAGCAGCTCCACCATGGCCGCGTCGCGTGCCTCCAGCCAGGGGTTGGCTGCGTGTGGGCCGGTGGTGTCGGCCTGAAAGCTGGCCAGTTGCACGGCCTCATCAACGCCCAAGGCTTTGGGCAAGGGCTTGGCGGCCTTGGGGGCCCGCACATCGGCCACCGGATTGGCCGCCACCAGGCCTTGGCGCCCCAGCCAGGCATACAGCCCGCGCCAGCCCGACAAAATCAGTGCAATGCCCCGCGCGCTACGCCCGCCGCTGTGCATCTGCGCCACCCAGCGGCGAATGTGCTGGGGCTGCACCTGGGTCAGTTCGACGCCGGCTTGCGCCGCATGGGCAGCCAGCTTCTCCAAGTCCAGCGTGTACAGCGCCAGGGTGCGGTCGGCCAGGCGTTTTTCAACGCGGACGTGTTGCAGGTAGCGGGCAACCAGATCGGACATAGCTGTCTATGACAAATGACTTGGCTGCTGCGCAGCCTGGATGACGAATGACCAGCAGCAGCCCCCTATCATCAAGGCCAAAAGGCCAAGTCATCTGTCATCTGTCATCTGTCATCTGTCATTCTTCAGCGCAGCCGCGACAGCGCGGCGCTGGCCAGCTCGGCGATGCGCTCTAAAAAGTCGGTGCCCATGCCGCTTTCAAAGCGCGAGGGGTCGGGCGAGGCCAGCACCAGCATGCCAAAGGCGGGGGCGGGGCTGTTGATGGCACCGGCTCGCAGCGGAATCAGCGCCATCGACATCGCCAGGTGCCCGTCGGGCAGCCAGTTGACGGCTTCAAAGCCCGCGTTCACACCGCAGTAGGGCGAGGTCAGCGAGCTGGCGAAGGCTTTGGCGTCGTCGGTCACGTCCACCGCAAAATGCTCTTGCGCATAGTCGTTGGCCACCGACCAGACCTTGATGGCCACCTGCGGCACCATGAACTGCGAGCGCAGCTCGTCCAGAATCTGCGCGGGCAAGTCCACCGCATCGGGCGTGAGAAACAGGTTGCGCGCCCAGCGCTGCAGGCGGTCGGCAATGATCACGTTTTCATTGCCGTGGCGCACCATGTCCATGATGCGGTGCTCCAGCGCCTTGATCTTTTCGCGCAGCATTTGCGCCTGGCGCTCCTGCAGGCCCACGGCCCGCCCGCCGTGCGGGCTGCTCAGTTGCACCGTGGCCAGGAGCTGCGCATGCCGCTCAAAAAAGTCGGGCGTGTTCACCAGGTAGTTGGCAATATCGTCTTCAGTAATGGGGTGCATAGTGGCCGTGGCGGGTGGCGAAACGGGTGCAGGTGTAGGGGTTGAATTCATAGCTTGTCTGGAATGTTGATGGTGCCTTGAAACACGGTGGTGGCCGGGCCGGTCATGAACACCGACTCTGACAGATTGCCAGACGCAACGCCCGCCCACGCAATGCTCAGGATACCGCCTCGTGTGCGCACCTGTACCGCGGCGTCCAGCCAGCCCAGGCGAATGCCGGCCACCACGGCCGCGCAGGCACCCGTGCCGCAAGCCAGCGTTTCGCCCGAGCCGCGCTCATACACGCGCAGCGCAATCTGCGAGCGGCTGAGCACCTGCATGAAGCCCACGTTCACCCCCTGCACAAAGGCCGGGTGCGCCTGAACCTGCGGGCCCAGCGTGGCCACCGGCGCGGCGTCCACATCGTCCACCCGCAGCACGGCATGGGGGTTGCCCATCGACAAAACTGCTATCGATACTGTAGCTGCTTGAGCAATATTCACCTGGGCGGGTGGCTGATTTGGCATGAAATCAAGCGCCCAGACCTCCCAGCCACCGCTGGGCTGCGCCACCTGGCCCGCACCATCAAACGGCACCTGCGCCAGCGCAAACACCGGCGGCCCCATGTCCACCGTCACCTGCCCATCAGGCAACTGGTGCAGCTCCAGCACACCCTTGGCCACTTTCACCCGAATGCGGTCTTTGGCGCTCAAGCCCCGCTCGCGCACAAACTGCACAAAACAACGCGCCCCATTGCCGCAATGCTCCACCTGACCGCCATCGGCGTTATGAATCACATAGTCAAAGTCCACACCCCCCTGACTGGCCGAGCGCACCGACAAAATCTGATCAGCCCCCACGCCAAAGTGCCGGTCCGCCAGAAAACGGTAATGCGCAGGGCTCAAGTTCAACAGACCTTGCGTCTCGTCCAGCACCACGAAATCGTTGCCGGCACCTTGCATTTTGGTAAAGGGGATGTGCATGGGGGGATTATCGGATGTGGGGTATCAAGGCGCTAAAAATAGGCCGAATAGGGCTTTCGCCCAGGTGTTTATTGCTCAAGCAGCTACTGAATTGGGAGCGTTTCAGATCAAGTCTAGTCACGATGACCTGGTTGAGCGGCCTCAGCAGCCTATTTTTGAGTCAAATCAGGCAAACGTGCAACCTGGTAGCGCACAAGCAGCTACGAATTCGGTAGCAAAACAAGGCTTAGCAGCATACGTAGATGTCGGGGTCGCCCGACAGCGACTCACTTTTCTTTGCGTCGCCAAAGAAAAGTAAGCAAAAGAAAGGCGACCCGCAGTCTGGGTCCCTTCGCTTCGCTGCGGGCACCTTGCGGTGCTCAAACCCAGTGGGGTCACGTGCAAACTCGCCTGCGGCTCAAACAAGCACGTGCCCTGATCCACTGGCTTTTGCGCTCCTCAGCCCAGCCTGAACGGGGCTTCCTGGATACCCTGCTCAGTCCGAACGGAAATTTCAGACTTCATCGGGTCGAATCAATAAGGTCTCATGATCCCAAACACTCCTTGGCGCGACGCCATGCGAACGCCACGAGCTCGCCCAGTTCGGGGTCTGGTTGTTGCAGCACCAGGCAAGCAATCGATTCCTGGAAGCTACGGCGACTGAACCAAGCAGGCCAGGATTCGGTGTTGGATCTCGTTGATGCTGCGCAATTGACTGGGCTTGTCCAGTTCTTCAGTCTGAGGTCGATAGCTGTTGCGTGCCACGACAGTGATTTCATGAGCCAGCGCAGCAAGGAAGAGCAACTTGCCTTCATGCGGCAATTCGGCGAGCCAATGCCCTTCCTGCTTCACGCTTTGCAAGGGGCGATTCACCACGGGTTCAAACCCCCACATTGCGCATCCAGTCCGCCGTCTGAAAAGAGCTTTGCTGCAAGCGCTTGCGCAGCGCGTCGTCCACACCGGTTTCGCCCATGGCCTGGTCCATGCAGGCCAGCCACTGGTCGCGCTCCAGGATGCCGATTTTGAAGGGCAGGTGACGGGCGCGCAGCATGGGGTGGCCCAGGCGCTCGGTGTAGAGCTGGGGGCCGCCCAGCCAGCCGCACAAGAACCAGAACAGGCGCTGGCGGGCTTCGGTCAGCTCGCTGCCGTGGACGGCGCGCAGGGCGGTGTAGGCGGGTTCCAGGTCCATCAGGTCGTAAAAGCGCTCGACCAGGGCTTGCACCCGGTCTTGGCCGCCTATCCATTCGAAGGGGGTGTCAAACGGTGGTTTTTCTTGGATTTGCATGGTTTTATGGTCAAAACGGTCAACCGCCCAGGTCAATACTGCTCAAGCAGCTATACAAATAGTAGCAAACTGGGGCACCGAGCCGTCGATTTGTAGTCTCCGGCTGGCACGCAATTGGGGTCAGAGTCCAATTTCGTATGGGCTTTTTGCGCCCGCCGATTCAGACCGCGTCCTGAATTGGAATCTGACCCCAAATGCTTGTCCCTTCATGCACCCAGCACCGGCGCAGGCTGCACGCGCATCGGCGCTGCCTTGAAACGAAGCTGCGCCTGCCACACGTCATATGCGCTTTGTTGGGCCAGCCACAGCCGAGCTTCACGGCCACGGTCAACGCCCAGCCAGGCCTCGATACGCAAGGCCATTTCAGGCGATATGGCGGCACGACCGTTGAGTACGCGTGACAGTGCCACACGCGAGACGCCCAGCTGCTCAGCGGCTTGCGTGACTTGTAGCCCGAGGGCAGGTAATACGTCATCACGCAAGGTCAGGCCGGGGTGGGGGGGTTAAACATTCGGGTTCGCATTTATTTTTTCCTGCTATTACTGCGCCGCCTGCCGCAGCGTCTGCACCACCGGCCGGTTCAGCACCTCGCGCAGGCCCCACCAGCCTGCGGCCCAGGCGAGCAGCGCGCCGGTGAGTGCGCCCACCACCGGCACAAACGGTGAGGCGGTCCAGTCGAATTCGAAGGCGTAGCGGGCCAGGCCCCAGCCGACCACTACGGCGACCAGGCTGGCGAGAAAGCCGGCCAAAAGGCCCACGCCGATCAGCTCGGCGCGCTGCACCTGGCGCAGCAGGCTGGATCGCGCGCCCACCGCCCGCATGATGGCGAACTCTCTGGCGCGCTCCTCGCGCGTGGCGGTGACAGCGGCAAACAGCACCACCACGCCGGCGGCCAGGGTGAAGGCGAACAGAAATTCGACGGCGCGAATGACTTTGTCGAGCACGCCCTGCACCTGGGTGATGGTGGCGGTCATGTCTACGTTGGTGATGTTGGGGAAGGTTTTGACCATGCGGTTGTCAAAGCCCTTGCCTGGGCCTGTTGCGTCTGGCGCGCGAAAGGCGCTCATGTAGGTCACCGGCACGTCGGCCAGTTTGTCAACCGGGAAGATGACGAAAAAGTTGGCCCGCATCGAGCCCCAATCGACCTTGCGCAGCGAGGTCACGCGTGCTTCTTTTTCAATGCCGGCCATGTCAAAGCGCAGGCTGTCGCCCATCTTCAGGTTCAGGGTTTTGGCAATGCCTTCTTCCACGCTGATGGTGTCGGCCTGCCCGGCTGTCCAGCTGCCTGCAATCAGCGGGTTGTGGCCGGGCTGCTGGGCGCTGTTGGACAGGTTGAATTCGCGGTCTACCAGGCGTTTGGCGCGGTCTTCGGTGTAGCTGTCGGGCGAGACGGGCTGGCCGTTGACGGCGACCAGGCGGCCACGGATCATGGGGTACCAGTCGTAGCGCTTGACGCCATCGCTTTTCAACAGGGCCTGAAACGCATCGCCCTGCTCGGGCTGCACATTGATGACAAAGCGGTTGGGCGCATCCACTGGTGTGGCTTTTCGCCAGCTGGCAATCAGGTCGGTGCGCAGCAGCACCAGCAAAATCAGCGCGAGCAGGCCCACAGCGAGACTGCTGACCTGCACCACGGTGTAAGCCGGGCGGGCCGAAATCTGCCGCGTGGCCAGCACCAGCCACGGCACCGGCAGGCCGGGGCCCCTCCCCCATCCAGGCGCGGTGGCTTCATTGACCACGCGGCGCAGCAGCTTCACGGCCACCCAGCTCAAACCCGCAAACAGCACCACCGCCACCGCAAAACCACCCACGGCAATCGCGCCCAGCAGCAGGTCGCTGCTGGCGGCAATCAGCAGCGCGGCAAAGCCCGCCACACCCAGGCCCAGCACCGCCAGCGACGCGGGTTTGAGGTTGCCCACATCGCGGCGAATCACGCGCAGCGGGGGCACCTGGGCCAGTTGTAGCACCGGCGGCAGGCCAAAGGCGAACATCAAGGTCAGGCCCATGCCCATGCCAAAAAACACCGGCCACAAGGTGGCGGCGGGCAGCGCGGCATCAACCAAACCCGCCAACAGCAGCACAAACACATGGTGCACCGCAAAGCCGGTGGCCACGCCCAGGCCGCTGGCAAACAGGCCCACCAGCGCAAACTCAAAGGTGTAGGCCAGGGCCATGGTGCGCTGGGGCTGGCCCAGCACGCGCAGCATGGCGCAGTCGTCCAGGTGGCTGGCGGCAAAGCCGCGTGCAGCCAGGGCTACGGCCACGGCGCTCAAAAGCGCCGCCAGCAGGGCCACCAGGTTCAGGAATTTTTCGGCGCGGTCCAGCGTTTGGCGCATTTCGGGGCGGCCGCCTTCAAACGATTCGAGACGCACGCCACGCAGCGCCGCGCGCTGCTCACCCAAACCCGGGTCAGCTTTTTTCAGCTCGGCTGCTGCCCACTGGCTGTAGGCGCGCACCTGGGCGTCGTTGCCGGCCACGGCCATGCGGTAGGTCACACGGCTGGCCGGTTGAATCAGGTTGGTGGCCAGAATGTCAGCCGACGAAATCATGGCGCGCGGGGCGAGGGTGGCAAAGCCCGCGCCCCGGTCGGGCTCGTTGACGATGATGCGGCTGATGCGCAGACTGGCGTCGCCCAGCAGCAGCTGGTCGCCCAGCTTCAGCTGCAGCGACTCCAGCAGCGAAGCGTCTACCCACACCTGGCCCTGCGCAGGCACCTCGCGCGTGGTCTGGCCGGGGCTGTCGGGCGCGTCGGTCACAGTGAGCTTGCCGCGCAGCGGGTAACCCGCCTGCACCGCCTTGAGCGCCACCAGTTTGCTGGCACCGCCTTGGCCCTCGGTGGCCCGGCCCATGGTAGGAAAACCCAAGGTGCCCGCCACCTGCAAACCGTTGCGGCGTGCTTCGTCAATGAAGATTTGCGGCGTGGGGTTGTCACTGGCAATCACCGCGTCGCCGCCCAGCAGCTGGCGTGCATCGCGCATCAAGCCGCCCTGTAGGCGGTCAGCAAAAAACCCCACTGCCGTGAGTGCCGCCACGGCCAGCGTGACGGCCACGATCAACAGCCGCAGCTCGCCCGCCCGCAGGTCACGCAACAGGCTGCGCCAGCCCATTTGCCAGAAGCGGGCGGGGGTGAAAGGTTTGCTGGGGGTTGAGGCGGGAGCGGTGTTCATGCGCGTGACCTTAGTTCAAAACATTCAAGATTGAATGAGTTCAGGGTTATTTCGGCTGATAGCCCATGTGAAATCTGCTCAAGCAGCTATCTATTCAATAGCAAATAACCTTATTTCTCAAGCGCCAGACGCTGCTCCAGCTGCTTCAACACAGGCGCAAGACCTGCACCCATCCTGATTTGCGGATTGGAAAACCCGTCGTTTTTCTTGGCTTCCTCCTCGCGCGCCTTGATCAGCGGCACGGCTTTGGCAAATGCCTGCTCGAAGGAATGGGTGGTGCGCAGTTGCTCGTCAAACAGCGCGCGGCCAAAAAAAGTGAGCTCGGACAGGCGGCCACAACCGTAAGACGTGTGGGTGGCGTCGGCGGCGGTCATCACCAGCGTGGTGTCAGTAGCCAGCGGCTCCACCCAGCCGCCGCTGTAGCAGGCCGAGACGATGACCACGCGGTTGACGATGCCCGCTTCGTCCAGCGCGGCGCGCAGCTGCTGGGGTGTGAGCGGCTCGGTCTCCAGCGGCCAGTGCTCGCTGGCCAGCTTGAAGTCGCCGCCGCCGTGCGAGGTGAGGTAGACCACCAGCAGGTCGCGCTGTTTGTCCATGCGCTCGGCCAGCGCCTCAATGCCGCGCTGCAGGTTCAAGGTGGTGGCCCAGGGGTGGCTGTCGGCCGTGGTGGCGTGGTTGACCAGGTGCAGCACGCGGCGGTGCGCGTCAAACCGGTCGGCCAGCACCTGCGAAACCAGGGTGCTTTCGCGCAGAAACACGTTTTCAGAGGCATACGGGGCAAACACCAGCCCATAGACCTCGCCCACGCCGGGGCGGCTGGGCACCAGGGAGTCGATGGCCTCTTGCCACACGGTTTGCTGCTGCTCAAAGACTTCCTGGCTCAGTTGCAGGCGCGGCGGGTCTGTGGCGTCGTCTGTTGCGCTGTATTCAGGGCTCCAGGGGCGCTGGGGAGACTGCCAGGCGGCGAGCAGCGCCAAGGCCAGTACACCGGTCACAAACCCGCCCACGCGCCAGCCCGACGACCCAAAACGCCGCATCAGCAGGGCTGCGGCACCCAGCGACCAGATCAGCAGTGCCAGGTAGGCAGCCCATGCCAGCCAGGTGTCCCACATGGCCGGGTACAGCTGGTGCGCCTCCAGGGCCACCAAGGCTGCTACTGCCGCGGTAGGGGGCGCGGCAGCGGCTGTGGACAAGGCAAACCAGGCGGCCAGGCTGCGCTGGCCAGCGGGCCACAGCGCCCACCAGGCCAGCCACAGCGTGCCCGCCATCACCGCCACCGTCACCCCGCCCATGGCCAACCCCGCCTGCCAATCAAAGCTGGCAGGCCCCGGCACTTCAAGCCGGCCCAGGCCGATTTCCAGCAGCAAAAACGCGGCCAAAAACATCAAAATTTGCAGCGGCGCGGGCCTGGCGCTGCCGATGCGGGGCACCAGAAACACACCAGCGCGCAGGCCCTGCACCCACCACTGCCAGGTGGAGAGTGCTTCAGGCGCTGGCTGCGGCTCAACAGGGTGGGTTGGGTCGGGTGAGCGGTCAATCACAGGCGGGTTGTCTTGCATGGCCTGGATCGTACTGGCCTGGAATGCCGGGCCGCTTTGACCCTGATTTTCAGCTTCCGTCGCGGGACAAAGGTCGCGCGCAAAGGCTTGCAGTCGCCGGATACCCGCAATCGGGGTCAGATCAAAATTTCGTATCTGCACCCCGCGCGCCGGTCACACCACGTCCTGAATTTTGATCTGACCCCGAATGCTTGTGGCTGACTTGAGGGGATTCAGTCACTACGCTTTTGATAGCTGCTTGAGCAATAAACACCTGGGCGGACGGCTATTTTGGCTTTCAAACCGCCGCGCAAGCCAGAAAAATCGGGGTCAGGCCAGTTTGCCGTGGCACTGCTTGTATTTTTTACCACTGCCGCACGGGCAGGGCTCGTTACGCCCCACTTGCGGCACATCACCGGCCTGGGCAAATCCGGCTTTGGCAAACGGTGGGCGCACGGTGTTGGGGTCGGCCGTCACTTCCACCTCGCCGGTTTCAGTGGGCGCGGTGTAGGTCACGTTGGCAATGCGCTCGGCGCGCTGCTCCATCTCTTGCGCAGCCTCGCCCAGCTGGTCGGTGGACTGCACCTGCACCGTCATCAACAGCTTGGTAACCTCGTTTTTCACCAGATCCAGCAACTGACCAAACAGCTCGAAGGCCTCGCGCTTGTACTCTTGCTTGGGCTGCTTTTGGGCGTAGCCACGCAGGTGAATGCCCTGGCGCAAATGGTCCAGCGCGCTCAGGTGCTCACGCCAGTGGCTGTCTATGCTTTGCAGCAGCACCATGCGCTCAAACTGGGTGAACTGCTCGCCGCCAATTTGCTGCACCTTGGCATCAAACGCGGCGTGTGCGGCCTTGATCACGCGCTCCAGAATGTCTTCGTCGGTGATGGCGCTGGAGGCTTCCACTTCAGCAATCAGCGGCAATTCAATTTGCCATTCATCGGCCAGCACTTTTTGCAAGCCGGCCAGATCCCACTGCTCTTCCACCGACTCGACAGGTACGTACTGGCGCACCAAATCGGTAAAACAGCCTTCGCGCAACCCTGCGATCTGGGCGGTCAGCTCGGTGGCGTCCAGGATGTCGTTGCGCTGCTGGTAGATCACCTTGCGCTGGTCGTTGGATACGTCGTCGTACTCGAGCAACTGCTTGCGGATGTCGAAGTTGCGTGCTTCGACCTTGCGCTGTGCGCTTTCAATGCTGCGGGTGACGATGCCCGCTTCAATGGCCTCGCCGTCGGGCATCTTCAGCCGGTCCATGATGCTTTTGACGCGCTCGCCCGCAAAAATGCGCATCAGCGGATCGTCCAGGCTCAGGTAAAAGCGCGAGGAGCCAGGGTCGCCCTGGCGGCCCGAGCGACCGCGCAGCTGGTTGTCAATGCGGCGCGACTCGTGGCGCTCGGTGGCAATGATGCGCAAGCCGCCCAGCGCCTTGACTTGTTCGTGGTCTTTTGTCCACTGCTCGCGCAGCTCGGCCACGCGTGCGTGCCTGGCTGATTCGCTCAGCGACTCGTCAGCCTCTGCGGCTTCAATCGCTTTTTCGATGTTGCCGCCCAGCACGATGTCGGTGCCGCGACCGGCCATGTTGGTGGCAATCGTGATGACCTTGGCGCTGCCCGCCTGGGCAATGATGCTGGCCTCGCTGGCGTGCTGCTTGGCATTGAGCACCTGGTGCGGCAGGCCCGCCTTGATGAGCAACTGGTCAATGATTTCGGAGTTTTCAATCGAGGTGGTGCCCACGAGCACGGGCTGGCCGCGCTCGTGGCATTCGCGGATGTCAGCAATCGCCGCTTCGTATTTTTCGCGCGTGGTTTTGTAGACCCGATCCAGTGCATCGGTGCGCTTGCTAACCCGGTTTGGCGGAATCAGCACGGTTTCCAGGCCGTAAATTTCCTGAAACTCGTAGGCTTCGGTGTCGGCCGTGCCGGTCATGCCCGACAGCTTGTTGTACAGGCGGAAGTAGTTCTGGAACGTGATGGACGCCAGGGTTTGGTTTTCAGCCTGAATCTGCACACCTTCTTTGGCCTCGACCGCCTGATGCAGGCCCTCGCTCCAGCGCCGACCGGCCATCAGGCGGCCGGTGAACTCGTCCACGATCACCACTTCGCCCTCCTGCACCACGTAATGCTGGTCACGCACATACAGGTGGTGGGCACGCAGCGCGGCGTACAGGTGGTGCATCAAGGTGATGTTGGCCGGGTCGTACAGCGAGGCACCTGCGGGCAACAAGCCCATGTTGGACAGAATGCGCTCGGCGTTTTCGTGGCCTTGCTCGGTCAGGAAAACCTGGCGCGATTTTTCGTCCATCGTGAAGTCGCCCGGCTTGGTCACGCCCTCGCCGGTGCGCGGATCGGCCTCGCCTTCCTGGCGGGTGAGCGTGGGAATCGCCTTGTTGATGGCGATATACATCTCGGTGTGGTCTTCGGCCTGGCCGCTGATGATGAGCGGCGTGCGGGCTTCGTCGATGAGGATGGAGTCCACCTCGTCGACGATGGCGTAATTCAGGCCGCGCTGCACCCGGTCGCCCGCCTCGTAGACCATGTTGTCGCGCAGGTAGTCAAAGCCGTACTCGTTGTTGGTGCCGTAGGTGATGTCGGCGCGGTAAGCGGCCTGCTTTTGCTCGCGTGGCATTTGCGGCAGGTTCACGCCCACGGTCAGGCCCAGGAAGTTGTACAGACGCCCCATCCACTGCGCGTCGCGGTTGGCCAGGTAGTCGTTCACCGTGACCACGTGCACACCTTTGCCCGTCAAGGCATTGAGGTAGACCGGCAAGGTGGCGGTGAGGGTTTTGCCTTCACCAGTACGCATTTCGGAAATTTTGCCGTTGTGCAGCGACATGCCGCCGAGCATCTGCACATCAAAGTGACGCATTTTCATGACGCGCTTGGAGCCCTCGCGCACCACGGCAAAGGCTTCGGGCAGCACGGAATCAAGCGATTCACCACCGGCAACACGCGCCTTGAAAGCCTCGGTTTTGCCGCGCAGTTCGTCGTCGCTCAGTTTTTCCAGCGACGGCTCCATGGCATTGATGCGCTCCACCGTCTTGCGGTATTGCTTGAGCAGGCGGTCATTGCGACTGCCGAAAATCTGAGTGAGAAAATTTGTAGCCATTCACGCAAAACCGCCCTGTTGCCCCCTGGGAGAAACATCTCTCAGGGCCCAACAGGGCAGCGAGTCCTTTTAACAGTCAGAGATACATGGGGCTGGGGTTGGGCATCGCAAGCGGGCCAACAACAGCAAAGCGAGATGATTTTACCTGCGTGTGGCTGTCGCCATCGCAGCTGCTGCTCTCGGCAGATTTTGGCCCGCCTGCAGAAATTTTTGCGGGTCTTGCGGAATTCCCTGCACCAATACCTCAAAGTGCAGATGGGGCCCGGTAGACCGCCCGGTGGTGCCGACCTCGGCCAGCTTTTGCCCGCGTTTGACCAGGTCACCCTTTTTCACCCACACCTTGGAGGCATGGGCATAGCGGGTGATCAGGTCGTTGCCGTGGTCAACCTCGACCATGTTTCCATAGGCTGCGTGGTACTCCTGCGTGACCACCACGCCACCGGCGGCGGCCAGAATGGGTGTGCCGGGGTCGGCCTGAAAATCCAGGCCGGTGTGCAAGGCGGAGCGACCATTGATGGGGTCAATGCGCCAGCCAAACGAGGAGCCCACATTGCCATCCAGCACCGGTTGCTGGGTGGGAACCATCATTTTGCGGATTTTTTGATCAAACAACTGCGACTCGACCACAGTCATGAGGTCGGTGCGTTGCTCGGTCAGCTGGTTCAGTTCATCCAGCGTGGCTTGCAGCTCCTGCATCGTCAAGGGTCTGCCAGACACCAGCGCGCCACCACGGCCGGGTGCCAGCTTCAGTTCGGAGGGGCTCACACCCGCCAGACCCGACACCCGCTCACCGAGCGCCTCCAGCTGAATCAGTTTGGCCTGCATTTCGCCCAGCTTGCGGGCCATGGCATCCAGGTTCTCGCGCATGAAGCGGTCGCGTTGCTCAAACTCGTCTTTCACGACCAGCCGAACCAGGGAGCCCACAATGGGCCAACCTTCGCGCGCACCTTTGAGAAACACCCAGTGGTAGATGCCAGCTGACATCAGAACCAGCAGGAATGACAGCACCAGACAGGCCCCGATCAAGCGAATGCCGCTGATGTGAAGCGCCCGGCTTTTGGCCATCCAGGCGTCTGTGATGATTAAATGCACGCCAAATCCTTTTCAACGACTGCGTTTTGCCCCATGTCCCATCGCGCACCGAAAGCTGTCTCCGTGCAAGACGCAACCCGTCAGGCCCCAACCCTTGCCCGCTTGATTGAACGGGCCAGTCAATCCAGCCAATTGCTGAAATCTGTGGAGTCTGTGATCCCTGAAGCCCTGCGCACTGCCATCCAGGCGGGCCCACTGGAGGCAGGGCAATGGTGCTTGATTGTCAACAACAGCGCGACGGCTGCCAAACTCAAGCACCTGTTACCCACCGTGCAGGCCGCTCTGCTGGCGGCCGGGGCACCGGTCAGTGCCATTCGACTGAAGGTGCTTAGCGCACCCAGTCTGTCCCGCTGAAAAATGGTGCCGATTATCGGATTCGAACTGATGACCTACCGCTTACAAGGCGGTTGCTCTACCAACTGAGCTAAATCGGCGAAGGTGGGATTGTACTGACTCAAAAACGCAATTTCTGGCTTTTCTTGCATCACACGCTTTGTGCGTGCTGACTTGTCTACTTGACGCGTTTCAGGGCAGGCCGGGGGCCAGACGGTGGCTTGGGCGGCGAACCCTCAGGGTCGTCGCCATCGGGCATTGCGTGAAGCTCTGCAGAAGCCTCCACTGCCACCAACGGAACAACTTTTGAGTCCGAGGGCACGCTGCTCAGGCTGGGCATTCGAGGCTGGGCAGCATCGCCTGCGGCCCCGGGAACCGACATGGGAAACGCCATGCCTTGCCCGTTTTCACGCGCATAAATGGCAATCACCTGCCTGACCGGCACCACAATTTCACGGGCTGTTCCGGCAAAACGGGCCTTGAACTCAATGAAGTCATTGCCCAGTTTGAGTGAGCTGGTGGCATCAAAACTGATGTTCAAGACGATTTCGCCGTTTTTCACGTACTCGCGGGGCACCTGCACCGAGTCGTCTACCAGCACGGCCACATAGGGCGTCAGGCCGTTGTCACTGCACCAGTCGTACAGCGCCCGGATCAAATACGGGCGGGTAGAGGTCGACTCGATCGCGTTCATCACCACTGTCTCACGGCAACAGCTGGCGCTACTTGCGCATCACCTTTTCAGACGGTGTCAACGCTTCAATATAGGCCGGGCGCGAAAAAATACGCTCGGCATACTTGAGCAGTGGCGCAGCATTTTTGCTGAGGTCAATACCGTAGTAATCCAGACGCCACAGCAGTGGCGCAATCGCCACGTCCAGCATGGAAAAACTGTCACCCAGCATGAATTTGTTTTTCAAAAACACCGGTGCCAGCTGGGTCAAGCGGTCGCGAATATGGGCGCGTGCTTTTTCCAGGACTTTTTCGTTGGCTTTTGCAGCGCGCGACTCCAGCGTGCTGACATGCACGAACAGCTCTTTCTCGAAATTCAGCAGGAACAGGCGCACACGGGCCCGATCCACCGGGTCACCGGGCATCAATTGCGGGTGAGGAAAACGCTCGTCAATGTATTCATTGATGATGTTGGATTCATACAGAATCAGATCGCGCTCAACCAGGATAGGAACCTGACCATAGGGATTCATGACATTGATGTCTTCAGGCTTGTTATACAAGTCCACGTCACGAATTTCAAAATCCATGCCTTTTTCAAACAACACGAACCGGCAGCGGTGGGAATAAGGACAGGTCGTTCCCGAATAAAGTACCATCATGGCAAAGGCTCCTACAAAAATGAAAGTGACGGCAAGCCGTCACTTGAAAAATTCGACGCTGAAAACTGCACGAATTGCGCAGATGCTATTTGGTGGTTATTTAATATCTTTCCAAAATGCAGCATTCAAGCGCCAGGCGATGATGGTAAATACACCCAGGAACAGCAAAACCCATACGCCGATACGAATGCGGGTGTTTCGCACCGGCTCGCCCATCCATTGCAAATAGGCCACCAGGTCACCCATCGCTTCCTCATACTGTAACGGCGTGAGCTTACCGGGGGTGATTTGCTCCCAACCCTTGAGCATTTTCACCGAATGGCCATGATCCATTTTTGTTTCAAAAATGGGGCGGCGTTCACCTTGCAACTCCCACAAAACATGGGGCATGCCCACGCTGGGGAAGGCCATGTTGTTCCAGCCGGTTGCCTTGGTTTCGTCGCGGTAGTAAGTACGCAGATAGGTATACAAGTAGTCGGGGCCTGTGCCCTGGCCTACGGCTGCCCGTGAGCGGGCAATCATGGTCAAGTCAGGCGGGTTGCCGCCAAACCATTCTTTGGCCTGCTTGGGATCAATGGCAGCCTTCATGGTGTCGCCCACTTTGTCAGTGGTGAACAGGAGATTTTCCTTGATCTGCTTTTCCGTCAAACCGATATCGGTCATGCGGTTGTAGCGCATGTAGGCGGCCGAATGGCAGTTCAAACAGTAGTTAACGAACAGTTTGGCACCGTTTTGCAGTGCGGCCAGATCATTTGTCTTTTGCGGGGCCTTGTCCCACGCAATACTGTCGCCGCCAGCAGCATGGGCACCGCCCGCAAAAACAAAGGCAGCAAAAAAACTGAGGATGAGCTTTTTCATGTGATTCATTTTCTCGAAGGCTCAATGGGCAGCGAATACAACACGGTCGGGTACAGGCTTGGGCTCGCCCATGCGGCTCCAGACCGGCATCAAGAGAAAGAAGCCAAAGTAAAACAGCGTTCCCACCTGGGACACGCGCTCACCCAACGGTGAAGGTGGCTGCACGCCTAGATAACCCAATATCAGGAAGTTAATGACAAAAATGCCATACAGGTATTTGTGCCAGGTCGGGCGGTAACGAATCGACTTGACGGGGCTATAGTCCAGCCAGGGCAGTGCAAACAGAATGATCACGGCACCACCCATCACCACCACACCCCAGAATTTGGCATCAATGGCCAGCATCAGGGCGGCCACCGCGATCGCCGCGCTCAGAATGACGGCTTTAAAAATGACCGGAATTTTGGTTTTCATGGCGACAAGGCCGGCACCAGCCAGTGCGCAGAAAATCAGCGCATACATCATTTCGCTGGTAATGGCGCGCAGCATGGAGTAATACGGCGTGAAATACCAGACCGGTGCAATGTGCGCCGGGGTTTTCAAAGGGTCGGCTGGAATGAAGTTATTGAATTCCAGGAAGTAACCGCCGAACTCCGGAGCAAAGAAAATGATGGCCGTGAAGATCATCAAAAACACGCTCACACCGAAAATATCGTGCACGGTGTAGTAGGGGTGAAACGGGATGCCGTCCAGCGGAATGCCATCCGGGCCCTTATTGGCCTTGATTTCCACGCCGTCGGGGTTGTTGGAGCCGACCTCGTGCAAGGCAATGAGGTGGGCGGCCACCAGGCCCAGCAGCACCAGGGGCACGGCAATCACGTGGAAGCTGAAAAAGCGGTTCAGGGTTGCGTCGGACACCACATAGTCACCACGAATCAGCAAGGCCAGATCGGGGCCGATGAAGGGAATCGCAGCAAACAGGTTCACGATCACCTGTGCGCCCCAGTAGCTCATCTGGCCCCAGGGCAGCAGGTAGCCCATGAAGGCTTCGGCCATCAGGCACAGGAAAATCGCACAGCCAAAAATCCAGATCAGCTCGCGCGGCTTGCGGTAGCTGCCGTAAATCAGGCCACGGAACATGTGCAGGTAAACCACCACAAAAAACGCCGACGCGCCAGTGGAGTGCATGTAGCGCACCAGCCAGCCCCAGGGCACGTCGCGCATGATGTATTCGACCGAAGCAAATGCCAGATTGGCATCAGGCTTGTAATGCATGACCAAAAAGATACCGGTCACGATTTGAATCACCAGCACCAGCAGGGCCAGGGAGCCAAAAAAGTACCAGAAGTTGAAGTTTTTGGGTGCGTAGTACTCAGACAGGTGCTCCTTGTACAGCGTGGAGGCCGGGAAGCGGTTGTCCACCCAGTTCATCAGCTTTTCGCCGTAACCGGCATTCGGTGATATTTCCTTGAATTGCGCCATGTTGATATGCCTTTAGGCTTTTTTGTCTTCGCCAATGATCAGGCGGGTGTCGGACAGAAACATGTGGGGAGGTACTTCCAGGTTGTCGGGCGCTGGCTTGTTTTTGTAGACGCGGCCTGCCATGTCGAAGGTCGAGCCGTGACAGGGGCACAGGAAGCCGCCGGGCCAGTCATCAGGCAGCGAGGGTTGGGCACCGATTTGAAACTTGTCGCTGGGCGAGCAACCCAGGTGTGAACAAATGCCGACTGCGACGAATACTTCCGGCTTGATCGAGCGGGCTTCGTTACGGGCATAGACCGGGGTGAGATCGGCGGGGTTTCGCTCGGATTTCGGGTCGGCTAGCAGGCCTTCAGTCTTCTTGAGCGCAGCCAGTTGCTCGGGGGTGCGCTTGACGATCCACACGGGTTTGCCGCGCCATTCCACGGTGATTTTTTCGCCGGGCTTCATTGCCGAAATATCGACTTCTACGGCAGCGCCAGCAGCCTTGGCGCGCTCGGACGGCTGGAATGTGCTGACAAATGGCACAGCAACGGCCAAACCGCCTGCAGCACCTGCGCAACCTGAAGCAATGAGCCAGGTGCGCTTGGCGCTGTCTACTGGCGATGCTGGGGTGTTACTCATGAATGTCCTCAATCTTCGTGTCGGCTGGCGCTGGCTTGTGCCCGCGCCAGTGGGGGGCTGGGCCGCCCCGGTTGATGGGCAGTCTGCCCTGGAAACAGCGTCGGATTGTAGCGGAGGGTTTCCACGCCACAGTGCCGGACTCGGCCTTGACAGCGGCGGGCAAGCCGGAATACTACGAAGGTTCAACAACCAAAGGAGTTTCGTATGGGCATGATGCAAGAGTTCAAGGAATTTGCCGTCAAGGGCAATGTGGTCGATCTGGCCGTAGGTGTGATCATTGGTGCGGCTTTCGGCAAGATTGTCGATTCGGTGGTGGCAGACCTGATCATGCCGGTGGTGGGGTCCATTTTTGGCAGTCTGGATTTCTCCAGCCTGTACGTGGTGCTGGGCAAGGTGCCTGCCGGCACGGTGATGACGCTGGAAGCCTTGAAGAAAGCCGGTGTGCCGGTACTGGCCTATGGCAACTTCATCACCATTGCGGTGAATTTCATCATTCTGGCGTTCATTATTTTCATGATGGTCAAGCAGATCAACCGCATGAAGCGTGCAGCCCCGCCTGCCGCCGCGCCCGCCACCCCAGAAGACATCGTGCTGCTGCGCGAGATTCGCGACAACCTCAAGCGCTGATCCCGGCTGCTGGAATTGCTATCGTTTATGTAGCTGCTCGTGCACACTGATCGTGCACGAGCAGCTATTTTGACTTGAAATGGATGATCTGCTGCGCCATGCGGACGGCCGCAATCAGGCTGCTGGCGTCGGCAGCGCCCGTGCCGGCAATATCAAAGGCAGTGCCGTGATCCGGGCTGGTGCGCACCAGACGCCACGGCGCAGGCTCGCTGCCTTGCAAGCCCAGCGTGACGTTCACGCCCTGCTCTACCCCGAGGTATTTCACTGGAATTAGCCCCTGGTCGTGGTACATGGCCACCACGGCGTCAAATTCGCCCGGCTGCCCAGGCTTCTCTCTCGCGCGCATGAAAACGGTGTCTGGCGCAAATGGGCCGCTGGCCTGTATGCCTTCTGCACGTGCTGCCGCAATGGCCGGGCTAATAGTCTCCAACTCTTCACGGCCAAACAAGCCGCCTTCACCCGCATGCGGGTTCAGCCCCGCCACCGCAATGCGGGGCACACGGCCCAATAACGCGCACAGGCTTTGGTGTGTGATGCGTAAGGTTTGCAACACCGTGTCAAAACGCACGGCGTCCAGCGCGTCGCGCAGCGACAGGTGAATGCTGACCAGCACCACCCGCAATTCGTCGTTGGCCAGCATCATGCGCACCGGCAGGTCTCCAAGGGCCAGGCCGGCATGCTGCGCGGCCTCGTGCTGCAGCAACTCGGTGTGGCCCGGAAACGGCACGCCCGCCGCCGCCAGCGCCTCTTTGTGCAGCGGCGCGGTCACCATGGCTGCAAGTTGGCCTTGCAGGGCGGCGCGCGCTGCCCACTGCAGGCACTGGGCAGCCATTTTTCCAGCCAAAGCACTGATACGCCCAGGTAAAACCTGCTCAAGCTGCTGCGTTATTTGTAGCACCGGGATGCAACGCGGCGGCACATCGGGCAGGTGCTCCAGTGACTCCAGCAGCGCCACTGGCAAGGCAGGCTGCCCCGGCACGGCCGTTTGCTGCGCCGCGCGGCGCAAGCTGGCCAGGTCACCGGCCACCACGCAGTTTTGCAAGGTTTGGGGTGCGTCGCGAAAGGCCTTGGCGATGATCTCCGGGCCAATACCTGCGGGGTCGCCCAGGGTGATGGCAATGGGTTTGGATGATGCGTTCATGCGGGGTTGTCAATGTCAATGAACTGGTGCCACAGCCCCAGTTGCGCGGCCACATGCCCGGCCACCGCCGGCGCGCCGTAGCGCTCGCTGGCGTGGTGGCCGCAGGCCAGATAGGCCACGCCGCACTCACGGGCGTAGTGGGCCTGGGGCTCGGAGATTTCGCCGGTGATGAAGGCATCAGCCCCCGCCGCAATGGCCGATTCAAAATAGCCCTGCGCGCCACCGGTGCACCATGCTATTTTTTTAATAGCTGCTTGAGCAGGTTTTACAAGGGTGACTGGACGATTTAGCACCAATTGCACATGGTCGGCCAGGTGTTGTGCGCTGGCAAAGCCTGTGCCGCTCGTCGGCTCCCCGATGAACCCCAGATCCTGCTCACCAAAGCGCCCAGTGGCTGCCAGCCCCAGTTGCACGCCCAGTTGCGCGTTGTTGCCCAGCTCGGGGTGCGCGTCTAGCGGCAGGTGGTAGGCAAACAGGTTGACGTCATGTTGCAGCAGTAAGGCCAGGCGCTGCTTTAACCAGCCCGTGACGCAGCCATCGTGGCCGCGCCAGAACAGGCCGTGGTGCACAAAAATGGCGTCGGCCTGCACAGCAATGGCCGCTTCAATCAGCGCCCGACTGGCTGTGACGCCGCTGACGAGGCGCGCAACTTGCGCTTTGCCTTCGACTTGCAGGCCGTTGGGGCCATAGTCTTTGAAGCGCTGGGGCTGCAGCAAGGCATCAAACTGGTTGAGCACCTGCTGGCGGGTGGCGGGGGCGTTGTTGGGGGGCATGAATCATTCAGAATAGGTTTGCACAAGAGCCACATTGTCCGTGTGCTTGCCACACACAAATCATGTTCTGGACGCACAATCACGCAACACATTTCACGTTTTGCAACCTGCCGCTCATTTCCACCCATGACCACCCCCGAACTGATGATCTGGAGCCTGTCGGCAGGTGCCATTGCAACAGTGATCGTGCTCAACGTGGCGGAGTTGGTGCGCTCCCGCAGCAAAGCGGCACGCCAGGGTTTTGTGATTCACCTATGCGCGCTGTGCTTTGTGGCGCTGCTCAGCGGAATGGTGTTGGCCGTGGAGCCCGCCTGGGACACACCTTTTTTTCGCGCTGCGCAGGTGCTGATCGGTCCGCTCAGCGGGGCCGCCGGTGCTTACATGATGGTGGACTGGCTGTCAGCCCGCGCCCGCGACCGCCTGATGTCGGTGGCACTGCGCACCTCCATGATCGTCTGCGCGGTGGCCGGACCGCTGTGCCTGCTGCTACCGCAGCCCATGCAACTGCCCGCATCGGGGCTGGTCACCGCGCTTGCGGCCAGCGTGGCGCTGTGGCTGTCAGCGCGCGCCTGGATGCTGGGCGACCGGCTGGCACTGGGCATGGCCTTGGGCTGCCTGCTGATGCTGGTGGCCATTGTGGGCTGCTTTTTGCATGCCCTTCAATGGCAGTCGGCCAGCCTGGGCACCCAAATCGTGGCTGCAGCCGCCATTGCGCTGAGCAACATCGTGGTGGGTTTGGTGATCTGGCAGCGTTACGTGAGGGAGCACCGGGTGCGGCGAGACAGCCGCCTGCCCACCGAGCGCGACCCGGTCACCCAGCTGCCCGGCAGCGTGATCATTGTGCAAAAGCTGGTGGATGCGCTCAAGCGCCGTCGACGCACCGGCCGCGATGGCGCGGTGCTGGCCGTGCTGCTGTTTGACCTGGAGCACAGCACGGCGCATGTGGGACCCGTGGGCTTGAACGATGTGCTCTCGCAAATGGCCTCGCGCATCCAGCGCCAGGTGGGCGCGATGAACCCGGTGGGCCGCTACTACGACCGCTGTTTTGTCGTGCTGGTTGAAACCATTGCCTCACCTGCCGCGCTGCGTACCCTGGGCCTGCGCGTGGCCAGCAGCTTGCGCAAACCGATTTCGGTGCAAATGCCGCATGACCAGGTGATTGATGTGCGGCTGGATGTTGGCGTGGGCGTGGTGCACATGG
This sequence comes from Comamonadaceae bacterium, assembly GCA_013297875.1. GTDB lineage: Bacteria > Pseudomonadota > Gammaproteobacteria > Burkholderiales > Burkholderiaceae_C > JAAFIW01. The sequence continues at coordinate 4,392 of JAAFIW010000018.1, read as the reverse complement.
CCGGACACACGACCAATGCCGACGCCGTGCTGCACGAAGCCGAAGAAATGGCCCAGCTGGCCCGTGGCATGCGCTCGCGCGCCGCCATTTCCGACCCCGCCACCGGAAAGCCCATGGCGGTTGAAGACGCCGATCTGGCCGCCACGCGCGGCAAAACGCGCCGCAGCCGACGCGCCAGCAGCGCGCGCCCCAGCCTGAAGGCCCGGCGCCTGGCCAATGAAGAATCGGTGTCATGACCGCCAATTGCCTAGGGAACCTCTAGACATTCGCTACTGAATTGGTAGCTGCCCGAGCGCAGTGGATTTGCACGTGCGTCACTTTTGGTGATAAGCGGCAAATTTTCGGCCCCTGCTGGCCCACTCAGCGCACTACACTGACGGCCCGTGTTTTTTGTTTGAGTCCACCCATGCGCCGCACCTGGTTGTTGTTTTCCCAAGCCGTCACCGTTTTGCTGGCGGCCTATTTTGTGGTGGCTACGCTCAAACCCGAATGGCTGGGCCGCGGCAATGCACGCCCCGGCGTGGTCTCGCTGATCGAAGCGCCCGGCACGCCCAATGCACCGCCGCCCGCCGGCAGCTTCCGCCAGGCGGCGCAACGCGCCTCAGCGGCGGTGGTCAGCATCAACACCAGCAAAGCTGCTGTGCGCGGCCCCAACAACGGCGACCCGTGGTTTCGCTTTTTCTTTGGCGAGCAGGGTAGCCAACCGCAGGGCGGTCTGGGCAGCGGCGTCATCGTCAGCGCCAGCGGCTATGTGCTGACCAACAACCACGTGATCGAAGGTGCCGACGGGATTGAGGTCATCCTGAATGACAGCCGCCGCGCCAAAGCCCTGGTGATTGGCACCGACCCCGACACCGACCTGGCGGTGCTGAAAATTGACCTGGACAAGCTGCCCGTGATCGTGCTGGGCAACTCGGACGCACTGCAAACCGGCGACCAGGTGCTGGCCATTGGCAACCCCTTTGGCGTGGGCCAGACGGTCACCGGCGGCATCGTCAGCGCGCTGGGCCGCAACCAGCTGGGCATCAACACCTTCGAGAATTTCATCCAGACCGATGCCGCCATCAACCCCGGCAACTCCGGCGGCGCGCTGGTCGATGTGAATGGCAACCTGCTGGGCATCAATACAGCTATTTATAGCCGCAGTGGAGGAAGTATGGGCATCGGCTTTGCCATTCCCGTGTCCACCGCCAAGCAGGTGATGGAAGGCATTGTGAAAGACGGTCGCGTCACACGCGGCTGGATTGGCGTGGAGCCCAACGAGCTGTCACCCGAGCTGATGGAGACCTTTGGCGTGAAGGCCAAAAACGGCGTGCTGATCACCGGCGTGCTGCAAAACGGCCCGGCCGCCTCAGCTGGCGTGCGCCCAGGCGACGTGATCGTGGCGGTGGCCGGGCAGCCGGTGAACACCGTCGCCCAGCTACTGGGCAAAGTAGCCGCCCTGCCCCCCGGCGCGGCAGCCAAGTTTGAGGTGCAACGCCTGGACAGCAAACTCGCCCTGGACGTCACCCCCGGCGTGCGCCCCCGACCCAAGGCTGCGCCAGCACGCTGATGGTTGTTGCCCTCGGAGGCCCGTTTTCAAGCCAAAAAAGCATTACGTGCAGGCCCAGAGCGCTCAAGCAGCTATTGAAAATGTAGTGATTGAACCCAGAATTTCCATTAGGGTTTGGATAGACAACGGATGCAGTTGCGAGTCAGTTTTGACCCGACTGAGGAGCTCATGGCGCGCGCCATGGGCGACGAAGAGGGGCAAAAATGGCCGCAAATGCGCCGTTGGAATCCAAACAGCACCGAAGGTGCGCCTAATGGAAAATCTGGGTTGAAACAAAAACCACCGCATCGCCTGGGTTCGGGATGCACGGTGAAGCAAGCAAAGTGTTGGTTTACGGCAGATGTGGTTTAACTCTGCCATTTTCTTGCCGATTCGACGATTTAACATTGTTGTGATTGGCAGCACTTTGCAATAGCCTGCACCCCGCACAACCCTGGTTTGTCACCTTCTGATCCAGCAAACGCTATTTATTTCATAGCTGCCTGAGCAGTATTGACATGGGTCAGGCCACGTTTTATCGCAATTGTCAATTGTCGCCATTGAAGAATGAAAGCGCCACATGCCTGATACCACCCGCCCCCGTGGAACGCTCATCAGCCCGATCAACTTCGCGGCCCCCATCACCAACCCCTACGGCCTGGCGAATGTGGGCGTCTCTGCCAGCCTCAGCTTTGTGGACATTGACGGTGATGGTGACCTGGATGCCTTGATTGGCAACAGCGTTGGCAACACCCTGGTGCAACTGAACACCGGCAGCGCCACCAGCCCCGCCTTTGCAGCAGCCACCCCCAACCCTTACGGCCTGGCCGATGTGGGCCGCTACGCCAGCCTCAGCTTGGTGGACATTGACGGTGACGGCGACCTGGACGCCTTGATTGGCAACTACGATGGCCATACCGTGGTGCAGCTGAACACGGGTAGCCCTGCCGCACCCGCATTTGCTGTAGCCACCACCAACCCCTACAGCCTGGCGAATGTGGGCAACTCCGCCAGCCCCAGCTTTGTGGACATTGACGGTGACGGTGACCTGGATGCCTTGATTGGCAACCGCAATGGCCACACGCTGTTGCAACTGAACACTGGCAGCCCCACCGCGCCCGCCTTTGCCATAGCCACCACCAACCCCTACGGCCTGGCCAATGTGGGCTACTACGCCAGCCCCAGCTTCGTGGACATCGACAGCGACGGTGACCTGGATGCGTTGATTGGCGAGCGTTTAGGCAACACCGTGGTGCAACTGAACATCGGCACCAGCACCGCACCCGCCTTTGCTGCGGCCACCACAAACCCCTACGGCTTGGCGCGTACAAGCAGTTGGGCCAGTCCCAGCTTGGTGGACATCGACGATGACGGTGACCTGGATGTCTTGATTGGCAACGGCGTTGGCAACACCGTGGTGCAACTGAACACCAGCAACCCGGTCGCCCCCGTCACATCGACCACCACCAATGGCACGTACGGCGTGGGCAGCGTCATCACCTTCACGATTGCATTTGATGAAGCCGTGATCGTGGTCGGCACCCCCTCCATCGCCCTGGAAACCGGCGCGACAGACCGCGCAGCCACCTACACCAGCGGCTCGGGCAGCACCACGCTGACATTCAGCTACACCGTGCGCGCAGGCGACACCTCGGCTGATCTGGACGTCGTTAACGCCAGAGCTTTGAAGCTCAACGGCGGCGCCATGGCCGACGCCGCCGGCAACAACGCCATCCTCGCCCTGGCCGCGCCGGGAGCAGCAGGCTCCCTGGGTGCCAACGCCAACATCGTGATTGACGGCAGCGCCCCACGCGGCGCGCTACTGCCCACGCCCGCGTTTGCCGCCCCCACCGCCAACCCCTACAGTCTGGGGCGTGTGGGCAACTTCGCCAGCCCCAGCTTTGCTGACATTGACGGTGATGGTGACCTGGATGCCTTGATTGGCGAGAGTAGTGGCAACACCGTGGTGCAACTGAACAGCGGCAGCGCCACCAGCCCGGCCTTTGCAGCAGCCACTACCACCCCCTACGGCCTGGTCGATGTGGGCGGCTACGCCAACCCCAGCTTGGTGGACATTGACGGTGACGGGGGACCTGGATGCCTTGATGGGCAACGGCGATGGCAACACCGTGGTGCAGCTGAACACTGGCAGCGCCAACAGCCCGGCTTTTGCTGCGCCCACCACCAACCCCTACGGCCTGGCCGATGTAGGCCGCTACGCCAGCCCCAGCCTGGTGGACATTGATGGCGACGGTGACCTGGATGCCTTGATTGGCAACTACCCTGGCAGCATTGTGGTGCAACTGAACACCGGCAGCGCCACAAGCCCCGCCTTTGCAGCAGCCACCACCAGCCCCTACGGCCTAGCGAATGCGGGCAACTCCGCAAGCCCCAGTTTTGTCGACATCGACGGTGACGGTGACCTGGATGCCTTGATGGGTAACAGCGATGGCAACACCCTGGTGCAGCTGAATACCGGTAGCCGCACGGTGCCCGCCTTTGCCGTAGTCACCAAAAACCCCTACAGCCTGGCCGATGTGGGCTACTACGCCAGCCCCAGCTTCGTGGACATCGATGGCGATGGTGACCTGGATACTTTGATTGGCGACCGCAATGGCAACACGCTGGTGCAACTGAATACCGCCAACCCAGTAGCCCCCGTCAACTCCACCACCGCCAACGGCAGCTACGGCGTAGGCAGTGTGATCACCCTGACGGTGGCTTTTAACGAAGCCGTGATCGTCACCGGCACACCTACTTTGACCCTGGAAACCGGTGCCACCGACCGCAACGCCACTTACTCCAGCGGCTCGGGCACCAGCACCTTGAGCTTTCAATACACCGTGCAAGCCGGAGATGCC
>JAAFIW010000005.1 GCA_013297875.1 Comamonadaceae bacterium | reverse complement strand
AAGAATTCAGGAAACCGGACAGCCAGGTTGCCCCCTACACTGGCGTTTCCTTAAACCCTTTGACCATGCTTGACAACTGACTTTCAGGAACGCTGTTCAGTATCAAACCTGAATTGGAAAAGACTCCACCTGAATAGGTACATGCCTCAGACAAGCAGTGCTGAGCTGACCGCGCCGACCCTCACCGCAACCCTCTCCCGCTTGCGGGAGAGGGGGCCAAGACGGGATTTCCTCCCTCTCCCGGAGGGAAAGGGTGAAAACAGTCCAATTCACTGTCGTGAATTTGGAAGAGATCAATAATCAGGAAATTTCGTACTACTCAGTCTGCCTTTTACCGACGGCGACGCCATCGCTTGTTGGGTGTGCGTCCGCCTTGCCTTAGCGGGACTCGCGCACCAGACGGAATCCGAAATAGCGGCTGCGAAAATCTTCAAATAGTCCGACGCGGTTTGTCGTGGTGGCTTGAATCAGGTCGTCCTTCCAGGCACCGCCGCGAACGACATGGCGGCTGCAGTCTTCCTCAGAGGTGCCGTAGGCGTCGCGCCAGCAACTGGCGGTCCATTCAGAGACGTTGCCCAAGGTGTCGAAGAGTCCGAAACCGTTGGCCTTGCGACCGCCGACGGGTGCAGTTTTGGGGTATCCGTCGTTGCAGGGCAAAGGTGCAAGCCGCGGGCCGCCAGCAGCCGCCGACGCGGCGTCGTGCAGGTTCGCGGCGGCGCACGCGGTCTCGGGCGTCAGGGGCGAGGGGGCCGGGTTACCGCCCTTGGCGGCATATTCCCATTCTGTTTCAGTCGGCAGTCGCCAGCTGGCATCAGACGCTTTCGACAGCCAGTTGGCGTAAGCGACGGCGTCTGCCCAGCGCACGCAGACGACCGGATGCGCGTCAGACGGCGCGCTCACCGGGTCGTCCCAACGCCCGCCCGGGTCGTCGCCGAAAGTGCCATCGCGCCAATCGAAGCAGCCGACAGCTGGGCTGTGGCCGGTGCTTTTGACAAACGCCCGAAAGTGAGCGACGGTGATCTCGGTCGCGGTGATGGCGATAGAGGGCATTTGTTTTTTGGTCGGCGGCCCTTGGCCAGGAAGATCGGTGCCCAGAACAAAGGCCCCGGCGGGAATCGTCACGGTGAGCGGCTCAACCACCGAGCTTGCGGCCAGCGACGATCCGGACAGCAGGGCAATGCAGGTCAAAAAGGCAAATCGGACCATCGTTTTTACAAAGGCAGGCTGTCAAATTCGCTGTAGACCTTTTGCAGCCACATCTTCACACGCTGGCGCTCCAGCAGGCCCAGCATGTCGTCGCCTTCGCGGTTGTTGATGGCGCTCCAGAAGCTGGCGCTGTGGTGGTCAATCTTGCGCATGCTGGCGTCTTGCAGGGCCGGCAGGTTAATCATGCGGGCACCGGCACCGCGTGCCTTGGCCAGCGCGGCTGACTCGGTGAGAAGCGAAAAATCAGACCCACGGCCATGGTTTTGCACCACGATGTAGTTGGGGCTTGAACCCGTTGAGGCTGGAACCCCAAAGGTGTCGATCAGCTTGTCCAGCAGGGTCACGGAGTCTCTTCCATCGTCCAGCACATGCCAAAAATTCACGGCGATACCCAACTCGCTGAGCACCGCAATCAGTTGCGAGTCATGCACCCAGCGGGAAATGGGTGCCAGGGTTTGCGCCGCCAGATCAACGATGACGTTTTGATCCGGGTCGGCCTCGAAAGCGTCGACCACCCGATCCAGACCCTCGTAGCTATCGACCAGCACGGGGCTGGCGTAGTCGGTGTAGAAACGGGTGAACGAGTGGTGGGAGCGGTCGGTGTCAAAACCGGTGAAGGCCTGACCCTTGTCAATGAAATACTGGGCCAGGGCGCGGGCGGTGACCGATTTGCCCACGCCGCCTTTTTCGCCACCGATGAAGTTAAGAGAGCTCATGCAGGTTTCCCCCAAACAGTAAAACTGGGGATTGTGGGCCCGTCTTGTTTCAGACAGACGGCAAACTTGATGCCGGTTTTGCATAGCGCCACTGATTGGCCCGCTGATTTGCCGCTGCCATCTCGGCCGTTTGTGCGATGCGTGCCGCTCGGGTTTCAGGCCGCTTGGCCTGCGCAATCCACTCCAGAATGCCGCGCCGCACCGACTTGGGAAAGGCGTCAAAGTGCTGCGCCGAGCCAGGCCGCTGCTTGAAGGCCTGGGTCAGATCCGTGGGAATCTCCAATGCATCGACAGCATCCAGCAAGCCCCAGCTGCCATCGGCTATTGCAGCATCAATCTTGGCTTGCCCGGCCGGTGTCATCAGCCCTGCCGTCTGCATCTTGACTATGCGTGCTTTGTTGATAGCCGACCAGCCGCTGGAACCTTTGCGCGGTGCAAACCACAGCATGCTGCGCTGCTCATCCAGCTTGCGCGGTTTGCTGTCTACCCAGCCAAAGCACAAGGCTTCTTCAACAGCGTCGTTATACGGCAGCAGCGGCTGGCCGCTGTTCTTCTTGAACGTCACCAGCCACACGCCATCGGGCTGCGTGTGGTGCTTGGCCAGCCAGGCGCGCCAGGTCTTTCGATTGGCGGGTTGAACGGCGTTGGGTGGGAGATCGGTGGCCATCCGGTCAGTGAACGTCACGCAAGGCTAGCGCCATGCAGATGTCATCGCAATACACCTTGTCGGCCAAGCAAACCCGCTGCGTCATCCGGCCCTCTTCGACAAACCCCAGCGAGCGGTACAAACCAATCGCCCGCTCATTCACCGCACGCACATTCAGCTCGATTTTTCGCGTGGGTGGGTGCGCTGTGGCCCAGGCGATCAGGCCGGTCAGGATAGCGCGGCCATGGCCTTGACCGGTGTGGCCGGGGTGCACGCACAAATCAAGCTGCACCACATGCGCAATGCGACGCCTGGGCAGGGGGCTCAAGCAGCCGTGGCCAACCAGCTGGCCGTCTTGTTCTGCCACCAGGTACTTGCCGCGGTCGTCAGACAACAGGGTGATGCGCTGGGCGAAATCCAGCGCGGTCAGCTCGTCTGGGTAGGACACCAGCTGGCCTGCGGTTTTGGCGGTTTCCTGCTGCGCACGGCACAAGGCAGCAGCGTCTTGCAGGGTGGCATCGCGCAGCGTGCGCATGGCTTAAGTCAGCTTCTTGACCAACACCAGACTCTTGCGATCCCAGTTGTATTTGCGCTTGCGCGCCTCGGGCAACCAGTCGGGGTCAACCTGGGTGAAGCCGCGTTTCAAAAACCAGTGCATGGTGCGGGTGGTGAGCACGAAGATGCTGTCCAGCCCCATCTCTTTGGCGCGCTGCTCCACGCGGCGCAGCACTTTTTCACCGTCGCCCTGGCCCTGGCTTTGGGGTGACACGGTGAGCGCAGCCATCTCCGCCGTGCGGCTCTCAGCGTAGGGGTATAGCGCGGCGCAGGCAAAGATCACGCCGTCGTGGTCGATGATGGTGTAGTTGGCCACGTCGCGCTCGATTTCGGTGCGGCTGCGCTTGACCAGGGTGCCGTCTTTTTCAAACGGCTCGATCAACTGAAGAATGCCGCCCACGTCGTCGGGCGTGGCCTCGCGCAGTTCTTCCAGCTTTTCGTCAATCACCATGGTGCCCACGCCGTCGTGCACATAAATTTCCAGCAACAGCGAGCCGTCGAGCGCAAACGGCAAGATGTGGCTGCGCTCTACGCCCGCTTTGCAGGCCGTCACGCAGTGCTGCAAATAGAAGCCGGGGTCGGTGGGAATTTGAGCCGGTGGCAACTCGGCCAGCAGCTTTTGCGCGGCGGCCAGCGGCAGTTCGGTGTCAATCGGGTTGTCGTCTCCCTCGGGTTCGCCGGGGCGCATGCGCAGGCCAGCAACTTCGGTCAAAAAAATCAGCTTGTCGGCCTGTAGGGCAATGGCCACGCTGGTGGCCACCTCTTCCATCGTCAGGTTAAACGCTTCACCCGTGGGCGAAAAGCCAAAGGGCGATAGCAGCACCATCGCTCCAAAACTCAAGGTGCGCGTGATGCCTGCCACATCCACTTTGCGCACCAGGCCGCTGTGTTGAAAATCCACCCCATCGACCACACCCACCGGCCGCGCCGTGATGAAGTTGCCCGAGATGACCCGTACCGTGGAGCCAGCCATGGGCGTGTTGGGCAGGCCCTGGCTGAAGGCCGCTTCAATTTCATAGCGCAGTTGGCCAGCAGCTTCCTGCGCGCAGTCCAGCGCCACCTCGTCGGTGATGCGGATGCCGTGCGAATACTTGGGCGCATGGCCCTTGGCTAACAGTTGCTCATTCACCTGCGGCCGAAAGCCGTGCACCAGCACCACCTTCACGCCCATGCTTTGAATCAACGCAAGGTCTTGCGCCAGATGCTGCAACTTGCCCGCCGCAATGGCTTCGCCAGCAATGCCCACCACAAAGGTTTTGCCCCGGTGCATGTGGATGTACGGCGCGACCGAGCGGAACCAGGGAACGAAGGTGAAGTTGAAGACGGTGGACATGGGTTTGGATCGCTATTCAAGAAAGGGATTGACGACACGCAGTTTGCCGAACTGGCGCCCATGCTGCCCGTCTTCGGTGTACAGCACATCGGCTTGCGCACGCAAAGCGGCTTCAAGAATCAGCGCGTCCCACCACGACAGCTGATGTGCTTGTGCCAGTACGGTCGCACTGAGCACCGTGTGTTTGGTGGCACCCAGCACCTCAAAGCCGCACAGTTGCTCTACTTGATGATTGGCTTGAGACGCGCTCAGAGGAGGGCGCAGTTTGCGGGTGGTGATGCTGTAAAACTCCTGTAGCACTTGGGTGCTGATCACTACCGTGTGGTGTTGCACCGCGCCGGACAGACATTCCAGAGCCCGCTCGCGGCGTATGGGTTCGCTGCTGTCGACGGTGTAGACCAGGATGTTGGTGTCAAAAAAGCAAATCACGGGCCGACCGTCCCAGGGTAGAGCCGGTCATATGCGTCTTCACGGCTGAATCGCTGGCCCTCGGCGTTGGCTTGGCTGGCGCGTGCCGCTGCAATGAAGGCTTGCCCAGCGGCCTGCTGGCGGCTGGCACCTTTTGCGTAGTCGGTTAGAAACTCCCGCAACTTGGCGCTGACGGATGTGCCCTCCTGAATGGCGCGGATACGGGCATCACGGATGATGGTTTCGTCCAAGGCAATGGTGAGGTTGGCCATCTATGACTCCAATAACAACATCAAAAGTGTAGCACGTGAACACGTGCTACACGAGTCTATTCGGTTGCCGCAAACGCCGCCAACTTGTCCGCATACGGCTCCAGCACACTCGGCTCGGTCGCCACCGTCAAGCCCAGCCAATCTGCCAGCTTCTGCTTGGCCATTTCGCCGTGCTCCACCAGCTCCTGCGTAATGACCACCAGCTCGCTGCGGTGTTGGTCCAGCAGTTTGCTGGCGCGGGTGTATTGCTCGGCCAGCAAGGTTTCGATCGCGGTGTTGGTGGGGGCGATGTCGGTGTTGAGGTTCTCTTCGGTGTCGTGCGTGACATCGGTGCGGCTCAGGCGGCTGGCAAAGCCGTAGTGGCGCACAAACTGCGCGGCGATGGCCGTGGCTCGTTTGTAGTCGCTCTCGGCACCGGTGGTGCAAGCGTTTTGGCCAAACACCAGCGCCTCGGCCGCCCGGCCACCCAGGCCCACGCAGATCATGTCCAGGCAGTTCTGGCGCGAGTACGAGCGCAGGCTCATGTAGCTGTTGTAGCCACCATCGAACGAGGCCACATTGATTTTCAGCTCTTGCGGTGGCTGCTTGAACAGCAGGCAATACAGCAGGCCATGGCCGGCCTCATGCACGGCCAGCAGCGCGCGAAAGTCGCGGTTGGCGCGCTGCTTCAAGCGGTTCAGCTCGAAGTTCACGGGGTAGCGGCTTTGCTGCAGGCCAAACGCCACGCACAAATGCTTGCGGTCGTCGGCCAGCGTCACGCGCAACACATCCAGCGGCGTGGCACCTTGTTCAATGGCCCATAAGGTGGCGTTGACCAGCGGTGCGCTCAAGATGTTGTGAATCGACGAAAACAGGGGCCGCGTGCCTTGCGCCGGGAACACCGCATTGGCATAGATCTCGGCCTTCACCGCCTCGTCAATTTCAAAGCACAGGCCTGAGGTGCGCGCAATGTCTTGCACATAGCGTGCGCACATATTGTCGATCAGCTTTTGGTAGGTGGTGCGGCTGAAGCTGGGGTAGATCACGTGGTTGTTGCCCAGCCTTGCAATCTGCTCGGGCTTGAAGCGCTCGCCTAGTGCTTTTTTCACGTCGATGATGGACAGTTTTTGCGTGAGCGCATGAAAGATGTCGGCATCGGTGTCGCAGTCTTCCACCCGCTTGGCGGTCTCGTCGTACATCTCGTCCAGGTTGCCCGACACAAACACCAGCAGCTTGCTGTAGTCGGTTTCCCAGGCGTTGGGTTGTTGACGGAAGGCGTGCAGGCGGGTTTGAATTTCATCAGGCGACCAGCCCATGATGTCCAGCAGCGGCTCCTTGAGTTTCAGGCTTTGCTTGAACTCGCGTGCTTCATACGGCGACAGCTTGAACTTGTAGGGCGTTTTCTTGCTGTCTTTGTCGTCTGAGGTTTCGCGTTCCAGGTCGTATTGCGAATTTGCCAGCGACGATTCAATGCTGCTCATGAACGACAGCGCAGGGGCGAGGCGACCGTCGGACAGCAGCGCCCAGACGTCCTGGTAGCGCTCGACCTTCACGTCTTCGCCCTTGCTGTTGATGGTGCGAAAGCGCTGGAATTCGTCGAGTACCAAAATTCCTGCGCAGCCTTCTTCAATGCCCGAGTCGGCCAGCATGCCCGAGATGCTGCTGGCGTAGTAACCCGAGCCGTTGGAAAAGCCGTCCATTTGAACTTCAACAAAACGGTCGTAAAAGCCCAGCTTTTGCGCAATGCAACGGGTCAGTTGCGTCTTGCCGGTGCCAGTCAGGCCCCATAGGCAGACGATGACAGGGCGGTTGATGATTTCGGGCAGCACGTACCAGGCACGCAGCGAGTCCATCACGCGGTCAATCACCGCGTCAATGCCAAATAGTTCGGCCTTCAGTTCACTGGCCACCTGCGTCAGGTGCGCACTGCGCTGGGCGATGTGGGCGTGCAGACCAGGCTGTACGAGCGATGCGATGTCGTTTTTCATAGCGATGTGTTTTCGAGTTTGAGTTGCCGCAGTTGCGCGCTACTCAGTTGGTGCTTTTGTGCCGCGTAGCTGTGTGGGTTGCCATACAGCTGGCAGTTGTTTGCGTAGTCCTTGCGCGAAACCATGCGGTCGCGCACACGGTCGTAGCCGCTGAATTGATGGATAGGTCCGTCGCCAATCGGGGGCAGGGTGTGCAGGGTTAGTGCGTACCAAATGCCATCGAGTTGCTTGAGAACGAGGCCGTCTTTTCGCAGCACGGTGTCAGCCGATGGGCTGGATGGGCGTGCATAGCGTGCGGCTCGGCCGGCGGCGTGGTGCTTGTTGAACAGCAAAATGCCAGTGCGCGGGTGCACGTACAGCTCGTGCCACGATTGGCGTATGAGCACCAAGCCTTGCTTGCCCCAGTAGTCGTTAGGTGCCCACACTTCGTCGTCCTGCCACACACAGTGCCGCTCAACCATCTGATCCAGATGCGAATAGATGTGTGCCTGCACGGTATTGCGGCTGTCGATATGGGCCGACAGCTCGCTGTGCACCTTGTCCCAGGGGCGGTTGACTTGTTGGCCCAACCAGCGCTTGAGCGGTGCCAGGTTTTCGTTCAGGCCCTTGCCCCAGCCGTAGCCACGCTTGATACCCAGATGGCTGGGCGCGTTTTCGACGCCTTGCCAGCAGCGGGCTGTGCCGTTGCGATAGCCACGGCCCGTTCCTTGCACGCCGCGGCTTTTGCGCGGGCGCTCAACGATTACTTTGTACATGTCTTCTCTCATTTCTAGTCCTCAGCGCGCTACGTGCGCTTAATCAAGCTCGTGCTCGCGTACGAGCTGGTGCAGCGCCACGGTGGTGGCCCGGCGCGTGGCGCCTTGGCTGCGAATGTGTTTGCCCGCGCCTGCAGATGCAGCGCGGTGGGCCATGGCGTAAACCACGGGGTTGCGCGGTGGCGTAGCAGGCAAGGTCAGCGGCTTGCGCATGCGCTGCAACTGCTTGACCTTGCCTTGCGCGAAGGCGCGTGAAAAAATTTTGGCACTCATGGTGCGGCACTCCAAAAGCAAAAAGCCCCGGCTCATGGAACCAGGGCTTTGGGCTGTAGCGAATCGCTGTATGCAGGTCGCTAAGGGTGCCGGGCCGCGCTGGCTGAATGGTGTTGCACACATCCAGCCGGGGCGGCAGCGGTGCAGATCAGGTGAAGACTAAAAACATCATGTGGTTTGCCTTTCAAGGGGAAGGCGTTGCAAGGTCATTCGTTGCAAACGCGGTCTCAATTGGCGGTCTCAATCAGAGAAGGCGCGATTGTGGGGCGGGGTTTGGTTAACGTAAAGAGTTTTTACAGAACCGGGTAGCTGATGTTGCAAAAACGCGCCAACGATAATCGCTCCATGTCGCTTGAGATTGAGTTCCCCGAATCCCTCCCTGTATCAGCCAAACGCGACGAAATAGCCGCTGCCATGGCGGCCCATCAAGTCATCATCGTTTGCGGTGAAACCGGCTCGGGCAAAACCACCCAGCTGCCCAAAATTGCTCTCATGCTAGGGCGTGGCAAGTGCAATGCACCCCCCGGCAAAGGCCGTTTGATTGGTCACACCCAACCCCGCCGAATTGCGGCCACCAGCGTGGCCAAGCGAATTGCCGAAGAGCTGAAAACGCCGCTGGGTGATGTGGTGGGCTACAAGGTGCGGTTTGCCGACCGCTTGAGCCGCGATGCATCTGTGAAGCTGATGACGGACGGTATTTTGCTGGCCGAAACGCAGACCGACCCACTGCTCAAAGCCTACGACACGATCATCATTGACGAGGCCCATGAGCGCAGCCTGAACATTGATTTTCTGCTGGGCTACCTGCGCGAAATCTTGCCGCGCCGGCCTGATTTGAAGGTGGTGGTGACCTCGGCCACGATTGATGCGAAGCGGTTTGCGGATCACTTTGCCAGCAGACCAAACGCGGCCCCCTCGGGGGGCAGCGACCCACACGAAGTGGGGGAGCGTGGGGGCTGGATTCCAGCGCCCGTCATCATGGTTTCGGGTCGCATGTTTCCGGTGGAGCAGCGCTTTCGCCCATTCGAAGAAAGCCGCGACTACGACCTGAACGATGCGATGGCCGATGCGGTGGACGAACTGTGGCGCGAGCCCGGTCAGCAAGGAGACATCCTGATCTTCTTGCCCGGCGAGCGTGAAATCCGCGAAGGCGCAGACCATTTGCGCAAGCACCTGTCGCACCAGCCGCTCACGCGCAACGCCGAGGTGCTGCCACTCTTTGCCCGCCTGAGCCAGGCCGAGCAAGACCGTATTTTTGAAGGCCACACCGGCAGGCGCATCGTGCTGGCCACCAACGTGGCCGAGACCTCGCTGACGGTGCCAGGCATTCGATACGTCATTGATGCAGGCACAGCGCGCATGAAGCGCTACAGTTTTAGAAGCAAGGTCGAGCAGTTGCTGGTTGAGCCCATCAGCCAGGCGGCGGCCAACCAGCGGGCAGGGCGCTGCGGGCGGGTGGCCAATGGCATTTGCATTCGGTTGTATGACGAGGCCGATTTCAATGGCCGCCCGCGGTTCACCGAGCCCGAAATTTTGCGCAGCTCGCTGGCCGGGGTGATCTTGCGCATGAAGGCGCTGCACCTGGGCAATGTGGAACAGTTCCCGTTTCTGGAAGCGCCGCGCACCAAAGCCATCAGCGACGGCTACCTGCTGCTGGCCGAGCTGGGCGCGGTTGACGATGCAAACGAACTGACCGCCATGGGCCATGAGCTGGCCAAGCTGCCGCTGGACCCGCGCGTGGGCCGCATGATTCTGGAAGCGCGCGAACGCGGCGCGCTGGATGAGGTGCTGGTGATCGCCAGCGCCTTGAGCCTGCAAGACGTGCGCGACCGGCCCATGGACATGCAACAAGCGGCCGACGCGGCGCATGTGAAGTTTGACGATGACAAGAGTGAGTTTGCGGGGTATCTGAAGCTGTGGAAGTGGCTGGATGTGGCGCGTGGCGGCCACGGCAAAGACCACAAACTCAGTAACCGCCAATACGAGGCCTTGCTACGCCAAAACTTCATCAACATCCGCCGCGTGCGCGAGTGGCGCGACGTGCACAGCCAGTTGCTCACCGTGGTGACCGAGCACAAATGGCGCATCAACACCGCGCCCGCCAGCTACGACGCCCTGCACCAGTCCATGCTGGCGGGCTTGCTGGGCAACATCGGCTTCAAGCTCGAAGGCGAAGACGCAGGATCTGGTGAGTATTTGGGCGCACGCGGCATCAAGTTTCACCGCCATCCTGGCGCGCACCTGGCCAAAAAGCCGGGGCGCTGGATTGTGGTGGCCGAGTTGGTGGAAACCACGCGCCTGTTTGGCCGGGGCATTGCCAACATCGAGCCGCAGTGGCTGGAGCAGGTGGCAGGCCACTTGCTCAAGAAGCAGTTGCTGGAGCCGCATTGGGAGAAAAAGGCCGGCGAGGTGGTGGCGCTGGAGCGGGCCACCTTGTATGGCTTAGTGGTGTACAGCGGGCGGCGGGTGAACTATGGGCGGGTTGACCCGCACGCGGCG
Source organism: Comamonadaceae bacterium (assembly GCA_013297875.1). Lineage (GTDB taxonomy): Bacteria > Pseudomonadota > Gammaproteobacteria > Burkholderiales > Burkholderiaceae_C > JAAFIW01. Next base: position 236,502 of record JAAFIW010000005.1, on the reverse strand, counting down.
CGCGAGATTTTTATTCGCGAGGCTTTGGTGGCTGGCAACAGCCCACCCGAGTGGGAAACGCGCCTACCCTTTTTGGCGGCCAACCGCAAACTGATTGCGCAAGTCGAATCGCTGGAGCACAAGTCCAGAAGGCAAGACGTGCTGGTAGACGATGAGCTGATCTACGCCTTTTATGACCAGCAGGTACCCGCCGACGTGTACAGCGCCCAGCTGTTTGAAAACTGGTACCTGCCGCAAGCCAAGCAACAGCCCGGGTTGCTCAAACTCACCCGCGAAGAGCTGATGCGCCACGAGGCCGCTGGCATCACCACCCAGGCCTTTCCCAAAACCATACGCCTGGGCGGCGTGGACTGTGCTGCCGCCTACCTGCATGAGCCCGGCGACGCGCGCGACGGCGTGACGGTGACGGTGCCGCTGTTTGTGCTCAACCAGGTGATGGAGGAGCAGGCCGAGTGGCTGGTGCCAGGCATGCTCAAAGACAAGGTGCAGGCGCTGCTCAAAAGCCTGCCGCAAAAGCCCCGCAGCCGCTTCGTGCCGCTGGGCGAATCGGCCACCCGGCTGGCCGATGAGCTGACCGCGCTGCACACCACCAGCACCGTCGGCCTGACCGATGCGCTGCTTAAACAGGTGCGCGACGCCACCAGCCTGGACGTCAAACGCGCCGACTTCAAACTGGACATGCTGGCCCCGCACCTGTTCATGAACTTTCGCGTGGTCGATGAGCACGGTCGCCAGTTGGGCACGGGCCGCAATCTGGGTGCGCTAAAAGCCGAGCTGGGCGCGCAGGCCCGTGGCGCGTTTCAGGCGCTGGCTGGCTTGAAAATGGCTGCCAGCAAGCCCGAATTTGAATCAAATCGGCCAGTCGCCCAGGAATCCATTGCTCAAGCAGCTATCAAAAAAGAAGCGCCTGTCAAGGCCACGCAAGCCAACCAACGCCACACCGCCTGGACTTTTGGCGAGCTGCCCGAGCTGATGGAAGTGCGCCAGGGTGCCACCAGCCTGGTGGGCTTTCCGGCCTTGGTTGACCAGGGCGATGCGGTCACCATTGAGGTGTTCGACGAGCCCGAAGTCGCCGCCGCCAAGCACCGCGCGGGCCTGCGCCGCCTGTTTGCCTTACAGCTGAAAGACGCCATCAAGTACCTCGACAAAAATCTGCCCGACCTGCAAAAGTCAGCCGTGCAATTTATGGCACTCGGAACAGCCGACGAGCTGCGCGAGCAAATCATCGAAGTCGCTTTAGACCGCGCCTTTCTGCTAGACCCACTGCCCGCCGACGAGCCCGCCTTCAAGCGCCGCATCGAAGAAGGCCGTGGCTGCCTGACCCTGATCGCCAGCGAAGTCGCCCGCCTGGCCGCCACCATCCTCACCGAATACGCCGCCGCTGCCCGCAAGATCAAAGACACCAAAACCCAACCCGATGCCACCGCAGACGCCGCCCAGCAACTGCAACGCCTCGTACCCAAACACTTCCTGCGCGCCACGCCCTGGCCCCAGCTGCAGCACTTTGCCCGCTACCTCAAAGCCATCAGCCTGCGCCTGGACAAGCTACGCGCCGACCCCGCCCGCGACGCGCAACGCATGGCCGAGCTGCGCCCCCAAGAGCAACGGTACTGGCGCCTGGTGGCCGAGCGCAAAGGCGCGCAAGACGCCCGCATGCAAGAGCTGCGCTGGCTGCTGGAAGAGCTGCGCGTGAGCTTCTTCGCCCAGGAGTTGCGCACGCCACAGCCGGTGAGTGTGAAAAGGCTGGACAAGGTGTGGGGGCAGTTGAATGCTTGAGGTTGTCAACAAATGCTACTGATTTTGTAGCTGCTTGAGCAATTTCCATAGGAGCCAGACCTGTACTTGGCCTGTAAAACAAGCCTGCAATCTGCTATCTCGCCAGGTTGGCAGCCAACCACGTTGGGCACCTCATGGATTAAACCCAGAATTTCCATTAGGGTTTGGATAGACAACGGATGCAGTTGCGAGTCAGTTTTGACCCGACTGAGGAGGCCCATGGCGCGCACCATGGGCGACGAAGAGGGTCGAAAATGGCCGCAAATGCGCCGTTGGAATCCAAACAGCACCGAAGGTGCGCCTAATGGAAAATCTGGGTTAAAGGCAGAATAGCTGTATAGCCCATATAAAATCTGCTCAAGCAGCTATACAAATAGTAGCAATTTTGTGTTTGACGGGCCACCCGTTTTGGTGGGCGCAGCGACGCATGACCCTCGTCGCCAATGGCTCGGCCATTGGACTCCTCCTGCCGCACGCCCCTGCATCCCGCGAAAACGCGCCGTGGGTGCCGCCACGGTGAAACATGCGGGCTAGCGCAGCCATCGAGCCGACTATCTGGGTGTCCTATTCGTCGCACCTCATCCATTCACCAACGACTGCCTGTCTGACCTACCAAACCAAACAAGAAACCATTACCGGCCACGGGCCCGACCTGCAAATCCGCTCGCTGCTGGACCGCTTGCAGTTTGACGATCCATCGGGCGAGGCGGATCAGGCCGGCATTTCGTCAGCCGCCTGGCCGCTGTTTGGCCTGCTGTGGCCTTCGGGGCGGGTGTTGGCCGATACGATGGTGTTGTTTGAAATCAAGGGCAAGCGCATTCTGGAGCTGGGCTGCGGCCTGGCGCTGGCCAGCCTGGTGATTCACCGGCGCGGCGGCGACATCACCGCCAGCGATAACCATCCGCTGGCGGCTGCTTTTTTGCTGGAAAACCTGCGGCTTAACGACTTGCCGACAATGAAATACCAGGTGGGCAATTGGACGCACAACAACCTGGCCCTCGGTCAGTTTGACCTGATCATCGGCAGCGACGTGCTGTATGACCGCGCCCAGCCCGAGACGCTCTCGCAGTTCGTGAGCCACCATTCCGCCGCCGCCGTGCAGGTGGTCATTGTCGACCCCAACCGCGGCAACCAAGGCAGCTTCACTCGCAAGATGGGCGTGCTCGGTTATTCGCACGCACAAACGGTGGTCACGGCGCTGCCAGATGGCACGGCGTACAAGGGCAAGGTGCACGACTACGCACGCTGACGCCCCGGCGCAATGATGTACGCAGCCTACCCAAACCATGCCGTGACGCTGTGCGCGCTCGCCCGTCACCTAAACGCCCGCAAACGGGTCGCTCAACTCGCTATAATCTGCCTCTTCGGAGTGTGGCGCAGTCTGGTAGCGCACCTGGTTTGGGACCAGGGGGTCCAAGGTTCGAATCCTTGTACTCCGACCACATACTAGGCTCTTTTCGCAGCCAAAACAAAAGGCCCCTACTGGGGCCTTTTGTTTGTCTGGCGTGTTTTTGGTGCATCCGTCTGCCCGTAGCTCAGTTGGATAGAGCAACAGCCTTCTAAGCTGTGGGTCGGGGGTTCGATCCCCTCCGGGCAGGCCAATTTCTCACCTCAAGTCGCCATCGCCCTGCGGTACCACTCATGAAAGTGCTGCATGCCATCTTCCATCGGGCTTTGGTACGGCCCAAATTCGTCGTCGCCGCGTTGCATCAGGGCTTTGCGGCCAGCGTCCATGCGCAGGGCGATTTCATCGTCTTCTACGCAGGTTTCCATGTAGGCCGCTTGCTGGGCTTCGATGAATTCGCGCTCGAAGGCGGCAATTTCTTCGGGGTAGTAAAACTCCACCACGTTCATGGTTTTTTGCGGGCCTTGCGGGTACAGGGTGGACACCGTCAGCACATGCGGGTACCACTCCACCATGATGTGCGGGTAGTAGGTCAGCCAAATGGCACCGTATTTCGGCGGCTCGCCGTTGCGGTAGTTCAGCAAGGCCGACTGCCAGCGCTCATACACGGGGCTCCCCGCCTTGCCCAGCCGGTTGGCCACACCCACGGTCTGCACGCTGTAGTGCTCGTTGAATTCCCAGCGCAGGTCGTCGCAGGTGACAAACTGGCCCAGACCGGGGTGAAACGGGCCAACGTGGTAGTCCTCTAAATACACCTCGATGAAGGTCTTCCAGTTGTAGTTGCACTCGTGCAGCTCTACCCGGTCCAGCACATGGCCTGAAAAATCCAGATCGGCCACTGGGCCCATACCGGCCAGGTCTTGGGCCACGTTGCGGCCATTGTTTTCAAACAGCAGGCCGTTCCACTCTTGCAGCGGGTAGTTGTTCAGGTTCAGGCAGGGGTCTTGGGCGAAGTGGGGCGCGCCAAGCAGCGTGCCCGCTGGTGCCGTCTGGCCTGCGCTGTAGGTCCAGCGGTGCAGCGGGCAGACGATATTGCCGCCTTGGCCCGTGGCGTTGCCAGCCACCGAGCCCCGGCCTTGCAAGATCACGGCCTGGCGGTGGCGGCAGACGTTGGAGATCAGCTCCACCCCTTGCGGCGTGCGCAGCAGCGCGCGGCCCTGGCCCTCGTGGGGCAGGGCGTGGTAGTCGCCGATATGGGGAACGCTCAAGCTGTGGCCCACATAACGGGGCCCGCGTTGAAAGATAGCGCTTTGCTCGCGCTGATACAGCGCAGGATCGAAATAGCTTGAAACTGGTAGTTGGCTTGCGGCCTGCTGCAGTTGAAGACTTAAATCAGACATGGGTGACCTGACCTGAAGACTCCCCCTATGAAGGGGCAGGGCGCGCTGTTTCGTGAAAATTCGTGAGAACTCGGCACGATTGGCGCAATAAAAAATCCCGGCTTGCCGTAGGGCCCGTCGGGACGAGAGCCGGATTGTACCCCCGACTAGAATCAGGGCCTTTGCATCTTGCACAGCCCTTGTTTTCGACTGTTTTTCCCAACGCCCCCACCATGCCCAAGGCTGCTGCCAAACCCCCTGTTGACCCCGTACCCCCCGCCAGCTACGAAGCGGCCCTGGCCGAGCTGGAGCAATTGATTGCCCACATCGAATCGGGCCAGTTACCCTTGGAGCAATTGCTCAGCGGTTACCAGCGCGGTGCGCAGCTGCTGGCGTTTTGTCGCGACCGGCTGGAATCGGTCGAGCAGCAAATCAGGGTGCTGGATGATGGCGTGCTGCGCCCCTGGAATGCCGCATGACGGCTGCGTTTGATCTGGATAGCTGGAGCGTCGGGCATTTGGCGCGGGTGGAGGCAGCACTGTCGCAATGGGTGGTGGCTGATGCGCCTGCCGACCTGGGCCTGGCCATGCGCTACGCGGTGCTGGACGGTGGCAAGCGCCTGCGCCCGCTGCTGGTGCTGGCCGCTTGCGAGGCCGTGCAGGGCGACCCGCATGCGGCGTTGCGAGCAGCCTGCGCGGTGGAGCTGGTGCATGCCTACTCGCTGGTGCACGACGACATGCCCTGCATGGACAACGACATCCTGCGACGTGGCAAGCCCACGGTGCACATCAAGTTTGGTCAGGCTCAAGCACTGCTGGCCGGTGACGCGCTGCAGGCCCTGGCGTTTGAACTGCTGGCACCTGATGACGGTGACGCAGACAGCTTTGCCCCTGTGATGCAGGCCACGCTGTGCCGCTTGCTGGCCCGTGCAGCGGGTTATGCGGGCATGGCCGGTGGCCAGGCGATTGACTTGGCCAGCGTGGGTCAGACCCTGACCGAGGATCGTTTGCGCCAGATGCATGCCCTGAAGACCGGGGCCTTGCTTCGCGCCAGCGTGCAAATGGGTGCGGCCTGCGGCCTGTCTGGCCATTTGACCGATCAAGCCAGCGCCAGCCTGAGTGACTTCGGCGCGGCCATTGGCCTGGCGTTTCAGGTGGTAGACGATATTCTGGACGTGACGGCCGATTCGGCCACGCTGGGCAAAACCGCTGGCAAAGACGCTGAGCAGGATAAGCCCACTTATGTCTCGGTGCTGGGCATGGCCCAATCCAAGGCCTATGCGCAGGAGCTGCACGGCCTGGCCCTGGCGGCGCTGCAATCATCGGGTTTGAGCAACACTCTGGCGCTGCAGGCGCTGGCAGATAAGGTGGTGGGCCGTGACAATTGATTTATCCGTAGACGGTTTTAAGCCAAACAGGCCAACAGCCCATGAAAATACTGCTCAAGCAGCTACAAAAACGATAGTGAATACAACCATGCCAAGCGCCGTGCTGAACACCATCAACGACCCTACTGACCTGCGCCGCCTGCCGCGCAACGAGCTGAAAGCCGTTGCCGATGAGCTGCGTGACTACGTGCTGTCCAGCGTGGCCAAAACCGGTGGCCACCTGAGTTCCAACCTGGGCACGGTCGAGCTCACCGTGGCCTTGCACTACGTGTTCAACACCCCGCACGACCGCCTGGTCTGGGATGTGGGCCACCAGACCTATCCGCACAAAATTCTCACGGGCCGGCGCGAGCGAATGGCCAGTCTGCGCCAGCTCAATGGCCTGTCGGGCTTTCCGCAGCGCGCTGAAAGCACTTACGACACCTTTGGCACCGCGCACTCGTCCACCAGCATTTCAGCCGCTTTGGGCATGGCCGTGGGCGCGCGGCAAAAGGGCGAGCAGCGGCACAGCGTGGCCATCATTGGCGATGGTGCGATGACCGCCGGCATGGCCTTTGAAGCCATGAATAACGCCGGTGTGCAGCACGACTTGCCCCTGCTGGTGGTACTCAACGACAACGACATGTCCATCAGCCCACCAGTGGGCGCGCTGAACCGGTACTTGGCGCGCCTACTCAGCGGCCAGTTTTATTCAGCGGCGCGAGACGTGGGCAAAAGCGTGCTGAAGGCCGCGCCGCCGCTGTTTGAGTTTGCCAAGCGCATTGAAGAGCAGGCCAAAGGCATGGTCGTGCCCGCCACACTGTTTGAAAAATTTGGCTTTAACTACATCGGCCCGATTGATGGGCACGACCTGGATTCGTTGGTGCCTACGCTGGAGAACATCAAGCACCTGATGGAAAGCGGTGCGGGCCCGCAGTTTCTGCATGTGGTCACCAAAAAAGGCCAGGGCTACAAGCTGGCCGAGGCCGACCCGGTGCTTTACCACGGCCCCGGCAAGTTTGACCCCGCTGTGGGCCTCACAGCGCCGGCCACACCACCCAAAACCACCTTCACCCAGGTGTTTGGCCAGTGGCTGTGCGACATGGCCGAGCGTGACAAGCGGCTTGTGGGCATCACCCCCGCCATGCGCGAGGGCTCGGGCCTGGTGGAGTTTGAAAAGCGCTTTCCCGAGCGCTATCACGACGTGGGCATTGCCGAGCAACACGCCGTCACCTTTGCCGCCGGTCTGGCCTGCGAGGGCTTGAAGCCCGTGCTGGCGATTTACTCCACCTTTTTGCAACGCGGCTACGACCAGTTGATTCACGACGTGGCGATTCAAAACCTGCCGGTGGTGTTTGCGCTGGATCGCGCCGGCATTGTGGGTGCCGACGGTGCCACGCATGCCGGGGCATATGACATTCCGTACCTGCGCTGCATACCCAACATCAGCCTGGCCTGCCCGGCCGATGAAAACGAGTGCCGCGGCCTGCTCACCAGCGCCTTTGAGCAAGACCACCCGGTGGCCGTGCGCTACCCACGCGGTGCGGGCGTGGGTGCCGTGCAGCAGCCCGGTTTGCAAGCCCTGCCATTTGGCAAAGGCCAGCTGCGCAGACAAGGCAGCAAGATCGCCGTGCTGGCCTTTGGTACCTTGCTGCACCCGGCGCTGCAAGTAGCGGAGAAGCTGAACCTGACGGTGGTCAACATGCGTTGGGTCAAGCCGCTGGATGTGGCTTTGTTGCTGGAGATTGCAGGCGGTCACGAGGCTCTGGTCACGGTCGAGGAGGGTGCCTTGATGGGCGGCGCTGGCAGTGCCGTGGCCGAAGCGCTGCATGCGGCCGGTGTGCTCAAACCCCTGCTGCAATTGGGCTTGCCCGACAAGTTCATTGAGCATGGCGACCCGGCCAAACTCCTGGCCATGCAGGGCCTGGATGCAGCGGGCATTGAAGCGTCGATTGTCCGACGCTTTAGTGCTCACCTGGGCGCAGCATAAAAAGCGCCTGCGTTCATACACCGCCTGCGTCTCGTTGACCGTATCAATTGCCGCTTGTCGCATTCCTGACAGCGACCTGAACACCCTGGGTTTGAAGCGGTTTGTCGAGGGAAAACCCCTGCGGGCGGGGTGGCAGCGCTTCCTAAAATCGCGCTCGATTCGGTCGGGCTTGGTGTTCAAGCAGACCAATTCAATCACAGGTGTTTTTGTTTTTTCCACAAGAGGAGTTTTTCATGGATCGTCGTTCCGTCATTAAAAACGCTGGTATAGCTGGCGTCCTGGCAGCCGGTGTTGCACCCGCTGTTCATGCCCAGGCCGCCGTGCGCTGGCGTCTTTCGTCCAGCTTTCCCAAAGCGCTGGACACGATTTATGGGGCTGCCGAGGTGTTCGCCAAGACCGTCAAGGAGCTGTCGGGCGGCAAGTTTGAAGTGTCGGTGCATGCCGGTGGCGAGATCACCCCGCCGTTTGGCGTGGTCGATGCTGTGCAGCAAGGTTCCGTTGAATGTGCGCACACAGCCCCTTACTACTTCTTCGGCAAGAGCGAAGCCTTTGCCCTGGGTTGCGCCATTCCCTTCGGCCTGAACAGCCGCCAGATGACCGCCTGGATGTACGAAGGCAACGGCCTCAAACTGATGCGCGAGTTCTACGCCAAGTACAGCATGATCAACTTCCCTATGGGCAACACGGGTGCGCAAATGGGTGGTTGGTATCGCAAAGAGATCAAGTCGTTGAAAGACGTCAAAGGCATGAAGATGCGTATTGGCGGCTTTGGCGGCAAGGTGCTGGAGCGCATTGGTGGTGTGCCACAAAACATTCCGGGCGGCGAGATTTACTCGGCCCTGGAAAAAGGCACGATTGACGCTGCCGAGTGGGTAGGCCCCTATGACGACCTGAAACTGGGCTTTAACAAGGTGGCCCCGTTTTACTACTACCCAGGCTGGTGGGAAGGTGGCCCCCAGCTGGATCTGTATGTCAACCAGAAAGCCTACGATGCACTGTCGGCCGAAAACAAAGCCATTGTGGCCGCCGCTTCCAGCGTTGCACACATCGAAATGCAAGCCAAGTACGACGCGAAAAACCCGACCGCTTTGAAGCAGCTGGTCGGTGCCGGCACCAAGCTGCGCCCCTTCCCGAATGATGTGATGGCCGCTGCCTTCAAGGAAGCGATGGCTTTGTACGAAGAGCTCAACGCCAAGAACGAAGACTGGAAGAAAATCTACGCCGACTACTCCAAGTTCCGCGCCGATTCCAACCTGTGGTTCCGCTTCACCGAAGCACGTTTCGACAGCTTCATGCAAGCCCAGAAACTGTGATCTGAGCCACCCAGTCATTCTTCATGTTTCAAGCCCCGCAGCCTTGTGCTGCGGGGCTTTTTTTATCAGACCATTGGCCTGCCTTCACCATGAACTTCCTGCACAACCCACCGCGTATCGGCATCATTGGCTACGGTGAAGTGGGCAAAATTTTCAGCCGGGGTTTGAAAGACAAGTCTGCCGCTGGCGTGCTGGGCGTGTGGGATCTGGCGTTTTTTGACCTGTCCGCACGCGAAGCCGCGCTGGCACATGCCACGCAACATGGCATCAAAGCCCACAGCTCCCTGCGTGCGCTGTGCGAGGCCAGCGACCTGGTGATCTGTGCGGTGACCGCGTCAAACACCCTGGCTGTGGCAACCGAAGCCGCGCGCTTCATGCAGCCGGGCAGCGTGTTTTTAGACCTCAATTCCGCGTCGCCCGGCACCAAGCAGCAGGCCGCTGCAGCGGTGCAAGGCTGGGTACCCGATGTGCACTATGTCGAAGCGGGCGTGATGACCTCGGTGCCACCTCACGGCATTGCCGTGCCCATGCTGCTGGGCGGCCCACAAGCGGCAGCACTGGCCCCTGTGCTCAACGCCTGGGGCATGCAGGCCACGGCAGTGAGCGAGCAACTGGGTGTGGCCAGCGCCATCAAGATGTGCCGCAGCGTGATGATCAAAGGCCTGGAAGCGCTGGTGATTGAAAGCTACGCCACTGCCCGTGCCTACGGCGTGGAAGACTATGTGCTGCCCACCTTGCAAGAGACTTTCCCCAGCATTGACTGGCAGGCCCAAGGCGCCTACTTTTTCAGCCGCGTGGTGCAACACGGCCAGCGCCGGGCCGAAGAAATGCGCGAGGCTGCGCAGACTGTGCGCGAGGCCGGTTTTGAACCGCTGATGGCCCAGGCGATTGCCAACAAGCAGCAGTGGGTGGCTGATCAGGCCAAAGCGGGCATTTTTTCAGATGTGGCCAAGGGTGCGCGGTGGCAGGATTACGCGGATACCCTGCTGACTGCCAGAACGAAACCGCTATTAAAGTAATAGCTGCTTGAGCAGTATTTACCTGGGCTGCTGGCGTTTTTTTCATTCAACCGACAGTTTCCTGTCGACTACGGCCGACTCAAGAGCACGAAACACAGCGCCAATGTGGTCGGCTCGGGCCCTTGCACTGCCAACACGCTGGGTGACGACCTGCCATCGGTCACGCGAATCAGCCGCCCGATTTCCTGTCCGCTTCGCTCAAGCCGCGCACAGTCTTCGAAGGCTGATCCATCCACCAGTTGAAACAGCAAGTCGTCACTGCGCCCGCGGTAAAAACTGACGCTTCCCACTGCGTGTTGGCAACACAAGACGATCTCTCCATTGCGCGCATTGCGCAGCCAGATGCGCTCGCTCAGCAAGCCTTCTTTCACCACTTCATAGGGGTGACCGTGCAGCGACACGGGTATTTTGCCGATGCGGCACCCAGCGCAACGTGGCAGCATGACACCTGTACGCCCACTGGCAGCCAGAAATCAATTGCTATAAAAGGAATAGCTGCTCGAGCAGTATTTACATGGGCTGCAAGCACTTTTTACCCCAAAACACACGGAGACAAGCCATGCAAGCCACGATGATGAACATCCCCCTGTCGCTCAACCACTTGCTGGAGCGCGCGGGCACGCTGTTTCCGCAAAGCCCCATCACCTCGCGCCTGCCCGACAAGTCGCTGCGCACCCACACATTTGGCCAGTTTCACCGCCGTGCCCGCGCGCTGGCCAGTGCTTTGCAAACGCTGGGCTTGAAAAAAGGCGATCGCGTAGCCACGCTCAGCTGGAACCACCATGCGCACCTGGAGTGCTACTTCGGCATACCGGCTGCGGGTGGGGTGATGCACACCTTGAACCTGCGCCTGTCGCCTGATGAAATTGGCTGGATTGCGGGCGACGCGCAAGACCGCTTTCTGGTGATTGACGACGTGCTGCTGCCGCTGTACCAGCAGTTTGCGCATCTGCACCGCTTTGAAAAGGTGATTGTTTTCTCGTTTTCCGGCGCTGCGGTTCCGGCGGGCTTTGCAGACTACGAAGCCCTGTTGGCCCAAGCCGACCCCGATGGTTTTCAGTATGCAGACCACGACGAAAACGACCCGGTGGCCATGTGCTACACCTCTGGCACCACCGGCCGCCCCAAAGGCGTGGCGTATTCCCACCGCTCCACCATCCTGCATGCGCTGGTGGGCTGCCTGGGCGACTTTTGGGGTCTGAAGGGCACGGACGTGCTGCTACCGGTCACGCCGATGTTTCACGCCAATTGCTGGGGCGTGCCCTATGGCGCGGTGATGATGGGTGTGGAGTTGGTGTTCCCCGGCCCGCACCTGCACCCGGATGATTTGCTGGATTTGATGACGCAAAAACCACCCAGCCTTTCGCTGGGCGTGCCCACCATCTGGATGGGCTTGATTCAGACGTTTGACGCCGCACAAAACCCCAGCTCGCCCAACCACGGCCGATGGAAGCTGCCCGCCGGCATGCGCAGCCTGGTGGGCGGCGCGGCTGTGCCTGAGGCCTTGATTCGTGCGTTTGACAAGCATGGCATCTGGCTGCTGCAAGGCTGGGGCATGACCGAAACCTCGCCGCTGGCCACCGTGTCGTACCCCAAGGCCGATTTGAAAGATGCTGATCTGGATGAGCGCTACCGTCGCGCCGCCATGGCCGGTGTGCCCGTGCCCTTGGTTGATCTGCGCATTCAGGGCGACGAAGGCCTGCAACCGTGGGATGGCAAAAGCGTGGGTGAAATCCAGGTGCGCGGCCCGTTTATCACGGGCAGCTATCACCAAGTGCCAGTGACTGAAGACAAATTCACCCAAGACGGCTGGCTGCGCACCGGCGACGTGGCCAGCGTGGACGCTTTGGGCTTTGTGAAGATCAGCGACCGGACCAAAGATCTCATCAAATCCGGCGGCGAATGGATCAGCTCGGTGGATTTGGAGAATGCCTTGATGGCCCATCCGGCTGTGGCCGAAGCGGCGGTGATTGCGATCCCCGATGAGAAATGGAGCGAGCGGCCATTGGCCTGCGTGGTGGTGAAGCCGGATGCCGTCGCGCCAACCGCTGCCGAATTTGGCGCGCATTTGCTGGGCAAGGGCTTTGCCAAATGGCAATTGCCCGACCGTTACGAATGGATTGATGCCGTGCCAAGGACGTCCACGGGCAAGTTCTGGAAGATGAGACTGCGAGAGCGGTTTGTGGGGTAGCAAGCGCTTCGCAGCGAGGGTGGGTTTGGATTCAAACCGCAGTGCGTCTGTCGGGCATGCCATCCATTCGGTGCGCGGCACCGTAAAGCCTGTCAGCCGTGGGCAATTGCGCCCACTGCCCCCACGACACCGTCTTTTATTTCCACCCCAAGGAGCTTTCCCATGCAAGTGATTCAACAAGCCAGCCGCCGCGTGTTCACCGGTGCCACCCTGTCCGCCGTCGCGGTGGCCCTTCTGGCCGGTAAAGATGCCCTGGCGCAAGGTGCCAGCGGCGACATGGCTAAAGACGTGGCCATTCTCAATGTGGCCCTTGGCCTGGAGCACGAAGCCATTGGCGCTTACCAGCTGGGCGCAGGCAGCGGCTTGCTGCAAAAACCGGTGCTGGACGTGGCCGTAGCCTTCCAGGGCCACCACAAAGCGCACCGCGACGCGCTGATCGCCACCATCCAGAAAATGGGCGGCACACCTGTTCCTGAGAAAAAGCTGGAGGACTACGCCAAAGCGCTGAAGGCCGACACGCTGAAAAGCCAGGCCGACGTGCTGAGCCTGGCCGCCGGCCTGGAGCTGGGCGCGACCAATGCGTATCTGGGCGTGATTCCGGGGCTCATGAGCAAAGACCTGGCCAAAGTCGCCGCCCGCCTGGCGGCTGACGAAACCATGCACTACACCGTGCTCACCCAGGCGCTGGGCCGTTCGCTGCCCAGCGGTGCGCTGAGCTTTGGTGCCTGAGCCCCGGGTGCAGTTGTGACGGTTCGTGCAATCGCCTGTGGTGTCGTGGCTGCGCTGTTGCTGGGTATGGGCGCACGGGTGGGCTTGGCGTCTAACGAGTTGCCACGCAAAGGTGCAGGACTGCGACAGGAGCCTGTGCCGGCTAACCTGGGCACCATCGCTTTGGCCGGCGAGTCGGCACCGGGCAACGCGGTGCGTGGCAAAACCCTGTACGAAAGCCGCTGTACCGCGTGCCACTCGGTGGACGCTCACCGCGTGGGCCCCGCCCACCAGGGCGTGCTGGGCCGCAAAGCCGGTAGCGCCAAAGGCTACCAGTACAGCGAAGCGCTGAAAAACAGCAAAGTGGTCTGGAAAACCGACACCTTGCGTGCCTGGCTGGCCGACCCCGAAGCCTTGATACCTGGCCAAGGCATGGGCTACCGGGTAGACGGCGCGACGGACCGGGCGGATCTGGTGGCGTATCTGGCGACCTTGAAATAAGCCGGCTGCTCAGGCGAAATGGATCCGGCGGCGGTGAGTTGATCATGAAGCGCAGCTTCGGCCCGGTCGCTATCAAGCGACCCGCCGGTCATGCCGTGCTTAACCGGTCAGCAACGTGGTTTGAATGTCACTCATGGCATGGCGGTGGGGAAGCTGCCCTTCAAGAGAATTCCTGCCTCCACCGTTTCAATATCTGTGCGACCACAAAAGGCCATCGTTAAATCCAGCTCTTTGTGGATGATTTGCAAGGCCTTGGTCACGCCTTCTTGCCCCATAGCCCCCAGCCCATACAAAAACGCCCGGCCGATGTAGGTGCCGCGGGCACCCAGGGCGCGGGCTTTCAGCACGTCTTGGCCGCTGCGGATGCCGCCGTCCATGTGCACCTCGATCTGGCTGCCCACCGCGTCAACGACTGCGGGCAGGGCGTTGATGGAAGAGGGCGCACCGTCCAGCTGCCGCCCGCCGTGGTTTGAAACGATCAACGCGTCAGCACCCGACTGCACGGCCAGCCGCGCGTCTTCCACGTCTTGAATGCCTTTGAGAATCAGCTTGCCGCCCCAGCGTTTTTTCACCCATTCCACATCGCTCCAGTTGAGCGCCGGGTCAAACTGTTTGGCGGTCCATTCGCCCAAGCTACCCATGTTTTCGATGCCCGCCACGTGGCCCATGATGTTGCCAAAGTTGCGCCGGGGCGTGCCCAGCATGCCCAGGCACCACTGAGGCTTGGTCATCATGTTGATGATGTTGGCCATGGTCAGTTTGGGCGGGGCCGACAGGCCGTTTTTCAGGTCTTTGTGGCGCTGGCCAATGATTTGCAGGTCTAGCGTGAGCACCAGCGCCGAGCAGTTGGCGGCTTTGGCGCGGTCAATCAGGCGTTCAATGAAGCCGCGGTCTTTCATCACATACAGCTGAAACCAGAACGGGTGATTGTCTGTGCCTGCTGCCACGTCTTCAATCGAGCAAATGCTCATGGTAGACAGGGTGAACGGCACGCCAAACGCCTTGGCTGCGCGGGCCGCCAGAATTTCACCATCGGCATGCTGCATGCCCGTCAGGCCAGTCGGTGCAATGGCCACCGGCATGGCCACCGGCTGGCCAATCATGGTGCTGCGGGTGCTGCGGTTTTCCATGTTCACCGCCACACGCTGGCGCAGCTTGATGCGCTGGAAGTCTTCACTGTTGGCGCGGTAGGTGCCCTCGGTCCAGCTGCCGCTGTCGGCGTAGTCGTAAAACATGCGTGGCACGCGTTTTTGGGCTAGCACGCGCAGGTCTTCGATGTGGGTGATGACGGGCATTCATGTCTCCTGTTGGAATACCTGAATGCTAAAGCGCCTCGCAAGGGCGCAACTTGAAGGATGGTGCGTGGGGGTTGAAATTATTTTGCTGGGCACCGCCAGCCAGCGCCAGCCGTCGTTCTCACGGCTGGGGTTTTAGCGGTAGTACGGATTGGTGGGATAGCGGTCGTAGCGGTTCGGTACGCCGTCGCGATCCCAATCTGCATGCTTGTGGTGGGGGTGACCGTGGTGGTGGCGACCATGCCCATCGTGGCGGTCGTAGATGTTGGGCACACCATCGCGGTCACGGTCGCCGTAGGGGCCGTTGCGGTGACCGTATACCGGGTAGATTTGCAGCGGTGCGGGCTGGACAAACACCGGTGCTGGACGCACGTAAACCGGCGCAGGCTGCACATAAATAGGCGCAGGCTGCACATAGATGGGTGCCCGGTGCGTGACCACACCGGGCGACTGCACCGTGACGGAGAACTCCACATCACTACGGGCATAGGACGCCGAAGCGCCCAGCATGCCCAATGCGGCCAGCGCAGTGGCCACGAAACGGATGGAAACAAGACTCTTCATATCAGCTCCTTGGGTTTGGCATGCCGAGTGTTGGCATAAAACGTATGGTGCGCCTGTGAGCGTGAACGCAAGCTGAACGGAATGCAGAAAGTTTGTGCGTTGAAACCGGCAACCTGCTTTCATTTTGATAGCTGTTTGAGCAGTAAACACCTGGGCGATCAGCGATTTTGGTACCAAATAGCGGCTGCTTGCCCGTGCCCGTCAAGCAGCCGGCAAGCTCACATACACGCGCCCGCCGCCGTCATCAGACCGGCCCAGCACCAACTGGCCTTCGTAGCTGGCCACCAGGTCGTTGACCACGGCCAGGCCCACCCCGTGGCCGGGCACTTTCTCGTCGCCCCGCACATGCAGTTGCAGCACCGCTTCGGTGTCACTGAAGCCCCGGCCGTCGTCGTCTACCTGCAGGCGCAGGGTCTGGCTGTCCAGCCACAGGCGCACGGTCACGCGGCTGCTGGCCCATTTGGCGGCGTTGTCCATCAGGTTGCCCAGCAGCTCGAATGCATCGCCTTCGTCAATGCGCCAGCGCAGGTCGGCGGGGCACGTCAGCTGAATCAGCAAATTGCGCTCAGCATGCACCTTGGCCAGTGAGTCGCGTATGCGTTGGGCCACGGGTGCCAGCGCCAGGTAGGGTGCAAAGCGGGCGGTGCCGCTCGCAGCAGCGCGGCCTAGCTGGTATTGCACGATGCGATCCATGCGGCCGACTTGCTGCTCAACGGTCGCGCCCAGGTCTTGCGGTTGGGCCAAGGCGTTGCGTAGCACGGCCAGCGGCGTTTTCAGGCTGTGGGCCAGGTAGCTCAAGGCCTCTTTGTAGCGGGTCTGGCGCACCCGCTCCTGGCGAATCATTTGGTTCAGGTTGGTGGTGAGCACACCAATCTCGTCTGCATACACCCCTTGCACCTCGGCTTGCTCGCCTTGCTCAATGCGGGTGATCTCCTGCGACACCTGCCGCAGCGGTCGCAGGCCCCATTGCAGCAGCAGGGTTTGCGACAGCAAGAGCAGCAGCCCGGCACCGGCCAGCCAGCTCCACAGCGTGCGGCGAAAGGCGCGCGTTTCGCTGTCCAGCGCGGCGGTGGACTCCAGCACCGACAGCACCAGCGGCACGCTACCGGAAGACCCCACCCAGCTGACGCCGTAGCTGACCGACAGGAAGGCGTCAGCGCTGTCATTCACCACGGCGTAGCGCCACTGCCCGACCGTTGCTTGGCGCTGAAATGGCAGGCTCTTTCCGACCGCCGATGCCGATTGCCAAGTCTGGTCATTGCCACCCTGGCGAATGCTGGCATACAGACCCGAGCCGGGCAGCGACAGGCGCGGCTCGGCGAACTCGCGTGGCATTTGCAATGCGCCCGATGCGTCCAGCTCGGCATCGGCCAGCAGCAGGTACACCGTGCCCTGCAAGCGGGCGTAATACGCGGCTCGCACGCTGTCTGTATGGGCAGTTTGCAATGCCGCGCCAGTCACCGCCATAAAGGCAAGCAGCACCAACGCCCCTCCTGCGATCAACCGGGCCCGGATGGACGACAGGCGCAGCTTCATTCCAGGGTGAATCGATAGCCGCGGCCCCGCAGCGTGGCGATCGGCTGCAGCGTGCCCTCTGGATCCAGTTTGCGGCGCAGGCGGCCCACCAGCACCTCCAGCACATTGCTGTCACGGTCTTCATCGTGCGGGTACAGGTAGTCAGACAGCTCCTGCTTGGTGACCACGCGGGCGCGCTCGCGCACGAGCATCTCCAGCACCCGAAACTCAAAGCTGGTCAGATCCAGCGCCTGGCCCTGCAGCTGGGCTGTCTGCGCGGCCAGATCAAGGCCCAGCGGGCCGAAGCTGACCAGGTTGGACGCGGCCTTCATCGAGCGGCGCAGCAAGGCCTTGATCCGTGCGTTCAGCTCGGGGTACTCAAAGGGCTTGGCCAAATAGTCATCAGCCCCCGCTTCCAGGCCTGTGACTTTGTCTTGCCAGCTGGTGCGGGCGGTGAGGATGAGGATGGGAAGGGTTTTGCCGTCGGCGCGCAGGCTTTTGACCACTTCAATACCGTTGATTTTGGGCAGGCCCAGGTCGATGATGGCCAGATCCACCGGGTATTCGCGCGCCTGAAACAGGCCGTTTTCGCCATCAGCCGCCTGGTCAACCCGAAAGCCATCGGCCTCCAGGCGCAGCGCCAGACTCAAGCGAAGCGGTGCGTCGTCCTCAATCAGCAACAGGCGCACTAGATGGGCCGCCCCGTCGCCGCGTCAACAAGAATCACCCGCACCTCGCCTTGGGGAGTGACCACCTTCACCCGCCAAGCCGGGCGCTGCCCGCCCATGCGGTCCACCGACAGCACACGGCCACCGCCGGAAGCACGCGACGCCACCGCTGCTGCGTCGTCCTGGCCGATGTTGGCCCAGACGGGTTGTGCACAGGCCATTACCAGCGCCACACAGACGCTTTTGCAGAGGGTTATGAGGTGTTCAGACATGGCATGCATCGTACAGGCACAGGTCTATTGCACGACCGGGTCAACCGATACGCGAACCTGCAGATGGGGCCCTGGCTGCTCGCGCATCAGGGTGCTGAAGGTCTGGCCGCGGTAGTCGTAGGTCACGCGGTAACCTGCCACCCGGGTTTGCACCTCATTGACCATCTGGCACTGCGTGACTTGCCGTGGTGTGGTCTCGACGCGCTGCGGGCGTGCGTTGCCGCGGGCAATCTGGTCACCGACCACAGCACCCACCACGGCCCCAATGGCGGTGGCAGCGTCGCGGCCACTGCCTTTGCCCACCTGGTTGCCCAGCACCCCGCCAGCCACGCCGCCAATGATCACGCCGCCGTAGTGGGGGTCGGACTGGCCGACCTGGCGTGTCTCGTTAACCCATTGTGTGCTGCACTGTTCACGTGGCACCGTAACCTGCTCGTACTGCGGATCGGCGCTGCGTACCCGTGCGTTGTCAAAAAAGGTTTGTGCTTGCGCGCCGGTTGCTAAAGCGCTGGCGGCCAGAACACAGGCGATTGCGTTGCGGTTCATCAGGATCTCCAAAAAAGTTGCGATGGAGGTATCTTGCCCAGAGGTGCATGAATGAATGCTGAACAGAATCAATTTAGCGATTCAGCTTGGCCTTTGGGCAGAAAATTCAAGCATTTGGGCTTTTAGCCCAGGTATTCATTGCTCAAGCAGCTATCGAAAATATAGCGATCATGAAGGCAAAAAAGCGGCCCTGGGCCGCTTTTTGCTGTCGCGACAAGGCCTTGAGGTTGGCCTTGGCGTCCTTAACCGATCAAGCGGCCACCCTGGCCCAACACACCCAGATCCACGAACTTGGACGCCACATACGGCGAACCGGTAAAGCCCAGCGGCAAGCCGCCCAAGTCCAGGTTGGTGATACCGGCCAGGGCTGTACGCAGCTTGGCGCGGGTGATGTCGCGGCCCGCGCGTTCGATGCCTTCAGCCAGTACCAGCGTGTTGATGTAGCCCTCAAAAGCACCTTGTGAAAACCCGGGCTGGTTGATGGCCAGCATGGCGGCCTGGTAGTTGCGTGCCACCGCCAGCTTGGTGCTGGTGGGATTGGGGAACACCATGGTCATTGCCACGCCCTGGGCAGCAGCGCCCAGTTGCTTCACGCCGTCGGCGTTCAGTGCCACGCTCAGGCCGGCGATCGGTATCAGCGGTGAAGCCGTTTTGAGGGCTGCAATCAGACTGGCAGACGCTGCACCGGCAGTTCCCAGCAGCACAGCAGCGGGTTTGGCAGCCATCACCTGATTGACGACGTCTGCCAGGTTTTTGCCATCTGTGGCCAACGCCACCGATGCCAATGATTTGACGTTGTTGGCGGTCAGGGCCTTTTGCGCATCGGCCAGCACCTCTTTGCCAAAGCCGTTGTCCAGGTAGACGATGGCCAGTTCCTTGATGTTCATGCTCACCAGCTTGCCCACCAGACGTTGGGTTTCGTCGGTGTAGCTGGCGCGCACGTGAAACACGTTGCGGCTGCTGGCTTTGCGCAGGCTGCTGGCGCCGGTGAGCGGGGCCACATAGGGCAGGCCCGCTTCTTCCACCATCGACAGGATGGCCGTGTTGTTTGGTGTCCCAATGCACGACAGCAATGCAAACACGCTGCTGTCAGCCACCATTTTTTTCACGTTCTCGGCGCTGCGCTCGGGCGCGTAAGCATCGTCCACCATCTGAAACTGCAACTGCCTGCCGTTGATACCGCCTTTGGCGTTGATTTGCGTCATTGCAGCTTGCACGCCATGCTGCAAAGCCACGCCAAAACCGCCCAGCGGCCCTGTCAGGGCACCGGTGGAGCCGATGGTGATGGCCTTGGCGCTCAGGCCATCCTGGGCGAATGTGTTGAACGACAAGGAAGGGACGGCGGCGGCTACAGCCAGTTTGGGGGCCAGGCTGATGAATTGACGGCGTTGCATGAAAGTCTCCGAAGGGTGTGACCTGAGTAAGGCCATGGGTATTGAGGGGTGCAGGCATGGGTAACACCTGACCCACAGAGTGTGTAACGGTGTGCAATACGTTTCTAGGGTTTTCCCTCAAATTCAGAATCGAAAATGTCACAAACGCGCGAAATCGCTCAATTTCGAGGCGATGTGAGCAGCGCTTTTTGCCGCGCTGGCGGCAGGTGACAATCGCACGGTGAGCATATTTTTTGAAATCTTTTTTGCCTGCCTGACCAGGCTTTGTCGGGCTACCAGCCTGGCGCTGGGCGTGTGTGGGCTCATGGGCCTAGCGGCGATGGCTCAAGCCGGGCCGCTGGCTGAATTGGCGCGCGTCGAATTGACCGATCAACAGTGGGTTTATCCCTTGGCTGGCCGCAGCGAGTATTGGATAGACGAGACGGGTAAGGCCAGCGCGGAAGAGGTCTATGCGCGGCAGGACGAGCTTGGGTTTGCCCTGCGCGGCGATCAGGCCGAGCTGCTGCAAGGCAAGGCGCTGTGGATCCGCTTTGCCGTGCGCAGTGACGCGGTGGCCGGCACACGCTGGTTCCTGGAATTGCCGCTGGCAGGCGTGGACCATGCCACCCTGTACTACCGCACGGCTGGCGGGCAATGGCTCACGCAGTCGGCTGGAGACAGCCTGCCCCAGAGCCGCTGGCCGCAGGCCGGGCGTTACCCGGTGTTTCAGTTGCAAGACAGCCCCCAGCTGACCCAATACTTGGTTCAGGTTCGGCATGCCCGGGTGCCGTTTTCCGGCAAGTTGCAAGTCGTCAGCCAGACCCGCATGGTCACCCAGCACGAGACCGAGCAGTTTTACCTGGGTGCCTACTTCGGCTTGGCGGCGCTGGTGGTGTTGATGGCGGCAGTCAATGGCCTGTTTAACCGCGACCTGGGTTTTGGCAGCTATGCCGTTTATGTGGCGGCGCTGGCCGGTGCGCAAGCGGCCTTCACGGGGGTCGCGCCGCAACACATCTGGCCGCATTTGCCGGCCGTGGGTAACGGGGCGGTGTTTTTTTTGCCAGTGTTGGCGGCAGCGGCCGGCCTTTGGTTTGTGCGCACGGTGACCACCCCGCGCCAATTCTCACCCCTGCTGGACCGCGGCGTGATGGTGCTGGCCGCAGCGCTGCTGTTGGTCGGGCTGGCGGATCTGTTTTTTCCGACGGTGACGGGGTTTGCCATTGTCAACAACCTGGTCGTGGTGGGCATCGTGACCCTGCTGGCCGTGATTGCCTTGACCTTGCGCGAAGGCGACCGCAACGCGCGTTGGGTGGCCCTGGGTTTTCTGCCCATCCTGGCGGCCGCGATGTTCCCGGTGCTGCGCAACTTTGGTGTGATTCCGTCGAGCTTTTTCACCGAATACGGGTTGATCGTGGGCTCCGCCATTGAAACCCCCATCCTGTTTGTCGGCCTACAGCGCCGCTTGACGCTGCGCAGTGAAGCCCTCGGCCGGGCGCGTGCGCTGTCGCAGACCGACCCCCTGACCGGCTTGGTGCAACAACGTGTGCTCCACCAGCGCCTTGCGGGCTCGCTGGTGCGGGCGCAGCGCTACAACCACAGCTGCGCGCTGCTGGTGGTGGATATGGCCAACCATGGCAACCTGCTGCGTGAGCTGGGCCGGGAGACGGCTGAAAAGGCGCTGGTGCTGGCGGCCTCACGGCTGCGCAGCTTGCTGCGCGATGTTGATACCGCTGCCCGGGTGGGTGATCAACAGTTTGCGCTGCTCATCGAAGGGCCTGCTTCACTGCAGCAAGCCCAGGATTTGGCCACCCAGGCCGTGGCGCGTGGCCTGCAGCCGTCCGATTTGCTGCCCGGGGCCATCGTGATGAAGTTTCACGTGGCGCTGGCGATCCTGCCAGTGCAAAGCCCGTCAGCCCAACCCCAGGCCCTGTTGACCCGCTTGATGGATGAGTTGCAAGGCATGGGGCCAGACACACGCAAGACCATCCGGCTGGTGAGTTTTGCTTGAGAGGGCTGACTGCCGTTGCCCGTTCTCATTCAAAACGGCCTCCAGCCCAAGTCAACACTACTCAACCAGCTATCAAAAAATAGCGAGTGGGGTCAAGCCATGTTTGACCATCACCACCCCTGGCTGCCTGCATCGCCCTTGAACGGCCCTACCAGCTCAGGCGTGATCCAGCCGCCATAAAACCCGCCGGGCTGTGGCCGCACGTCATGGCCATCTACCGTGCAGTGCAAGTGCGCGGGGTAGAACGCCACGCAATCAGCCAGCGCCTGCGCACCGTCCAGCGGCTGCGGATAGCTCCAGGCCACGCCAGGCAAGCTGCGCTGGCTGTCGGCGTCTACCAAGTCCCAGTAGCTGGCCGGCCCCTTCCATTCGCAAAACGAGCCGCCGCCCGCCGCTTGCAAAAGATGTCGATTCACATCGGCCCAGGGCAAATAAAAACTGGGTGGGTGCGCGGTTTCCCGCACCAACACGGCGCGACGGGTGCGCGCCACCTCGGTTGCGCCCCAGCGAATCACCACCTCACGCGCGTCGGCCTGCACGCGCGGTGGGCGCGGAAAGTCCCACACCGACACCTGGCCCGGCCCTGGTACCTGCGCAAACGGCGGCCGTGCCTGACCCCGCCAATGCCAGTGGTCGCGGGCAGCCTGCAGCCAGGAAGGGCTCGTGGTCATGCGGGTTCTCTCGTTATCAGTTTGTTGTCATCCACTGACTTTGCTGCGCACCAGCCGGATGTTGTTGCGCAAGGAGTAAAGCTCGTCGGCATACGAGAGCGGCACATTGATTTTGCCGGCCTTGGCGTCCAGCGCATCCAGTTGTGCGGCCAGATCGGCGTTGCGTTGGGCGGCGGTGGCGGGGGGCTCGATCGGGTCATCCAGCTTGTCTTCAATGTTGCGCAACTGGCCGTACCAGCGAAACACCCGCGAGCGGATGCGAAACTCGTAGAGCGGCGGCACGATGCGCGACAGCGGCAGCAAGATGGCAATGATGATGCCCAGCGCCAGCCACATGCGCTCCACCAGATTGGCCGCCCAGAACGACAGGTAGCGCTGTAGCAGTGGTGGGCCGTTTTTCATCATGCGTTCGGCCTCTTTGGCCAGCGGGTACTCGGTGTGCTGGGCATTGGGAAAGTCGCCCGCCCGGTTGAACCAGCCGGCTCCGCCATGCAGGTTGCGCGCGGCCTGCGAGAACAGTTGCAGCAAGGCCGGGTGCGTGGTGTCGCGGGTGAGCAGGGCGGTGGTGGAGGCCACCAGGCGAACGTCTTGCGGCGGCAAATCACCGGCCAAATCCACCACGCCGCGCGGCAGCACCGCCGGGGTCAAAAACGGAAAGCGGCGCGCGTAGGCCTCGCTTTGTGCAAAGTCCAGCAGCTTCACGCCGGGGGTTTGCAAGAGCATTTGAACCATCAACGATTCAGGGGCGCTGGCGAACACCAGCGCGTCGATCTCGCTGCCCAAAAACGCCACCGTGGCCGGCGTTTGCTCCAGACGCGACAGCTGCAGCAGCTTGGGCTCCACCCGGTTGGCCTCCAGCAGCTTGCTCATCAGCAGCGGCACGCCGCTACCCGGTGTGCCCACGTTGACCTTTAGGCCTTCGAACTGCTTGAGGGCGTTCAGCGCGGCGGTGGCGGTGATTTTTTTGGCTGAGGCTTGCTGATAGAAGAGCCACACCGGCTCCACAAACAGACTGCCCAGCGACTCGATGCCACTGTCTTCATTGGCCTGTGAGCCATCGGGCGCGGTCTGTGGTGCGCCACTGGTGCCGCCCTGCACAAAACCCAGATCG
Organism: Comamonadaceae bacterium; assembly: GCA_013297875.1. Classification (GTDB taxonomy): domain Bacteria; phylum Pseudomonadota; class Gammaproteobacteria; order Burkholderiales; family Burkholderiaceae_C; genus JAAFIW01. Next base: position 212,891 of record JAAFIW010000005.1, on the reverse strand, counting down.
GCCTTGCCATCGCGCAGCATTTGCAGGTTGGCCGACGAGCCTTCGGTGGGAATCAAAACCACCTCAATGCCATAGGCCGCCAGGGCTTTTTGGTAACGCTTGCCAAACTCGTCATAAGCACTTTGCGCAGGCCCGGTGGCCAGGGTCACCCGCTTGGGCGGCGTGGGGTTAAGCCACCAATAAGCCAGCGCCAGCAGCACCACGGCCAGCAGCACGAAAGGGCCAAACGACAGCAGCAGGTCTCGAATGGACAGCAGGGTGTAGCGAACGGTTTGGGCCATGGACATGGTGTTGGGTGGTGATGGGGTTTCAGGATACGGGGGCAAGGACGCAGAGGGCGCGAAAACTAGGCGAAGGATGCGAAAGGAGTCAAATTTTTTTGTTGTTCTTTCGCGTCCTTCGCGAGTTTTAGCGCCCTTGGCGTCCGGCAACCCGCATTAAACCTTCAACAGGTCACGCGCACAGGGCAAATACAAATCCCCCATCCGAATACCCCGTGCCGCCTGTACGGCCCGCAGCACCGCCATCGCCACCGCTTCAGCGGCCATGGTGCCCAGCACCATCATGCCGGGGTGGGTGCCGGCGTGACCCGTGGCCAGCGCAAACAGCGTGTCGCCGTCGCTCATCGTGTGCACCGGGTTGATGCTGCGGGCCAGGCCGTCGTGGCCCATCATGGCCAGGCGGTGGGCTTGGGTTTTGGTCAATGTGGCGTCGGTGGCGATCACGCCAATGGTGGTGTTGGTGCCGGCCAAAAGCGGCTGCGGCGGCTCGCCGGCCAGCAGGGCGCGGCGGCTGTCCAGCAGGTGCAGCCCATCGGCGGCGCGGGCACCGGCCACCACCTGAGCGGTGTTCGGGTCAATCACATCGCCCAGCGCATTGCAGGCCACCAGCGCGCCCACCGTCACGCCGGCCACGGTGACCGAGGCGCTGCCAATGCCGCCCTTCATGGCCCGGTGAATGCCAAAAATCTTGCCCACCGCTGCACCCGCACCGGCGCCCACATTGCCCTCTCGCGGCGCTTGAGTAGACGCGGCTTCGCAGGCGCGCGTGCCCGCTGCCGCATCGGGGCGTATGCGCGCATCGCCCACCAGCAGGTCAAACAGCACGGCGGCGGGCACGATGGGCAAGCGCCCCACCTTCACATCCAGCCCCACGCCGCGTGCCTCCAGCCAGGCCATCACGCCACTGGCAGCGTCCAGGCCCCAGGCGCTGCCACCGGCCAGCAGCACCGCATGCACTTTGTCGACCAGGTTGCTGGGGTGCAGCAGATCGGTTTCGCGCGTGCCGGGGGCGGCACCGCGCACGTCCACCGCGGCCACCGCGCCCGCTTGCGCCAATACCACGGTGCAGCCGGTGGGGCGGCGCGGGTCGGTGTCGTGGCCGACTTCAATGCCGCGAACGTCGATGATGGAGCCAGGGGGTGTGGGGTTCATGTCCGCAATGCCGTTGGTGTAGGTCAGCATAGCCCAAACATCTGCCAACGCAAACGCTCACCGGTTGCCCGTGTTGAGCTTGGCGTTGCGCAGCCGCAGCGCATTGGTGATGACGGACACTGAGCTCAAACTCATGGCTAGCGCTGCCACCATGGGCGACAGCAGCCAGCCGGTGAACGGAAACAGCACGCCCGCAGCCAGGGGTATGCCCAGCGCGTTGTAGACAAAGGCAAAGCCCAGGTTTTGCTTCATGTTGGCCATCGTGGCGTTGGACAGTTCGCGCGCGGTGGCGATGCCGCGCAAATCGCCTTTGACCAGGGTGACCTGGGCGCTGTTCATCGCCACATCGGTGCCGGTGCCCATGGCAATGCCCACGTCGGCTTTGGCCAGCGCGGGCGCGTCGTTGATGCCATCGCCTGCCATGGCCACGATGCGGCCTTCTTTTTGCAGCCGCGTCACCAGCGCCAGCTTATCGGCGGGCTTCACCTCGCCATGCACTTCCGTGATGCCCAGCCGCTGGGCCACAGCCTGCGCGGTGGTCAAGCCATCGCCAGTGGCCATGATGATGCGCAGGCCCGACGCCTTCAGGCTTGCCAACGCAGCGGCTGTGCTGGGCTTGATCGGGTCAGACACCGCCAACAAGCCAGCGAGCACGCCCCCAGCCGCCAGGTGCATCACGCTGGCACCGCCGACGCGTAGCGCTTCGGCCTGGGTCTGCAAAGGACTGGTGTCTACACCCATTTGCTGCATGAAGGCCGTGTTGCCCAGCGCCAGCGCCTTGCCGCTCACGGTGCCCTTGACGCCGATGCCACTGGCCGAGTCAAAGCCCTCCACCTTGTCCAGCGCCAGCTTGCGCCCCGAGGCTGCGCGCACGATGGCGCTGGCAAGTGGGTGCTCGCTGCCCTGGTCCAGGCTGGCGGCCAGTTGCAGCACCTGGTCTTCGGTGAACGGCGCTACCGCCACGGCGCGATCAAATACTGGCTTGCCTTCGGTAAGGGTGCCGGTTTTATCCACGATCAGCGTGTCGATCTTGCGGAAGTTTTCAATCGCCGCCGCATCGCGAAACAGCACGCCATGCGTGGCCCCGCGCCCCATGGCCACCATGATGGACATGGGCGTGGCCAAGCCCAGCGCGCAGGGGCACGCGATGATGAGCACCGCTACCGCGTTGATCAGGCCGTAAACCCAGCTGGGTTGCGGGCCAAATACACCCCAGGCCACAAAAGTCAGCGCCGCAATCGACACCACGGCCACCACAAAATACTTGGCCACCTGGTCAGCCATGCGCTGCATGGGCGCGCGTGAGCGCTGCGCCTGCACCACCATTTGCACAATTTGCGCCAGCATGGTGGCTGCGCCCACGCGCTGCGCCTTCATGACCAACGCGCCTGAGGTGTTCAGCGTGGCACCGATCAATGCGTCGCCCACGCGTTTGGATACCGGCATGGGTTCACCGGTGAGCATCGATTCATCCAGCGCGCTGGTGCCTTCCAGCACCACGCCGTCGACCGGCACCTTCTCGCCAGGCCGCACGCGCAGCCGGTCGCCGATATGCACATGGGTCAAGGGGATGTCCGCCTCGGTGCCGTCATCGGCAATGCGGCGCGCCGTCTTGGGAGCCAGGCCCAGCAGCGACTGGATGGCCGCCGAGGTTTTGGAGCGGGCTTGCAGCTCCATCATTTGCCCCAGCAAGGTCAGCGAAATGATGACCGCCGCCGCTTCAAAGTAAACCGACACCCGGCCCATGGCCAAAAACGATGCCGGAAACACCTGCGGCGCCACCGTGGCCACCACGCTGTACACAAATGCCGCGCCAGTGCCCAGGCTGATCAGCGTCCACATATTCGGGTTGCGCGTGACGACCGATTGCCAGCCCCGCACAAAAAACGGCCAGCCAGCCCACAGCACCACGGGTAGCGATAGCACCAGCTCAACCCAGCTTTGTGTCTGCATCTCAAACCATTGCAGGCGGTGGCCCAGCATGGCCAGTGTGGCAACTGCCACCGTCAAGGGCAGCGTCCACCAGAAGCGCCGCGTGAAGTCGGTCAGTTCGGGGCTTTCTTCATCGTTCAGGCTGGGTAGCTCGGGCTCCAGCGCCATGCCACATTTGGGGCAACTGCCAGCATGGTCTTGCCGCACTTCAGGATGCATCGGGCAGGTGTACACCGTGCCTGTAGCAGCAGGCGGGGCAGGCGTTGTGGGCTCTGCAAGGGCGGGAGACAAGTACTTTTGCGGATCAGCGGCAAACCGGGTTTTGCAGCCTGCGCTGCAAAAATAGTAGGGCCGTCCGCCGTACTCGTACGTGTGCTTGGCCTGCGGCGTCACGGCCATGCCGCACACCGGGTCTTTCAGCGTTGGCGCTGTTTCGGGCTGCGTTGCAGGCGTAAGTGCCGCCGTATCGTGCTGGTAGCCATTGGCTTTGTTGGAGGCATGGTTCATGGCGAGACCCTTTCCTGCTTGATTTCGCACAGCATAGACTCCGTAGTCAACAACAGAGTCAAGCGTTTTCTGGAGTAACCCGCGTGGACAAGCTGATCAACCCGAAACTGACCATCGGCAAGCTCGCACAAACTGCTGGTGTGGGCGTCGAAACCGTGCGCTACTACCAGCAGCGCGGCCTGCTGGCAGTGCCTCAGGCAGCCGGTGCGTATCGCCACTATCCCGCATCAGCCATTGACCGCATCCGCTTCGTCAAACGAGCTCAGGAACTTGGCTTTTCGCTGGACGAAGTGGCCGAGTTGCTGTCGCTGGAAGACGGTGCAGACCGCACCGCCATACGCTGCGTTGCCGATGCCAGGTTGAACCAGATTCGCACCAAGCTGGCTGATTTGAATCGGATGAAAAAGGTTTTGTCGAATTTGATTGATGCCTGCCAGCACACCGATAAACAAGCACCTTGCCCCATCATTTCCATTCTGGCCGACGGTATGCGGTGACCTGTGCAACTGGCCAATACGACCCCGACCGGTCATGCCCTAGGGGCGTCGTTTGCATTGCTTCCCCGGGCGCTTCTCATAAAAGGCCAGGCCAATTGGCCCAGATACGTGGGGGGCACCCGGGTGTCCCTGAGTCCGACTTCCCCAGCACGCGGGGCAGACTTGGCATCGTGGTAGCTCGAAAACAGACGGTCCCAGATTGCCCACACTTCGCCAAAGTTGACTTGTGCGTCCTCGAACTCGCGCTTGTGGTGCCACCGATGGTTTTCGGCGACACAGAAAACGTATCGCAAAGGGCCCAGGGAATAGTCCAGGTTAGCGTGCTGAAAGGAAAGATGGATGCTCAAAATCGCGAGCCAAGCAGCCACTGCAATTGGTGTGGCTCCCAGAATCATCAATACCGCGAGCGCAGGTCCGGCAAGAATCAGTGCTGAAACCGGGTGACGCCGACCACCGTTGATCCAGTACATGCGCTGCGGGCTGTGATGAAGCATGTGCAAGCGCCACAAAAAAGGCTGAACGTGGCTGTAACGGTGCATGACATACAAACCAAAGTCGATGACAGCACCAGCCAGCAAAACCTGTACCCACATCGAAGCCTGGTTTGGCCAGAGCACCCAGGGTGTAAAACCGAAATGCCGTTTAAAAGTACGAGAAAAATGCGCCGCGTCGGCAAAACCGGCCGTAGTCGCTGCCTCGGTCAGTGACGCCTTGCCGGCGATGGCCGTGAGCGCCGTGCTCAAGCGCAGCCAGCGCACATACGGACGCAATGGCATACCCGTGTGGTGAACAAATCGATGCTGAAGCCGACTGGGTGACAGGTGTACCCGGCTTGCCAGTTGCCCAACCGTGATCGGGTTGGTCAAAAGCCGCGGAAGGTCGCGCAGCATCTGCTCGATCCTTGCGTCGCTGCGCGGGGCTTCAGAGTAATGTGGCGGGTGGCTGCACACATGTTCAGCCACGGTCTGCGCCAGGTTCAGGTGGTTGGTGGGTTCCAACTGCTGCCACAGACCGTCCGCCTCGGTTGGATTCAGCTCCAACCATCCATCACGCAGCCGACGGGTGATTTGACGGGTTAAATGGCTCTCGGGATCTAGATACACCACTTTGAGCATCTGGCCGGTGCCCACCAATTGGTGGGCCAGGTTCGCCCCGATGACGACAGCCTGACAGTCTCGCCATCCGGCCGGCTCCAGCCACACCTTCAGCGCAGTGAGCCCCAGCACAATTTGAACGGCATGGTGGTGGTGTGGCTGGATGTCGTCAACAGTGCCGTGAAAGTACCCCCAGCCAAAACCAATAGACGCTGTTCCCGTCCATAGGGTTTGAGAGCCTATGGACTGTTTTGGCGGCTTCAGCGCAGGCAATTGAGGGCTCCAATGTGTCAGTGGCTCTACTTTCAGTTGCGCTACGGCGCAACAAGCTTTTCGATGCCTGTCAACACATACGCGCCTTGCTGCTGTTCGGCGCTGATTTTCACCTTGTCGCCCGCCACCAGCTTGTCCAGCAAAGCGGGATCCTTGACCTGGAACACCATGGTCATGGAGGGCATGTCCAGGCTTTTGATCGGGCCGTGTTTGAGGGTGACTTTTTTGGCCTCTTTATCGACCTTGCGCACCTCGGCTTCGGCCATTTCCGGCGTGCTGACGGTTGCTGTGGTGGTCGAAATGCTGGTCACCAGGTTTTGTGGCACCACGTTGTCGAGTGCAGCCGCTTTGCCCGGCGCAGCTACCACGCTTATTTTGCCCACCATACCGGCCTGGTAATGCCCGGCAATCAGACAGGCAAAGTCAAACTCGCCGGGGCGGTTGAAGGTCCAGACGATCTCACCTTTTTTGCCAGGGCTCACATGGGCCATATGGGGTTCGTCGTGCTCCATGTTGGGGAACTTCACCATCTGGGCGGCATGGTCGTCCAACACTTTTTTGGTGCCAATCACCAACTCGTGCAGTACTTTGCCGGTATTGGTCAGAACGATCTTGACGGTTTCACCCTGCTTGACGTCGATCTTGTCGGGCGAAAAACGCATGTTGTCGCTCATGCTGATGGCTATGGTGCGCTTGGCGTCTTTGGCATCGCCTGCTATGCCCCAGGCCTGCTGTTCTTTCTTGACAACCGCCGGTTTACTGCTGTGGGGCTTGTCTGTATGGGAAAGAGTGGCTGTGGAGCAAGCTAGAAGCGCTACAGCAGCTATAGATTTGATAGTGGTAAGAGTTTTCATTGTGCTGTCCTTTCAACTTAGGGAGTGGTACGGGTGCCAGGGATGGTGGGGGTGAGGGAACGGGGTAACGGTGTGGCCGTGGTGTAGCCACGCAAGCTGGCATAGCGCGCCACCTGCTGCGGCTCCAGTAACGCGGTTTGCGCCAGATGGGTTTGCAGGTGCTCAGCACGCAGGCTGGCTTGCAGGCTGCCGATGCGCTGGGTGAGCGCTTGCAGGCGCTGCGCGTCAATCTGGCGGGTGGCAAAGGCCGCGTCCAGTGCGCGCTCGGCTGCTACCAGCTGCGCACCCAGCTCGCGCGCCGCGGCTTGGTGCGCGGCCATGAGTTGCTGGGTGGCGTTTTGCTGGTCGGCGCGCAAGCCAAGCTGGGGTGCCAATTCCAGCACGTGGGCCGGGCCGGGGTAGCCATTGAGTTCGGCGGCTTTAGCATAGCCCGCTCCAGCGCCCGATAGCAGGCCTTTGACATCCGCTTCTGACAGGGACTTGATGTCGCGACCTTGCTCGCCTGCGTAGCTGGACGTAGGGGGTTCAGCCGTCGCCCGGCTGGCCTGGCTGTGACCGAGACCACTCCCGTGCGCATGACCATGACCGGAGTGTTGGGCAAAAGCGGTTGCAGCCCATGCATTTAATGCTAGAGCAGCTATCAATTTAATAGTATTCACACGATTTCCTTTTAGTGCTTCATGTGGCCCATCGGCTTGCGTACCGATGGAATGGGGGTAACGGGTGTGTTTGCAGCGGGCGGGTTGTCCAGCCCAGGCACCGCAGTGCCTTTGGCCATCTGCTCGGCTTGAAAGCGTGCGGGCTCGGGCAGGCTACCGGTCCATTCAAAAGCCTGGGTACCGGGCGGTTGCTTGTAGTTGCCAGGGTCTTTGTAATCCCCCGGCTTCTGGTCTTTGCGCACCTTCAAGGTGGTGAACATGCCACCCATCTCGATCGGGCCATACGGGCCGGTGCCTGTCATCATGGGCGCTGTGTTTTCGGGGATTTGCATCTCCATCTCGCCCATGTCGGCCATGCCGCGCTCACCCATCACCATGTAGTCGGGTACCACCTTGAGCAGTTTGTTGACCAGGCCGCGGTGGTCCACGCCAATCATCGTGGGCACGTCGTGGCCCATGGCGTTCATGGTGTGGTGGCTCTTGTGGCAATGAAAGGCCCAGTCGCCTTCCTCGTCGGCCAGAAATTCGATCTGCCGCATCTGGCCCACCGCCACGTCGGTGGTTACCTCGTACCAGCGCGTGCTCTTGGGCGTGGGCCCGCCGTCGGTGCCGGTCACCAGAAACTCATGCCCGTGCAGGTGAATCGGGTGATTGGTCATGGTCAGGTTGCCGATCCGGATGCGCACCTTGTCCATGTGCCGCACGTTCAGCGTGTCGATGCCGGGGAAGATGCGGCTGTTCCAGCTCCACAGGTTGAAGTCCAGCATGGTCATGATCTTGGGTGTCATGCTGCCGGGGTCGACGTCGTAGGCGTTGAGCAGAAAGCAGAAGTCGCGTTGCACCTCGTCGATCAGTGGATGCTTCTGCTTGGGGTGTGTCACCCAGAACCCCATCATGCCCATGGCCATCTGCGTCATTTCGTCGGCATGCGGGTGGTACATGAAGGTACCCGGCCGACGCGCGACGAACTCATACACAAAGGTCTTGCCTACCGGAATCTGCTTCTGGTTCAGCCCGCCCACGCCGTCCATGCCGTTGGGCAGGCGCTGGCCGTGCCAGTGGATGGTGGTGTGCTCGGGCAGCTTGTTGGTGACAAACAGGCGCACACGATCGCCTTCGACCACTTCGATGGTGGGGCCCGGAGACTGCCCGTTGTAGCCCCACATATTGACCTTGAAGCCGGGTGTCATCTCGCGCACCACGGGTTCGGCCACCAGGTGAAACTCTTTCACGCCGTTGTTCATGCGCCAGGGCAAGGTCCAGCCGTTGAGCGTGACTACGGGGTTGTATGGCCTGCCGCTGTTGGGGATGAAGGGCGGCATGGTGTCGGGCTTGGCTTGCTGCACCGGCTCGGGCAACGCGGCCATGGCAACCTTGCTCACGGCGGTGGCGGCCAGGGCTGCGCCGGCACCAGCGAAGAATTTGCGTCGGTCGAGTGTGTTGTTCATGTCAATCAGTCCTTCAATAGTTCTGTCATTCCCGCGTAGGCGGGAATCCAGGCGCGGGCAGCGTGCCAGCGGGGGTTGTTCGATCGACCGCTGGATTCCCGCCTGCGCGGGAACGACGGCGGTGGTGGCAAGGTTTGCGTTGGACATATCAATGTCCTTTGGCTTGCCCGCCAGCGATGCCAGCGGCGGCCTTCATGGCGGCCATGCCGCCCGGCGAGGTGCCCGAAAGGGTGGTGTCCAGATCGGCATCTGCCAGCCAGAAATCGCGTAGCGCTTCGATGCTGCTGTTCACGGCCAGCGCATGGGCCTGCGTGTCGGCCAGCAGTTCGAACACGCTGGCGAGCATGCCGTTGTAGCGCAGCACCATCTCTTCCTGGATGAACTTGCGCAGTGGTACCACCTCGCTTTGGTAGTGCCGCGCCACGTCGTAGGCCGTGCGGTATCCGTGGTAGGCCTCGCGGGCTTCGCTGCGGGCATTGATGGCCACCTCGCGCACCCGCGCAGCCGATTGCAGGTACACCGCCTGAGCGCGGGCATTGCGGGCCTGGCCCCAGTCGAAGATGGGCAGGGGCAGCTCGATTTCAGGGCCGCGCTTGACTTCCTTCTCGCCGGTTTCGCGGTCCAGCGTGGTGCTGCGCAGCAAGCCAATGTCCAGTGCGTTGATGAAGCCACTTGCGCGGGTCAGGCCCAGGCTGTTGGCCACGTACTGGCTTTCGGCCTGTGCACTTTTCACGTCCAGCCTTTGCTGCAGGGCCTGCGCCTCCACGTCATTGATCTCGCGAACCTTGCCGGGCAAGTCCGGCAATCGCTCAGGCAGGCTGAAGCGGGTTTGCGTGCCCCACAGGCCCATGAGCCGGATCAACTGCTCGCGGGCGGCAAACGCGGCTTGTTCTGACCGTGCCAGTTGCGCGGTGGCATCGGCCAGCACGCTTTGCTGGCGCGCCTGGTTCAGCTTGCTCCAGTTGCCAACCCGGGCCAAACGGCGGGCCAACTCGCCGCCGGCCTCAGCGGCTTGTTTGACATCGCGCATGTAGCCGGCGGTTTGCTGTGCGGCCACGGCGTTCACCCAGGCCTTGCGTGTGTCGGCGGCCAGCTTGACCACCTCGGTGGCCGCCTGCATGCGGGCCAGTTGCGCCTGTTGGCCGGCGTACTCGGCGCGCCAGGGCAGAAACAGCAGGCCCACCACGTCAAAGCGCAGCATGCGTTCCAGTTCAAGCTTGTCCCCCTCTTTGAAGCGACCAATGGAAAAGTGCGGGTTGGGCAGACGCCCGGCCTGCACCCGATCGGCGTCGCTGATCCCCAGCGCCGACAGAGACGCCTGCATGCCGGGGTTGTTCAGCAGCGCGATGCGCACGGCGGTCTCTGCCGTCAGCGGCGCTTTCAGCCAATCGGCCACGGCTTGCTGGGTGTCGGCGGTCGGTGCGCGTGCCAGCAGGGGCTGTGCTACGCCGGTCTTGGCCGCCACCGCCTGCTGTACGTCAGCAACCCCACCGTCTGGCGACAAGGATGCACATCCGGCCAACAGGGCAGCGGTAGCCAGCACGCCCAGACGATACGGCCCGCGGTGCACGGCGCGGCGCGTCACGGCTGACTCCCATGGGGGCCGTGGCCACCGGCCGGGCTGGGCAAGCCCTTCACAGCCGGTGCTTGTTGCGCCTCCCATTTCAAGATATCCACATGCCCTCGGCGGAACTGGCCGACCTCTGCATTGGCTCTTTTCCAGTCGGCCGCCTCCTGCTGTACGCCGGTGGGCGTATCGGCAAATACCGACCGGTAGGCAACTGAGCTGACCGGCGCTGCCGGGTTGGCCGGGTTCAGGGGATCAGCGATCTGGGCCGCAGCGAGCCACGGCAACATGAAAACACCACCAAAATGAAACTTCATAAACCTTCTCCAGACAAGTAAACAAACCCTGCAACAGCCTGTTTTGGGCTGCTGCAGACGGATTACGGGTGTGAAGATCAGGAAATGGGCGGTTTGAAGCCGGGCGCGCGGTCGGCGCTGAGGTAGCGGGTGGCTGGCGATGCGGGGGAAGCCTGGCGCAGCGGCGGCACATTCACCAGGGCGGTCACCGTGGCCAGCGCACTGAGATGGCACAGTTGGCAAGCCGAACAACTGCCGCAATCAGCCCATGCGGGTGTCGGAGTGTCTGGCTGCGAGGACTGGTTGGCCGCTGCATGGCCGGGGCAGTCCATCATGGGGGCTGGCGCGGGCAGGGTTTGAGCGTGCGAGGTTTGAGCGCCAGACTTATCAAAAGTGTCGATAGCCCCTGCAAATGCTGCTGAGGCAGCTATTGAATCAGTAGCGCCAGCAGGACTGGCTGGTACGGGGCCCATCATCTGGATGGCCATGGCATCGGTCATCACAGCCCGCAGGGGCAGCAGCACCAGGAGCAGGATCAATAGTCCGCGACGCATGGTGTGCGTCAGGATCACGTACCGGTTGTGGGTCATATGGTTTGTCCGTCAGGTAGCCATCACCCACGGCAGCACAAACGCAAACCCCGCCCCCACCGCATACACCGCCACGCTCAGCCCCCACACCCGCCAGGCGGTGCGCCGCGTGCGCAGGCAGGCGTTGCGCAAGCCCGGGTCAGTCGGGCAGGGGGCGCGGCGGTTGTGCCATTGCAGGGCTCCGCTGGCCGCCAGCATCACACCGGCAAACGCAAACAAGGGCAGCTTGTGCTCGCTGAGCCACACCAGCTGCGGCACGGCCGAGACCAGGCCCGACAGCGCTGCACCCGCACCCACTGCCACCAGCAGTGCGGGCAGGGCGCAGCACACCAGGGTGCTGCCGCTGGCAAACAGGCTGAGCACGCTGGTCCACAGGCTGCTGCGGGTTTCAACCGTGCCGTCAGCGCTGCGTTGAACCGCACCTTCGGTGCTCATGGTTTGCTGGCTTTCATGTCCCCCTTGATCTGCGCGACCGACTTGGGCACGGTTTCCAGCTTGACCACGTCGTAGCCCGCTTCGGTGATCTCAAAGCTGATGGCTTTGCCGTCCAGCTTCTGGCCTTCTTTGGCTTCGACGGCCACCACCTTGCGTTTCAAGTCCACAAACACCGCCTTGGTGGCGGGCAGCTTTTCCAGCCGCTTTTCAATGCCCTGCGCGCAGAACGCGCAGACCATGCCGTTGACGGTAGCCTGCACGCTTTCAGCAGCGTTAGCAGCATGAAAAGTGGTAGCAGCCCACATGAATACTGCTGGAGCAGCTATGTATTTTGTAGCGAATGAGTTCATCATGATGTGTCCTGATTAGTTAAAAGTTAAGCATGAAATTGACGCGACCCTGGCCGGTGTTGCTCACACCAGCCTCCACGAAGTAGCGCTTGTGAATCACCCGCAGCATCGGTGTGATCTCGGTTTTGTCCATCAGGCCCTTGCTGCGCTTGGCCTCCACGATCAACCACGGCTGGGGCTCGTCATAGTCGGTTTCGTAAAACGAAAAACCTGCGCGCAGCGACAGCGTGTCGTGGTTGATACGGCTGGCGCGATACAGCCGCAGCGTGCTGGCCACATACACACGGGTGGTTTCGTAGTCCAGCTGCAGGCCCGGCGACCACAGCGTGCGTTGGCCCGCAAAGTCGTTGCCTGAGACGGTGCCCACGCCTGCGAACAACCACACATTGGCCTGCGCCTCGGGCATGTTCCAGCGCTGCGCCAGCCGGGTGTAGCTGGCCAGCGTGGCGTTGCGCCGCAAGGCATGCGGGCCATGCTGATTCTCCGAGCGCATGGCCAGCAGGGCTGCGCCAAACGCGTCACGCGGCGTCACCGCGTAGTTGGCCGACAGCTCGCGCCACTTGGGGCTGAAATCAGCCATCAGCATGGTGCTGTCTTTAAAGCCCATGGGGGCGGCTTGGGCGGAGCTGGCCACCAACAGGCCAGCAAGCAGGGAGCCGAAAAAAAGTTGTTTCACTGTGATCTCCAAACAAGTAAACCAGGTTGCAAAGGCCCTGTTCGGGCGATTGCAGACGGACTACGGGCGGGAAGATCAGGAAATGGGTGGCTTGAAGCTGGCTGCGCGCTCGGCGCTAAGGTAGGTGGATGCGTACGCTGAGTGCTGTGCCACAGGCAACTGGGTCAGGGGTGCAACGTCAGCGTCCTGGGTCAGGGCCACGAAGTGACACAGTTGGCAGGCCGAGCAGCCTTCGCATACTGCGATTGATGTGGCTGATTTGTCAGCCTCCGTCGATGCTGTCAGGCGCTCGTGGCAATCCTTCAGCGCCGTGTTGTGCTGATTTTTTGCATCAAAAGCGCCTTCAGCCCATGAATATATTGCTGGAGCCGCTACAGAATGCATAGCGCTTGCAGGTGTCGCTTGGGTCTGACCGTGCAGCATCTGTACCGCCATGGCATCGCCTGCCCAACCCCGCAGGGGTAGCAGAACAATGTACAGAATGAGGATCAGGTGACGCATGGGCTTGTAGTCTACAAGGCCGATGGATTGCGCGGTGCGTGCAGAAGTTCCGCTACGCGCGCTCCTGGGATGTCGCCCAGGCAATGTGGGCTGCGATTTCAGGGGGTATTTGCATGGGCTTGATCGCGCTCACGTCGGCACCGCCGGTGTTGCCCACGGGCACGCGCTGCAAGGCATGTGCGAAGGGAACGCCGGCCAGGCGCAGCAGTTGCCCGCGTATTTCCCGGCCATCGCGCTGTTGCCAAGCATGTGCCAGCATGACCGCATGCACCTGCCAGTGCACCATGAACTGCAGCTGTCCTGCCACATGCGCGGCTTGCAGCAACTGCCAGCGCAATTGCGGCTGGCTTTCGGGGGTTGTGCGGTACTGGGTCAGCAGGCGTTGGGCGATGCGGCGTTCAGAAGGTGTGGGCATGGGGCGGTGCAGCGAAAAAGTTGACTGCGCAATCTACGGCCAAGGCGCACAAAAATCGACCCCACCAGCGTATGGTTCCAGGCCCTGAAGCGCCACTCAGGCCAGCAGCGCCACCCCGGTTTTGGCTTGCAGCGCGGCCATCGTTACCCCCGGTGCCAGCTCCACCACTTTCAAGCCTTGCGGCGTCACATCCATCACGGCCAGGTCGGTGATGATGCGATCCACCACGCCCACGCCGGTCAGTGGCAGGGTGCAGCTGGGCAAAATTTTCAGGTCTTCGGTGCCGTCTTTTTTCTTGGCCACGTGCTCCATCAGCACGATCACGCGCTTGACGCCGGCCACCAAATCCATCGCGCCGCCCATGCCTTTGACCATCTTGCCCGGAATCATCCAGTTGGCCAGATCGCCTTTTTCGCTGACCTGCATCGCGCCTAGGATGGACAGGTTGATCTTGCCGCCGCGAATCATTGCAAAGCTCTGCTCCGAGCCAAAAATCGACGAACCTTTGATGGTGGTCACCGTCTGCTTGCCCGCGTTGATGAGGTCTGCGTCCACCTCGTCTTCGTTGGGGAAGGGGCCTATGCCCAGCATGCCGTTTTCGCTCTGCAGCCACACCTCTTTGTCTGACGGCACATGGTTGGCCACCAGTGTGGGAATGCCGATGCCCAGGTTCACGTAGAAGCCGTCTTCCAGCTCGTGGGCCGCGCGGGCGGCCATTTGGTCTTGTGTCCAGCTCATGTTTAAACCCCTGTCCGTTCTGTGATGGTTCGTTTCTCGATCCGCTTTTCCGGCTTGGCATTCAGCACGATGCGGTGCACATAAATGCCGGGCAGGTGCACCTGGTCGGGCACCATGTCGCCGGTTTCCACAACCTCTTCCACTTCCACAATGCACACCTTGCCAGCCATGGCCGCGGCGGGGTTGAAGTTGCGGGCCGTCAGGCGAAATTGCAGGTTGCCTGATTTGTCGGCCCGGTGCGCTTTGACCAGCGACACATCGGGCACCAGCGAGCGCTCCATCACATAGGTTTCACCGTCAAACTCACGCAGTTCCTTGCCGTCGGCCACCATGGTGCCCACACCGGTTTTGGTGAAAAACGCCGGAATGCCTGCGCCCCCTGCGCGCAGCTTTTCAGCCAGCGTGCCCTGAGGTGTGAAGTCCAGCTGTAGCTCGCCCGCCAGGTACTGGCGCTCAAACTCTTTGTTTTCGCCCACATAGCTGGAAATCATTTTCTTGATCTGCCGCGTCTCCAGCAACTTGCCCAGGCCAAAACCGTCCACGCCCGCGTTATTGGAGATCACGGTGAGGTTTTTCACCGCGCTGTCGCGCAGTGCGTCAATCAGCGCTTCGGGAATGCCGCACAAACCAAAACCGCCCACAGCCATGAGCTGGCCGTCTTGCACCACGCCCTGCAAGGCTGCGTGGGCGCTCGCGTAAATCTTGTTCAAGAAAGTCTCCTGTGTGATGAGCTGAATCAATACGATACTACTTAGTTTTATACGTAGTATTTCGTAACCATGACAGTTTCTATTTCCGGCGGACGCATTGACTACCAATTGGCCTTTGACCTGGCCCCCGTCGGCTTGGTGCTGTCGCACAACCGCATGATGGTCGATTGCAATCAACGAGTGTGCGATATGTTTGGTGCCGCCCGCGAGGAACTGATCGGTCAGTCGTTCCAATTGCTGTACCCCAGCGCCGCCGAGTACGAGCGCGCCGGTGCCCGCATCGTGCCCATCATGAATGCCCGTGGCGCATACGCAGACGACCGCATCATGAAGCGCGTGGGCGGCCGCTTTGCAGGCGAAACCTTCTGGTGCCACGTCACCGGCCGCGCGGTGCAACGCGACGAGCCCCTGGGCGCGGGCATCTGGAGCTTTGAAGACCTGAGCGCCAAGCGCGCTGTGAAAGCCGAGTTGACCCCGCGCGAGCGCGAAGTGGCCGCCTATTTGATGGACGGACTGACCAGCAAACAGATTGGCAAGGCGTTGAACATCAGCCACCGCACAGTGGAGATTTACCGGGCGCGGCTGATGCGCAAATACAAGGCGAGTACGACCGGGGATTTGGTGTACCGGCTGCTGGCGGGATAGCCCAGCGCTTATTTATGGGCCAGCTCTGACCACTCGCTGCGCGCGATACCGAATTCTTCTTGTGCGGCTGCAAGGGCTGCTTCAAGCGTTTCATGCCACGCATCGCCGGAAAATTGACTATCGAGCGAGCAATACACCAGCAGACAACCGCGCCCGCCCGCGTCTGTTACCTTGAATTGAAACTCAAGGTCAAAAGAGCTCGGCGTGCCATCGTCCGCGATGGACCAGCCGCTGTTGGGCTGGCCGACGATTGTCAGTTGACGGCTGGGAATGTGGGCATAGGTCTTCATCAGAATCGAACCCGACGTGATCGTTGTCAGTCGAGTTTGCAGTTTGATTGCAAGAAGACCAGTGGAGCCGCAGGTCCCACCCAGCCCAGTGGCCGATCGATCTTTTGCCTTCCAAATTCCGCTTTGCAGTCCGCGTCGAAGTGGACGACGTATTGGCGCATGTCGATGGACTTCAACGAACCCGCGACCCGCGGGTGCTTTTTAACGAAAGCGACCATCGCATCCAGGTCATTGGCGTTCTGATACTGGGGTGGCAGTGCGGCCCAGGCCGGGATCACGGCAGACAGAGTCAGCAAGGTGACGAGCAAGCGGGCATTCATGGCTGTACTTGAGTCAAAAGCCGATGGTTTTGCTACTTGGCCGGCCCATCCACCACCTCGGCCGCCGTGCGAAACGCATCCACGGCGGTCGGGATACCGCAGTAAACAGCCGCATGCAGCAGCACCTCTTGCAGCTCCTGCGGCGTGACGCCATTGTTCAGCGCCCCTCGCACATGGCCTTTGAGTTCGTGCTGCTTGCCCAGTGCCGTCAGAAACGCCACGGTGATCAGGCTGCGAGTTTTCAAATCGAGCCCGGGGCGCTGCCACACATCGCCCCAGGCAGCGCGGGTGATGTGGTCTTGTATGGGTTGGGTGAACTCGGTGGCACCGCCGAAAGCGCGGGCCACAAAGTCTTCGCCCATCACCTGTTTGCGGGTGATAAGGCCTTTGTCAAATGCGTCGTTGCTCATGAGAACCTTTCAATAAAACGCCTGCAAACCGGTAATCGCCCGGCCCAAAATCAGCGCATGCACATCATGCGTGCCTTCATAGGTGTTGACGGTTTCCAGGTTGATCATGTGGCGGATCACGTGGTATTCGTCGTGGATGCCGTTGCCACCGTGCATGTCGCGGGCCATGCGGGCAATGTCCAGCGCTTTGCCGCAGTTGTTGCGTTTGATGAGCGAAATCATCTCCGGCGCGTCGCGGCCTTCGTCCATCAGGCGGCCTACGCGCAGGGCGGCTTGCAGGCCGAGCGCGATTTCGGTTTGCATGTCGGCCAGCTTCTTTTGAATGAGCTGGTTTTGGGCCAGCGGGCGGCCAAATTGCTGGCGGTCTAGTGTGTACTGGCGGGCGCGCATCCAGCAATCTTCGGCAGCACCCATCGCACCCCAGGCAATGCCGTAGCGGGCTTTGTTCAGGCAGCCAAACGGGCCTTTGAGGCCGCTGACATTTGGCAGCAAATTGGCCTCGGGCACGAACACATCGTCCATCACGATCTCGCCGGTGATGCTGGCGCGCAGGCTCATTTTTCCTTCGATTTTCGGGGCGCTCAGGCCCTTCATGCCTTTTTCCAGCACGAAGCCGCGAATGGATTCCTGGCCTCCGACTTTGCCGTCGGGGTCTTCCAGCTTGGCCCAGACGACAAACACGTCGGCAATCGGCGAGTTGGTGATCCACATTTTTGCGCCCTTGACGATGAAGCCGCCATCGACCGGCTTGGCGCGCGTGAGCATGCCGGCCGGGTCGCTGCCGTGGTTGGGCTCGGTCAGGCCAAAGCAGCCCACCCATTCGCCGGTGGCCAGTTTGGGCAGGTATTTCTGCTTTTGCGCCTCGCTGCCGTAGGCGTTGATCGGGTGCATGACCAGCGAGCTTTGCACGCTGATGGCGCTGCGGTAGCCGCTGTCCACCCGCTCCACCTCGCGGGCCAGCAGGCCATAGGCCACGTAGCTCATGCCGGCGCAGCCATAGCCTTCAATCGTGGAGCCCAGGAAGCCCATGGCACCGGCCTCGTTCATGATCTCGCGGTCAAATTTTTCATGGCGCGCGGCCATCAGCACCCGGGTTTGCAGCCTGTCCTGGCAGAAGCTGTGTGCAGCCTCCACCACGGCGCGTTCGTCGTCGCTGAGCTGGTCAGAAAGCAGGAAAGGGTCTTGCCAGTTGAAGGCGGCTTTTTTGGCGAGGGTAGGGGCGGTGGTCATGCAATATCCTTTAGGTCTAAAGATTTTAGGGGATTGTCAGGGGCTTGACTGGGGGCAGGGGGCTTGTGCATCAAATCAGCCGATAGCCCATATAAAAACTGCTCAAGCAGCTATCAATTTTGTAGTGACTTGAGGGGGTTTATAAATTATCCAAGCCAGCCGGGGCATTCGCTGTCACCATCGCTTCTTTACCTACCGGCTCAGGAGCCCAATATGAACCCGTATATCTGGTGTGCAGTGGGCGCGCTGATCGGCTGGGCTGCCGGGCTGTTCATGGCGGCGCATGGCCGCAGTGTGGTGATTGAAAACGTGCTGGTGGGCGCATTTGGCGCGTTCATCGGTGGCGATGCCATTGTGTCGCTGCTCAGCACCGGCGTGGTCGACCCCAAGGTCTTCAAAATCGGCTCGCTGGGCATTGCAATTGCCACGTCTGTGGCGATGCTGGGCCTGCTGCAACTGATGCGCCATGCGGTGGGGCCGATGAAAAACGGCAAATCCAGGGCCAAAGACCGGCGCTGACACAGGGCCGAAATCGGGTTCGTCGGGCCTTGCCCAACGGGCCGGCTTTAAGATTCCCGCATCGAATCTTTTCAGGAGTTGCGCGATGTCTCAATCCCCCACTATTGTTTTAGGCGGCGGCTGCTTCTGGTGTACCGAAGCCGTGTTTGTGCAGGTGCAAGGCATTACCGACGTGGAGTCGGGCTACAGCAACGGCCACACCATCAACCCCAGCTATGAGCAGGTGTGTAGCGGCACCACCGGGCACAACGAAGTGGTCAAGCTGGAATATGACCCGGCGCAAATCAGCCTCACCGAGATTCTGGAAATCTTCTTCCTGATTCACGACCCCACCACCTTGAACCGCCAGGGCAACGACACCGGCACCCAGTACCGCAGCGGCATCTACACCACCACACCTGAGCAGCAGCAACTGGCCAATGACATGATTGCCCAGATGAGCCGGGACAAGCTGTATGGCAAACCCATCGTGACCGAGGTCACGGCGCTTGCCAACTACAGCGCCGCCGAGGCCTACCACCAGGACTTTTTTGAGCGCAACCCCACCCAGGGCTACTGCATGGCCGTGGCTGGGCCCAAGGTGGAGAAATTCCGCAAGACGTTTTCGGCACGGGTCAAACGCTGAACGTCGCCCGGTGATCGAGACCCGCGCGCTGCGCTACCAATACCCGGTGGCCCCTGCGGTAGCCGCCACTTCGGCGGTGCTGGTATTTCCAGACCTGGATCTACCCCAGGGCGGCACCTTGCTGCTGCGTGGCAATTCGGGTTCCGGCAAGTCCACCTGGCTGGCGCTGGTGGCCGGGTTGTTGACGGCCCGTGGTGGCAGCGTGGTGGTGGCCGGGCAAAACCTGGGCGATTTAAAGGGCAGGGCGACGGACGCCTGGCGCGCCCGTGCCCTGGGCTTTCTGCCGCAAAAGCTGCACCTGAGCGACGCGCTCACCGTGGCCGACAACCTGGCGCTGGCTTACTTTGCGGCGGGCCTGCCGCGTGATGCGCAAGCCATCGGTCACGCCTTGGCCCGGCTGGGTCTGCAAGACCTGGCCCTGCGCAAACCCAGCCAACTCTCAGGTGGCCAGGCCCAGCGCGTGGCGCTGGCACGGGCGGTGTTGCTGCGGCCCCAGATTATTCTGGCCGATGAGCCCACGGCCAGTCTGGACGACGATTCGGCGCAAGCGGCTTTGGCCCTGCTCACGCAATGCGCGGCGCAGTGCCAGGCCAGCCTGGTGATTGCCACGCATGACGCGCGGGTGGCCAGCGCCTTGACGCAGGCGCAGCAATTGAATTTGTCCCCATCCCGGTCCGGGGGTGAGAATGGGGAATTTGAATCAAATCGGCCACCAGCCCATACAAATACTGCTCAAGCAGCTATGAATTGAGTAGCAAAAAGATATGGAAACCGCTGCCCTCTCGCTGCGCTACCTGCTCTCACGCCCGCTGTCGGCGGCGCTGAACCTGTTGCTGCTCAGCCTGGGCCTGGCCGCCATCACCTTTGTGCTGCTGGTGCAGGCTCAGATTGCTCAAGCGTTTGAGCGCGATCTGGCCGGTATTGATGTGGTGGTGGGTGCCAAGGGCAGCCCCATGCAGCTGATTTTGTCGGGCGTGTTTCACATTGACGTCCCGCCGGGCAATATTGCGCTGGAGGCTGTGCAACAACTGAAAAAAAACCCGCAGGTGGCCCAGCTCATTCCCATCAGCCTGGGTGACAGTTTTGGCGGCTTTCGCATTGTGGGCAGCACGCCCGACTACATCACGCATTACCAGGCCAGGCTGGCGCAGGGTGTGCTGTGGGCCCAGCCCATGCAGGCGGTGCTGGGCGCGCAGGTGGCCAAAGCAACAGGCCTGGTGCCCGGTGGCAGCTTTGCCGGCTCGCACGGCCTGGGGGGCGGCGGCGAGGCCCACACCCAGGCGCCTTACTCGGTGGCCGGCGTGCTGGCACCCTGCGGCTGCGTGCTGGACCGTTTGATCGTCACGGCCACCGAATCGGTGTGGCAGGTGCATGAAAAAACCACCGCGCTGGACGAAGAAGACCGCCAGGCCATGCAGGCCGAGCGGGAGGTCACCATGGCCTTGATCCGCTACAAAAGCCCGCTGGCTGCGGTGACCTTTCCGCGCTTTGTGAACACCACCACCGAGATGCAGGCCGCCGCGCCTGCGGTGGAGATCACCCGGCTGCTGCGCATGCTGGGCGTGGGTGCCGAGCTGGTGCGCGGCCTGGCGGCGGTGCTGCTGCTGGTGGCGGCCTTGAGTGTGTTCATCGCGCTGTGGTCGGCCGTGCGCGAGCGGCGGGCTGACCTGGCGATGCTGCGCATGCTGGGTGCCTCGCCCGTCAAAGTGGCCGGGCTGCTGCTGTGCGAAGCCTTGTGGCTGGCCTTGCTGGCGTCAGCGCTAGGGCTATTGGCGGGGCATGGCTTGACGGCTTTGGTAGGCTACTTATTGGCAGCTGACCAATCCATTGCGGTCACAGGCTGGCTGTGGCTGCCTCAGGAAGGGTGGGTTCCCGCGCTGGCGGCCGGCGTGGCCCTGCTAGCGGCGCTGATACCCGCCTTGGGGGCTTACCGGGTTGATGTGGGGCAATTGCTCAATTCACGATAAGGACGTTTGAAATATGAAATCGATACTGATTGCCGGTTTGTTGGCTGCATTGGCGGGCTCTGCACTGGCCCAAAAGCCAGACGAACACACCAAAAAAGACATCGAACGCCACCGCGCCATGGCTGCCGCGCACGAGGCTGCGGCCAAGTGCCTGGAATCGGGCAAAAAAGAAGAGGCGTGCCAGAAGGATTTGCAGGCCGCTTGCAAAGGGCTGGCGATTGGCAAATACTGCGGCATGAAGCATGAGCACTGATTGGCCCGCCATGAAAACCACCACCCACACCCTCGTTTTGCTCGCCTCGCTGCACGCAGCCGCTGCCATGGCCCAACAGGTGCAGCTCAGCTCGCCCATGCCCGGTGTGTCGCCAACGGCGGCCATCACCCCGCCGGTGACCTTGCCTGCGGGCAGCTTGCCCAGCGGCACAGGTGCTGGCGTGCACAGCCCCAACAGCCCGATTGCCCCTCTGCCCCAGCGCAACGACGTGCTGCCCTGGTCGCTGTTGACCGCGGTGAAAACCAAGACCGAGAAAAACAAAATCCTTCCGGTGTTTGCCGCTGACCAGCAAAAGCTGAACGACAAAACCCAGCGCATCCAGGGCTTCATGATGCCGCTGGAGCCCGGCGAAAAGCAGCGCCACTTTCTGCTCAGCTCGGTGCCCTTGACCTGCTCGTTCTGCACCCCCGGTGGGCCGGAGAGCATGGTGGAGGTGAAGACCAAAACGCCGGTGCGCTACAGCCTGGAGCCGGTGGTGGTGGAAGGCAAATTTGCGGTGCTGACCGATGACCCGTATGGCTTGTACTACCGGATGACGGATGCGGTCAGTGTGAAGTGAAATGGGCTGCCAGCCCATAGATTTATTGCTCGGGCAGCTATGAAATCAGGAGTGTTTAGGGTTTGAATTGCTAGCGCACCATGAGATGCGCGCGCAGCCAGATGGCAAATTCAACCTCCTCAATATCCCCGGCGGCCACGGCCAGCATGGTCATCACGCACTGCGCATCGTCGGCGGCAAGTCGGTAGCCGTTCAGCGCCAAAAACAGCTCGCAGGCCACGTAGCCGGTGCGTTTGCTGCCGTCAATGAAAGGGTGGTTGCGCGAGATGCCGTAGCCGTAGGCGGCGGCCAGATCGGCTGCATCGGGCTGGCCATACACCGCCAGGTTTTCAGGCCGCGCCAGCGCCGATTCGAGCAGCCCGATGTCGCGCACGCCCACACCGCCACCGTGTTCGGCCAGCTGCGCTTCGTGCACAGCCAACACCACCGACTTGCGCAACCACACCCAGCGTATGGCCTCAACTGCCGTCACTTGGCCAGCTCGCGCAGCACCGCCCGCCGCTCTTTCATGATCTCGCGGCCCAGGCGCATTTGCTCTTCAAACGCCGGGTCGTGCACCGTCAGCCGCAAGCCGTCGGGCGACTCGGTCACGTACAGCTCGTCGCCTTTTTCCAGATTCAGGCGCGCCAACAGATCCTTGGGGAAGATGGCCCCGACGGAGTTGCCGACTTGGGTGAGTTTGAGTGCGTGCATGTGGGTCTCCAGAGTAATAACACTTGTTATATTACCCATCTATCCTGCCGTGAGCAAGTGCAGCTCGTTTTACATAAGAAAAGTGCTTCCTGCCCAGGTGACATATGCTCAAGCAGCTAGTATTTTCATAGCAAAAAATTCCCCCATGAACATCCCCACCCTGCCAGACCTCACCAACCCCGCCCTCGCAGCCCGCTTGCAACACAAGCTGGATCACAAAACCAAGCCACTCGCCTCCCTGGGGCGTCTGGAGGCTTTGGCGCTACAGCTGGGCCTCATTCTGGACACCGACACGCCGCAGCTGACCGCGCCGCAGCTGCTGGTGTGCGCGGGCGACCATGGCCTGGCGGCGCGTGGCGTGTCGGCCTACCCGTCTGACGTGACCTGGCAAATGGTGCAAAACTTTCTGAGCGGTGGCGCGGCGGTGAGCGTGCTGGCGCGCCAGCATGGGCTGGCGCTGTCGGTGGTGGACTGCGGTGTGCGCCACGACTTTGCGGCGCAGCCGGGCTTGCTGCTGCACAAGGTGGCACCGGGCACCGCAGACAGCAGCGCCGGCCTGGCGATGACCGCCGCGCAGTGCCATCAGGCGATTGCCAACGGCGTCGAAATCGTCAACAACCTGCCGGGCAATGCCGTGTTGCTGGGCGAAATGGGCATTGGCAACACCTCGGCTGCGTCGCTCATTCTGTCGGGCCTGGCCGACTTGCCGATTTCGACCTGCACCGGCGCGGGCACGGGCCTGGATGCCGCCGGTGTGGCGCGCAAGGTGCAGGTGCTGCAACAGGTGCGCCAGCAGCACGCCACGGTGTTTGCCAACGCGCCACGCCAGCCGCTGGCCCTGTTGGCTGCCGTGGGCGGGTTTGAAATTGCCACCCTGGTCGGTGCCA
This sequence comes from Comamonadaceae bacterium, assembly GCA_013297875.1. Taxonomy (GTDB): domain Bacteria; phylum Pseudomonadota; class Gammaproteobacteria; order Burkholderiales; family Burkholderiaceae_C; genus JAAFIW01. The sequence goes on along the minus strand of JAAFIW010000005.1, from coordinate 189,497 downwards.
TCCTGCAAGCCGCCGCGCAGCGCCGCGTGGTGGTGGTGGACGGTTTCATCACCACCGCCGCCGTGCTGGTGGCGCATGCCCTGCAGCCGCTGGTGTTGCAGCGCTGTGTGTTTGCCCACCAATCAGGCGAACCCGGCCATGCGCTGATGCTGGCTCACTTGTCGCAAAACCAAGCTCAAGCGCTGCGCCCGCTGCTCGACTTGGGCCTGCGCCTGGGCGAAGGCTCCGGTGCAGCACTGGCCTGGCCGCTGCTGCAATCAGCCTGCGCCATCCTGGCGCAAATGGCCAGTTTTGAGTCGGCGGGGGTTGCGGCGGCGCTGTGAAGGGTTAGGGCAGAGTTTTATTGAGGTTTTTGGCAGTCAGCCCATGTATTTCCTGCTCAGGCAGCTACCAAAAAAGTAGCAAATCAAGGCGCAGGCGTCTGATCTTTCAACCCACAAAATTGCGACACCCCACAGCGCCAGCACTGCGGCTTGCGCGCCAGGCACACGTAGCGGCCGTGCAGGATGAGCCAGTGGTGCGCGTCCACCAGGTACTCAGCCGGTATGCGCTTCATCAGTTGCAGTTCCACCTGTAGCGGGTTTTTGCCGGGGGCCAGGCCGGTGCGGTTGCTGACCCGAAAGATGTGCGTGTCCACCGCCATCGCGGCTTGGCCAAAGGCCACGTTTAGCACCACGTTGGCTGTCTTGCGGCCCACGCCCGGCAGTGCTTCAAGCGCCTCGCGGCTGCGCGGCACCAAGCCACCGTGCAGCTCGACCAGCATGCGGCAGGTTTCCATCAAATGCCGGGCTTTGCTGCGAAACAGGCCAATGGTCTTGATGTAGTCGGTCAGGCCATCCAGCCCCAAATCGAGAATAGCTTGCGGTGTGTTGGCCACCGGAAACAGCTTGCGCGTGGCCTTGTTCACGCCCACATCGGTGGCTTGAGCACTCAGCAGCACAGCCGCCAGCAGCTCAAACACGCTGGTGTATTCCAGCTCGGTATTGGGCTGCGGGTTGGCGGCTTTGAGGGTGGCGAAAAAAGGGGCGATGTGGCTGGATTTCATGGGGGCAGTTTAGGGCGACCGGGTCGTGCAAACCCCAGACATCACTATGTTACTAACTGTAGTTATAGTCCTCAATCGTAGCCGGTGCGGTTGCGCGTCGTGCTAATGGCACAGTCGTTTTTTTTCTGAATTTTGACCATGTTTTTGAATCCCCACCCCACCCGTTTAGCAGCGTTTGCGCTGTTTGCAGCAGCCTCCTGTGTCGTTGCCGCGCAACCCGTAACCGATGCCCAATGGGAAGCCTCGCGGCTTGACAATGGCATGCGCTACCTGACATACCGGGCGACGGCACCGCTTTTGGGCAAGCCAACACCCGTCAAGGTCAATTTTTTCTGCTACCCCTTCAGCACCAAGACGGAAAAAGGCACGCTAGGTTTTGAAATTCATGTCAGCGACATCGCTGCGTTAAAACCGTTTCGGTTTGAAGATTTTGAAGGGCCTGACGCCGCCAGCAATGGGAAAAAACTGCTGCGGATATCGGTTGCGCGGCCCGGCAAACCGGCCTTTGTGGTGGATTCACTGGTCAGTGGCTCAAGCCCCGATGCCAAGGCCTTCACCTTCTCGATTGCGCAGGAAAGCCAATTGGCCAAGAGCACCGAAAGAACGGTGTTGCAGGCCCTGGCGGACGATGCAGACAGCGTGCAGATGACGATTACCGACACGCGCAACGCCAAGCTGAAACTTGAATTCACTGTTCCGGTTGTGGGTAAACACGGCGATTTCAAAACCCTGCTGGCGGGGCTCAAATGAACGCAAGGTCTATTCACCGGCTCGGGGCGGTATGGCTCATGGCGGCCGGCTTGTCCGTATTTCCGTCATTCGCGTTCGCACAGGCCGACACGGCGCAGGCCCGACAGGTGTTTGCAGACGTCAACAAACAGTTGCCGCAGCTGGATGCTGTTCGATTCACCTCCAAGCGCCCCGCAGCGGACTATCGGGCCGAGGGCAGGGCCTGGGCTGAGGCGGGCGTGATCAAAAAGATCGAGATCACCGAGCGTGACGACAGCGGCGACGTGGTCAGCGAGTTTTACTACGCGGGTGCGGCGCTGGTGTTTGTTTATGAGTCGGTCAAGGGATTTGCCGACTCTGGCAACTCCCGCAAGATGGTGACCCGGCTAGAAGAACGCTACTACTTTCGCGACGGCAAGCTGTTCAAGTGGATCAGCGGCATGGGCAACGACAAAGGTGACAACGCCCCCGGCACGGCTGACTTTGTGGACGCTGGCAAATCGCGGCTGCAGGCTTCCGACACATTTTTGGCGGCTGCCCGAAAAGCCTACTCGGCCAAAACGTCTGGCAAATAAATAAACAACTCAAGGACTCGTCTATGTTTGATTTCAACAGCAGCGCTCGCGCGCGTTTGATCGCTTTGGCCCTGATGGGTGTGGTTTGTTGCGGTACCTACTCCGTCAGTGCCTCGGCCCAGACACCCGCGGCATCGACCGTCACCGTCGGCAAATTCACAAAAAAAACGCTGGGTACCGTGACCGAGATCAACAGTGGCGACGTCGCCTGCTACATCAGCCTGAAAGACGAGCAGGGTAAAGCGTTTGAAGAACTGGCTGACTTTGCAATTTGCGAAAAACCCAAGGCCTACCTGGGCAAACGCGTGAGCTTGACCTACCAGCTGGACAAGGTGATGGCTGATGAATGCCAGGGCAACCCGTCGTGCAAAAAAACCAAGGCCGTGGCGCTGGTGACCTCGCTGGCCGTGGTGGATGCCAAGGGCACCGCGTCAACCCCGGTTGCCGCCGCCGCCAGCAGCAAAGCCCAGTCGTCGTTTTGTACGCCGATGGAAACGGTGGTGTTTGCCTGCCGCACCGGCGCAAAAATGGTGTCGGTGTGCGCCTCCAAAGGCGCGACGCGCGACAAGGGCTACTTGCAATACCGTTTTGGCAAGCCCGATTCGACTGAGGCCCTGGAGTTGACCTGGCCCGAAGGTGAGGTCGTGGCCAACAAAGCGGCAACCGGCGAAAACGTCCCGTTTGTCGGCGGCGGGGGCAGCTGGTTGCGGTTTAAAAAAGGTGGCTATGGCTACGTTGTCTATTCCGGCATCGGCAAATGGGGCCCCAAAGGCGAAACGCGTGAAAAGCAAGGCGTTGTGGTCGAGCGCGATGGCAAAGTGGTAGCCAATCTGAAATGCGCCCGCGCGCCAGACGGTGAGTTGGGGCCCGAGTGGTTTGACAAGTTTGCGGTGAAGCCCAAGGCAAACGAAGATTTTGCGTTTCCCGATTGAAGCGCGGGGTTTGCGGTGGGGGACAAATGTCGCCCGCCAAGTCACTACGATATTGATAGCTGCTTGAGCAATATTGACCTGGGCGAGTGGCTGTTTTGGCTTCAAATCCGCTCAGTGCCCGCACCCAAAAATGGTGATTTTTTTACCTATACCCGACTAAAAGTTGTACGGCATGATGTGGTAACAAGTTTTTACGGGCGGCGGCTGATAGATGGCGACTCTTATTCCTTCGATTGGCACGTGCGCAAGGCGCATGACCAGCGGCGAGCGCCGACTTGCCGAGCGGCTGGAGCAAGACGATGACGGCATACCCTTGCTAAAACCCACCAGCTGCGGCCGCGAAGGGCAGGCGCCCATCATCATCAAACTGCCCAGCCTGCGCGAAGAAGCATTTGCCATTGCCGACCAGCTAAGCACCGCCCACAAAGAAGGCCACGCCTGGGGCGACATGGCCATCTTGTGCGCCGACTGGTACACGATAGACACCTGCGCAGATGCCCTGTACCACCGCAAACTGCCCTTCAATGTGCGCAAAAAATCAGGCGACTACAACCCCAGCGCAGACGTCATACAAATCATGACCATGAAGGTCAGCAAGGGCCTGGAGTTTCCTGTTGTGGCGCTGCCGGGGGTGGGGCATATGCCGGCGAAGGGTGAAGACGAAGCCGAGGCGGCTCGGGTGTTTTATGTGGCGGCTACGCGGGCTACGCAGAGGTTGGTGATTGGGGCCGGGGGCGATGCGAAATTTGGGGGGAAGTTATGAAATCAGCGGAGAGTGTGATATTCCAGAGACCTGACCTGACCTGACCTGACCTGACCCCGAGTGTGTGCTGACCCCGAGTGTGTAACCCCAAGGTGTTGCTGAGCTCAGTGGCCGCAGAGCGTGCAACGATTTCAGAACTGCCGCCGGGGGCGAAAGGGACTAGCAGACGGATCGGTTTTGTCGGCCAGGCGGGTTGGGCCTGCGCGCGGCTGATGAGTGAGGGCAAAGTGGACGCGGCTGCCATTGCGCCGCAAAACTGGAGGGTGCGACGGCGAGAGTATAAAGTGGTCATGTTGGACTTGCATTATGGTGTCGAGCAGAGGTGTGGTTTAAAAAGTCATTGTTTGCCAAAGACAATAACTGAATTCTTTTTTTAGTGGAGGCTGGCATATTAGGTATGCTAAGTAGTAATCCTGAACTGCGTTGCCACCATCAAGGCATCAAATTGACAAGCTTAAACAGATTAAACCATGTTAATTAAACAAGTACACATATCGAATTTGCTGAGTTTTGGGCCAAAAAGTGAACCTGTAGAACTGGGGGCGTTAAATGTTTTGATTGGTCCAAATGGTTCAGGTAAGTCGAATTTTTTGGAAGCGCTTTCGCTTTTGCAAGCTGCACCTGACCAAATTACTAAGCCAATCCGTGATGGTGGGGGCATAAAGGATTGGTTGTATAAAACCGCAAATCACGCCTCAAAGCAGGACGCGAGTATTGCAATAGTCATTAAAAACCCAACACATAGCAAATATCTACGATACGGCCTGGCTTTTCATGAGGTAGGCGGGCGCTTTGAGCTTAGCGATGAGTTTCTTGAAAATGAAAGTGCAGATGTAGGAAGCAATCAACCTTACTTTTTTTACCGTTGGAATGATGGGCGACCGGTACTAAATACCACTGTGTCTAACCTAGGTAAGCGTAAATTACAACGTGAATCTCTCAAGCCAGATCAATCAATCCTGGCTCAAAAGCGCGACGTAGACCTGTACCCTGAACTGACCAACGTTGCAGATCAATTGCAGTCAATGCGTTTTTACCGTGAGTGGACTTTTGGTCGATACGCCGCGCCACGGCTGCCCCAGAAGACAGACTTACCGAATGATCAGCTAGAGCAGGACAGTTCGAACCTTGGTTTGGTCATTAATCGTTTGCGCATGAATGTCACTGCTCGCAAGAGCCTAGTTGAAGCACTCCGCGTTATTTATGCCGACATTGAAGACGTTGACGTACGGGTTGAGGGTGGCACCGCTCAGGTTTTTCTGATCGAAGCAAATGGCATCATGCCTGCGACGCGGCTTTCTGACGGAACTTTGCGTTATCTATCAATGCTTGCGTTGTTGTGTGATCCAGCTCCGCCACCGTTTATGGCTATCGAGGAACCCGAGTTAGGCCTGCACCCTGATGTGTTGCCGTCATTGACTCGTTTGCTGCTTGAGGCTAGCGAACGAACTCAGCTTGTCGTGACGACACACGCGCCAGGGTTGATTGATGCGTTAACAGAGGCTCCTGAGTCGGTTTTTGTTTGTGAGCGTGATCAGGATGGCACCCGCCTAGAACGTCTAGAGGTCAAACACTTAACGCCTTGGCTCGAGAAGTTTCGGCTGGGTGAGTTATGGGCGCGAGGTGAAATCGGGGGGACTCGGTGGTGAAAATAAAGAACGATGTATTTGTCTATGCTGAGGGTGGCGGGAGCGGAGCCAATAGTGCGGAGTTACAAGGGGAATTCAGACGAGCATTTTCAGAGTTTTTTGAAACTACGTTTCTTGGTAAAACGCGTCGGCCTCGTGTCGTAGCTTGCGGTGGCCGCGATCAGGCGTTCAGCATGTTTTGTACTGCCATTGCTCAGGGTAAAAATGCGTTGTTATTGGTGGACAGTGAAGACAATATTGACTCGTCACATCAGCCTCCGCCAGCGGGCAACTGGAAACCTTGGGATCATCTTTTCGTCAGGGATAAGTGGGTAAAACCTGAAAAAGCCGTTGACGATGATTGTCATTTGATGGGAGTTTGCATGGAAAGCTGGTTTTTGGCTGACTGGAAAACCGTCGGTAAATTTTTTGGGCAAGGGTTCAATTCTGCACATCTTCCGACAGGGCCAATAGAGAGTGTTAGCAAGGCAAATGTTTATAACGCGCTCAAACTAGCAAGCCAAGGATGCAAGACTAAGGCCACTTACGGTAAAGGGCCACACTCGTTCAGGCTGCTGTCTTTGATTAGTCCTGACAAAGTCATAGCTGCATCGCCATGGGCCAATCGGTTTTTAGAAGAGCTTGGAAGGCGGAAGCCTTGAAACTGAACTCGACATCAACTTGACGACTAACTGGCTACGATCCTGATTTCTGTGAAGTGGTTCTCGTGCCGGAAGAGTTCTCGTTTGGGGCTTATTGAAGCCCAAAGCCTGAGCCGGGCTGGAAAGCCTGGGTCAGGGAAAGCGTGGGGTCATGGGTCAAGAAAGCCTGGGGTCTGGTCAGATCCCGATTCAGGACACGGTCTATTCGAAGACTTCAAAAGCGCATACGAAATCGGGCTCTGACCCCGATTTTTGGGTTCCGGTGCGGGACAAAGCCCGCACGCAAAGGCTTGCAGTCGCCGGACAACCAGCTAGCCCGTATGAGCGAATCCCTGCACATCGTCTGCCCCCATTGCCACACCACCAACCGCGTGCGTGCGGACCAGCTTGCCAGCGCGCCTGACTGCGGGCAGTGCAAGCAGCCACTGTTCACCGGCAAGCCGGTTGACCTGGCAGAGGCCGCGTTTGACAAGCACCTGCAGCGCAACCAGATCCCGCTGCTGGTGGACTTTTGGGCGCCTTGGTGCGGGGCCCGTGCCGCCAGATGGCGCGTAGTGTGGTGTTGCACGCTACCCGGTACATAAAACTGCGTCTTTTTGCCCATGGCAGCGTTGTAAAGCCTCGCAATAGTGGAACTATTGCTGCGTTTTACGCCTTGCCCTGAGCAAAAATCCATCAGTTTTATTTGTACCGTCCAGCCTGCAACACCACACTGGCTACGTGCAGGCCGCCGCCCAGCTGGAGCCTAGGGTGCGCGTGGCCAAGGTGGACACCGAGGCGCAGCAGGCGCTGGGGTCGCGCTACCAGATCCGCAGCATTCCGACGCTGGCGCTATTCGTCAATGGCTTTGAGGTGGCCCGCCAGGCCGGTGCCATGAGCGCCAGCGACATCGTGCGCTGGACTCAGCAAAACATACCCGGCTGACAACGTCACCCGCCCATCCGTGTGCGGCGGGCGCAACCGACGGGTGCGACGCCAGCGACAAGGCGGCTAGCATGGGTTGATGCAAATTCAACCCGACTACAGCCCAGCCGCAGACCGCAACAAGCAGGCCATTCTGGATGTGCTGGTTAGCGTTGTGCCGGCGCAAGGCAACGCGCTTGAAATTGCTTCAGGCACTGGCCAGCATGTGGCTTGGTTTGCTTACGGCCTGCCGGGGTGGGCCTGGCAGCCCAGCGACGCATAGCCAGACGGGTTTGCGTCCATCAACGCCTGGGCCGCTGAGCAAGGCGTGCGCAACGTGCGTTTGCCGGTGGTGATTGATGTGACGGCAACCAACTGGTTGCCTGGTCAGCAGCAATTCGACCTGATTTACTGCGCCAACATGCTGCACATCGCGCCATGGGCCACCTGCGCCGGCCTGATGCACGGCAGCGCGCAGCACCTTGCTCCCGGCGGTCGGCTCGTCACCTATGGCCCCTATCTTGAAGACGGCGTGCCTACGTCACCGGGCAACCTGGCGTTTGACGAAAGCCTGCGCGAACACAACCCAGCCTGGGGCATTCGCCGCATTGCAGACGTGAAGGCGCAAGCAGCCAAAGCGGGGCTGCGGCTACTTTCCAGGCACGCCATGCCCGCCAATAATTTGCTGCTGGTGTGGGTGCGCGAGCAGCCTTCTGAATGACGCCGGATCCGACCCCGAATGCTTGTTGCGCCGCTGAGGGATTCAGCCACTACGGTTTTGATAGCTGCTTGAGCAGTATTGACCTGGACGAGTGGCTGTTTTGGCTTCAAATCCGCTCAGCACGCCAGAAAAATGGGGGTCGGATCCGGTCGGATCCCGATTCAGGACGCGGTCTATTCGACGACCCAAAAAGCTCATACGAAATCGGGCTCCGACCCCGATTTTTGGGTTCCGGCGCGGAACAAAGGTCGCGCGCACAGGCTTGCAGTCGCCGGGTGCACGCAATCGGGGTCGGAGCAAAATTTCGTATGGGTACCCCGCCCGCCGATTCAAACTGTGTCCTGAATTTTGATCCGACCCCGAATGCTTGTTGCGCGGTTCAGTCACTACGCTTTTGATAGCTGCTTGAGCAATAAACACATGGGCGGATGGCTGATTTGGCTCCAAAAGCCAAAAGCCCAGAACAAAGCCCGCGCGCACAGGCTTGCAGTCGCCGGGTACGCGCAATCGGGGTCAGAGCAAAATTTCGTATCGGTACCTCGCGCGCCGATATACACCGCGTCCTGAATTTTGATCTGACCCCGAATGCTTGTTGCGCCTTTGAGCGGTTTAAGCCACCAGCGCAACAGATTTGACCTGCGCCCACACGGTCTGACCCGCAGCCAGGGGCAGGGTGTGCACGGCGCGGCGGGTGACGCGTGCCAGCAGCCAGGCGTTGCCGCAGCGCAGTTTGAGCAAGGCGTGGGCGGGGTGGGCGTCGGCGGCGATGGCTTCGATCACGCAGGGCAGCAGGTTTTGGATGCTGCTGTGGTGCGCCTGGGGCTTTGCCGTCAGCACACTCACGTCGCGCGCCAGCACACGCAGGCGCAGGCGCTGGCCAATGGCGGCGCTGCCAGACGGGCTCGGGCTCCACGGCAGCCACACCAGGGGCAGGGCTTGGCCGTCTACCGCCACGCCGTCCAGCGCAACGCCAGCCAGCGACCAGTCTGCATCCAGCTCGCGCAGGGTCGCGTCCATCAGGCTGGCGGTGTCGTCGCCCGTGAGCAGCGGCGGGTCGTGTGCCGCCAGGGTTTGTGCGACCGGGCCCTGGGCTACCACTTGGCCCGCCTTGAGCACCACCAGCGTGTCGGCCAGGCGGGCCAGCTCGTCGGCGCTGTGGGTGACGTAGAGCATGGGAATGTGCAGCTCGTCGCGCAGGCGCTGCAGCCAGGGCAAAATTTCCTGGCGGCGGGCATGGTCCAGCGCGGCCAGGGGTTCGTCCAGCAGCAGCAACTGCGGCTGGCTGGCCAGCGCCCGCGCAATGGCCACGCGCTGGCGCTCGCCGCCTGACAGCTCGGTGCTGCGACGTTTCAGCAGGTGGCCTATGCCCAGCAGCTCGATGGCTTCGTTCAACGAGATGCGTAGAGTGCTGCGGTCGCGCAGCAGGCCGCTCTGCGCTCGGTGCAGGCCGTATTCCAGGTTGCGCTGCACGTTCAGGTGGTCAAACAGGCTGGCTTCCTGAAACACATAGCCCAGCGGGCGCTGCCAGGTGGGCAAAAAGACCTGCTGACTGTCGTCTTGCCAGACCTGGCCTGCAATGCGTATCAGCGCCTGCTGGCCGCGCTCCAGCCCGGCCACGCAGCGCAGCAAACTGGTTTTGCCCGAGCCCGAGGGGCCAAACAGCACGGTGATGCCGCGCGGCGGCAGCGCCAGATCGACCTGCAGCGCAAAGTCGGGCCGCGCCAAGGTCAGGCGGATGGTGTGGTTGCTCATGAGCGGGTTTTGGGCCGGTTCACCAGTGCCAGCCCCAGCAGCACCACAAACGAAAACACCACCATGCTGCCGGCCAGCCAGTGCGCCTGGGTGTATTGCAGCGCTTCTACATGGCCGTAAATTTGCATGGATACCAGGCGGGTGCTGCCTGGAATGTTGCCGCCAATCATCAGCACCACACCAAACTCGCCCACGGTGTGTGCAAACGTCATGATGGCGGCGGTGATAAAGCCGGGCCGGGCCAGCGGCAGGGCTACGGTGAAAAACGCGTCCAGCGGCTTGGCCCGCAGCGTGGCGGCCACTTCCATCGGGCGCTTGCCAATGGCGGCGAATGCATTTTGCAGCGGCTGCACCGCAAACGGCAGCGAGTAAATCATCGAGCCCACCACCAGGCCCCAAAAGGTGAAGGGCAGCAGGCCAAGGCCCAGCGCCTGCGTGAGCTGCCCACCCGGCCCGTTGGGGCCAAGCGCCACCAGCAAATAAAACCCCAGCACCGTGGGCGGCAACACCAGTGGCATCGACACCACCGCTCCCACCACCGAACCCCAGCGCGAGGGCGTGCGCGCCAGCCACCAGGCCAGCGGCGTGCACAGCAGCAGCAGCAGCGCGGTGGTCAGCGCGGCCAGCTTGAAGGTGAGCCACAGGGCGGCTAAATCGTCGGAAGAGAACGGCATGGGAGTTGCAAGACACTATTCTTTTGATAGCTGCTTGAGCAATGAATATATGGGCTGAAGCGGGTTTTACATCATAAATGAAGGTTCCTTGCCAGAGAATTCGTCATTCCCGCGCAGGCGGGAATCCACCTCTGCAAGGCCGCAACCTTTGTCGTCGCGTAGTCCCCGCGCCTGGATTCCCGCCTTCGCGGGAATGACGGGTCTGAGGGCCTAACGGACGTCGCACTCAAAACCCATACCCATAGCCACGCATGATGCCGCGCGCCTTGTCGCTGCGCAGGTAGCTGGCCAGGGCCGTGGCGGCCAGGTTGTTTTGCCCGGTTTTCAGCACCAGCAGGTCTTGCTTGAGGGGTGCGTGCAGTTGCTCGGGCACGACCCAGGCCGAGCCCTGGCTGATGCGCCCGTCCACCATCACCTGGGACAGCGCCACCAGGCCCAGTGGCGCATTGCCCGAGGCCACAAACTGAAAGGCTTGCCCAATGTTTTCGCCGGTCACCAGCCGGGCTTGCACACGCGGCCAGTGGCCCAGCTGGGTGAGCGCCTGAACCGCAGCCGCGCCGTAGGGCGATAGCTTGGGGTCGGCGATGCTCAGGCGGGTGAACGGGCCGGCCAGCACCTGGCCTTTGTCGTCCACCACACCCGGTGTGGCGCTGTACAAAACGAGACGGCCCATCGCATAGGTGGCGCGGCTACCGGCCAGGCCCAGGCCTTCTTGCTCCAACCGCAAAGGGGTTTCATCGTCTGCGGCCAACAGCAGTTGAAATGGCGCGCCGTTTTTGATTTGCGCGTACAGCTTGCCAGTGGATGCGAAAGCCAACACGACTTTGTGGCCAGTGTCTTGCTCGAAAGCGGTGGCAATTTTCTGCATGGGCGCTGCAAAGTTGGCGGCAACCGCCACGCTGACTTCGGCGGCATGGGCTGGGGCGCTCACTGCCCACAGCACCAGCAGGCAGAGTGTTCGAAGCCAGATGACAAATGACTTTGCCGCTTTCAGTGGCGTGAATGACAAATGACTGGGTGTACGAGTGCCGCAGGCGGTCATTTTTCATTCGACCGACAGGTCGCGTCATCTGTCATGCGCTGGCGCAGGTCAGTGCTTTTTCTCATGCAACCTGCGGTACACCGTGGCCCGGCTGATGCCCAGCTGCTTGGCGGCCACGCTCACGTTGCCGTGCGCGGCGGTGATGGCTTTTTGAATCAGCAGCGCTTCCACGTCTCGCAGCGGCGCGGGAGCGGTGCCGACGCGGGCAGGGCGGGGCGTGTGGCCGCCTGCGGCTTGCGGCAGGGCCGACAGGCGCAGGCCCGACCACAGGGGCAGCTCGGTGGGCACCTCGTGCAGCGCGGCGTCAAACAGCTGCTCCCAGGGCAGCGCAAACAGCTCGCTGGCATGCACTTGCGCGGTGGTTGACGGATCCAGCGACGAGACCATTTGCCGCGCGGCGGCGTTGGCACCGGTCACCCAGCCATCGGTGTCCAGCGCAATCAGGCCATCGGCCTCGTCGCCCAAGGCCCGGGCCGACCAGTTCAGCCGCAGCAGCAGGCGGTGCGGGCGGGCGAGGGTGAGGGCGTTTTCAATGCAGCGGGCCGACTGGGTGACCAGGTGGCGCAGCTCGGGACGTTCCACGGTGTCAATGCCGGTCAAATCCAGCATGCCCACGCAAGCGCCGTCAGGCCCAAACAGCGGCGCGCCTGCGCAGCTGTACACGCTGGTGTCGTTGTAAAAGTGTTCGCCCCGGTGCATCCATACCGGTTGCAACTCGGCCAGCGCCGCGCCAATGGCGGTGGTGCCCACGGCGCGCTCCGACAAATCGAGCCCGATGCGGGTGATCAGCCGCGCGCGCCGGTCGCTGCGGTCAATCGGGCCATCCACATCGACCACCACGCCACTGGCGTCGGTGAGGATGGCGAAATAGTGGGTGTTGGCAATGGCCCGGCCCAGGCGCTGCAGCACCGGCTTGGCCGCCTGTGCCAACGTGTGGTTGGCGTCCTGGGCGCGTCGTGCGGCCTCGAAGGGCAGCAGGTCAAAGCCCAGCCGGTCACCCGGCCGCTGGCCGTTGGCCAGGCAGCGCCGCCACGAGCGGTCGACCCAGGGCTCCACGCCCGGTGCAGCGCTCAGGGCACCCGCCGGGCCGGCAGCCAATATGGTCTGCCGGGCCTGGTCGATCAGGGCCAGCCGGTCTTGTGGCGTGTTCACGGAAAGCGTTTGCTGCATGTTGCCAATCCTTGATCGCTATGACCCTCTAAACAAAGCTCATTTCCGTCATTCCCGCGGAGGCGGGAATCCACCGTGGCGTGCCCGGATCACTGCGAACAGCGAAGTCCTCGCGCCTGGATTCCCGCCTGCGCGGGAATGACGAAATAGTTGATTGCCGTCGTAAGTCTTGAATATGTCTCTTTCATGATGGTGCCTCAAGTGTGCGGTGCACATGTTTCATTTTGAGAATTCCCCTGGGGTTTTTTGAGGGCCTAGGGTTTTGCCTAGTCGGCGCGCGCAGTGTGGCTTCAACAATGCCGTTGGAACCACCTAACCAACCCAATCGATGGAGACACATCACATGCAGGTACAACTCAAGGTAAATGGCAAAGCGTCCAGCATTGACGTGGCACCCAACACGCTGCTGGTGCATGCACTGCGCGAAAACCTCAAACTCACCGGCACCCATGTGGGCTGCGACACAGCTCAGTGCGGTGCCTGCACCGTCATCGTCAACGGCCGGGCCATCAAGTCGTGCAACACACTGGCCGTGCAGCACAGCGGCGCCGAGATCACCACCATCGAAGGCCTGGCCGCGCTCGACGGCACCATGCACCCCATGCAGGCAGCCTTCAAAGAGTGCCACGGCTTGCAGTGCGGCTTTTGCACACCCGGCATGGTGATGAGCTCCATCGACCTGTGCAAAAACAACCCCAAGGCCACCGAAGGCGAAATTCGCGAGCTGCTGGAGGGCAATATGTGCCGCTGCACCGGCTACCAGAACATTGTGAAAGCCGTGCAGCATGGCCAGGCTGCCATGGCTGCATCCTGAAATTTTGCGGGACAGACCGCAGCCACACGCAGTGGGCCAGCTCTGTCCTCAACTGATTAACCAAGGAGATATTCATGGGCGCACCCGATTTTGCAAACCTGCCTCACATTGGCGAGGCCATCAAGCGCAAGGAAGACTACCGCTTCCTGACTGGCGCAGGCAACTACACCGACGATATCAACCTGCCCAACCAGCGCCATGCGGTGTTTGTGCGCTCCCCGCATGCGCACGCCGCGATCAAAAGCGTCAACGTGAGCAAGGCCGAGGCCATGCCCGGTGTGCACAAAGTGTTCACCGGCAAAGACGTGGAAGGAAAAATGGGTGGCTTGCCCTGCGGCTGGCTGATCACCAGCACCGATGGCCAGCCCATGAAAGAGCCGCCGCACCCCATCCTGGCCCAAGGCAAGGTGCGCTACGTGGGCGACCATGTGGCCATGGTGGTGGCCGACACGGTTGAGCAGGCCAAAAACGCGGCTGAAGCAGTAGAAGTCGACTACGACGTGTTGACCGCTGTGGTCAACGTGAGCCACGCCGCCAAAGCCGTGGCCCTGCACGAGGCTGCGCCCGACAACCATTGCTACAAATGGGCCATTGGCGACAAGGCCGCGGTGGATGCCGTGTTTGCGAAAGCCGCCCATGTTACCAAGCTGGACCTGACCAACAACCGCCTGGTGCCCAATGCCATGGAAACCCGCGGCGCGATTGGCTCTTACAGCCGCGCCACCGAGGAATACACGCTGTACGTGTCCAACCAAAACCCGCACGTCGAGCGCTTGCTGATGACGGCGTTTGTGCTGAGCCTGCCCGAGCACAAGGTGCGCGTGATTGCGCCCGACGTGGGCGGCGGTTTTGGCTCCAAAATCTTTTTGTATGCCGAAGACGTGGCATTGACCTGGGCTGCCAAGCAGCTCAATTGCTCGATCAAATGGACAGCAGACCGCAGCGAAGCCTTTTTGTCTGACGCCCATGGCCGCGACCATGTGAGCCATGCCGAAATGGCCATGGACAAAGACGGCAAGTTTCTGGCGATGCGGGTGCACACCGACGCCAACATGGGTGCCTACCTGTCGACCTTCTCCACCGCTGTGCCCACCATTTTGTATGCGACTTTACTGGCCGGCCAGTACACCTGCCCACAGATTTATGTGGAGGTTGACGCCTGGTTCACCAACACCGCGCCGGTGGATGCCTACCGTGGGGCAGGGCGGCCAGAAGCCACCTACTTGCTGGAGCGGCTGGTCTCGCGCTGCGGCTGGGACATGGGCCTGTCGCAAGACGTGATTCGCGAGCGCAACTTCATCACCAGCTGGCCGTATCAAACGCCGGTGGCGCTGCAATACGACGTGGGCGACTACCAAGGCTGCATGACCAAGGCCAAAGACCTGGGCGACGTGGCCGGCTTTGCCGCCCGCAAAGCCGCCAGCGCGGCCAAGGGCCTGAAGCGCGGCATTGGCTACTCGTCATACATCGAGGCTTGCGGCATTGCACCGTCCAACATCGCAGGCGCTTTGGGCGCGCGCGCTGGTTTGTTTGAGTGCGGCGAGGTGCGCGTGCACCCCACCGGCAGCGTGACCGTGTTCACCGGCTCGCACAGCCATGGCCAGGGCCACGAGACCACGTTTGCGCAGGTCGTCGCTGCACGTCTGGGCATTCCCGTGGAAAACGTGGACGTGGTGCACGGCGACACCGGTCGCGTGCCGTTTGGCATGGGTACTTACGGCTCGCGCTCCATCAGCGTGGGTGGCGCGGCCATCATGAAAGCGCTGGACAAAATCGAGACCAAGGCCAAGAAAATCGCAGCCCACTTGATGGAGGCCAGCGACGCCGATGTGGAGTTTGCCAACGGCGAGTTCACCGTGAAAGGCACCGACAAGAAAGTGGCGTTCGGCCAAGTCGCGCTCACCGCCTATGTGCCGCACAACTACCCGCTGGACAAGCTGGAGCCCGGCCTGAACGAAACCGCGTTTTACGACCCCACCAACTTCACCTTCCCCGCAGGCACCTACATCTGCGAGGTCGATGTAGACCCGGCCACCGGCGTCGTGAAGGTCGACAAGTTCACTGCGGTGGACGACTTTGGCACCATCATCAACCCCATGATTGTGGAAGGCCAGGTGCACGGCGGCCTGGTGCAAGGCATAGGCCAGGCGCTGATGGAAAACTGCGTGTATGACCAGGAGACCGGCCAGCTGCTCACCGGCAGCTTCATGGACTACACCATGCCCCGCGCCGATGATTTTCCGCAGTTCACGCTGGGCACCATTTGCACACCGTGCACCCACAACCCGCTGGGCACCAAAGGTTGCGGCGAGGCCGGTGCCATTGGCTCGCCACCGGCGGTCATCAACGCCGTGCTGGACGCCCTGAAAGACCTGGGCGTCAAAGAGTTCGACATGCCCGCCTCGCCTGCGCGGGTGTGGAACGCTATTCAATCGGCAAAAGCCTGAGGAGAAAACACATGTACGCATTCACCTTCGAACGCCCCACCTCGGTCGCCGACGCAGCCAAACTGGCCGCAGCCGGTGCCAAGGTTTTAGCCGGTGGCCAGACCCTGCTGGCTTCCATGAAACTGCGCCTGTCCAGCCCCGAGCAGCTGGCTGACCTGGGTGGTATCAACGGCCTGTCCAGCATCAAGAAAGAGGGCAACGCGGTCGTCATCGGTGCCATGGCCCGCCACGCCGATGTGGGCTCCAACGCTGATGTGAAAGCCGCCATTCCCGCACTGGCCGCGCTGGCCAACGGCATTGGCGACCGGCAGGTTCGCGCCATGGGCACCTTGGGCGGCTCGGTGGCCAACAACGACCCTTCGGCCTGCTACCCCAGCGCGCTGATGGCCTTGGGTGCCACGGTGCACACCACCAGCCGCACCATTGCGGCCGATGACTACTTTCAAGGCATGTTCACCACCGCCTTGAAAGACGGCGAGCTGATCACCGGCGTGAGCTTTCCGGTTCCCAAACGCGCCGCCTACATGAAGTTCAAGCAAACCGCCTCGCGCTTTGCCATGATCGGCATCTTCGTGGCCCAAACCGACAGCGGCGTGCGCGTGGCCGTGACCGGTGGCGGCAACGGCGTATTCCGCCACGCGGGGCTCGAAGCAGCGCTCAATGCAAGCTTCACATCTGAGGCAGTGGCTGCAGTGAAGATCGATTCCAGCGAGCTGTCCAGCGACATTCACGCATCAGCGGCCTACCGGGCCAACCTGATCAGCGTGATGACGCAACGGGCGGTTGCTCAGGCGCTGGGCTGAAGCGGACTTGACCGGACGCGAAGAGCGCGAAGGGGCGCGAAAGGCGCGAAAGGAATACCAAGAGATCTTTTGGTTTTTCGTGTTCCGAGCGCCCATCGTTCTTCTGTAGGGAATTTCAAAAAATTTTGGCTGTTCTTTCGCGTCCTTCGCGAACCCTTCGCGACCTCTGCGTCCGGCTTTTCTGACCTTTATGAATTTCACGATAGACACCCTCATTCAAGCCCTGCAAGCCGCCGGCTACTTCGCCGACCGCCGCCTGGCCACCGCTGTTTTTCTCGCCCTCAAACTCAAGCGGCCTTTGTTGCTGGAAGGCGAGCCCGGCGTGGGCAAGACCGAGCTGGCCAAGGCCCTGGCCACGGCCTTGCAGCGGGCCTTGATTCGCCTGCAGTGCTACGACGGCTTGGAGCAGCGCGAGGCATTGTATGAGTGGAACTACGCCGCGCAACTGCTGCACATGCGGGCGGCCGAGCTAAGCCAATCGGATGCAGGCAGCGTGGAGCGCGAGGTCTACCAAGAGCGTTACCTGATCCGCCGCCCGCTGCTGCAAGCCCTGCAAACGCCTGCGCCCGGTGCGGTGCTGTTGATTGACGAGGTAGACCGGGCCGACGAGCCGTTTGAAGCCTTTTTGCTCGAATACCTGGGCGAATACCAGGTCAGCATTCCGGAGCTGGGCACCATCAAGGCCCAGGCCACCCCGGTGACCATTCTCACCAGCAACCGCACCCGCGAGCTGAACGACGCCGTCAAGCGCCGCTGCCTGTACCACTGGCTGGATTACCCCGACCGCGAGCGCGAGCTGGCCATCGTGCAGGCCCAGGTGCCGCACGCCAGCAAAGAATTGAGCGAGCAAGTGGCCCACTTCGTCGGCAAACTGCGCAGCCAGCCGTTTTCCAACGCCTTCCAGCGCGCCCCCGGCATCGCCGAAAGCGTGGAATGGGCCAAAGCCCTGGTGGCGCTAGACACCTTGGTGGTGGATCCTGAAGTGGTGTCTGACACCGCAGGCATCTTGTTCAAGCAGCGCGACGATGTGGCGGCGCTGACCCAAGACATGGCGGCTGATTTGCTACGGCCTGAGCCTGAGGAAGCCTGAGGTTGGACGGGCTCCCTCCCGGCGCGTCCCCCGTCATGCTCTGGCGCGCAGCCGGTTGACCAGCAGGTCGTTCTGCAGGATCGCTTCCTTCATCGACAGCAGTTCTTTGACATCCCAGTTGGCGCTGAGATAGCGTCCCTTGGCCCAGTCCGCCTTGCCGGAGCAAAGCCAGACAGTGAAGCTGGCGGGTAAATTTGGGTTATCTACAAGGTAAGCGTGAAGGGCTTGTGGCATGTTCAAGCCGAGCTCAGTTGAAACGCCGCCCGGATGCAGCGCGAAGCACTTGATGCCGTCGTCTCCGTGATCAACCTGAACAAACTCACAAAGACGGTTGAGAGCGTGTTTCGAGGTCTGATAATCCGAGGCGCCGGGCATCAGTAGCTGCGCGCCAACAGATGACAGCAAGACCAGATGGCCGCCGCTCCTACCCTGGCCCTCACGCTTTTTGGCAGATTGGATCAAATGGGCAAGCGCAAAGCGCGCGACGTGATAAGCGCCCCGCACGTTGACATCCCAGTTGCGCCACCAGCTCTCAGGATCTGACTCGCCGATCTTCATCCAGGGGCCCAAAAAACCGGCGTTGGCATCTGCCACGTCGATGCCACCAAATTGCGCCACGCAATCGGCCACCGCCGCCTCGACTTGCCTGGCGTTTGTCACATCGCAGGGCGACATGCCACACAGCGTTTTCGGATTGGCACGATTGACCAAAGCTCGCGTCTCTTGGAGCGCAGCTTCTGACCGCGCCGTTAAATAGACCGCTTTGGCACCCGCTTGCGCGAAAGCCACCGCTGTGGCTTGACCGATGCCGCGTGATGCACCGGCGATGAAAATCACCTTATCTTTCGCGCTGTCTTTCAGCTCTGACGTCGGGTCAATGGCCTCGTATTTGGCGTGGTGGACGTTCAAGTCAAGGAACTGCGACTGGATGGAAGACATAGGAGGCCCGCTGTTCTTAATGATGAAGAATGAACGGCATCGTAGCTAAGCAAGTTCATTCACACTAGCCATATTCTCCGCAGCTTATGCCAATTCCTCCAATATTGAGCATTTTTAGGTGCGCCGCTTGACATACCTTGATAGCATCAAATTCCAAGGAGAAACGCATGGATCTTTCACACATCACGCAGCTGGCAATCCGATACCTGGCTGATCAGAGCCGTAACGATCGACGGTTAAATCGGCTGTCTGCTTACTGTGAGTACGCTCCGAGCGGCATAGAGGCTTCGGTCTACGAGCCTGCTTTGTGCTTGATTCTTCAAGGCAGCAAGATGGCCACCATCGGGGATCAAACGGTCAGGCTTAGCCCTGGAAAGGCCTTGCTTGTCAGCCATGATCTTCCCGTGGTCTCTCGCATCACCAAGGCCACAGCGAGTGAGCCCTATCTCTCCTTCGTTTTATTTCTGGATGTGCAACTGATTCGCAGCCTCTACGAGCAAGTGGCTGATTTACCGCCACCCGATCCTGAGATCCGATCCCTGTCTGTTGCACCGGCGGAAGCTACTTGGCTTGCACCGTTTCTGCGATACATCGAATTGATGGACAACCCGCTTGACGCAAAGGTTCTCGGGCCGTCGATCCTGCGAGAAATTCACTATCGTCTGTTGCTCTCATCCATTGGACAAAACCTGCGAAACCTTCTGGTTGCAGGCAGCTACGCGAGCCGGATTGCCAAAGCGATTGGGCAATTGAGATCCGAGTATCGCTTCCCGCTCCGGGTATCGGAGTTGGCGAAAATCGCAGCCATGAGCGAATCGTCTTTTCATAAACACTTCAAGGACGTGACGGGCACATCACCGCTCCAGTTTCAAAAGGATCTTCGCCTCATTCAGGCAAAAGTCTTGCTGACGCAAATGGGCAATGCGGTATCAGACGCCGCATTTGCCGTCGGCTACGAAAGCCCAGCTCACTTCAGCCGTGACTACAGCCGCAGATTCGGTCTTGCGCCCAGCTCAGATGCTGCAAAGATACTGACGCGCCTTGGTTCGGAGCAGATCTCCCATTGAAGAGTAGGCGTGGCGCTGCTGCTGGAATAGACAGAAATGAGCACGTCATCTGGAGGAATTGGCAAGACAGACAACCCCTGCTAAAGCATGATCCTAGAAACAGCAGTTGACCGCTCGTTCCGGTAACTTTTTCCTATGAAATCAAACACTTGTAGCGTTGCACAACCTCACCAACCGGGTGAGAAAGCTACGCACCCAATTGAGTCGCCCTGGCGCGCGCTGGCTGCGTTGCTCCTCCTAGCAGGCAAGAGCCTGCGTCGTCGTCACGCCTTGCCAGCCCACCCCATGACGACCCACTTGGGCGCGTCCAACTGCTGTTTCTAGGATGATGAATCATTGCTGCATTTTCAAATAAAAAATAGCAAATCAAGCTCTGTCCTAGCAATAGACGCGGCTGGATAAATGTCAACCCGTCTGCCCAACAAATGGAGAATTATCTTGACCAATTTCACTGTGAACGGTAAAGCCGTTTCTCTCACCGCTGAGCCCGACATGCCCCTTCTTTGGGCGCTGCGAGAAGATCTGCAACTCACTGGCACCAAGTTCGGATGCGGCATGGCGCTTTGCGGCGCATGCACGGTGCATGTGGACGGGCAGCCCGTGCGTTCATGCACAACGCCGTTGTCTGCAGTGACGGGTAAAAAAGTGGTCACCATCGAAGCGGTGGGTGGCACGCGCGCTGGCAAGGCCGTACAGATGGCATGGCTGGAGCGTGATGTTCCTCAGTGCGGCTACTGCCAATCGGGGCAGATCATGAGTGCTTGCGCATTGCTGGCGCAGAACAAGGCCCCAAGCGATGCAGACATCACGGGTGCGATGGCCGGCAACCTGTGCCGCTGCGGCACGTACAACCAGATCCACGCAGCCGTGAAGGATGCGTCTGTCGCACTGAGCAAGGGAGCTTGAACATGGACAAGCAATTCACGCGCATGAATGTAGAAAACTCTGGCCAAGTAGACCCATCCAAGGCAAAAGCTGGCATCTCAAGGCGCGGCCTGCTCAAAGGCAGCGGCAGCGCTGCTCTGGTGCTGGGTTTTGCCGTGCCTCTGGCTTCTGAACGTTTGCTGGCATCCCAATCGAACGCCGCAAAACAAGTCTTTGCCCCCAATGCCTTTATCCGCATCACACCCGACAACAAGATCAAGGTGATCAGTTGCTCGGTTGAAATGGGACAAGGCGTCATGACAGCAGTGCCTATGCTGCTGGCCGAAGAACTGGATGCCGACTGGTCGATGATCAGTGTGGAGCATGCCCCCACGGATCCTGCGCACAACAACCCGATGTTTGGCATTCAGGGCACAGGCGGGAGCACGTCGATCCGCGCCCATTGGCAGCCGCTGCGCAAGGCGGGTGCTGCAGCGCGCTTGATGCTGGTGTCTGCTGCTGCTGCCAAGTGGAAAGTGGAGCCCGCCACACTGCGCACTGATAAAGGCTTTGTCGTAGGGCCAGCGGGTCAGCGCGCCAGCTACGGCTCGTTAGCACAGGCAGCATCGGCGCAACCCATACCCAAAGATCCACCGCTCAAAGACAGCAGAGATTTCAAACTGCTGGGCAAGCCACTCAAGCGCCTGGACACCCCATCCAAGATCAATGGCAGTGTGAAGTACGGCATCGATACGCAAGTCAAGGGCATGCTCGTTGCAGTGATGGCACGTGCGCCGTTGCCCGGAGCCAAGCCTGCTCGCATCGATGACAGCAAAGCCAAAGCTGTGAAAGGCGTTCAACAAGTGATCACCATCGACACCGGCGTGGCCGTGCTTGCTACGGGCTATTGGGCAGCAAAGAAAGGGCGTGATGCGCTGGACATCACTTGGAACAATGGCACAAACGCGTCGCTGACCTCAGCCATGATTACGTTCATATTGGCAGATGGTGCCGAGAAAGCGCCATCGGTGGCGAAGGAAGCGGGCAACATTCGCGATGCCGCTGCCAACAACGGCAGCAAGGTCTCAGCGCAGTATGAAGCCCCCTACCTGGCTCATGCTTGCATGGAACCGATGAACTGCACCGCATGGGTCAAGCCGGGAGCGGTCGAGATCTGGGCCAGCACGCAGGCGCAAGGCCCGGCGCGCGGCATCGTGGCCCAGTTGACGGGTGTCCCGCCAGAGAAGGTGACGGTCAACGCCACGATGATTGGCGGCACATTCGGGCGCCGCTTCGCACACGATTTTGTGATTGACGCCACGCTGCTGAGCAAGCAAAGCGGCAAACCCGTCAAGCTGATCTACACCCGGGAAGACGATATGGCCGCAGGCTTTTATCGGCCTGCCTCCGTTGCGAAATTTGAAGCCGTGCTGGATAGCCAAGGGCGACCCACCATGCTGAAGGCTGGCGCGTCTTCATCGTCCATCATGGCGGCAACGGGTTTCATGAAAATTCCCGATAGCGGCGTAGACAGCCTTGCCATGGAAGGCATATCCGATCAACCTTATGACATTCCCAACCTGCGGCTGACTTATGGCCAGCGCGAACCTGCGCCGCGCGTATGGTTTTGGCGCTCGGTCGGGCATTCGCAGAACATTTTCTTCGTTGAAGGTTTTATTGACGAACTGGCAGTTGCGGCGAAAAAAGATCCTTATGAATATCGGCGCAGCCTGCTCGCCAAACAGCCTCGGTATCTAGCCGTGCTCGATGCAGCGGCACAACGCGCCGGCTGGGGTCAGCCTTTGCCCGCAGGCGTGTTCCGTGGCATTGCAGTAGGGTTTAGCTTTGGCAGCTACGTGGCTGAAGTGGCCGAGGTGTCGGTAGCGGCAGACGGCACGCCAAAAGTGCACCGCGTGGTGGCAGCGATTGATTGCGGCATGACAGTCAACCCCGCAATCATCCGAAATCAAATTGAAGGCTCCATCGCCATGGGTCTGAGTGCAGCCTTGCACGAAAAGATCACCTTCAAAGACGGCAAGGTCGAACAGAACAACTTTCACGACTACCCGATACTGCGCATGAGTGAGATGCCAAAGGTGGAAGTGCACATCCTGCCCAGCACCGAAGCGCCTGGCGGCGTGGGCGAGCCCGGTACACCGCCGCTTGCACCGGCAGTCGTCAACGCGATTTTTGCTGCGACGGGCAAGCGACTTCGCTCGCTACCTATCGATGCATCCACACTCAAGAGAGCGTGAAAGAGCGTCCGGCGCAGAGAGGACTTGGCCCGTGGTGCTGTCGAACTCTGCGCATCAGCAATTTTCGTTTTGCTCCTGATTTTGTAGCTGCTTGAGCAGGAAATTCATGGGCTGGATAGGGTTTTGACCTGATTTGCCTGAGTCGATATATCTCTGCATACAAGCAACCCGTCATTTCCCGCGCAGGCGCGCCTGCGCGGGAACGGCGGCATGTAACAACCAAGAGGTGCGGATGCTTTGACTGAATAAATCGCTATTTTTGTCGTCTTTTTTGGAGAAAAATCATTTTCATTTTTTGAAATGATCGCCCCACTCACCAAGAAAGATGCCCCCATGACCACCACCCAGCACTCCGACACCGACCGCCTGCCCAGCCCCTACCGCCCCGAGGCCCAGGTCGTCGCCCATCGCTTGCAGCACTTGGCGGGGCAGCTTGACTGGGCTGCTGCGGCCCGCAACGCAGCCCCCTGGGTGCAGGCGGTGCGGGACAACCCGCCGCCGTTTTGGGCGATGGAAAGCCTGCTCAAGGAATACCCGATTTCCAGCGCCGAAGGCCTGGCGCTGATGCGGCTGGCCGAGGCGCTGCTGCGGGTGCCCGATGCAGAGACGGCGATTGCGCTGACGGCTGATCAGCTGGGGCGGGCGGATTTTTCATCTGCCGGTGAGCATGCAGACCCCAGCTCGGCGCTGTCCCGTCTGTCCAACGCCGCCATCTCTTTGTCCAAACAGTTTCTGCCTGAGCAAGCCAGCGAAAAACCGGGCCTTTTCGCCAAGCTGGGCGCGCGCACCGTGGTGGCCGCCACCTTGCGGGCGGTGCAGTTGCTGGGCCGCCAGTTTGTGCTGGGGCAGACGATTGAAGAGGCGATGGACGAGGCCAAGGGTGCGCAGCGCAAAACCCAAAATTTAAGTTTCAGCTACGACATGCTGGGCGAGGGCGCACGCACCGAGCTTGACGCGCAGCGCTACTTGAAGAGCTACCAGAACGCTATAGAAAAAATAGCTGCTCGAGCAGGCGATTCAAGGGCTACCGCGTCAAAAGGCTCTGAAGTGGGCGCTTGTGCGCAGAACGATGGCATCTCTATCAAGCTGTCGGCCCTGCACCCGCGCTACGAGTACACGCAGCATGCGCGGGTCGTG
This sequence comes from Comamonadaceae bacterium, assembly GCA_013297875.1. GTDB lineage: Bacteria > Pseudomonadota > Gammaproteobacteria > Burkholderiales > Burkholderiaceae_C > JAAFIW01. The sequence continues at coordinate 165,485 of JAAFIW010000005.1, read as the reverse complement.
CGCGAGCTGGTGCCGCGCGTGTGGGGGCTGTGCGAGCAGGCGGCGCGGGCCAACATCAATTTGACGATTGACGCCGAAGAGGTGGACCGGCTGGAGTTGTCGCTGGACGTGTTTGAGGCGCTGGCTGAACGGGTGGCGCAGCAGCACCCAGGCTGGACGGGTTTTGGCCTGGCCCTGCAGGCCTACCAGACCCGCGCGCTGGAGCTGATTGACGAAGTGGCCCGCATCGCTCGCGCCCACAAAATCAAGCTGATGTGCCGCCTGGTGAAAGGCGCGTATTGGGACGCCGAAATCAAGCGCGCCCAGGAGATGGGCTTGCCGCACTACCCCGTGTTCACCCACAAACACCACACCGACGTGAGCTACCTGGCCTGCGCGGGCGCGTTGCTGGCAGCCAGTGATTGCATTTATCCGCAGTTTGCAACGCACAACGCGGCCACGATTGCGGCCATTCTGCAAATGTCGGCGCGCTCTGGTTCCAAGTTCGAGTTGCAGCGCCTGCACGGCATGGGTGAGGGCATTTACCGCGAGGTGCTGCAAAACCCGCTGGTCGCCTGCCGCGTCTATGCGCCGGTGGGCCAGCACCGCGATTTGCTGGCTTACCTGGTGCGCAGGCTGCTGGAAAACGGGGCGAATTCGTCGTTCATTCACCAGCTGGCCGATGAATCGGTGGGCATGGATGAGTTGCTGATTTCGCCTTTGAGTTTGTCGCCGGTCACGTCGCTGGTCTTGCCGGTGGATTTGTACGGCACCGCTCGAAAAAACAGCCTAGGCCTTGACCTGGCCGTCGCCAGCATGCGCCACCCCCTGCTAGCCGCCCACGCATCTACGCAAGTACCCCAAGTCCCCAAATTCGATGCCAAACAGGCCATCAGCCCATACAAAACCTGCTCAAGCAGCTATCAAATATGGAGCAAAAAAAGCGTTGAAGAACGCGCCACCATCTTGAACCGTGCCGCCGATTCCATGGAAAACGAGCTGCCCCGCCTGTGCGTGCTGCTCGTCAAGGAAGCCTTCAAAACCTGGGGCGACGCCGTGGCCGAGGTGCGCGAGGCAGTGGACTTTTTGCGCTACTACGCCCAGCAAGCCGAAAAAATCATGCAACCCATCACCCTCGATGGCCCCACAGGCGAGTCCAACCAGCTGCGCCTGACCGCCCGCGGCGTTTGGGTCTGCATCAGCCCCTGGAATTTCCCGCTGGCCATCTTCATCGGCCAGGTGGCAGCGGCGCTTTGCACCGGCAACACGGTGCTGGCCAAACCCGCCGAGCAAACCCCCGCCATCGCGCTCGAAGCCGCCAAATTGCTGCACGCGGCGGGCGTGCCCACCGACGCGCTGCAAGTGCTGCACGGCCCCGGCGACACCGTGGGTGCAGCGCTGGTGGCGCTGCCCGGGATTGCGGGCGTGGTGTTCACCGGCTCCACCCAGGTCGCCAAAATCATCAACCGGGCGCTGGCCGCCAAAGACGGGCCGATTACCCCGCTGATTGCCGAGACCGGCGGCATCAACGCCATGCTGGTCGACAGCACCGCGCTGCCCGAGCAGGTGGCCGACGCCGTGGTGCAAAGCGCCTTTCGCTCGGCCGGCCAGCGCTGCTCGGCGCTGCGCCTCTTGTGCGTGCACGAAGCCATTGCCGACGGCGTGATCGAGATGATCGAAGGGGCGGCGACCGAGCTGGTGGTGGGCGACACCGCCCTGCTGGAAACCGACCTGGGCCCGGTGATCGACGCTGAGGCCTTCCACAACATCCAGCAGCACCTGAAAAGCAGTCATTTCAAGCCAAAACCGCTAACGGCCCATAGATCCATTGCTCAAGCAGCTACGAATTTGATAGTGCCTACCTTGATCGAAGTGGCGAGCATTCAAGACGTGAAACACGAAATTTTCGGTCCCGTGCTGCATGTGGTGCGCTGGGGTGGCGACCCGATGGCCGTCATCGAGCAGATCAACGCTCTGGGCACATCGGGCAGCCCGGCCGGTGCCACGGCCGGTTACGGCTTGACCCTAGGCATCCAGACCCGAATCGACAGCCGCGCCCAACACCTGGCCCAGGCCGCCCACGTGGGCAATATCTACGTCAACCGCAACATGATCGGTGCCGTGGTCGGCGTGCAGCCCTTTGGCGGCGAAGGCTTGAGCGGCACCGGCCCCAAAGCCGGCGGCCCGCACTACCTGCTGCGCTTTTGTGCGGAGCAGACGGTGACGATCAATACGACTGCGGCGGGGGGGAATGTGGCGCTGCTAGGTAGCACCTGAGACATCAGGCCTGAAGCGCCCCGCTTTTCACCTGCGCCATCACGGCCTTGGGAATGGACGTGATCTCCTCCCAGCGCTTGTGCAGATGCGGCAGCCGGTCCTCGATCAAGGCGTAAACCGCTTTGGCCTGCGCCATGTCGCGCGATTTTTTCTGTGGGTTGCGCTCATCAGATTGCGCAAGCCAGTATTTGAACGCGCAGTAGGCCCGTGGGTCAGGTGCTGTGATGGGGAACACCGTGCCGTTGACGGCAATGGCCAAGGCTTGCACGCGTGGCGCGTTGAGTAGCCATTTCATGTTCCAGATGTCAGCGGCCACCAAGTCGTGGCCTGCGCCTATCTGGTCAGGCTCATGTTTCCAAGGGGGTTTGGGCGTTTGGCGAATCAAATCCACCAGAAAGCCCTGGTCGTTGGCGGCGCGAAAGTGCTGATGGGTCAGCCGCTCAAAGCTCTTGTCGGCTTTTTGCAAAACGGCCAGCAAGCTGCCCGGTGCAGCAGCGACAGCATCATCCAACGCATCTTGTGGCACATCGGTAAGCGCCAGGCGCGTCTTGTGGCTCCACAGCAGGTCAATGTCCGTCGTGGCCATCACATCCCGCGCAAACCGTACGCCCGCCATCGCTTCGTAGGCCAGCAAGCTGTTGGTGCCAATCACGATGAGGTTTTTACCCAGCAAACCAGCCTGCCAAAGGCTTTGGCACAGATCGCCCACGATAGAGGGTGCAGAGCCCAGACGTAACACTGCATTGATCCGGGCCTGCGTTTGCAGCGCCGCTTTAAGGTTTTTCAGGCGCAGTTGCCCAGCCTGTTTGCTTGCATGGAACTGCGCTGCGATGTTTTCCGTCTCCTCAGAACGCACGCCCAACGATGTGGCATTGCCTTTGCCGTCATGTGTTCTGTACAAGTATTCCCGACCAGACACGGTTTTCCAGTGCATGCCACCCACCCAGCTGCGGCTTGCAGCCCAGGCGTCCTGCCAGGCGTTGTAAGCCTGCTCGGCGTCAATCACCTGTTTGGCTTGGGCATCTGATAAGGCCTGGTAGATCAAGAATTTATCCTTTCAATCTATCAAAATTAAATTTTAAGGATAAAACAGCGATTAAGGTGTGAAATCGCCAAGGGAAGGGATTGATGTGGCATTGCTGACCACTCAATGGACCAGGCCAGCCCGTAAGACCGGTGCCGACTCGTCCACAAACAGCCTGACTTTGGTGGAAAGCAGCCGCGAGTGCGGGTACACCAGGGTGACGGGAACGGCGGGCGGTTCAAATGTTTCCAGCAGCGGGCACAGGCTGCCACTGCGAACCAGCGGCTGGGCCATGTAGGACAGGAATTGCCCAATGCCCAGCCCGTCTACCACGGCACTGAGCGCCGCATCCACCGAGTTGCTTGACCAGCGCGGCGTGATGGCCACGTCGTGCTTGCGGGCACCGCGCATGAAATGCAGAACCTCGCTGGAGCCCAGGCCGCTGAAGTGCACGAACGAGTGCGGCGCAAGCGCGTCGGGGTGCGCGGGGCTGCCCATGCGCGCAAGGTAGGCCGGGCTTGCGCACAACACGCGCCGTACCGTACCCACGTTGACGCCATGCAGCGACGAGTCGGGTAGCGGCCCGATTCGCACGCCCACGTCAATGCCTTCTTCCACCAGGTCCACCACCCGGTCCAGCAACACCAACTGCGCCGACACGTCGGGGTAACGGGTCAGAAAAGTCGACACCAGGGGTGCCACGTGCATGCGCCCAAACAGCACCGACGACGTCACCGTCAAGCGGCCACTGGGCTTGCTGCGCGTGGCCGTCAAGGCCTGCTCGGCCTCGTCGAGTTGACCCAGCGCTTGCTGGCAGGTCTCCAGGTAGCGCCGCCCGTCGTCGGTCAGGTTGATGCGGCGTGTGGTGCGGTTAAACAGGGTGACTTGCAGGTGCCGCTCCAGCTCGGCCAGGGTACGCACCACGGTGGGCAGCGAGGTGTTCAGGTGCACAGACGCCGCTGTGAGGCTGCCGTGCTCCGCGATGGCGATGAAGGTTTGCAGGGCTTTGAACTTGTCCATAAGTGGTTGGATTCAGGTCTTTATTGCTTCAATAGATGAAGTAGTGTTATCAAATTTTATGTATTTATTCATTAAAAGGAATTAACGATCATTCCAACCAGCGCGACACACAGTCCCGCTGCAACCCATCAACCCAAAGGATTTACACCATGGCAAACCTGAACCTGATCAACCCCGACCTGGCCCAAGGCGAACTCAAAGAACTCTTTGCTGCCGTGGCGCAGACCTTTGGCACCGTGCCCAACTTCATCAAGGCCATGGGCAATTCGCCCGCGCTGCTGGGCGGCTTTTTGGGCTTGTACGGCGGCCTGTCCAAAGGCGCGATTGACGCCGCCACCGCTGAGCGGATTGCCTTGGCAATGGCTGAGACCAATAGCTGCCAATACTGCCTTGCCGCACACACCGCCCTGGCGCAAGGCGCGGGTCTGTCTGCCGATGAAATCACCGCCGCTCGCCACGGCACCTCGTCAGACACCCGTGCGGCGGCAGCTGTGGTGTTCGCCCGGGCTGTGCTGGACAACAAGGGGCAGGTGACCGCTGGCGAAATCGATGCGGTGCGCCAGGCGGGCTACAACGACGCGCAGATCACCGAAATCATTGGCCATGTGGGCCTGAACACCTTGCTGAACTACTTTGGCAAAGCAACTCGCATCGACATTGACTTTCCGCGCGCTGCTGCGTTGACCGCCGCTTGAGCCACAGCAGGTTTGACAGGAGCTTGGTATGAGTCACCGCTTTGCAGACATCGCTTTCACGCCCGGCGTTCGCGCCGAGCAGGCCCGTATGGGCGTGGGCGCCCGCAATGAACGCATGCAGTCCGTGGGTGGGCCCAACGACCGGTTGGGCCCCAATGAGGCGCAGTTCATCGGCGCACGCGACAGTTTCTACCTGGCCAGCGTCAGCGAAAGCGGCTGGCCCTATGTACAACACCGGGGTGGGCCACCGGGGTTTTTGCGCGTGCTGGACGACCAGACGCTTGGCTTTGCCGACTTTCGAGGCAACGCCCAATACGTATCCGTGGGCAACCTGAGACACGACGAGCGGGTGTCCCTGATCCTGATGGACTACCCCGCCAAGCGGCGGCTCAAGCTGCTGGGGCGCGCCAGGCTTGTCGATGAGTCAGCCGATCCCGCGCTGATGCTGCGCCTGGAAGACGCCCACTACCGGGCGCGTGTGGAGCGGGCTTTCGTCATCACGGTGCAAGCCTTCGACTGGAACTGCCCGCAACACATCACGCCGCGCTTCACACAAGAGGAGGTGGCCGCAATGGCCGATCCGCTGCGTGCGCGCGTGCAGGAGTTGGAGTCACAGCTATCGCAGCTGCGGGGTGGGCTGTGATCACCGCTGCCCGACCAGCCGTGCAAACCAGCCGCGTGTCGCTGGTGTCGGCGGTAGCGGCGGCACGCCCAGTTTCAGCAAAACCGCCTCGACGCGCAACAGACCGGCGTTGCTTGCAGCCTGAAGCGGACGCATGCCATCAAACTCGGAGTGCATGTCGGGGTTTGCGCCTTGGGCAAGAAAGTACAGCGCCACTTCTTCCTGCCTGGCAACAATGCTCGCGACCAGAGGGGTGGACAGGTACTCCGGGTGCGCGTAGTTGATGTCAATGCCCTGCTGGACATGGTGCTCCACCAGGCTCAGATCACCCTCACACGCTGCGTGAAACATTTCTTTCCAGTTGCCACCTGACACGCTGACTCCTTGCTTGTTGGTCAACGAAATGTATTGGAATGAAGCAGGTCTGAAGACCCTACCGAGGTATGGAATGACCGGCAATTGGGTGATGGGTGGCTTGCGGCCGGGTAGACGTTGTAAAAAGTGCGCATCTGGCCGAACCAGTGCCGCACCTCTCCATTACCCGGCAAGTAATCGACGCACAGCGCCCGAGCGGGAAAACTGCAAGCTCCTATCAACCACCAGGAGCTTTCCATGTCCGTTATCGCCATTGATGCTTTCAAGCCCTCGTCACCCGGTTTCTTGAGCCGCATTCTCTTGCTCGATGCGGCCACCGGCTTGGTCATGGGCCTTTTGCTCTGCCTGGGCACGGTGCCGTTGGCCCATGCGCTGGGCCTGCCGTCTGATCTGCTGATGTACGCAGGCCTGTCGCTGTTTGGCTTCGCTGCCGTACTGGGTTTTGCGGGCATGCAGGCAAAACCTCCTGCCCCGCTGGTCTGGCTGATTGTTCTGGCCAATTTGGCCTGGGCTGTGGCCAGTGTGGCAGTGATGTTCAACTGGTACAGCCCCAACGCGGTGGGCCAGTCATTTGTGGGGGTGCAGGCGCTAGCGGTTTTGGTGTTTGCCGGGTTGGAGGGGTATGGGCTTGGCAAGCAGTGATTCAAGTGGTTTGCGTGCGGCAGTTATTGATCCCGCCCTATGAAGTATCAACCGTTCGCCCCCAGCCAGGCCTCTCCGCCAGTGCCAAGCGCCCAAGACCTGGTTGAACGGCCTCGGCAGCCCATTTTTGAGTCAAATCAGGCAAACGTGCACCCTGGTACGGCACAAGCAGCTACTGATTCAGTAGCAAAAAAGCGCTCAGTAGCATGCGTAGATGTCGGGGTCGCCCGACAGCGACTCACTTTTCTTTGCGTCGCCAAAGAAAAGTAAGCAAAAGAAAGGCGACCCGCAGTCTGGGTCCCTTCGCTGCGCTACGGGCAACTTGCGGTGCTCAAACCCAGTGGGGTCACGTGCAAACTCGCCTGCGGCTCAGACAAGCACGTGCCCTGATCCACTGGGTTTTGCGCTCCTCAGCCCAGCCTGAACGGGGTTTCCTGCATACCCTGCTCAGTCCAAACGGAAATTTCAAACTTCATCGGGCCGAATCAATAGTCACCCAATGACGCCCGCAAAAACGCCGCAGTTTGGTCATCCGCCGGGTAAAACAGCTCAATGCACATCTCATGCAAAGTGATGTCTTGCGGGCTGCCAAAGGTGGTGAGGGTGGTGAACAGCGACAGCTCATGACCGTGCAGGGTGAGCTTGCAGGGCACCAGCAGCGGGGGCTCGGTGTGGGCGGTGTTTGCCAGGGTGGCTTTCAGGGCTTGCACGTTGGGGTAGCTGTAGACCTCTTGCGCCAGGGCCATCAGTTGCTCGTTGCGGGCCTGCAGCAGCAGGCGCTGCAACACGGCCAGCAGGTAGCTGCCCCATTCGGCGAAGTTGCGGGTGTGGGCGGCAAAGCCGTCGGGGTGCAGGCTGGCTTTGAAAATGTTCAAGGTGGGCGAGCGCAGCCAATCGGGTAGCAGCTGGGTCATGCGTTGGCCTGCAGCGTTGGTCAGCACCACGTTCCACTGGCCGTCCAGCGCAATGCCGGGGTAGGGGTCATGGCCGTCCAGCAGGCGCTGGATAGCGGCGCGCACGTGCGACATGCGTGCACTGTCCAGGCCCTGGTTGGAGTAACGCGGTGCGTAGCCTGCGGCCAGCAACCAGGCGTTGCGCGTGCGCAGCGGCACGTCCAGCTGCTGGGCAATGGCCATCAGCACCTGTACGCTGGGCTTTGATCGCCCAGTCTCCACAAAACTCAGGTGGCGCGGCGAGATGTCAATTTCCAGCGCCAGATCCATCTGGCTGAGCTTGCGCGCGGTGCGCCATTGGCGAATCAGCGAGCCCACCGAGCCATCGTCGGTGGCCATGGCCGTTGCGCCTGCCAGGCCTTGTGCGATTTCCATGTGCTGTCCTTTGCGGTGTCTGAGCTGCGTTGGCTGCGATTATTCGCTGCGGCCAGCGGCGCAGCCATTACCTGAGAGGTCATCCATTCACCGCGCCCAGGTATAAACCTTGTCATGAATACCACCTTTTGCAGCCCCAAAAGTCTGCTGGCCCGCTTGACCCTTGCCAGCCTGTGCCTGTACCTCAACGCCTGCGCCAGTCAGCCGCCGGTGCCAAGCCCGCCACTGGCCACCGAGCGCCACTTTCGCTGCGGCACCACACCGGTCAGCCTCGCGGTGGACGGCGCAACGGCTGATTTGTCCGTCGACGGCAACAACTTCAAGCTCAGCCGCCGCAGCGCTGCATCCGGAATGATGTGGGGCAGGGGCGGCGGCGACACGGGCGTGGTGTTTTGGGATCAAGGCGAACAAGCCGTGTTGAAAGTGGCGATGCGCAACTACCCTCCCTGTGACCGGGTGCCAACCCCTGGCAAGCCCTGAAATGGCCGACTTTCGTTCCCCGTTACAGGCCCAACTGGTGGCCTGGCAAGTAGCCCCTGGCGACCTGGTGCGGGCGGGCCAGCTGGTGGTGGTGCTGGAGGCCATGAAGATGGAACACGAGCTGCATGCGGCGCACGAGATGCAGGTGCAGGAGCTGCTGTTTGCTCCCGGTGATGCCGTGGCAGAAGGTGAGTTGCTATTGATTTCGAAGCTGCCCGAGCAGGATTTACATGGGCTACCGGCTCAAAACACACCTGAAACGGCCGCTAAACCCACCCCAACCATCCGAGCCGACCTGCAGCGCGTCATCGCCCGCCACGCCTTCACGCACGACGCCCAGCGCCCCCAAGCCGTGGCCAAACGCCACGCCCAGGGCCTGCGCACCGCGCGCGAGAACATTGCTGATTTGTGCAGCCTGGAAAGCGGCGGCAGCTTCACCGAATACGGCGCGCTGGCCGTGGCCGCGCAGGCCAGCCGTCGCAGCGCCGACGATTTGATGCGCAACACACCGGCCGACGGCCTGGTGGGCGGCATTGGCACGGTCAACGGTCACAGCGCCGTGGTCATGGCCTACGACGCCACCGTGCTCGCAGGCACCCAAGGCATGCGCAACCACCAAAAAACCGACCGCCTGCTGGGCCTGGCCGCGCAACACCAGCTGCCCGTGGTGCTGTTTGCCGAAGGCGGCGGCGGCCGCCCCGGCGACACTGACATGCCGGTGGTGGCCGGCCTGCACGTGGGCACCTTTGCCGCGCTGGCCCGGCTCAACGGCCAGGTGCCGCTGGTGGGCATTGCCGCCGGCCGCTGCTTTGCGGGCAATGCGGCGCTGCTGGGCTGTTGCGATGTGGTGATTGCGACCGAAGGCAGCAACATCGGCATGGGCGGCCCGGCCATGGTGGAAGGCGGGGGCCTGGGCGTGTTTGCGCCCGAGCAGATTGGGCCTAGCAGCGTGCAGCATGGCAATGGCGTGATTGATGTGTTGGTGCCCGACGAAGCCGCCGCGGTGGTCGCCGCACGGCATTACCTGTCGTTTTTTCAAGGCCCGCAAACCCAGTTCACCGCGCCCGATGCCTCGCAACTGCGAAACGTGGTGCCCGAAAACCGCCTGCGCGCCTACGACAGCCGCGCCGCGCTGCTGGCGCTGGCAGACGAGGGTTCGGTGCTGTGGCTGCGCACCGGCTTTGGCGCAGGCATTCACACCGCATTGGCCCGCGTGGCTGGCCGACCTTTGGGCGTGCTCATCAACAACCCCCAGCACCTGGGCGGCGCGATAGACGCGGCGGCCGCCGACAAAGCCGCCCGCTTCATGCAACTGTGCAACGCCCACAGCCTGCCAATGCTCAGCCTGATCGACACCCCCGGCTTCATGGTCGGCCCCGACGTGGAAGCCACCGCCCAGGTGCGCCATGTGAGCCGAATGTTCATAGCCGCCGCCCACCTGCGCGTGCCGTTTTTCAGCGTGGTGCTGCGCAAAGGCTATGGCCTTGGGGCGATGGCCATGGCTGCTGGCGGCTTTCATGCACCGCTGTTCACCGTGGCCTGGCCTACCGGGGAATTTGGCGGCATGGGGCTGGAAGGCGCGGTGCGGCTGGGGTATCGCAAAGAGCTGGAGGCGGTGGCTGATTTGGCGGAACGCGAGGCCTTGTTTGATCAACTGGTTGCCAAGCAATATGAAGCCGGGCAGGCGATGAATATGGCGGGCACGCTGGAGATTGATGCGGTGATTGACCCCGCAGATACCCGAGACTGGCTCATTCGGGGCTTGGCCGCCGGGAAAGTGCGGGACGCGCGGAGGTTGGGGGTCGACGCCTGGTGATCCTGGTGATCGCCGCTGAGTCTGAAGGCTCTCTTGATCGACTGCGCATCAAGTGATTGCTGTCCGCGAGCGGCTAGCCCGCATATTTCACCGGGGCAGCGTGGGCGGCGCGTTTTAGCGGGATGCAGGGGTGCGCAAGGTGACGACCCAATAGCACTTGCTACAAGGGGGGGAGGCTTGTGCGCTCAGGCGCCCGCCAAAACGATGCGGCGCGCGCTGAGCCGTTTTGATCGAATCCAATTTGGATTGGAGGTCATCACAGACTTTCCCAATGAAAACGCTTCAAAACGGCGATCCCGGTGAAATATGCGGGCTAGGTGTTTAGATGTCCCGACCACGCCGAGCTCAACCAGGCGCACAGCACTCAAGTGCAGGTCGCTGGCCCGGATCAAGCAGGTTTCATAGGTTTCGTGATCGGCTTGGCGCATCACAACGGCGATCAAACACATGTGTCTACCACCAGCTGCACGTCCCGATACGCCTGCAAGGCCACAATCACCGCAGCGGCAAGCGGCTTGCTGATTGCTAATATCTGGTCACCATGAGCAGCTTGCGGCCTTTCCAGTACCTCGATTTCAAAACCTTGCCCACTGCGTTTCAGCGTGGATGCGCCATGCTTGTGAATCCGCAAGTTACCTGGGAGCAAGTGCGAGCGGAGTCCGGCAGCGCCTCAGTTTTTACTTTGTTGTTTGGCTATGCGCTGTGGTGGGTACTGTGGGCCATTGGGGGCACGCTGCTGGTCACCCTCGGTTGGTCTGGCGTCATTGGCAGAGGCCTGGCCGGCGTGTTCGAAGGTTTCGCGCCAGCCTTCAATGGGGCGGCCTGGGCAGCCTTGATTGATGTCTTCAGCTGGTGCGCCGTGCTGGTGGTCGCGTACTTTGTTTTGTTTCGGCAGGTGAAGTCGCAGAGTGCCGAACGGGTTCGTTTAACGCAGCAGCTGCTGGTGTACTCGCTGACGCCGGTGTGCCTGTTGACACCGCTTGCCTTGCTACCGCATGGAAGCTGGGCTGTGTGCGCGGGCATTGGCTACAGCCTGTATGTGGCTTACACCGGCTTGACGCAAATCAACAGTCAGCCGCCGGAAAACGGTGTGATGGTGCAACTGGCAGTCTTTGCTTTGCTGTTGGCTTTGATGTTCACCCCGCTAGGTTGGCTGATGCTTTTTGGTACGGTCTGGGTTGTCGTGATAGGGGGCGTGATCTGGGTGAACTCGCGTGATTCGTTCGAGACCTGGAGAGACCGAATGGATGTCTTTTCAAGTGGTTTGGGATCGTCTGGTCAAACGACCAAAGCAGCTGGTGAATCTGAAGCAGTGCTGCAACGCGAAGGCGCGGTTGTCGAAGAACCGGCTGCTGTGCCGCCAGCGTTTTCGCCTGCCGAGCCCCATGCAAACGCCAGCAAGATCGCCGCATTGGACAAGAAGATCGCGCGGGCGACAGACCAAGGCGACATGGCGCTAGTGTCCAAGCTATTGGGAGACAGAGCGCAGCTGCAGCAACCCAAAAGCAACGATTTTTAACCATAGCCGCTATATATTTGATAGCTGCTTGAGCTTATTGGAGGCTAATCGCAAGCACCAGGGTCAGGTTTCGATACTGTTCGCATGGTCGAGCGCGCTGGTGTGTTGCTGGGGTATGCGCAGGGCAAAACGGTCACGCAACTGGTCAAACAGTGTGGGCTTGGGCGCTTGACGATTGAGCGCACGGTCGATCGCGCGTTGCAACTGGGCCCTCTGGCCTCGTTGCAAGACCGCCCTGGGCGAGTGCGTAAACCCCGCATTGACGACGGCGCACGAGCCTGGCTGTTGTCTGTGGCATGCACCAAGCCCACCGAGTTGGGCTACCCCGATGAACTCTGGTCCACCCGCACACTGGCTGCGCATGCACGCAAACATGGGCCACAGCAAGGACACCCCTGTCTGGACACCTTGGCCCGTGGCACCGTCTCCAAGCTGCTGGCTGGCGCGCAGATTCGCCCCCACAAGATTGACTACTACCTGGAGCGACGTGACCCAGAGTTTGATGCCAAGATGGCGCAAGTGCTGACGATTTACCGCCAAGTGCAGCTGCTACAGCCACAAGTGACGCCACTAGGCGTTGCACACGATGAACAAGGCCAAGCCATTGCGGTGCTATCGGTTGATGAGAAGCCGGGCGTACAAGCCATCAAGAGCATTGGGCCAGAGCTGCCCCCCAAGCCCGGCAAGTACAAAACACGCGGGCGCGACTATGAATACAAACGCCTGGGCACGCTGAGCCTGCTGGCCGGACTGGACTTGATGACGGGTAAGGTCTTTGCACAGATCCACGAACGCCACCGCAGCGTGGAGTTCATCAGCCTGCTCAAAAGCATCGATCAGGCCTATCCTGAGCAAGCCCGTATCGTGGTGATTGCCGACAACCACTCGGCCCACATCTCCAAGGAAACTCAGGCCTATTTGCAAACACGATCCAACCGGTTCGCATTTACCTTCACGCCCAAACACGGCTCCTGGTTGAATCTGGTTGCCCTTGCTGAGTCTCATCGATTCCCCTGGCTTCATGGTCGGCCCCGAGGTAGAAGCCACCGCCCAGGTGCGCCACGCGAGCCGAATGTTCATAGCCGCCGCCCACCTGCGCGTGCCGTTTTTCAGCGTGGTGCTGCGCAAAGGCTATGGCCTTGGGGCGATGGCCATGGCTGCTGGTGGCTTTCATGCACCGCTGTTCACCGTGGCCTGGCCCACCGGGGAGTTTGGCGGCATGGGGCTGGAAGGCGCGGTGCGGCTGGGGTATCGCAAAGAGCTGGACGCGGTGGCTGATTTGGCGGAACGCGAGGCCTTGTTTGATCAACTGGTTGCCAAGCAATATGAAGCCACGCTGGAGATTGATGCGGTGATTGACCCGGCTGAGACGCGGGAGTGGTTGGTGCAGGGGATGGTGGCGGGGAGGGTTGTTCCCCCGCGCAGTTTGGCAGTGGATGCTTGGTAAGTGTGCTGAGTAAGTGTGCTGAGTAAGGGTGCTTTGGGTGCTTTGTTTTTGATAGCTTTGCCCAGAGTTTCCCCTAGATGCAGCGCATCGTTGACCACTGCCGTCGCCTTTGCCGTTGCCTGCGCACGGCTGTGCGATGGGCTCACGTTCAACTAAGACTTCACTCACAGGCAGCTAACTTGCTGCACATACATTCAATTCACGGTATCCGTCGGTCCAAGCGACAACGGCTTCCGTCAAGCCCTTCTTAAACTTTGAAATGAAAGATCACTGTCATGAACCAGTCTTACAACCTCACCGTCTCGCTCGCTACATTTGCCTTGTCACTCGTTGCCGCGAGCGGCGTCTATGCCCAGTCGACACCGGCCCAGCCCGCTGCTCAGTACATTGCGGCGCTGTCCAGTGAGTACCGCGATATTCCAACTGTTGCTGGCGGCACCTCCAGCACCACCCGTGAGATGGTTCTTGCTGACTTGGCAGCAGCACGGCTGACGGGTGAATATGAATCGCTGACCCGTGACTACCGAGAGGCATTTGTGCCCAAAACAAACCAACCTGCCAAGACCCGTGAGCAAATCATGGCGGAGTTGGTCTCAGCACGTGCAAACGTCAGCGATCATTCACTGACTGTTGAAACCTATTGATTAACCCGCATATTTCACCGGGGCAGCGTGAGCCGCACGTTTTAGCGGGATGCATGGGTGCGTAAGGTGACGACCCAATAGCACTTGCTATTGGGAAGGAGGCTTGTGCGCTCAGGCACCCGTCCATTCAGACCAACAACGCCACCGCCCCCGAAAACGTCAGAAACGCCGCTGCAGTCGACATCAAAATGATCCGCGCCACGCGCCCCGTGTCGGCCCCAAAACGCTCGGCTAGCAACGACACATTGCTGGCGCTGGGAAGGGCGGCCACCAGCACCATCACGGTCAGGGAAAATTTGTCCAGCGGCATGCCCAGGCGAATCATCAGCGCACCGACCAGCAGCACCAGCAGGGGGTGCACCAGCAGCTTGAAAACCGCCACGGGCAGGTAGTCGGCCAGCGGGGTGGGGGCCTCGTGGGCTTGGGCTTGCAGCATTTGAGAGCGGGCCAATACCGCGCCGATGGTGAACAGGGCCACGGGCGATGCGGCGTCAGCCAGCAGGCCCATGGTGTTTTGTAGCGGGCCTGGCAACGCAAAACCGCTGGCTGACGCCACGCCGCCGAGCACAATAGCCCAGGGCAGGGGGTTGACCAGCACGCCACGCAGGGCGTTTTTCATCGCTGTGGCCGACCCATGCTTGTCGGCACCGTCCAGGCGCGACAGCGCAATGCACAGCGAGGTGGTGATCACCATGTCCACCAGAATGGTCACGATGACAGGCCCCGCGGCACGCTGGCCCAGCAGCGCCACCAGCAGGGGCACGCCCATGAAGCCGGTGTTGGGAAATGCGGCCACCAGCGCGCCAAACGAGGCGTCGTTCCAGCCCACTCGCTGATTCAGGCTGGCAGCCACCACAAAGCCCACCGACAGCAGGGCGCACAGCAACCAGGTCAGGCCGGTGGTGGCGTCCAGCAGTTGGGCAATCGGCGTGCTGGCACCAAAGCGGTACAGCATGCAGGGCAGGGCAAAGTACAAAACAAAACTGTTCAAGCCGGGAATGGCCAGCAGCGGCAGCATGCCGCGCCGGGCGGCCAGGTAGCCGCACAAAACCAGTGCGAAAAAGGGCAGGGTGACCAGGAGAACAGACAACATATAAGGTGTTTTTGCGTATTTTAATAAATATGCCAAGCCCAGCTTTTGGGCCTACCGCCAGCCCGATGTTGGCCCCATCAACATTGGTGAAACAAACAAGCGTGGTAAAGTTGGAGCCCGCCAAAAGAGCGGATCGGTAAATTACTTCATTTACATATCATATTCATTTCATATCTATGCCTATTAATTCCAGCGCTTTGACCAAAATCGGTGTTTTTTACGATGGAACTTATTTCAACAAAGCATCAAACTATTATCTCTTCCAGCACGAACGTAATGCCCGTCTGAATATCAGTGGTTTGCATGATTTGATTCGCAATGAAGTGGCACAAAAAGAGGGGGTAGACAGCCGGTATTGCCAGATTGTGGACGCGCATTATTTCCGTGGCCGTCTGTCAGCCAACGAAGCCAAGGATCGCGATTCCTTGTTTTCAGACCGTATTGTGGACGATATCTTGATGCGGGAAGGCGTCGTGACGCACTACCTGCCACTGCAAGGTGGGCACGAAAAAGGTGTTGACGTGTGGTTTGCGCTGGAGGCTTACGAAATGGCCACCTACAAGCGCTTTGACGTGATTGCGCTGGTGGCGGGTGATGGCGACTATGTGCCGCTGGTGCGAAAACTCAATACCCTGGGCACACGTGTGATGGTGATCGGGTTCGATTATTCGTATTTGTGGAATGGAGAGATGCATATGTCACGCACCTCCACCAAATTGATCGAGGAATCCAGCTACCCGGTATTGCTCAGCAGTGTGATTGACGACCGCACGCGGCGCAATGATCTGTATGTGACCAATCTGTTTGTGGCCAAATCGGATACGACTGTGCCACATACCCCCAGAAATGAAATGACACCGGTTGTCGGTGGCTCCGAGGGCGATGGCAGTATATTAAAAATGCTGGATGGTTACGGTTTTGTGCAAGCTAACAGCGGTATTAATTTATTCTTCCACATGAGTAACCTGATGCCCGGCGTGCATTTTGCAACGCTGCGGCCAGGGCAACGCGTGACATTTGAAGAATCGGTGAATGACAAAGGGCCCTGCGCAACCAAAATTGCCCCGGTGTAGCCTGTTATGTCGTCCAACAACACGGGCTTGAACCTCGCCCAGCAAGAGGCCGTCAATTATTTGCACGGCCCCTGCCTGGTATTGGCCGGTGCCGGCTCGGGCAAAACCCGCGTCATCACCCACAAAATTGCGCGTTTGATTCAAACTGGCGTGGAGCCGCAGCGCATCGCGGCCATTACCTTTACCAACAAGGCCGCAGCCGAGATGCGCGAGCGGGCCAAGGGCTTGATCGGCAAGGCCGCGCGGCAGGTGGTGGTGTGCACTTTTCACGCGCTGGGCGTGCGCATGCTGCGCGAAGACGGCGCGGTCCTGGGCTTGAAACCGCAATTCAGCATTCTGGATACCGACGATGTGACCAGCATCCTGAAAGACGCCGGCGGCAGCACCGACGCGGCCACCGCGCGCCAGTGGCAGTGGGCGATCAGCGCCTGGAAAAGCGCGGGCCTGAATGCAAGCCAAGCCCTGGCGCAAGCCAAGGATGACAACGAACGCGTGACCGCCACCATCATGGCTCGCTACGAAGAGCGGCTGACGGCCTACCAGAGTGTGGACTTTGATGACCTGATTGGTTTGCCACTGCAGCTGCTACAAAAAAACGAGCAGGTTCAGCAGAAATGGCAAGGGCTGCTGGCCCATGTGCTGGTTGATGAGTATCAAGACACGAATGCCACACAGTACGAGGTGCTCAAGCTGCTGGTGGGTGAAAAAGGCCGGTTCACGGCAGTAGGCGACGACGACCAGTCGATCTACGGCTGGCGCGGCGCCACCTTGGACAACTTGAAGCGCCTGCCGCAAGACTTTCCCCAGCTCAAAGTTATCAAGCTGGAGCAAAACTACCGCTCCACCAGTGCCATTTTGCGAGCTGCCAACAACGTGATTGGCCCCAACCCCAAGCTCTACCCCAAAACCCTGTTCAGCGAATTGGGCGAAGGCGAGCCAGTGCGCGTGGTGGATGCCGACAACGAAGAACACGAGGCCCAGCGCACTGTAGCGCGCATTCAGTCACTCAAGGAAACCTCGCAGCACAAGGAACTGAAAGACTTTGCTGTGCTGTACCGGGCTAATCACCAGGCCCGATTGTTCGAGCAGGCGCTGCGCAAAGCCAATATTCCTTACAAAGTGTCGGGAGGCCAAAGCTTTTTTGACCGGGCGGAGATCAAGGATTTGTGCGCCTGGCTGCGCCTGTGGGTCAACAACGATGATGACCCCGCGTTTCTGCGCGCCATCACCAGCCCCAAGCGCGGCATTGGCCACACCAGCTTGCAGGCGCTCGGCGTGTTTGCTGGCAAGTACAAGCTCAGCCTGTTTGAGGCGCTGTTTTCCCCGTCACTGGGCAGCACCTTGCCGGCCAAAGCCGTGGGCAGCCTGCACGAATTTGGCCGCTTTGTGAACGACCTGGAGTACCGAGCCCGCCACACCCGAGGTGCAGAAGATGCCGGTGCGTTTTTGCTGGAATGGCTCAAAGACATGGGCTACGAAAAGCACCTGTACGACGGCGAAGACAGCGAAAAACTGGCCGCCGCCCGCTGGACGAATGTGCTGGATTTTTGCGACTGGATGGGCAAGCGCTGCGGCGGGGAAGTTGACGATGAGGCGGGTGCCACCATCGCGTCTGAGACCAAAAGCCTGCTGGAAGTGGCGCAAACCATCGCCTTGCTGTCCACCCTGACCGAGCGCGAGAAAGACCAGAACGTGGTCACCCTGTCGACCCTGCACGCCGCCAAAGGTCTGGAGTGGCCACATGTGATGCTGGTGGGCGTGACAGAAGGCATGCTGCCGTTCAAGTTAGGGGATGACGACAATCCCTCGGGCAAGGCCGACGGGCCGATGAGCGAGGGCATCCTGGCCCGCCTGCAGGAAGAGCGCCGCCTGATGTACGTGGGCATCACCCGCGCCCAGCGCACCCTGGCGGTGAGCTGGACCAAACGCCGCAAAAAAGGCCGCGAGATGATTGCCGCGCAGCCCAGCCGGTTTATCGCGGAGATGTCGCTGGACACGGTTACCTCGAAGGAAGACCCGCGGGAAAAGTTGAAAGCCCTGAGGGCGGAGTTTGCGAAAAAGGCGGTGGAAAGCGCTGCAATCAAGGCTGAAGCGGAATTGGCACGGTAACGGATGTTTTTGCTGACAATGGTGCCGTGAGCAGTCTTCAGGCACAGGCGTCGGTAGGTGATTTCAGTCGATTCAATATGGCTTTGCCCAGTCGTATGCCAGGCTTTTCAATGCAATGAACTGCTGCATAGCAGACCAGCATCAGCAATATCAAGGCTTGCAAATTGAGATGAATCAGTGTGAAATTCAATGGTTTCAGTAGTTTCCAGAAATAATCAAAAATCCAATGATGAAAAAGGTAAACTGAAAAAGTCAAATCAGACAATTTTTTAACCCATATTGAACTCGTCAAGTATTCTCGAAACCACCAACATATTGTGAATACAGTCAAAGCTATTGCCGCAAAGTGAAGCTCTTTCCAGTTGGGTAGATAAATGACCGTCAACCGGTAGTGATGGAATAGTGCCAGAATTACCAGCCCAAAAAACAGAATCAGGCTCATTCGTGAATGTTCATACAAATAAAATGCCGATCCGATAAACAGCAAAACCCCATAAGTGGATGTATATCCTAAATAGGTGGATTTTGAATCCGGAATGGGTGCAATCGATGCCCACAGCAACACACACGCAGCCAGCGCCCAGGGCAGACTGCGCTTGAATCGGGTCATGAATCCTGTTGCCCGCAGGCAAGCCATAACAATGTAAAATACCACCTCAATCCGCAGTGTCCATTCGGCGCCATTTAGTGAATAGGGTGTGCCGAAAATGTCGCCGATCAGAAGCAATTGAGCTAATAAAGTAGCTAAGCTTGGTCGCTGACTGGCATCAAGGGAAATCAGGTATTCCAGCATGACTGCGACGACATACAACGGGTAAATGCGAAACAAGCGTTTCAGCAAGAATTCACCTGGCTCGTCCGTTTGCAATACGTGTGCGATGATATAACCAGACACCAAAAAAAATACCACAACACCTACGCCGCCACTGAATGTCAAGTGCATCAGTAGATGAGAAAAAAGCTTCACCGTTGCATGTGTGTCAGGGTCTTTGTAAATGATTTCTAAATAATGAAAAAACTTGTGCCCAAATAGTACGCTGGAGAACGCAAATATTCTCAAATAATCAAGAAAAGCGAATCGTGTGATACGTTCAGATGTTGTTGGGCGGGTCGCACAAATGTGGTGTACAGATGTCATTTCAAGCCTGTTGTTGCGACCGGGTTATAGGACTGATTGAATTGATATCAAGGAGACAACAGGTATTTTCTGTATGGACAAATGAGCCCCACAGGCTTCATGAATGATTCCATAGCGCCATTGACACCCGAGCGTAATGGGACAACGGTCATCACAATGTCAATTCGTACTCCACCGTGATCGGCGCGTGATCCGAAAACTTCTCGTTTTTGTAAATAGACACCTTGCGCGCCAGCGCCGCCAGGGCCGGTGTGGCCAAGTGATAGTCCAGCCGCCAGCCCACGTTGTTGGCATAGGCCTGGCCGCGGTTGCTCCACCAGGTATAGGCGGTGTCGGTGGCGGTGGGTTCCAGTTGGCGATAAACGTCGACCAGACCGATGTTGTCGAGCAAATTTGTCATCCAAGCGCGCTCTTCTGGCAGAAAGCCGCTGTTTTTCTGGTTGCTACGCCAGTTTTTCAGATCAATTTGCTGGTGGGCGATGTTCACGTCGCCACACAAAATGAACTCGCGCTCGGCCTTCAGTGCCTCGAGGTGCGGCGCAAAGTCGGCCAGAAAGCGGAATTTGGCCTGCTGGCGCTCTTCGCCCGAGGAGCCGCTGGGAAAGTAGCAACTGATGATGGACAGTTTGCGCTTGGGCGTGTCGTAGCGCAGCTCCACATAGCGCCCCTCAGCGTCAAACTCGGCGTTGCCCCAGCCCACCAGCACCTGGCTGGGCTCGTGGCGGCTGTAGGCGGCTACGCCGGAGTAGCCTTTTTTTTCCGCAAAGTGAAAGTGGCCCTGCAAAGCGCCCATTTGCTCGAAGCGCCCAGCCACGTCGGCCGCCTGGGCCTTGACTTCCTGCATGCAAATACAATCCGGCCCTAGTTTTGCTACCCAAGTTGTCAAGCCCTTCGTGGTGGCGGAGCGAATGCCGTTGAGATTGAGGCTGGTGAGTTTGAACAAGGAAATCCCCGTGGTTGTGAAAACAAGTGGTGACAACAGCGTGCGTGGTGACGCTTTGGCGCAAGCCTTTGTTCAATTTTCTATTGAATCAGGTGTGCTGCGCTTCGGTGAATTCACCACCAAGGCCGGTCGCCTGTCGCCCTATTTTTTCAACGCCGGGCTTTTTGACGATGGTGCCAAATTGCAAAAGCTAGCGCAATTTTATGCACAGCGCATCATCGCCAGTGGCATTGAGTTCGACCTGATTTTTGGCCCGGCGTACAAAGGCATTCCACTGGCCGCCACAGTGGCCGTAGAGCTGGCCCGCCTGGGGCGCAACGTGCCTTATGCCTACAACCGCAAGGAAGCCAAAGACCACGGCGAAGGCGGCACGCTGGTGGGTGCGCCCATGAAGGGCCGGGTGCTGATCGTGGACGATGTGATGTCTGCCGGCACCGCTGCACGCGATTCGATTGCGCTGATCAAGGCGGCAGGTGCCACACCCAGCGCGGTGGCCATTGCGCTGGATCGCCAGGAGAAAGCCACCGAACACGGCCGTGATGTAGGCTACAGCGCGGTGCAATATGTGCGCAAGCAACTGGGCCTTCAGGTCTGCACGGTTGCCACGCTGCATGATTTGCTTCAGTATTTGGATGTCAATGGCGGCGCAAGTGGTGCCAGCTTGGGCGGTGACTACAACAAGGTTCTGGCGTACCGCACGCGGTATGGCGTGAACGATTAAGGAAATTTGTGCAAGCTTGGCTTCGGAACCTGTGGGTGGTGTGTGCGGCCATGGTGGCTTACTCAGGGTGGGCGCAGACTATCTACACGTGTGTGGATGCCAAGGGCCGCCGCCTCACGTCGGATCGACCCATTGCCGACTGCACTGATCGTGAGCAAAAAGAACTCAACCCCAGCGGCAGCGTCAAACGGCGGGTGGGCCCCACGCTAACCGCAAAAGAGCAGCTGGCGCAAGAGGAACAAGCCCGCATCGCGGCACAGGAGCAGGCCCGCCTGAATGACCAAAAGCGCAGGGATCGCGCTCTGCTGACGCGCTACCCTAACAAAGCCTCGCACGACCAGGAACGCACGCTGGCCTTGACCCAGATTGACGAGCTGGTCGCGTCAGCTCGTAAGCGGCTGGTGGAGCTGGCGCAGCAGCGAAAAACCTACGAGGCCGAATTGGAGTTCTACAAAGGCGATGTCAGCAAAGCCCCTGCGTTGCTGCGTCGCCAGTTTGAAGACAACGACTTGAACGCAGCAGCCCAGCAGCGTTTCATCCTGGAGCAGGCTGATGAAAAAAAGCGCGTGAACCAGCGTTTTGATGAGGAACTGGTCAAGCTGCGCCAGCTGTGGACCATGCTGGCGATTCCGGCTGGAATAACGGATCCCACCACACCCAAAAAGTAACCAAATTCGGCTCTAGCCCAAACCTAGAAAGCTCGAGCAGCTACATATTTGGAAGCGGTCTGATGATTGTTTGAAATGTCAGCTTGACAACCGACTGCGCAGCAACTCGGTGATCTGCGTTGGATTGCCCTTGCCTTTGCTCGCTTTCATGGCCTGGCCCACCAGGGCATTGAAGGCCTTGTCTTTACCCGCCTTGAACTGGGCCACGTTGTCGGGGTTGGCGGCGATCACCTGATCGATGATGGTTTGCAGAGCGCCGGTGTCGTTCATCTGGCGCAGGCCTTTGGCATCAATCACCGCATCCACATCGGTGCCTTCGCCGATCCAAAGCGCATCGAAAACCTGCTTGGCGGCGTTGTTGGAGATGGTGTTGTCGGCGATGCGCCCCACCAATTGCGCCAGGTGGCTTGCGGTAACGGGGCTGGCGCTGATGTCGATGTCACCCGCGTTCAAGCGGCGCGACACCTCACCCATGACCCAGTTGCTGGCCAGCTTAGCTTGCCCGCTGGCCTTGGCCGCCGCTTCAAAGTAGGCCGCCATAGTCTTGCTCTGGGTGAGCGTGGTCGCGTCGTATTCGGGCAGGCCGTAGTCGGCTACAAGGCGCGCCGCCATCACACGCGGCAACTCCGCCATGTCGGCACGCACCTGATCAACCCACTCAGACGCCACCACCAGCGGCGGTAAATCCGGGTCGGGAAAATACCGGTAATCGGCAGCATCTTCCTTGGTGCGCATGGCCCGGGTTTCGCCGGTGTCGGGGTCAAACAGCACCGTGGCCTGCTGGATGCTGCGGCCATCTTCAATCTCGCCAATCTGCCAGCGAATCTCATAGTCCATGGCCTGTTGCATGAACTTGAAGCTGTTCAGGTTTTTGATCTCGCGCCGCGTGCCCAGCGGCTCGCCCGGTTTGCGCACCGATACGTTGGCGTCGCACCGGAAGCTGCCTTCCTGCATGTTGCCGTCGCAAATACCAATCCAGGTGACGATTTTGTGCAGCTCTTTGGCATAGGCCACGGCTTCCTCGCTGGAGCGCATGTCGGGCTCGGTGACGATCTCCAGCAGTGGAGTGCCCGCGCGATTCAGGTCAATGCCGCTTTGGCCCACGAAATCTTCGTGTAATGACTTGCCGGCGTCTTCTTCCAGGTGCGCTCTGACCAGACGCACGGACTTTTTCTCCTCGCCCAAAAAGAACTCGACGCAGCCACCTTGCACCACCGGAATCTCGAACTGGCTGATCTGGTAGCCCTTGGGCAGGTCGGGGTAGAAGTAGTTTTTACGAGCAAAAATGCTTACCGGCGCAATGGTGGCGTTCACCGCCAAACCGAATTCAATCGCCCGCTGCACCGCGCCTTTGTTCATCACCGGCAAGGTGCCGGGCAAAGCCAGGTCGACCGCGCAAGCCTGGGTGTTGGCCTCGGCCCCAAACGCGGTAGGCGCACGGCTGAAGATTTTGCTGACAGTTGACAGTTGGGCGTGAGTCTCAAAGCCGATTACGACTTCATAGCCTTGGATCAGTTTGGCAGTCATACCGACACCTCCGGCTGGCGCTGATGCCAATCAGTGGCAAGTTGCAACTGATGTGCCGCATTCAACAACTGCCCCTCCTTGAAATAATTGCCAATCAATTGCAAACCTACTGGCATACCGCCCTCGCCAAAGCCACAGGGCAGGCTCATGCCTGGCAAACCGGCCAGCGAGGCTGGCAGGGTGAAGATGTCGGCCAGGTAGTTGGCTACCGGGTCGGCTGATTTTTCGCCCAGTTTCCAGGCCACCGTGGGGGCCACGGGGCCCGCGATCACGTCGCACTGGGTGAAGGCTTGCTGGAAGTCGTCGGCGATCATGCGGCGGATTTTTTGGGCCTGGATGTAGTAGGCGTCGTAGTAGCCGTGGCTCAGCACGTAGGCCCCAATCATGATGCGGCGCTTGACCTCGTCGCCAAAGCCCTGGGCGCGGGTTTTTTTGTACATGTCCAACAGGTCGGTGTAGTCCTTGGCGCGGTGGCCAAACTTCACGCCATCGAAGCGGCTGAGGTTGGAGCTGGCTTCGGCGGGGGCAATGATGTAGTAGACGGGAATGGACAGCTCGGTGCGCGGCAGCGAAATGTCGACCAGTTGCGCGCCGAGTTTTTGGTATTCCTTCAGCGCGGCATCAATGGCTGCGCGCACATCAGGCGACAGGCCGTCACCGAAAAACTCTTTGGGAATACCGATGCGCAGGCCTTTAAGCGACTGGGTCAGCGAGCGGCTGTAGTCTTCGGCGGGCATGTCCAGCGAGGTGGAGTCACGGTCCAGATCAGGGCCGCAGATGGCGTTGAGCAGCAGCGCGCAGTCTTGCGCGGTGCGTGCCATCGGGCCGGCCTGATCCAGGCTGGAGGCAAAGGCCACCATGCCGTAGCGCGAGGCGCGGCCATAAGTGGGCTTGATGCCGGTGATGCCGCAAAACGAAGCGGGCTGGCGAATCGAGCCGCCGGTGTCGGTGCCGGTGGCGGCGGGTGTCAAACGTGCGGCAACGGCGGCAGCGCTGCCGCCCGACGAGCCACCGGGCACGCGGGACGCGTCCCAAGGGTTTTCCACCGGGCCAAAGGCTGAGTTTTCATTGCTGGAACCCATCGCAAACTCGTCGCAGTTGAGCTTGCCCAAGGTCACCATGCCCGCTTGCGACAGTTTGGTCACCACGGTGGCGTCAAACGGCGAGCGGTAGCCTGCCAGCATCTTGGAGCCGGCAGTGGTGGGAAAGTCTTGCGTGACGAAAATATCTTTGTGGGCGATAGGCACGCCCAAAAGTGGTGCGTTGTCGCCTGTGGCCAGGCGTGCGTCGGCGGCCTGGGCTTGGGCCAGGGTGATGCGGTCGTCGGTGGCGAGAAAAGCACCGAGGCTTGCGTGCGCATCGCGTCTTGCTATGAAATGCGTAGCTGCCTCAGCAGCAGACACGGCCCTGGATTGCAATTGGGCTGATAACTGAACCAGCGTGAGATCGTGTAAAGCAGCGCTCATTCGATCACCTTGGGCACCAGAAACAGGCCCCGCTCCACGGCAGGCGCGCTGCGCTGGTTGGCTTCGCGGTTGTTGGGCTCGCTGGCCACATCGCCCTGCAGGCGCAAGGCGATTTCCTGAATGGTCGCCACGGGGTGAGCCAGGGGGGCGATGCCCTCGGTGTTGACGGCTTTCATTTGCTCGACGATGTTGAAAAAGCCGTTGAGTTGGTTTAGCAGCTGCTCAGGCTTGTCGCCGGTCAGCTCCAGCCGCGACAGGTTGGCAATACGGGCGATGTCTTGGGAAGTCAATGCCATGAAGAAAATGCTCAAGAAACCAGGTGTAAAGGCAGCCCTGGGAGCGGCGGGAGGCCACTTTTTATCAGGGATACCACGGGGAGTCGGGTATTATCCCGCCTTTGGCCGAATGGCTGCAAAACCGCCGGATCAGGGCACTAAGCCGCTCCAAAAACCGGCTTCTTGCACCCTAAATTTTTACCCTAAAACAAGTTTGACGCGTTTGGGCAGACCCCGTAGACCCCCGCAATGGTTCGATTGGGGGCTGCGATTGAGAGGATTTTGAAATGTTTGGAGCTTTCCGTCGGTACTTCTCCACCGACCTGGCGATTGACCTGGGCACCGCCAACACCCTGATTTTTGTACGTGACAAGGGCATTGTGCTGGACGAGCCGTCAGTCGTCGCCATCCGCCACGAAGGTGGCCCGCAAGGCAAAAAAACCATCCAGGCCGTCGGTAAAGAAGCCAAGGCCATGCTGGGCAAGGTACCCGGCAATATCGAGGCCATCCGCCCGATGAAAGACGGCGTGATTGCCGACTTCACCGTCACCGAGCAGATGCTCAAGCAGTTCATCAAAATGGTGCATCCGCGCGGTGTGTTCAAGCCCAGCCCGCGCATAATCATTTGTGTGCCCTGCGGCTCCACCCAGGTGGAGCGGCGTGCCATTCGCGAATCGGCGCTTGGCGCTGGCGCTTCAGAGGTTTACCTGATTGAAGAACCGATGGCCGCTGCGATTGGCGCGGGCCTGCCGGTTTCCGACGCCAGCGGCTCTATGGTGGTGGACATTGGCGGTGGCACCACCGAAGTCGGCGTGATTTCGCTGGGCGGCATGGTCTACAAAGGCAGCGTGCGCGTGGGCGGCGACAAGTTTGACGAAGCCATCATCAGCTACATCCGCCGCAACTACGGCATGTTGATTGGTGAGCCCACGGCCGAGTCCATCAAGAAAAAAATAGGCTCTGCTTTTCCTGGCAGCGAAGTCAAGGAAATGGAAGTCAAAGGCCGTAACCTGTCAGAAGGCGTGCCGCGCAGCTTCACCATCTCGTCCAACGAGATTCTGGAAGCCCTGACCGACCCGCTGAACAACATCGTCGGTGCCGTCAAAAACGCGCTGGAACAAACCCCACCGGAGCTGGGTGCCGACATTGCCGAGCGCGGCATGATGCTCACTGGCGGCGGTGCCTTGCTGCGTGATCTGGATCGTTTGCTGGCCGAAGAAACCGGCCTGCCGGTGCTGGTGGCCGAAGACCCGCTGACCTGTGTGGTGCGCGGTTGCGGCATTGCGCTGGAGCGCATGGACCGGCTGGGCTCGATTTTTACCAACGAATAAGCCGGCGCGGACGCAGCGATGCCTCTCGGTACGCTGGACCGAACCCCGCCGCCCTTCTTCAAGCAGGGCCCGTCGGCCTTGTCGCGCTTGATGTTTTTCAGCGCATTGGCATTCTTTTTGATGGTGGCTGACACGCGGTTTCGGGTGATCCAGCCCCTGCGCGCTGCGGTTGCCACCGTGTTGTACCCCGTCCAATGGCTTGCGCTGCAGCCCGTTGATGCGGTAGCACAAGCCCGCCAGTACTTTCAGACCCTGCATGCAGCCCAGGCGGGCGAAGAAGAGGCTCGCAAAATGCTGGTGACCCAATCGCTGCGAGCCGGTCAGGTGGAGCAGCTGAGTCTGGAAAATGATCGCCTGCGCAAGCTGCTGGCCTTGAAGGAGCAGATCAAGACGGAAGGTCAGGCTGCGCAAGTGCTGTACGACGCGGCTGACACCTACACCCGCAAAGTGATCATCGACAAGGGTCTGGCCCAAGGCATTGCGGCAGGCTCGCCGGTGATCGACGAGTCAGGGGTTTTGGGCCAAGTCACGCGGGTCCATCCGCTGGTCAGCGAGGTGACCTTGCTGGTCGACCGCGAGCAGGCAATTCCGGTGCTCAACGTGCGCACCGGTGCGCGCAGTGTGGCGTATGGCGATGCTTCATTGCACAGCAGCTTGCTGGAGTTGCGCTTCATGGGCGGCAATGCCGACGTGCAGGCCGGCGATCTGCTGACCACCAGCGGCGTCGATGGTGTGTACCCGCCCGGTCTGCCGGTGGCCCGGGTTGACAAGGTGGAGCGGCGCGCGGATTCGGCGTTTGCACGCATTACTTGCACACCCCAGGCGCTGGTGGATGCCGCGCGCCACGTGATGGTGCTCAAGCCAGGCGTGGCGCAAGCGACGATGCGCTTGCCCGACGACGTGCCAGCGACTGGAAAAAAGGCGACCCGCAAATGATCATGCGGCCCGGCCAACAGCTGCTGCTGCCCGCGCAACCCCTGTTTATCTGGGGCAGTCTGCTGGCGGCGTTGCTGGTGAACATGCTGCCCTTGGGCCGCACACCGTGGATGCCCGACATGCTGGCGCTGGTGCTGGTGTTCTGGAGCGTCCATCAGCCGCTGCGGGTGGGGATTGGTGCTGCTTTTGTGTTTGGCGTGGCCATGGATGTGCACCAGGCTGGCTTGTTGGGGCAGCATGCGCTGGCCTATACGGTGCTGAGTTACTTTGCCATCACGATTCACCGCCGCCTGCTGTGGTTTTCGGTGCCTTCCCAGGCGCTGCAGGTGCTGCCATTGTTTGCCGCAGCCCACGCCATCGAGCTGGTGATTCGCATGCTGTCTGGCGGCTTGTTTCCGGGCTGGTCTATGCTGTTGGCACCGCTGCTGCAGGCAGTGTTGTGGCCGGTTGTCAGCGTCATGCTGCTGGCCCCGCAACGGCGTGCGCCTGACCGCGATGCCAACCGTCCTTTGTAGCTACCGACCACGGGCTGTCCATGACTGAACTGCGCAATGTTGAAGCCGACCTGTCCCGCTTTCGGGCCCGCGTGTTTGTGGCCGGTCTGGTGGTGGTGCTGTCGTTTCTGTTGCTGACCGGCCGGCTGGTTTACTTGCAGGTGGTGCGCCACGACGACTTGAGCGAGCAGGCCGAGAGCAACCGCACGGCGGTCGTGCCCATCGTGCCCAACCGCGGCCTGATTCTGGATCGCAGCGGTAGCATTTTGGCCACCAACTACTCGGCTTACACCCTGGAGATCACACCCTCCAAGATTCGTGGCCCGCTGGATGCAGCGCTGGAAGAGCTCAACAGCGTGGTGGAGATCACGCCACGTGACCGCCGACGCTTCAAGAAGCTGATGGACGAATCCAAAAGCTTCGAATCGCTGCCTATTCGCACCCGCCTGACGGACGAAGAAGTCGCCAAATTTGCGGCGCAGCGCTACCGTTTTGCGGGTGTTGAAATCAAGGCACGCCTTTTTCGCAGCTACCCGTTTGGCGAGTTGGCCAGCCACGTGATTGGGTACATCGGCCGGGTCAATCAGACTGAAAAGCAGAACATGGAAGACTGGCCGGAAGAAGACCAGGCCAACTACCGCGGCACCGACTACATCGGCAAGCTGGGCATTGAGCAGAGTTTTGAAAAGTCACTGCACGGCACGACCGGTGTTGAAGAGGTGGAAACCTCGGCCGGTGGCCGCGCCGTGCGCAAGCTGGCCAGCAACCCCGCCACGCCGGGTAACACCGTCATGCTGTCGATTGACATCAAACTGCAAAGGCTGGTGGAAGACATGTTTGGCGAGCGCCGGGGCGCGCTGGTGGCCCTGGACCCCAAAACCGGTGAGGTGCTGGCCTTTGTCAGCAAGCCCACGTTTGACCCCAACCTGTTTGTTGACGGCATTGACACCGAAAGCTGGCAATCGCTGAACGAGTCGATTGAAAAACCGCTCCTCAACCGGGCCCTGCGCGGCACCTACCCACCCGGCTCTACCTACAAGCCTTTCATGGCCATGGCGGCACTGCAAAGCGGCAAGCGCACAGCCAGCACCGTCATCAACGACGCTGGTTCCTGGACCTTTGCCGGCCACACCTTTCGCAGCCATGGCGACCACGGCCTGGGCGCGGTGGACATGCACATCAGCATCGTCAAATCCAGCAATGTGTATTACTATTCGCTGGCCAACGAACTGGGTGTGGATGCCATACACGACTTCATGAAACCGCTGGGGTTTGGGCAGATCACGGGCATCGATATCAACGGCGAAGTGCGCGGCGTGCTGCCCAGCCAGGACTGGAAGCGCAATTACTACAAGCGTGCCGAGCAAAAAAAGTGGTTTGCGGGCGAGACCATTTCGCTGGGCATTGGCCAGGGCTACAACAGCTTCACCATGCTGCAACTGGCTCAGGCCACAGCCATACTGGCCAACGACGGCATCAAACACAAACCCCGTCTGGTGATTGCCACGCAAGACGCGATGACGCGCCAGCGTGTGCCAGTGACACCGGAGCCACCAATCGACCTGGGCTACAAGCCCGAACATATGGCCGCGGTGCGCCGGGCCATGGTCAGCGTCACGCAAGACGGTACCTCAGCCCGCGTATTTGCTGGTGCGGGCTACCTGTCGGGCGGCAAAACCGGCACGGCCCAGGCCGTGACCATCGGCCAGAAAGACAAATACAACGCCGCCAAACTGGAAGAGCACGAGCGCGACCATGCGCTGTATGTGGCATTTGCCCCCGCCGACAACCCAAAAATTGCGTTGGCCGTGGTGGTGGAAAACGCGGGCTTTGGTGCTGCCCACGCAGCCCCCATTGCCCGGCGCGTGTTTGACTACTGGCTGCTGGGCCAATACCCCAACGACGAAGACATGACCGCCGTGCGCAAAGGCCTGGCCGCAGCGCCCATTGGCAAGCCACGCGAAGCGGCTGCTGTGACCTGGCCTGCTGCGCCGCAGTAACTGCCTTAACTCCTTCCCCCGCTGGGGGAAGGCAGGGATGGGGGCATGCGCGCTACAACTCTGTCGTCTGTCACGGCGCGGGCAGCTCAGGCCCCAGCTTCGCGTTCGCCTTCAGCAACCCCGCCTTGAGTTGCTGGTAGGCAGCGGGCACATCGGCGGCCAGGCCTTTCACACCCAGCTCAATGTGTCGCCCGTACTGTGGGTGATCGACGCTCGGAAGACTGAACACCTTGATGCCGGAATGCGCCTGCTCGATCTGCTCCATCAACGGCGTGAGCGTCGCTTCCATTGCGCCAAACACGATCACCGAGCGTTCGACCTGCGCCGCACGGTGCGCAAACGCCGCGTAATGCGTGTCCAGCACCCACTCAACCATCGGCCAGGCCATCACAGGAAACCCAGGCACGAAGTAGATGGTGCCCCCACGGTCGTTCACTCCGTGTAATTCCCTGCCCCCAGCCGGGGAAGGGGCCCCGGCTTCGCCGTGGCGTGGGGCCGCCGAACTTGCTTGGGGCGGCCCGGCGCGGCGTTCGGTGCCCCCACGCTCCCCCACTGCGTGTGGGTCGCTGCCCCCCGAGGGGGCCGAACTTGCTTGGGGCGGCCCGGCGCGGCGTTCGCCACAAAAGAACCCCGGAATCTTGTTAAACGGATTGGGCACCAGCTGCGCGCCTTGTGGAAACACGCCCATGTTCAGCCGGTGAATGTTGTCGGGCCGATCGGCTTCGTAGACCGTGCCCTGTTCGCGCGCCAGGTCTTGCATGCGCTCGCGGATCAGTGCTTCGGCTTGCGGGTGCAGCGCCAGCGGCAGGCCCAGCGCAGCTGCGGCGCATTGGCGGGTGTGGTCGTCGGGCGTGGCGCCGATGCCGCCGGTGGAAAACACCACGTCACCTGATGCGAACGCGCGCTTGAGTGTGGTGGTGATGCGCTGCGGGTCGTCGCCCACATACTCGCACCAGGCCAGCGACAGCCCGCGCGCGGCCAGCAATTCGATCACCTTGGGCATGTGCTTGTCGGCACGCTTACCCGAGAGAATTTCGTCGCCGATGACGATGAGGCCAAATTGGGGGATGGGGTCTGGGGCTAAGCCAGGCAGCGCGGGGAAGGTGGGGGTGGTAGCGTTCATGAGCGCATCGTAGCCTGTTCACATCGTGGTGATGCCAACACAAACGCTACTATTTCTATAGCTGCTTGAGCAGGTTTTACATGGGCTGGAGGCCGAAAAGGCACTCAATTGACTGTGCGTGACCTCGTCTACCCCAATCTAACCGCCTACCGGCTCATACTGCGCCCGGTTGTCCTGCAGCCAGCGTTCCGATTGCCCGGTGTGCTGCTGATTGGGGTGAAAGTCGGTTTTGAAGTAGTCGCGCCAAGGCTTGTAGGTCTGGCGGATCAAACCGGTTTTGCCAAACAGAAACTGTGCGCCGCTGCGCCAGGTGCTCAACCGCCACAGCGTGCCGTCTTGGTGCAGATTGGAGACCGTCTGGCGCAGGGTGTCGCCCAAAAAAACCAGGGTAATGCGGCGAAACCAGGTGATGCGCCACTGCTGGCTGCCACCCAGCGCCTGGTACACGTCAAACGCCGTGCTCTTGTGCTCAGCCTCTTCGGCGCTGTGCCACAGCCACAGGGTTTGCAGGCGCGTGTCGTCGCTGTGCACCATCTCCGGGTTGGCCAGCATCCACTCGGCAAAAATGGCCGTGAAATGCTCGTTGGCCGCTGTGATGGCCAGCGGGTGGCGTGGATCTGTGCCTTCCAGCAGCTTCATGCGCTCCTGCGCGCGCGGCCCCCAGTGGTTCACCAGGCCCTGCGTTTCCAGGTGGCCGTTGAACAGGGCGTGAATGCGGCGGTGCGTGGCTTCCTGCCCCACAAATCCGGCCACTTCCGTATCAAACGCCGCTTTTTTCTCCGCGGGCAGCGCCTTGTGGCCGTTGCGCACCGAGTCGATAAAAAACTGCTCCCCAATGGGAAAACTCATCGACAAGGCATTGAAAAAAGCGCTGCGAAACGCATCGCCGCCGCACCAGTGGCGGGCAAACGGCTGCTGCAGGTCAACCAGGAGGCGGCGAACAACGAGATCGGTCATGTTTGACTTTCGGTTTGGAAGCTGAGCGGGAAGCCTGTCTGGTACTGTTATGTACCAATATCTGTATGGTCATCTCAAGTGTTGGTACTGTCAAGTACCAAATGCTGAAACCCTAAAAAATGCCCTGACAATTGGATATGCACACCCCCAGCGCCAACGCGAACGACCTGTCCGACCCACCAGGAGCCGAGCACCGCCAGCGCCTGCTGGAGGCCATGGCCCAAGCGGTGGCCACCAAGGGCTATGCCGACACCACGATTGCCGATGTGGTGAGCCTGGCCACCGTGTCGCGCCGCACCTTCTACGAGCATTTCGCCACCAAGGCCGACTGCCTGATTGCCCTGCACCAAGCCGCCAGCCGCAACGCCCTGCAGGTGCTGCGCGGTGCGTTGAATCCCGCGCGCCATTGGCAAACCCAGGTGGAGCAAGCCCTGGTGGCCTACTTTTCCTGTTTGGCTCAAAACCCGGTGCTGCTGCGCACCTTGTTTGTTGAAATCCACGGCCTGGGCAGCCCCGGTCTGGCATCGCGTCGGCAAGCCAACGCTCAGCTGGCGCAACTGATGCTGGACGTTGTCAACGCTGACAAGGATCGCAGCGAACCTCTACCGCCAGCCATGGCCATGGCCGTGGTGGGAGGTATCAACGAATGGGTGCTGGAGTTGATCGAGCAGGACCGCCTGGCCGACCTGCCGCAACTGGCTGGCCCCGCCAGTCGGCTGGTTTTGGCCGTAGCGGGGGGCATTTCGCAGCCAAATTAGGAGATAGTGCACGCCCAGATTACTCGAGCAGCTACAAAAAGTGAAGCAAACGGCTGACGGAAATCTCAAGCCCCCAACGTCTCCAGCAGCTCGGTTTCAATCTCGATCTGCTTGCGGTTGTGCTGTAGCTCGGGGCCATCGATCAAAAACGTGTCTTCCACGCGCTCGCCCAGGGTATGAGTGCGTTGACTACCTGAAACGTGTCCAGCGCATAGCCGTTGTTGGCGGTGTGCACCTTGGCGTCAAGAATGGAGAAACCGTGGTGCTGGTCAAAAAAGCCGCAGATGCGGGCGAAAAGATTGGGCTGGTCGGGCGTGCAGGCCACGATTCGCCGCTTGGCATCTGCGCACTCGTTGCAGTTCCGGCGGCAAAACGTGCGCACGTCGCATGCGACCAGTTCGCGCTGGTCGTCGCCGCGATCTTCTTGCAGTCGTCAAACAGCCTGTGTCTAAGAAATCAAAAAGCAACCCAGACTATGCAAAAATTGCATGACGCTATCTCGGTGATAGTCATAAAGACGAAACAAACGGGCATTGGATTTTCTTTAGCCGATGGGTCAAACTTTCTGGGCTTCGAACTCGCTAGACACCCTACTTAGGCGTTAGTTTGGCTTGAGTCACGCTTAATAATTATTTGCATTTTTATTTTATTAGATTAATTGATGGATTCAGCGCAATACGAGCCGCCCAGTACCGATTCTCATGTGGCGGGATCATCCGACACCAGGCTTTGGCAGCTTTTGTCGCCACATGACAAGATACTGCTACTGTCAGGAAGTAGATGTACAAGCGTCAAGCCAAACACGGTTATTGTCAGTCAAGGTTGTCCCTCCACACACGTCTACTTGAATCAAAGCGGCCGACTGCGTTTGAGTTGCTATAGCCGCCAAGGTTCGCGTCGCGATCTTCGTTGGATTGGGCCCTTCGAGTTGGTTGAATGCTCAACACCATTTGAGCTTGCAAGTCTCACGGAGTCTCAGTTCTACCAAATTCCCCAAACGTGCATAGACAATGCTTTTGACAAAAGCCCCACACTGGCGCAGGTCATGACACGGGTCCTGCGTGCGTGTAACGCCGATGCTTTAAGTCAGTTAAGTAGCGCTTGGATAGGAAACACTTTAGCCCGAACTGCTTTTGCGCTAGCCAGATTGACAATCCAGTTCGGCCAGAGTACCAAGGATGGTTTGGTTGAATTGCGCGAAGTGAGTCACCTGGACATTGCTAGTTTTGCTGGCCAAAGTCGAGTGCGCACTTCTATAGCTTTGGAGCGGTTGGAACTGGTGCAAGTGATTGCGATTCATCGCAGAAAAATCGTTGTTCGTGATATCGATATGTTGAGTGACTACGCTACGGGTATCCGATCATAGTGCAAACACCTAAAAAATCAGGTTAAATAACAAATGAAACAAACAATTCGGTGGTGAAGGCCTATTATGCACACAAGACAAGCTGGGGCCCTAAAGCAACGGCAACAGTCCCAAGCAGAAGCAGGCCTTTCTCCAATGAATATTTTTTAGGAATCAATCATGAATATGTTGAAGAACTCTTTGGCGGTTACTGCCGCGGTATGGGTCATGGGTTTGAGCGCAAACGCATTTGCCACTTTGCAATACTGCAATGTGTACAATAGCAACGGGTATGCTGACGTGCTAAATTGTTCAACAAATAATTTAACTGTCCCTGCGAATGAGAGTTTGGTTATTAAGGTAGATTCAAATGCGTTTTGGGGTGCTATAACTGCTGACTTCAAGGTTATGGGAGCAGTTACCGGAGAGGTTTATTGGAGGCAAACCATTACCTCTAGCGGCTATGACAACACGTATATTGCCCCAGTGAATACACGAGTTTTTAAACGGTGGGTTAATGGTACCGCCTCGAACTTAAGAGGCTATGGAGCCGGAGTTTTTTCTTTGTCTGTTAGAGTGAACTAGGGTTGATGAACGACATGAGCAGTGTCTTGGGTTTTACTTGAATTGCCTTAAACCATTTTCATTGATATTTTTTGAAGGCGCTAAATCGTGCACGCACTGAAGAAACCTATCCCTGTTGTCGCCACGGCTCTAATGCTTGGAGTGGGAGCAAGTGCCTATGGTCTAGAACGTTCATGCAACGACTTCCGAACCGTTTCGTCTGCGCCGGTAAATTTGACCTGCACTACAGACACTTTATCCATGACTACAGGCCAACGCCCATATGTGGAAGCGGAGTCGCAGTTGGGCCTTAACGGTACTGCGGGAACAGCGTTATTAACAGATCGTTATGGGCGCATTATGAAACGAGTTGAGTTTGTTGGGCGGACCGACTTTTATGGCCCAGAACCTTCTCTATTCTTTAGATATCGAGTAACAGTAAGTGCAAGCTACAGCGGATTGTCGAGTCCTAGAGGAGCATTTGTTTTCGGAAACCTCAGTAACAGGTAGTAGCAGACGCCGCTTATCGGGTTGGCTTGACGCAGTTTGAAAAAGCAGCTGCCATGGCTACCCAAGCACAGGCAGCGCGCTGATGAACGTCGCCGATGAAATTCACTGCAAACTGTGGCTCAAGCAACGGCCAGCAGTCCTAAACGTAGACAGCCTCACGCGAGGCTGTTTGATACAGACCAATATCTGTAATCCGGCAGCTTTTTGGGTTTACCTGTATTTCCACAGGTTATTTTTACATTTCTTTATATTGGAGTTAAACCATGAGTTCATTCAGAAAACTAATCCCCGTTGCTGCCGCAGCTTTGATGCTGGGCTTGGGAACGAATGCGTTTTCCCTAACCCCAGTAACTAGTTGCAACGTGAGCACTTATGGTACACCAGAATTAGATTGTTCAACAGAAATCGTAAGAGTCCCCGCGAATCAAAATTTAAGTACTAAAGTAAGGGCTAGAGTTGAGTCGGGCACCTTAACTGCGGACTTTAAGGTTGTGGGGACTATTAATGGAGAGGTTTATTGGGCGAAAACCATTAGCAACCAAACCGGAGTATATGACTATATTGCTCCATTGAACACACGATATTTTACTCGGTGGATCAAGGCCACTGGCTCAAACCTAAGAGGCGACGGATCCGGAGTAATTTTAATAGTGCTTAGTATCTAATTCATCAGGGATGACTTTGCAGAGGCTCTTGGGTGACACCCAACAAGAATTAGAGCTGCGCAACGTGGCGCCGATGAATCCGACCGAGTTGTGATGGCGCGTGATTGCCAACATAGCGGGTAAACAATTCAACAATTTTATAAAGCTCATGAACTTATGAACAAACGCCTCGTTAGCTTGATAGTGCTGGGCATGGCTTCGGTCTTTGCCCTAGGCATGTGGTCAGCGCACACACTTATGCCACTAGCAGCCCAAGGCCTGGCGCAGTTGACCGACAAAGTCAGCGTGCTGGCAGGTAGACGCGATGCCGATTTGCTCGCGCGCTTTGATGCCATTGTTTGGAGCCAGCATCAACCCCCAGGAGAAAAAGAGATCGAACGCGGCATGGGCCTTAGCGCTGCGCTGCGCAGCCATGTGTTGCAGCAGTTTGTCAGCACGACCAACGAGATTCAGCGGCATCAACTCAAGCAATTGTTGGTGAATGCCCCGACGCCCGAGCTGGTTGCCACGGCACAGCAGTGGGCGGGCGATGCGCAGAGTGCCAAGAACCGCCTGAATGGATTTTTGTTGTTGGGCGGTATGCGACCCAGTGAGGCCTCCCAAGCCCTGCAGATGAAAGCCCTGCACAACGAGCCAGACCCCCAGGTCTTGGCCAAGGTGTTGTGGAGCTTGGCTCGCCCGGAAGTGCCCACACCCCAGCTGGCCAATCAAGTGGCAGAGCGGCTGCACGCACTCACCCAGCACACGCACTCCGAGGTGCGCCAAGCCAGCATCCAGCGCCTGGCCGACTGGGACAAAAGCCTGCGGTATTTTCCGGCCGATGTGCAGCGCCTGCTGGGCGAGCCCGATGCCAATGTGCGCATGTCAGCCATCGGAGCCACCTCACTCGCCTCGCTGAACAGCGAGCCGATAAAGCAGCGCCTGCTGGCCTTGTTGGGTGACACCCGACAAGACTTGGAGGTGCGCAATGTGGCGCTGATGAATCTGCCGCGCTTTGATCTGAATGAAACCGAGTACGCCGCTTATCAAGCTGGCTTGGCACAATTTGAAAAAGCCGCTGCCATGGCTACCCAAGCACAGGCAGCGCGCTGATGAAATTCACTGCAAGCTGTGGCTCAGGCAACGGCGAGCAATCCCAAGCCCAGGCAGCCTCACGCGAGGCTGTTTTTGTGCACCCCAATATCTGCAATCCGGCAGATTTTGGGGGTTTACCTGTATTTCCACAGGTAATTTTTTCACTTCTTTATATTGGAGTTAAACCATGAGTTCATTCAGAAAACTAATCCCTGTTGCTGCCGCAGCTTTGATGCTGGGCTTGGGAACAAACGCGTTTGCTGAATATGCACAATGCAGATTTACTAGTGACGAGCATTGTTACACACCTATACTTAATCTACCTGCAAATAGAAAAGCTTCGTTTTTCGCTGATACTTGGTTTGCTGACCCAGCATCTTCTAATTATCCAGTTATCCGCTACGATGTTAAAGGCGTTATAACAGGTATGGTTTATGCATCAGGTACATTTACGGGAACTGCTTACGTACCCCTGCAATCAACGGTTTTTTCTCGTCAATTACGTGCTCGTGGTTCATTCATTAGCGGTTCTTGGCGACAGCAGACAACGCAAATATCTATAGGTTACGAATGAATCTGCCGCGCTTTTGATCTGAATGAAACCGAGTACGCCGCTTATCAGGCTGGCTTGGCACAGTTTGAAAAAGCCGCTGCCATGGCTACCCAAGCACAGGCAGCGCGCTGATGAACGTCGTTGATGAAATTCACTGCAAACTGTGGCCTAAAGCAACAGCGAGCAGTCCCAAACCTAGGCGGCCTCACGCGAGGCTGTTTTGGTGCACCCCAATATCTGCAATCCGGCAGCTTTTGGGGGTTTATCTGGATTGCCACCGGTAATTTTTACATTTCTTTATATTGGAGTTAAACCATGTTAACCTTGAAAAAAATGATGCCTGTTGCGGCATTGATGCTATGTTTTGGGATGAACTCAAGTGCACGTGCCGAGAGTTGCTCCGTCGGCAATGCAGCCTCTTGCGAAACAGGCGTGGTCTCTATAGGTGCAAATGTAAATCCTTTTGTACTCGTAGGCATATATAATTCTACCAGCTTAGATAGCATAATTGGTAATTTTCAAATCAAGGGTGTTGTAACAGGTGCAGTTTATTGGTCTAGACAACTTGGCCATAACTACTATGGTATGTTACCGAAAACGCCTTTTTCCCGTAAATTGAAAGCGTATGCTTCAAGAGCTAACCAAGTACCAGGTGACTTAAGTATAGCTATTGGTGCACTCTGAGTTGTTGTCGGATCTGCAAGCTGCGGCTCAGGCAATGGCGAACAATCCCAAACCTAGGCAGCCTCACGCGAGGCTGTTTTTGGTGCACCCCAATATCTGCAATCCGGCAGCTTTTGGGGGTTTACCTGTATTTCCACAGGTAATTTTTACATTTCTTTATATTGGAGTTAAATCATGAGTTCATTCAGAAAATTAATCCCTGCCGCGGCTTTGGCGATCAGAAGAATCCCAAGCAACTCAATTCACCCTCTGGTGATTGAGATGCTTGTGTAAGTGGTCGGTGTAGTTTTTGACTACGCTTAATTTTGTTTTCATTTTTTAAACTTGTATTGGAGAGTAATGATGAATATGTTCAAGAAGTCTTTGGCAGCTACTGCTGCGGTTTTTTGTCTTTTTGCTACACAGAGTTCTTATGCTTTTGATTATGTATCCTGTAGTTTTGCTGGTGACTATCGTTGTACGACACCTGCAACTTTTGTACCCGCAAATCGAGATGCTGTAATTGTCGCTGGTACTGCGCTTGATGACCCATCTTCTTCTAATTATCCAGTTATTCGCTATGAAGTAAAAACCCGTTACACGGGTAAAGTTTATGCATCAGGTACATTTACGGGTAATTTTTTCCAAAACCTGAATTCAACGGCTTCGGTGCGTTACTTAAGTGCTTCTATTTCATACTCTTACGGTCCTTGGCGGCAGAAAACGAGTGTAAGCCTTTATTCTTATCCGCAGTAAAAACAACTGCCGCTTATCAGGAAATACTGATTGCCAGTAAAGACACAGATGCCCAAGTGCGCCAAGTCGCTGGCTAGTGCAACATTCTTTCTGTAAATTCCCCGCTCCCGTATAACTGGGTGGCATTGGGAAACTTTTTAAATCAAGGCCCCAGCCAGGCCGCCGGAGGCACTCCTCGGTTATGCATGTACTCATGCATTAACCCGCAGCCGGCAGGCTCTGGGGTCTTCACGGAGAGAAAGAATTTATCATGGCGCAACGCACTCAAGTTGATTTACACGACGATGGCACACCCTTCATGCAAGCAGCCTATGACTGCCTCTTGCAGCACGGCTTGGATGGCGCAGGACAGGCGCTTCGCATCCTCGTCGATCAAGCAAGTCTTATCGAGCGAGCCCAGTACCTGCAAGCCAAGCCCTACGAACGCTCCGCCCAGCGCGTCGATCAAGCCAACGGCTTCAAGCCCAAGACCGTGCTCACCCGCTTGGGAGAGCTGGAGTTTGCTGTGCCACAGGTAAGGTCTGCGGGCTTCTACCCCAGCGCCCTGGAGCGAGGCAGCCGCACTGAACAATCGGTCAATCTGGCGCTGGCTGAGATGTACGTCCAAGGTGTCTCCACCCGCAAAGTCATCACCGTGCTGCAAGCACTGGTTGGCCCCGAGATCAACATCTCCTCCACGCAAATCAGCCGCTGCGCCAGCCAGCTCGATGAGGGATTGCAGGCTTGGCGCACCCGGCCACTGGATGAAACACCTTACGTCTTGCTTGATGCCCGCTATGAGCGGGTGCGCGAAGGCAATCAAGTCGTGGACTGCGCAGTGTTGGTGGCCGTTGGTGTGACGGCCACCGGCCACAGGCGGGTGCTGGGCGTATCAGTGGCGCTTAGTGAAGCCGAGGTGCATTGGAGAGCATTCCTGGACAGTCTGATCCAACGCGGCTTGCGTGGGGTCAAGATGATCGCCAGCGATGATCATGCGGGCTTGAAGGCGGCTCGCAAGGCCATGTTTGCAGGCGTGCCTTGGCAGCGCTGCCAGTTTCACTTGCAGCACAACGCGCAGGGCTATGTCTCAAAGCTCGACCAGCGCCAAACCGTGGCGCGTCAGATCAGAAATATCTTCAACGCGCCGGATATCAACGAGGCCAACCGCCAGCTTGCCGCGGCGATCAAGGATTGGGGGCAAAGCCATCCCAAACTGGCCGCCTGGGCGCAAGACAATCTGGCAGAGGGCTTTGCGGTGTTTGGTTTGCCGCCTGAGCACAGAATCAGAATGCGCACGACCAACGGGTTGGAGCGGCTAAACAAGGAGATCAAGAGAAGAACCCGGGTAGCCACGCTGTTTCCAAACAGCGCCAGTTGCCTGCGCTTAGTCAGTGCGATACTGGCCGAACAAGATGAGGAGTGGATGAGCAGCAAAATCTATCTGACTATGAAGCCTTGAATTGGCGCAGTTTGGCAACACTGATCAATTGCTAAAACGAAAATTACAGAAAAGAAGTTGCTTTATCAGTCGCTGTCATGCAAATGCATCGTTTCAGTTTGACAATGCAGGAATACCTGTTGTGTCAACAAGCGAATAAGTGATCTGCCATTGAGGGCAATCATTTATGTGGGGGCAAAAGCCTCAATTTTTGTTATCAACCTAACTTGAATAGGATTATCATGAAATCATTGACCAAAAAATCAATCGCCAAGCTTTTAGGTCTGGCTGCCCTTGTGTGTGCTGCTTCGGGTGCGCAGGCTGAATATCATATATGTTACAAGCAGCAAACCGATTACTGTGGTACCAAGGCTCAACTTGTTGCTGCAAGGAAGACCGTCTTTTATCGGGGAGTTGCTACAGGATGGAGCAGTACCGCTAGCAATAGTGGTAACGTTGGCTTACTTAGAGAAGGTAGTCCAGGGATATGGTTCACTATGGCGCAGGACTATGGCACCTTCACCCATGCCACCCCCTGGATGTCTTGGGTGAACGGTAGCGTCAATGCCCGTTACATTGCGTTCACCTTCAACTTTAATGCTAATAAAGGCGAAACAATCGCTCAAATAGCATTCTAAACAATTTTAGGTAGCGTTAACTGTAGATGCTCTTGGCGTGCCAGCGCCAAGGCAGATTTAACCCAAATGGTTGCGCTAGGGCTACCAGTTTCTCGGTACCCAGCGCGATCATCCATAACATATATCAGTTAGCAGCGACGAGCACGATGGCGCTGTGATCAATACGCTTAGTACTGCGGCTGTTTTTTTAACCTTAAAACTGATGACCTTCATGAATACCGCCATATTTCAAAGCAAATTGATGCGTTACGCGTTCTGGTCGGTGTTGATTGCCGCTGTATTCTTCATCGGCTGCTATGTGGGCTCCACCCCCACATACCAAAATCTGTACCCAAGCGCCAACCACAGCGCTTTAAGCCTGCCCCCCACTGCACAGAGCGCTCACGGGCGCAGTGAAACCGCAACCATCACCCAGGCGCAATTGCAGCAAATCGATTGGTCTAAAGAAAATATGGTTTTGGGCGTCGATGTCATCAAGGCAATGGCCGACAATGAAGGAATGCTGGACTATCTACTGCGTACATTGGATCTACAAACCAATGATACAGCCAGATTTAACATCCTGCAAGCCTTTGGGCTTTCAAGGTCGCCACGGCTTTTGCAGCAGGCTGTGGAGTGGACAAATCAGCAAGATGCGCAAAAGCGGATCAATGGATACAGGCTGCTGGGCATGCAAGAAGTGCAAGAATCATTGATCAAGCCGACACTGCTGACCCTGACAACCGAGAAAAATCCAAAAGTGGTGCTAGCCGCCATCAATGCTTTGCAAGCACCACAGCTGCTGTCTCCAGCCCAAAGCGAAGCCGTTGCGCCCGTTTTGCATGGCTTGACTTCACACGCCGATCCTGACGTGCGTGCAAGCAGTATTCAGCAGCTGGCACGCTGGGACAAAGCCAGGAAATACCTTGAAAGCGATATCCTTAGCATGTTCAATGACAAAGCGCAGCTGCCCCAGTTGGCAGCGGTAGGCGCGACAGCGATTGCCTCCTTAACTTCAAATGAAGTCAAATCAGGTCTGCTCAGGCTGATTGCCGGTAAAGACACAGATGCCGAAGTGCGCCAAGTCGCTGTCATGCAAATGGTTCGTTTCAGTTTGACAATGCAGGAATACTTGTTGTGTCAACAAACGAATAAGTGATCTGCCATTAAGGGCAATCATTTATGTGGGGGCAAAAGCCTCAATTTTTGTTATCAACCTAACTTGAATAGGATTATCATGAAATCATTGACCAAAAATCAATCGCCAAGCTTTTAGGTCTGGCTGCCCTTGTGTGCGCTGCTTCGGGTGCGCAGGCTGAATATCATATATGTTACCTTCAGGGACGCGACAATTGTTCAGCCGGGATTGGCGGTATTCCTAAAGGGACGACCATCTTTTGGCGGGGAGTTGCTACAGGATGGAACAGTACTGCTAGTAATAGTGGTTATGTTACGTTAACTAGAGAGCAATATGGAATATCGACGATCCTAGCGTCGACGACTGGCACCTTGACCCATGCCACCCCCTGGATGACTTGGTTCACCAACCAGACTAACAATTACCGTGTGAACGTCCGTAGCTATAATGCTAATCTAGGCGAAACAATCGCTCAAATAGCTATCTAAACAATTTTAGGTAGCGTTTAGTCCGTTAATAGCTAGGGAACCTCTGCAAAACCCATGATGAGCCAGAACGAATGCAGATCGGGATGCAGCACTAGACGAAAAATGAAACCAATAGTGTTGCTATTGGTGAGTTTTTCAACAACGCGACGCGCCCGAGGCTGCGTTCGGGCTGGCCGTCAGGGGTTTTGCAGAGGTTCCCTAAATGCTATATTTTGGATATTTACGATGAAAGTTGGGCTTCTGAAACTGATACGCAGGAAATGAAATCCCGATTTATGTCTGCGCAAGGCACTATTGTTTGTAATGTCTCTGTCCATAGTTCAACTATTCAGTCTCATTCAATACATGCGGCTCTTGGGCTTGCTTTGCTAGCGATCAGCGCCTTGCCTCTGATCAGCAGCCCCTGTCTAGCAGCTGAATTTCCTTGGGCAGAGGCGGCATCAACAGCCGCGCGGCTGAGGATGACCACAGCCTTATCTGCAGCCTCTGTGCTGAGCTCAGAGGGGCCTGATGCGCTTGAAACAAGCATTCGTCCCAAGCCCTTGGGCACCGCTGAAGTCGTGCAAACCACGTTCACCGATAACCTGGCCATGCGCACAGCGGTGAGCAATCTGCTGCTCCAGGCGCAGCGCTTGGGTCGCGTAGCCCGCGCAGAATTCAGCCCCAAGCTGAGCACCAGCGCCAGCACCCAGCGCAGCAGCTCCATCGCCTCAGGCGCGTCGCAACTGAGCGCCCAAGCCCAGGCTGCGCTCGACTTGAACTGGCGCCTTCGAAGCGGGGCCAACATCAAACTCAGCAACAGCCTTGGCCGCAACGCCCAACCGGGGCAGCAGGCCAACAACACCCAGCAAATAGGCATCTCCATCAGCCAGCCCCTGCTCAAAGGCGCAGGCCGCGTGGTCACCGAAGCGAGCTTAACGGGCGCAGAATCAGCGTACCGCGTCGCCGCCAAAACTCTGGGCCAAACCGCCCAGACCCTGCTTGCCCAAGCCCTCAATGCTTATATTGCCGTGCAGCAAGCGCAAGAAGCCACCAAACAGGCGCAAGTGGCCTTCGATCTGGCGCAGCGCGTCTATGAGCTCAACACCGCCCTCGTGAGCGCAGGGCGCAGCCCACGCAATGTGCTGCTGCAAAGCGAATCTGACGTGGCGGCAGCACGCCTGGGCATTGCCCAAGCACAAAACGCCCAGCGCCAGGCCGTGCGCAGCCTGGCCCAGGCCATGGGCCGCAGCAATCTGTTTGATGGCGTGGAACTGCTGCTGACCGACAGCTTCGAGCATGACAATGATCCTGCCACCGACGAAACCACCCTGATCGGCCAAGCCTTGCAAGCTTCCACAGAGCTGCTGGCTGCGCGCGAAGCTGTGGCGCAGGCCGAGCTGGCGCTGGCCTTGGCCAATAACGGCCTGTTGCCCTCACTGGCCGTGTCGGCAGGCAGCACCATCGCATCAGGAAACACCCCCGGCACGGCGGGCGTAGCCAGCAACAGAAACAACAGCATAGGCCTGAGCCTGGAATACAGCTTTGACCGCGCGCCCTTGCAAATTGAAAAAAACACCGCTCAACTCAACCTGGAGACCGCACGCGCCCAGCTTCAGGAAGCAGAGCAGCGCGTGCGCGACGGTGCGATTGACGCTCTGCGCAACCTCAGCTTTGCACGTGCTCAGCAGGGCCTGGCGCGCAACGCTCTTGCCTTGGCCAACCGGCAACTGGACGCTGAGGTGACCCGCCAAAGCCTGGGCCGCTCCGGCCAGCTGGAGCTGACCAATGCACAGCAATCCCTGGCAGCAGCCAACCGCCAGCTGCTGGACACAGCGCGCCAGGTCTTTCGCGCCCGCAATGATCTGGCGCAGATCGATGGCACCTTGCTACAAAAATGGGGGGCGCAGAGCCTGCTGGACAGCTGGCTGGCGCAAGCCCAACAGGAATTGAACCCATGAACAAACTCAGCCGCTGGCAGATCAGCCTGATCTTTGCCGCCGTGCTCACGCTCGGTGTTGGTTTGGCCGCAGCACTGATAACAGAGCGTGGCGGCAGCGCCTTGCCCCAGGATGCGGGCCAATGGCAAAGCGTGTCAGCGCAGAGCACAACTCAAGAACTGCTCTCCTCGGGCAAGCTCCTGCCTGCGCAGATGATCGAGATCACCAGCCCCGTGGCGGGCAGCCTGGCAGCTCTGGGCGTCAGCTTTGGCGACAGCGTGAGCAAAGGCCAGGTGCTGGGGCGCATCGACAGCCCCGAGCTTGCCACGCAGCTGCGCACGGCGCAAGCGGCCCAGCTGCGCAGCCAACTGCAAGACGGCGCAGTGCTCGCTGGTGAGGAGCCTGCCGATGTGCTCAATGCCAGACGCCGCTTGCTCACCGCCCAAACCACCCTCAAAACCGCGCAAACCCGCCAACAAGAATCCAGCGCCCTGTACAGCAAAGGCTTTGTCTCACGCAATGACGATGAAGCGGCCAAAGCCGAAGTGGTCAACGCCGAGCAGCAAGTGACCCTGGCGCAAGAAGAGCTCAAAGCCGCCGCCCGCAAATACG
Source organism: Comamonadaceae bacterium (assembly GCA_013297875.1). Classification (GTDB taxonomy): domain Bacteria; phylum Pseudomonadota; class Gammaproteobacteria; order Burkholderiales; family Burkholderiaceae_C; genus JAAFIW01. The sequence goes on along the minus strand of JAAFIW010000005.1, from coordinate 120,684 downwards.
CCCCCGATCAGCTGCAAGCGCTCAAACTGGAGGCTGCCAACAAACAGGCCGAATTAGCCCAAATGTACGAGCGCCAAAAACAACTGACCCTCACTGCCCCCCTGGCCGGCGTGGTGCTGTACCCGCAGACGCAAGAATCCCGCAACGAACAGCCCCCGCGCGAGCTGGCGGTGGGTGGCCGCGTGACTGCTGGCGAAGCCCTGATGGCCATTGGCGACACCTCCTCATTCCTGATTCGCGCTTACTGCACCGAGGCCGAATATGCCTGGCTGGAAGTGGGCGCTGATGTGCAGATCACCTCGGGCGCGCTGCCCGAGCACAGCTTCAGCGCCAAAGTGAGCAAGGTGCTGGGGCAGGCCCGCTCGCGCAGAGGCGGTGGCTTTGGCGATGAGACTGCCTATGAATTCCAAGTGGCCTTTGCTACACCCGATCTGCCCGAGGCGCAGCGGCGCAAGCTGCGCGTGGGCAGTAGCGTCAAACTCAAAGTCAGCCAAGCCAGCAGCGCGCCCCAAACCTCCATTCCCCTGGCGGCCGTGCAATGGGCTCCTGACGGCGCGGCCCAAGTGCGCTGGCGTGCTTCTGCGGCAGATGCGCCGCAGATCAAGCCCATCCGCATCCTGCGCTCAGGCCCAGGCGATGTGCTGGTGCGCGATGCCCTTGCCGGGGAAGTATGGGTGCCCAGTGCCCAGCAAAACAAGGCGCCCGAGGCCGCCTCCAGCTTCAAGCGCATGTTCGGGCTTGAGGAATAGCCCTCATGACACTGCCCCTGACACCAACCACGGCAGCCGCAAGCCACAGCCTGATCAGCCTGCGCAACACCAGCCGTAGCTACCATGTGGGCCAGACCGAGGTGCGCGCGATGGCCGGGGTGAACCTGCAGATCGCCAACGGCGAGCAAGTGGCCATCGTGGGGCCATCTGGCTCTGGCAAATCCACCCTGATGAACATCGTGGGCCTGCTCGAGCGCCCCAGCGAAGGCGACTACTACTTTGACGGTGCCTGCGTAAGCCACTTGACGCCCAACCAAAAAGCCGAGATCCGCAGCCAATCGGTCGGCTTTGTGTTCCAGCAATTTCACCTGATCGCCCACCTGAGCGCGGCACAAAACGTGGAGCTGCCCCTGCGCTACCAATCCGTCAGCGCACAGGAGCGGGCCGCACGCGTGCTCGCCAGCCTGCAAGCCGTGGGGCTGGTGCATCGGCTGCATCATCGGCCTCATCAGCTCTCAGGCGGTGAGCGCCAGCGCGTGGCCATAGCGCGCGCCTTGGTCACACGCCCCAAGCTGATTCTGGCCGACGAACCCACCGGGGCGCTGGATTCTGCCAACGGCCAAGCTGTGCTGGAGCTGATGCTCAGCCTGTCCACCCAGATGGGCGTGACCTTGCTGCTGATCACCCACGACCCCGTGCTGGCCGAGCGGCTGCCGCGCTGCGTAAGGCTGCTGGATGGGCGCATTGAAAGCGATTCCCTCACAACAGCCCAGACAACTGCCAACACGACAAACACCGCAGCAGGCCACGCATGAGCCAGCATGCGCGGGCCTGCATCGCCAGAGCACGCCACAGTGCGCAGCGCGCTTTCGTGGCGCTGGAGTTTGCCCTGCAAAGCCTGTGGAGTGCGCGCCGGCGCATGTGGCTGGTGGTGCTGGGCGCAGCGATTGGCTTTGGCGCGATCGACTCCATGCTCATCATTGGCTCCAGCGTGCAGGCGCGCATCCAGTCTTCTCTGGACAGCCTGGGTGGCGACATCGTGACGCTGAGTGTCACGGCAGCGCGCGACGAAGACAAGCTGGATCCCTTCATGAGCAGGCGAGCCATGTTTAGACGCCCTGCGCCCATGCCCCAAGGCGATGCGGCTGCGCTGGATCTGGGCTCGCTGGGCCAACTGATCAGCGCCATGCCCCAGGTGGATGGCACAGCCTGGGTCAATCAAGGAGGGCAATCATGCTCTGTCTCCGCTGATGATGTGCAGGGCTTGCAGACGCTGCAAGTGCCGTTGGCGGTGCAGCCCTTGCTTTCGTTTCAACTGGGCAGTGGCCGCCTTTTGCATCCTGGAGACTTGGGCCAGCCCAATATGCTGCTGGGATCTGAGGCATTGGAAACCTTGCGCAGCCAAAGGCCTGGCGCGGGCATCGGCTCACAGATACAGGCTTGCGGGCGCAGCTATCGCATCGTGGGCCTGCTGCAGCCGCACCCGGGCAGTGACTTTGTGCAGGCCTTGCAAATCAATTCTTCTGCCATGGTGGCCAGCCACACAACCGATGCCGATACCAGGGGTTCAAACCCCACCAGATCTTTGCTGGTCCGGCTGCACCCTGGCACACCCGCGCAGGCTTTTGCCAAGGAGCTGACCGAGCGCGCCCAGCGCTTGCTACCGGGCTATTCGGTGCAGGCCACGGGGGCCTGGGAGTTCATCAAGCTGCGCCAGGAGCAGGCGGCACTGTATGCGCGCTTCTTGGCGGTGCTGGGCAGTGTGTCTTTGCTGGTGGGGGCGCTGGGCATTGCCAACATGATGCTGGTCAGCGTGTCGGAGCGGCGCGCGGAGATTGGGCTGCGCATGGCTATAGGCGCCAAGCGGGCGGATATTGTGGTGCAGTTTCTGTGTGAAGGGGTGCTGATCTGCCTGGTGGGCGCAGCGCTGGGCCTGCTCTTGGGCTGGGTGGTCGCGAAGATCGCACTCGGTCTGGGGGGCTTTGATGCGGTGCTGTCGGCATCGGTGATTGTGAAGGCCAGCTTGCTGGCTGTTGGTTGCGGCATCGTCTCGGGGGCTTATCCTGCGCACCGGGCTGCTGCTGTAGAGCCGGTGAGTAGCTTGCAAGGCTAGTGTCCTGTCCCGCTGAAAACTGGCATTAATCATGCGTGTCAGTGCGGTATCTTTTGATGGAGATATCGCAATGAGAACAGGCAGACCCAAGGCGCAGTTGGAATTTAGTGCGCCGGAGCGCTCGCAGTTGGAGGCGTTCGTACGCAGCCGCTCGTTGCCAGCGGCGCTGGCGCTGCGAGCGCGCATCATCCTGCGCAGTGCCGATGGCGAGGACAACTAGACCATTGCCGCGCGGCTGAAGCTGCACAAGGCCACAGTGGGTAAGTGGCGTCGCAGCTTTGTGCAGCGACGAATCGTCGGCCTGTACGACGGCGTGCGCCCCGGCGCTGCACGAACGATCGACGACGAGAAAGTCGCGCATCTGATCAAGACCACGCTGCACACCACGCCAGCCGACGGCTCGACGCATTGGAGCGTGCGCGCCGTCGCTGGCGAAACCGGCATCTCCAAGACCAGCGTTCACCGGTACTTGCAGTTGTTTGGCCTGCAGCCGCATCGCAGCGAGGGCTTCAAGCTGTCCTGACCTACTAGTGTCGTGTCACGAATCAAATGTCGAATAAAGGCGCTTGAGCTTGATGCGCGCTCCGTCAGCGGTGAACTGCCAGTTGATCTTGGCCTGGACTTGATCGCGTGAGCGCTGCCACGCGGCAACTTCGCTAGTCATCATCTCGATGCTTTCAATGCGTCGGCTCAGGCACTGGCCTATCAGGACGTTCAACTCAATCTCGGCCATGTTCAGCCAACTGCCGTGCTTTGGCGTGTAGACGAATTCAAAGCGATCCCACAGTTGCTTTGCCCGCTTGGGCTCAAACGCCTCGTACAGAGCCGCAGGCGTGTGGGTGTTCAGGTTGTCCATCACGAGCGTTATGCGTTTGGCCAGTGGATACTGCTTGGCGATGTCGTCCACGAATTGAGCCTGAGCGACCACTGTGCGTGACCCTGCGGCGGCGGCGAACAACTCAGCGCCACCAAGTGAGCTTCAACTTCGCCATCGGCAACGCGTTCGTACTCACGCGTGCTGGGCTTGCGCTCAAGCGCAGCAGCAAAGCCTTCTTCAACGAAGCGGCGCTTGATGCGATCAATTTTTCTCGCACTGATGTGCAAAACCTGCGCAATGTCCTCGCTGCTGCGTCGCTCGCCGCGATCAACTGCAACCACATCGCAGTTGAGCAGGATCAAAGCGTTGATGAGCTTGGCCGCGCTGTGGGTGCCTTTGGCAACGCAGGCCTCAAGTTGAAGGCGTTCTGTGGGCGTGAGGGTGACGATGAATTTTTCCATCGGCAAATTGTGCCGGAATGCACCAGTTTAGGCGACATATTATTCGTGACATGACACTAGCCCCCTCCCACCGTACCACCCATTTTTCCAAAGCGCACCAACGCCAGGAGAATTGAGGCATGAGAAAAAGCAGATACACCGAAGAGCAGATCATCGGATTCTTGAAACAGGCCGAATCAGGCATCCCCATCAAGGAGCTTGGCCGTAAACACGGCTTCAGTGACGCGTCGTTTTACAAGTGGCGCGCCAAGTTTGGTGGCATGAACGTCGATGAAGCGTGCCGCCTGCGCGAGCTGGAAGGCGAGAACGGCAAACTCAAACGGCTGCTGGCCGATGCCATGCTGGACATAGACGCCTTGAAGCTCGTGCTGGGCTCAAAGTAGCAGCCCCATCCGAGCGCAGCGCCGCCGTGCAGATCATTCTTGAGCAAATGCCCAAGATGTCTGAACGCCGCGCCTGCGCCCTGGTGGGGCTAAGCCGAGACCGCTATCTAAACCCGCCGCACACCAGCGCTGCCAACCAAACGCTGGCCGCTGACATCGCGCAAGTGGCCCATGAACGACGCCGCTGGCTACCGCCTCATCGGCGACTACCTGCGCCCCCAACACGGAGCCAACCACAAACGCATCTGGCGCATCTACAAAAGCCTGGGCCTGCAAGTGCGCAAGCGGCGCAAGAAGAAATCGGGCAACGTGCGCGTACCCCTGGTAGCGGCCACAGCGCCCAACCAAACCTGGAGCATGGACTTCATCAGCGACGCGCTGGACAGCGCCAGGCGCATCAAAAGTCTGGTGGTGGCCGATGACTACACACGTGAGTGTGTCCAACTGGCCGCTGACTTTGGCATGGGTGCCAGCTATGTCACGCGGCTGCTGGACGATGCGGCGCGCTTTCGTGGCTACCCGCAGGCTGTGCGCACCGACAACGGCCCGGAGTTCACCGCCAAAGCCTTTATGGCTTGGTGTCAAAAACACAAGATCAAACACATCCTGATCCAGCCTGGGCGGCCGATGCAAAACGGCTATGTGGAAAGCCTGAACGACACGCTACGCGACGAGTGCCTGAGCCAGGAGGTGTTCCTGACACTGCACCAGGCACGCCAGGCGCTGGCGCGCTGGCAAACCGACTACAACCAGATCCGCCCGCACAGCAGCCTGGGGCGTATCCCGCCAGCTGAGTTCGCCCGGCGCAAGCGTTGCGATAAACCTAGAAACAGCAGTTGACCGCTCGTCCCGGTAACTTTTACCAATGAATAAAAGCGCAACAGAGCACCTCGTGGGGACAACGCAGTTGCCCACAGCACAAGGCTGTGAACAAGCGGCGCAGCCGCTGCCTGCGTTGACCCCACTTGAGGCTGACGCGCTCTGTGTGGATGGTTTAACGCCTGCGGCTACCACCCACACGCCGCTTGCCCCACCAGTTTGAAGATGTTTAAAAACCAATCCATCGATATCATCAACCCCGCGTTTCGGATTTATGCGTGGTACGCAATTGGGGGGCAGGTCAGTCCCAGCGATCCGTTTTTTATCGAGAAGTTACGTGATGTCGTTGGTCTGTACCTGAGCCCACCCCAGAACGCACTGGTTATCTGCGTGGACGAGAAGAGCCAATGCCAGGCGCTGGAGCGCACCCAGCCCATGCTGCCCATGGGGTTCCCCTCCGCGTCAGAATACTTGTCGCCTCTATAGAACCAAGAACCCTGTGGCGGCAAAGAAGGACATAAGTGGCACGATACGGACAAACATTCAAGGATCGGGCGGTAGCTCGGTTGTTGCCGCCTGAAAGCGCGGCGCTGGAGTTGGTGGCCCGGGAGGTGGGCATCGGCCCAGGAACGCTACAGCGCTGGCGAGAAGATGCACAGACCAAGCCCGCCCTAGGGCGGGCTTGGTCTGCGGCGGCGCGGCTACAGGCCGTGGTCACCACGGTGGCGCTGCCAGTAACCGGTAAGAACGCCTGGTGTCGCGAGCAGGGCATCTACCCCGGCGATCTGGACAAATGGTGCTGCAGCGCAACGGCAGCGTTGGTCGACCCGCAGGACGCCCGTGCCAGCCCACAGGCAACCCGCCAGGATCGCAAACGCATCAAGGAACTGGAGCGCCAGCTGCTGCGCAAAGACCGCGCATTGGCCGAGACTGCGGCACTGCTGGTGCTATCAAAAAAAGTATCGGCGATCTTTCACCGGGCAGAGGACGAATGATCGTCCTCAAAGATCGCTGCAGCCTGGCCCACGACATCGACATCGCCCATAAGGCCGGCGCGCGGCTGCGTCTGGCCTGTGACATTGCAGGCATAGACGCGCGCACCCTACAGCGCTGGAAAGCCCATGAGGGCCTCGTACAAGGCGATGGCAGGCCGCAGGCGGTGCGAGCGACACCTGGCCATGCCCTGAGTGCGGATGAGCGCGCGCACCTGCTGAGCGTGGCCAACGAGCCGCGCTTTGCCTGCGTGCCGCCCGCTCGCATCGTGCCCACGCTGGCCGATGAGGGCGTGTACCTCGCAAGCGAATCGAGCTTTGCCCGGGTGCTGCGCGCTGCGGGGCAAAACGCACACCGGGGACGCGCCAAAGCGCCCAAGGCGGTTCGCCCGCCCACCACGCACATTGCAATTGGCCCGCGCCAGGTCTGGTGCTGGGACATGACCTATTTGCCAGCAGTCGTGATGGGATTGTGGTTTCACCTGTACTTGATTCTGGATCTGTACAGCCGAAAGGTCGTGGGCTGGGAGGTGCACGATAGCGACCACTCCGGTCATGCCGCTCATCTGGTGCGACGCACCGCGCTGGCCGAGGGCATTGCCGCCCTGGCTGACAAACCGGTATTGCATGGTGACAACGGCTCCACGCTGAAGGCGACGACGGTGCTCTCGATGCTCAACTGGCTGGGTGTCAAACCCTCGTATTCACGTCCTCGCGTCAGTGATGACAACGCCTACGCCGAGGCGCTGTTTCGCACCGCCAAATACCGCCCGGAGTTTCCCGCCAAGGGCTTCGCCGACCTTCAGACAGCGCGAGCTTGGGCCGCCGACTTCGTGCACTGGTACAACGTGGATCACCGTCACAGCGGCATCCAGTACGTGAGCCCGTCGCAGCGCCACGAAGGCCAAGATCAGGCCATCCTGGCAGCCCGCCACGCGCTGTACTTGCAAGCACGAGACAAGAATCCGGCGCGCTGGTCAGGCGACACCCGCAACTGGTCGCCCATTGGGGCGGTCACTCTCAACCCGGAACGTGACTGCGTCATCAAGGCGCATTCGGGTTGCAACGATATTCAGCGGTTGGCCGCATGAGCGAGGCGACAAGTAGCTTGACACGCGCCGGGTTCGGGTACGTCCAAGGAGTCACCCACGACTACAAACGTCATGGCACGACCACGCTGTTTGCGGCACTGAACGTGCTCACCGGTGAGGTGCTGGCCAGTTGCAAGCCGCGCCACAGGCACCAGGAGTTCCTGTCGTTTCTGCGCGAAATCGACGCGGCCGTGCCGCCTGAGTTGGACATCCACTGCATCGTGGACAACTACGCCACCCACAGCCATCCAAAGATCAAGGCCTAACTGGCCCCTGTCGGCCGCGCTGGCACATGCACTTCATCCCGACCTACAGCTCCTGGTTGAATCCGGTCGAGCGATTCTTCGCGCTAATCACCGACAAGGCAATCCGCCGAGGTTCGTTCACCAGCGTCAAGCAACTCGTTCAACGCATAGACCACTTCGTCGCTGCGCATAACAAGAATTGCCAACCATTTCGATGGACGGCCACTGCCGACTCAATCCTCGAAAAGCTCCACCGACTTTGCTCACGTAGCTTTGGAGCGGTTGCAACTGGTGCAAGTGATCTCGATTCATCGCAGAAAAATCGTTGTACGTGATGTGAATGTGCTGGGTGACTACGCTATGGGTACCCAAACATAGTGCAAACACCTACCAAAAAAATCGGGTCATGTAACAACAGTTTGGTGGTGGATGCTAATATAACCCCACGATGAAGCGGCATAGCGCATGTAGCGAGATGAAATGTGTGAAAACTACTTTTAAAGGTTTCAGATGAAGAACCGGCTTTGTGGTGTGGGTGCAATTTTGTTACAAACGCAATTTGTATCATCAGTTTACGCTGACGAAGGCTCGATACGCGACGAAACATACTGGTAAATTCGCTTCGGGCTTTTCTATCGCTTCAAAAGAAACGCGGTCTTTACCAAATAGGCATTAAAGCCTGTGAATAATCGGTGCAAAATTTCTGTCAAAAAGGTTAACTATGAAAATTCTACACAGGCGTAGTGATCCGGGTTTATCAGTTAAATATTTCCTGAACTGGCTCTCAAAATTAACACTAATTGCCAGATTTTTTTGCGCAGTTTTAATATTTTCGTCAGTGTACATATCGCCGTCGCAAGCACAGCAGGAAGATACGTCGGATCAATTGCTTTGGCTTCAGTACATTGCCAGTCATCCAGATTTAATAAACGCTTTTGGCACTAACTGGAATATGGGTCGGGATCACTACGAATCTTTTGGGCGGGGCGAAAAGCGAGAATTTACGTTTAATGCATGTAATTATATCGCCTCACACCCGTATTACCTAGACTACTTTAAAAAAGATTTGGTGTGGGCTACAAGGCACTACATCGTGGCTGGCTCAAAGCAGAACGATCAAGTCAGATTTAATAGCTATGAATATATGATGGCGAATCCTGATGTGCAAAGAGCATTCGATGGTGATTTGTTGAGCGCCTGTTTTCATTACCATGATTTCGGTCGTTACGAAGGGCGTAAAATACGGTTGTCGGAGGGGGGGCTGATTGTAAGTCAGTGGAAGGCTGGAATGTGTATTTTGGCGACAAGTGGCAGTCTTCCCAATTTAGTGTTGGATAATTGTAAAGACTTGTTGTTGCCACAGCAATGGCGATTTGATGACAAGGGGCAAATATTGCAGACTTCACCTACTTCGGAAAACAGGTGTATTACTCCTGTTAATTACTCTCTAAATAGCGGAACGGAACTAATTTCTTGGCCATGTACTGAGCATAAGACCCAGCGATGGGAGGTTCGGGAAAACGGGGCAATTGCAAGTAAAGACGATCCAGGTAAATGCATAGACATTAACTCTACCACCAATGGAGCCAGTGGATCGAAATTAATGGTGTATCACTGCTATGAGGTGGTAAACCAGCGGTGGTCGATTGCAGGCTCTGTAAAACTAGTACTTTTCGGAAATAAATGTGCAGACTCTCAAAATAGCCAATTAGGTACACCAATTGTATTGCGGGAATGTATGCACGGCTATGCAGTAGAACAGTATTGGAGTTTTAATGCAAAGGGACAAATTGTCGGATTTGGAGGGGTAAGCTGCATAACACCTAATAGCTTTTCGTTAGAGCGTGGAACCCAGCTTTTTATGTGGCGCTGTAGTGCCGACCGCCCAGAGCAGAGGTGGACAATGGACGGAGATGGTAACTTAGTAAACGAAGACAACCCAGACATGTGTATTGCCACTGCTGGGGGGCGTAGAGTGCATGGTGTGCAATTAGTAGTAGAGCCATGTTGGAAATCTGTGCGGCAAAAATGGGTTGCAGCTTACGGGGTCAAGTATGAAGCGCTCGGTAAGTGCTTAACCGCAAATACGGGTATTGTTCAAGGCAATGTCGCAGTCGCCCAGGACGCTGATGTTATCTTGAGAGAGTGTATCCCAATAGACAAAGGGCAACTTTTAAGGTCGCAGCAATGGGTTTTTGACGGTAGGCAATTAAAATCATTTGATAATTATTGTTTGGCAATGTCGAATTCGGTTAACCCTAGTGGTTGGAATTCTCTGTACATTAGAAAATGTGAGAATGACAACCTCGCGACCCATTGGTATGCCAGGCAAAACGGGCAACTCGCAAGTGGCAATTATCCCGGCCTTTGTGTAGATGTATACGGTGGCAATACACAGGATGGAATCGCGGTTGGCGCATCCCCATGTCACAATGGCGCGAATCAAAAATGGACTCAGCGTTGAATTTCGCCGGTTTTCACTAATCATGACCAAGTATTTTTTTCGTATTGGCCTAGTATCCTGTGCGATAGTATTTGCATATTATTTGGCTAATCCGACAACATTTCGGGGTGTTACGCCAGATGCTATTGTCCGATACTCTGCACACCCAGGCGGAGCTTCACTTTCTGATAGAAGTCGCCCTGAGGCATTCGCAGATCAAGAAAAAAGTATGGGCACGCAAGTCGCCAAAACAGGGGATGCACCTGTTAACAGGGAATTTGGGAATGCCAATGTGCAAGCGGTTGGCGCCATTCAGCCGGTTGAAGCTACTCAGCAACTAGCATACAGTGCTAGCCGATTGCAACAGTTGGAGCAAATGACAGGCGGAATTTTGCAGGGTGACATTGACCAGGCTCATGATGCGATTGTATTGTCGCGATATTGCGATACCTCTGCAAAAGAGGCCAACCGTTGCGAAGAGCTCAAATCTCTAAGTGATAAGGCGCGGTTGGTTCTTAAGCGGGCAGCTAACCGTAGTGATCCAAATGCCTTGTTTTCCTTAGCGCAAGTTGTGTCCATGGAAAATACTGAAGAAGCTAGGCGCGAAGCAGTTGATCTGCTAAATCGAATGCATACACGAACCGATGAGGCTAGTGCGCTTTTAGTGTCTTTAAAGCATATCGCTAAACATTGACTTTGAAAGTTTATTATGAGTACGGATAAAAACGAGCACACAAACAGTAAACTATTTTCGCGTCGCGACTGCTTGAAGGGTAGCGCCGCGGGACTATTCAGTATGCTGGCCGGATGTGGTGGTGATACAGTTGACCCAATTAGCCCAGAAGCAATTATTCAAGATAATATTGTCAGTGATGATGGTATGACTGGTGGAGAAGAGGCCTCAAAGGCGGCTGAATTGGCTTTTGATCGAGAGAATGCCAAGGCCAGTCAGCAACTCGGGATGCGTATCATACCGTACGAAACGAGTACTCGAAGAGTTTACCAAGTAGAGATAGTATCCAAAAATGCACCTGGATGGAACGTGGGTGGCCTTAATCTTACACCCGTGACACCACAAGCTAGTGGTGAGTCATCCCAATTTTCGCATATAGTCTATGCAATTTTTGACAATACCCCTACATATGTTTCTGATAAGCCTGGCGACAGAGCATCGATTATGGAAAGGATGTATCTTGCAGCATTTAAGAACGGGGACTACATCTATTGTGGTTTTTCAAATCTCCCCGATCCGCGCGCCAAACGATACATCTACAATTACTATGGTAATAATGAGGTGGAGTGGTTATTTGCAATATCCGGTGACGTATCGCCGACCAATTGGAATATAGCAGTTCGGTTTTTTGAACTCCCGCAAGCTGAACGCGGTTCACGCAAAGCGGCTTTGATTAGTAACGTACAGCATTCGAGAGATTTCCAAGTACTTGACGTTTCGGATGGAGATGCCAACTCTTACAGATCCGGAAACTTTTCCCAATCCAGAGTCGCAGATGCTGGTGAATCGATATTGTTGCTCTCGCACAGAACTTTCGGTCACTATGAAAAATTTCATCCATTGCTCCTGCCATGCAAAGGCGGGGTTGATTCTGAAATTTTCAATAAGTATCGGGCGAGAAGAGTTTTGCGCCACCTTCAACGAGTCGCTGCAACACACACTGGCGAGAGTGGATACAAAATCCTCGCTGAAGAGACACGCTGCAGTCAAATAGGGTTCATAAGAAGTGATGCTATCCAGAAGCTTGTTGATAAGGCCTTAGCTAACGCTAGTTCAACTGCAGATCTGAATGACGACGGTTTTGATGACTTTGCCGATCAATTTGTTGGATATGACACTACCGATTTAGACGCCCAGGTTACTGGTGGAGTAAGGCAGCTTGAAGACGATGATCAAGCGGACGTGAGCCCGGCAGTTAAGCCGGGCTTAGGACGCGGAGTTTCAGTTACGTGCACGGCACAGGCACAAGGAAAAATTGAATTTGTCGAGGCTCAAAAAGTACTTGCTTGTCGAGTTTCGATACCGATTGTAAAAGTATCGTTAATAAAACTTATAGTCGACGGTAAACTTCAGAGGGTTGAGAAAAAATATAGAATTAAAAACTACAAAACTGAAGGAATGAAAGTGGGTTTTGTTGGTATTTTCGGTAGGTTAACCATTGATGAAGAAATAACCAACGTCTTTAGAAATTTTTTGAATCCCAATAACGACATCGCTAAAGAGCCTGCGGTGCTAAAAAGAGCGGAAACTTTTATTAAAAATGGTGGATTTTTGTGGGAAGTTGAAATTACAACTGATGTATTTTACAAGCGTATTGATGGAAAGTTGAAACGTCGAGTTCAAGGTGTCACTATCGATGTAGTTTTCGATTTTCCGAGAGGAACTATTGTACAGTGGTTACTTGAAAAAATACATAATAGACTAGATGGTTTCTTTTCAGATAGGGTTCCTGATTACGACACGCTTGTGACAAAGGTTAGCAGTTCAGTCGATTCGGGGATAGTTAATGGATTCAAGGGGTTTCCTTATGCTTACGCTATTGGGTGGATTGGGTTTGCTGCAATCCAGTGGCTAGCCAATTTTGTAAAAACGAATGGCGCATCGTACGCTACATTTGAATTTTCACCGCTTCGGTTTGCTATTGCAAATGAAGATGCTTCTAGTTCATATACTGGTGGCTTTAGAGTTGGATTCCAAGGTGAACCATTGCTCTTTTACACTCCTGGTGTTAAGTATATAGGAGGGGTGGGTTTGTCTGGACAGTTCACAAAATCAGGAAATGTTGCGAAAGGCTTCGTACGATTAGTAACCGTAGTTGACCTTCACTTTATTACCGGTAATAAACCCCGGATGAGAGAATTTGTGCAAACTGTACAAGTTACCTAGGGAGCCTCTTAACAAGGCACTTTTTATCAGCTAGGGCGTGAAACTTAGGTAATGTGAAATTGTTCAAATTTAGCGCTTTTGCGAATTGTTTTGCTTCCTTTGCAGCCTCTTAGCTGATTTTTGACACGCCTCTTCCTTGGCAGGTCACGGAGGAACCCATGAATAGTAGTTGAGTCGATTGAGCGGGCCAATCTGCCGCTATTGGTAGGGTTCACGCCCCCAGCGTCTCCAGCAACTCCGTCTCAATCTCGATCTGCTTGCGGTTGTGCTGCAGTTCCGGCCCATCGATCAAAAACGTGTCTTCCACGCGCTCGCCCAGGGTGGTGACTTTGGCCAGTTGCAAATTGAGTTTGTGGCGGGCCAGCACGCGGGCCACGCTGTAGAGTAGGCCGACGCGGTCGCTGGCCGAGATGGTGAGCAGCCAGCGCTGGGCTTTTTCGTCGGGGCGCAGGTCGACACGGGGTGCGATGGGGAAGCTTTTCACGCGGCGTGAGATGCGGCCGCGTTGCTGCAGGCTGGCGGGCTCTGGCAGGGGGCCGGGGGATTCCAGGGTGTTGTCCAGATCGACCTCCACCATGCTGATCAGCTCGCGGTCGTGCTCGGGCATCAGGGCATTGACCACCTGGAAGGTGTCCAGCGCATAGCCGTTGTTGGCGGTGTGCACCTTGGCGTCAAGAATCGAAAAACCGTGCTGGTCGAAAAAGCCGCAGATGCGGGCAAACAGGTCGGGCTGGTCGGGCGTGTAGACCACGACTTGCAGGCCTTCGCCGATGGGCGACTGGCGGGCGCGCACGATGGCGTGGGCTGTGCCCGTGTGGCGCGAGAGCACGCGGGTGTGCCAGGCGATGTCGCCTGCGTCGTGGCGCATGAAGTAGCGCACGTCCAGCGTGTTCCACAGCGGCAAATGCGCCTCAAAGGGCAGGGCGTGCAGGGCCATTAACACCAGGGCATCGCGCTTGGTGGCTTCTACCTCGGCGTCGGGGTCGGGCGCGCGGCCACCCAGGTGGCGCAGGGTGTAGCGGTACAGGTCTTCCAGCAGCTTGCCTTTCCATGCATTCCACACCTTGGGGCTGGTGCCGCGAATGTCGGCCACGGTCAGCAGGTACAGGGCCGTCAGGTAGCGCTCGTTGCCCACGCGCCTGGCAAACGCGGCAATCACCTCGGGGTCGCTCAGGTCTTCTTTCTGGGCGATGCGGCTCATGGAGAGGTGCTCGTGCACCAGGAACTCAATCAGCTTGGCGTCTTCGCGGTTGATGCCGTGATCGCGGCAAAACTTGCGCACGTCGCGCGCACCCAGCTCGGAATGGTCGCCGCCACGGCCTTTGGCAATGTCGTGAAACAGCGCGGCCACCACCAGCACCCAGGGCTTGTCCCAGCCAGCGGCCAGCTGCGAGCAAAAGGGGTATTCGTGGGCATGCTCGGCAATGAAAAACCGCCGCACATTGCGCAGCACCATCAGGATGTGCTGGTCCACCGTGTAGACATGAAACAGGTCGTGCTGCATCTGCCCCACGATCTTGCGAAACACCCACAGGTAGCGGCCCAGCACCGAGGTCTGGTTCATCAGCCGCATGGCGCGGGTAATGCCCGAGCCGCAGTGCAGCATGGCGCTGAACGTGGCGCGGTTCACCGGGTCGTTGCGAAATTTGCCATCCATCAGCTTGCGGGCGTTGTACAGCGCGCGCAGGGTGCTGGCCGACAAGCCTTTGATGCCCACCGTGGTCTGGTAGAGCAAAAAGGTTTCCAAAATGGCGTGCGGGTGCTTGAAATACAGGTCGTCGCGCGCGACTTCCAGCATGCCGGCCTTGTCAAAAAAGCGTTCGTTGATGGGGCGTAGCTCGTGGGTTTGCGGGTTCAGGCGCTCTTCGATATTGAGCAGCAAGATCTGGTTGAGCTGGGTGACGGCTTTGGCGGCCCAGTAGTAGTGTTTCATTAGTGCTTCGCTGGCGCGAACCAAACTCTTGCCATCTTTACCACCTGTGGTTCTGCCGCCGGGCCGCCCCAAGGCAGAATGCGCCCCACGCAACGGCAAAGCCGGTGCCCCTTCCCCGGCTGGGGGCAGCGAGGACACGCCAGTGCCGAGCGTGGGGGCAGCCTTGTAGCCGAATGATTCCGCCACCGCCGTCTGCAAGTCAAACACCAACCGGTCTTCACGCCGCTGCGCCGTCAGGTGCAGGCGCGCGCGAATCAGGCTGAGCAGCGCCTCGTTGCGCTTGATCTGCTTGACCTCCAGCGGCGTGACCAGGCCCTTGCGGGCCAGCTCGTCCCAGCTTTTGCCCAGGCCCGCAGCTTTGGCCACCCACAGCACCACCTGCAGGTCGCGCAGGCCACCGGGCGACTCTTTGCAGTTAGGCTCCAGCGCATACGGCGTGTTTTCAAACTTGTTGTGGCGCTGGCGCATCTCCAGGGTTTTGGCCACCAGAAAGGCCTTGGCATCCAGGCCCGCGCGAAAGGCGGTTTGAAACTGCTTGAACAGCGCCTTGCTGCCGGTGACCAGCCGTGCCTCCAGCAACGAGGTCTGGATGGTGATGTCGCCCGCGGCCTCTGCCACGCAGTCGGCCAGCGTGCGCACGCTGGAGCCAATCTCCAGCCCCGCATCCCAGCAACTGCTGATGAAGACCTCGAGTTTTTGTTTGAGCTGTGGGTCGTCCTCGGCCTGCGTGCCGTCGGGCATGAGCAGCAGCACGTCCACATCGGAATATGGAAACAGCTCACCGCGCCCATAGCCGCCCACACCCGCCAGCACCATGCCAGGCGGCATGTCTGCGCGCTGCCACAGGGCGGTGAGCGTTTCGTCAGCCGAAGCGGCCAGCGCCTGCAGGCTGGAGCGAATGCCGCGCGTGGACGTGCCGCTGGTTTGCACGGCGGCAAACAACTGAGCGGTGCGGGCTTTGTGCGCCTGGCGCAGGGTGTTCAATGCGAGCATGTGCGAGGGCGACCCAATGAAAGATGACGTAGCGGCTGTGCCGCAGACATGACAAATGACGGTGCAGACGAATGCCTCATGTTCCAAGCGCGGTCATCAAAGCGCAGCGAAGTGATGGCGCCCAGCGCCGCTATCTTCATCCGCCCACAAACGCTGGTGGCCTGGGCGCACCGGCCGACAGCGTCAGCACTTCGTAGCCGGTCTCCGTCACCAGCACGGTGTGCTCCCACTGCGCCGACAGGGAATGGTCCTTGGTGACGATGGTCCAGCCGTCGTTGCCAAACTCCTTGATGTCGCGCCGGCCGGCGTTGATCATGGGCTCGATGGTGAAGGTCATGCCGGGCTTGAGCTCTTCCAGCGTGCCGGGTTTGCCGTAGTGCAGCACTTGCGGCTCTTCGTGAAACTTCTGGCCGATGCCATGGCCGCAAAACTCGCGCACGATGGAAAAGCCCTGGCCTTCGGCAAAGCGTTGAATGGCAAAGCCGATGTCGCCCAGCCGCACGCCGGGTTTGACCCGCACGATGCCGTGCCACATGGCGTCAAAGGTGAGGGCGCACAGGCGCTTGGCTTGAATCGACACGTCGCCCACCATGAACATGCGGCTGGTGTCGCCAAACCAGCCATCCTTGATCACGGTCACGTCCACGTTCACGATGTCGCCCTTTTTCAGGGCCTTGTCGTTGGGAATGCCGTGGCACACCACATGGTTGACCGAGGTGCACAGCGATTTGGGGTAGGGCGGGTAGCCCTGCGGCTGGTAGCCCAGGGTGGCAGACGTGGTGCCTTGCAGCTTCATGAAATCAGCCGCCAGCTGGTCGATCTGGTTGGTGGTGATGCCGGGCTGGATATGCGGCGTGATGTGATCCAGCACCTCGGAGGCCAGGCGCCCCGCTGTGCGCATGCCCTGCACGCCGCTGTCGTCTTTGTAGGTAATCGTCATGCCGCAATTATCCCGCGCGGCGCGCCGACGCGGGGTGCGTGGGAAAATTAAGCATCTCTGCTTCCAACGCCTTTCACCATGACCGCGCCGCTTTGCGATAAACCTCTGCTGCACACAGCCTTCTACCAATTCGTTCACCTGGCCCAGCCCGACGAGGTGGTGAGCCTGTTGCGCGAGATGACCGCGCAGCACGGCCTGGCGTTGACCGGAAGCATCCTGATCGCGCCAGAGGGCATCAACGGCATGTTGGCGGGCACGGCCGAGGTGCTGGATGCCATTGAAAACACCCTGGTGAGCGAGCCGCGTCTGAACGGCTACTTTGCCGGCATGGTGTTCAAGCGCAGCGCGTGCAAAACGCGGCCATTTTTCAAAATGAAGGTGCATTTGAAGGCCGAAATCGTGCCGCTGGGCATCGCAGGCGTGGATGCCACACAAACCGGCATCAACGTGAGCCCGCAGGACTGGCGCGAGCTGATTGCGCAACCCGATGTGGTGGTGCTGGACAACCGCAACAGCTTTGAATACCGGCTGGGCCACTTTACCAACGCGGTAGACCCGGTGGTGGCGAACTTTCGCGACTTTCCCAACTACGTGCTGGCGCACGTTGACGAATGGAAAGCCCAAGGCAAAAAGGTGGCCATGTACTGCACCGGCGGCATTCGATGCGAAAAAACCAGCGCCTGGATGCGGGACATGGATGTGCCGGTGTACCAGCTGGAAGGCGGCATCCTGAATTACTTCAAGGAAACGCCCGACGCTGAAAAAGACTGGCAAGGCGAGTGCTTTGTGTTTGACAACCGGGTGGCGCTGGACACGAAACTACAGGAAACACCCACCGAGCTGGACGCGGTATACACCGGCGACCTGGATGCTGCCTGGCGTCTGGCCAGGGCGAAACGCCTGGCCCGTGGTGGCGCGTAGGGCCAACACGCACCAGACATGCTACCCACCCTGAACGGCGTGAGCCCCAGCTGCGTAGCCTTGCCACCCG
This sequence comes from Comamonadaceae bacterium, assembly GCA_013297875.1. Lineage (GTDB taxonomy): Bacteria > Pseudomonadota > Gammaproteobacteria > Burkholderiales > Burkholderiaceae_C > JAAFIW01. Next base: position 102,854 of record JAAFIW010000005.1, on the reverse strand, counting down.
GCCCCTGGCCAGACGTGCTGGCGTTTTTGCGCTGGCGCTTTCCCGCGATACCGGCAGACGAGTGGTTGCAGCGCATGGCGCTTGGCCACGTGGTCACCAGCAGCGGGCAGGCGGTGGCGGCGCAAGACCCGCACCAGCCGCACACCAAGCTGTTTTATTACCGCAGCCTGCCAGCGGAGCCGGTGGTGGCGGGGCCGGAGCAGGTGCTGTTTGAAGACGAGCGCATTGTGGTGGCCGACAAGCCGCATTTTCTGGCGGTGATGCCCGCAGGCCAGTATCTGCAGGAAACCCTGCTGGTTCGCCTGAAGCGCAGGCTGGGCCTGGACGATCTGGTGCCCGCGCACCGCATTGACCGGGAAACCGCCGGCCTGGTGCTGTTTTGCAAGCAGGTTGAGCACCGAAAGGCCTACCAACAGCTGTTTGCGCAGCGCGCGGTGCACAAGGTGTATGAGGCGATTGCGCTGGCACCGCCCCACCAGTCGACCTTGCATTTCCCCATGAATTGCAGCAGCCATCTGCAGGCAGGCGAGCACTTCATGCAGATGCGCCAGCAAGACCCGTGCGGGCCGGCCGCACCCAACGCCCACACCACCATTGAGCTGCTGGAAACGCAAGGGTCGCTCGCCCGCTACCGGCTGCTACCGACCACCGGGCGACGCCATCAGCTGCGCGTGCAAATGGCGGCGCTGGGTTTGCCCATCGTCGGTGACCAGATCTACCCCCAGTTGCTTGGCCGCGAGCACGAAGACCTGGCCAATCCCTTGCGCCTGCTGGCCCAAGGCCTGGCGTTCACCGACCCTTACAGCCACGAGCAGCGGGTGTTTCGCAGCGGGCAAACGCTGTCGTTTGCGTAGGGCGCGGGGCAAAGGCGCAGGAAGCAAAAAGAGCTGACAGCCCAGGTATAACTTGCTCAAGCAGCTACTATTTTTATAGCATCGTTAGAGCTTCATCTGCTGCGGCAGCCAGGTCACCAGGCCTGGGAAAAAATACACCAGCAGCACGGCCACCACCATCAAGAAAAACATGGGCAGAGTGACCCGCGCGATGTAGGTCAGCTGTTTGCCGGTCATGCCTTGCAGCACAAACAGGTTAAAGCCCACTGGCGGCGTGATTTGTGCCATTTCCACCACCAGCACAATGAAAATGCCAAACCAGATCGGATCAATGCCCGCTTTCAGCACCGTGGGCATGATCACGCCCATGGTCAGAACCACCATGCTGATGCCATCCAGAAAACAGCCCAGCACAATGTAGAAAACCGTGAGCATGCCAATCAGACCCAGCGGTGTGAGTCCCAGGCTGGCGATCCATTCGGCCAGGTGTCGCGGCAAGCCGATGTAGCCCATGCTGAGCGTCAGAAACGACGCGCCCGCCAGGATCAGGGCAATCATGCAATACAGCCGCGTGGCACCCATCAGCGAATCGCGGAAGTTGGCCCAGTTCAGCGAGCCTTGCAGCGCCGACAAGACCAACGCACCGACCACGCCGACGGCAGCGGCCTCCGTTGCGGTGGCAATGCCGGCGTAAATCGAGCCGAGCACCGCCACGATCAGCAAAATCACGGGAATCAGGCTGCCCGAGGCTTTCAGCTTCTCGCCAAAGCTCATGGCCGCATCGGCCGGTGGCACCAGGTGCGGGTTGCGCAAAGCCCAATAAATGATGTAGCCCGAGAACAGGCAGGCCAGCATGATGCCGGGGATGACACCCGCAATAAACAGCTTGGCAATCGACACGTCTGCCGTGACACCGTAGACGATCATGATGATGGACGGCGGAATCAACAGGCCCAGCGTGCCGGCCCCAGCCAATGTGCCGATTACAATGTCGTCCGGATAACCGCGTTTCTTGAGCTCAGGCAAGGTCATCTTGCCAATCGTTGCGCAGGTGGCCGCACTCGACCCCGACACGGCGGCAAACAGCGTGCAGCCCGCCACATTGGTGTGCAGCAAGCGGCCCGGCAGGCTTTGCATCCACGGGGCCAGGCCCTTGAACATGTCCTGGCTCAAGCGGGTTCGAAAGAGAATTTCACCCATCCACACAAACAGCGGCAGCGCCGTCAAGGTCCAACTGCTCGAAGCGCCCCAAATCGTCACCGCCATGGCGTCACCCGCGCTGCGCGAGGTGAACAATTGCATGGCAATCCAGGCCACGCCCGACAGCGTCAAACCAATCCACACGCCGCTGCCCAAAATCAGAAACAGCGCCACGATCAAGGCGCTGGTGATGTACAAGTCATTCATGGGCAGGGCTACTCGTTATGCAGGGCTTCGGCCGATTCGGCCTGCTGCCGGCTGCCGCGAATCTCTTGCACCAGCTCATCGACGAATGCAATCAGCAGCACCACCGTGCCCAAGGCCATGGCAATCTGCGGAATCCACAGCGGTGTGGCATCGTTGCTGGTGGAAATGTCATTCATGGTGTGCGATTGCCAGGCCAGGCGCAGCGAATACACGGCAAACAGGCCCGACAAAAACACCGCCACCCCCAGCGCCCAAATCTCCAGCGCGCGCTTGTAGCCACCGGTCAGGCGCGAAGACAGCAAGGTCACGCGGATGTGTTCACCACGCTTCAAGGTATGGGCCAGTGCCAGAAAGCCCGCAGCCGCCATGAAATAGCCCGCATACGCATCGGTGCCCGAAATGTGAAAGTGAAACTGACGCCCGGCCACCGAGAGCAACACCGAGATCAACAAGGCCACCATGGCCAGCGCGGCCAACCAGGCTGTACTGTCGTACAGCCAGTCAAGTGCTTTTCGCATCTGGTGGTGGATCAGGGCTTGTAAAAGGCGTCAACTACCGCCTTGCCTTCGGGCCCCGCTTTTTCCAGCCATTCCTTCAGCAGCGTCTCGCCGACTTTTTTCATGTCGGCGGTCAATGCCGGTGGCGGCGGAAGGATGTTGACGCCATTTTTCTTCAGCGTCTCGATGGAGTCGATGTTCTCTTTTTTAGACGCGGCCCAACCGCGGGTTTCGGCATCGGCCCCAGCTTTAAGCAAGGCCGCCTTGCTGGGGGCATCCAGCGCATCAAACGCCGCCTTGTTCACCAGCACCGCATTTTTGGGCAACCAGGCCTGGGTGTCGTACCAATACTTGATGTGCTCATAGGTCTTGGTGTTCACGCCTGTGGAGCCCGACGACATATAGGACTCGACCACGCCCGTGGCCATGGCTTGCGACAGCTCGGCCGCTTGCACCGTCACGGGTTGCGCGCCCACCAATTCGGCGATGCGGGCTGTTGCCGGGCTGTAGGCACGCCACTTCACGCCCTTTAAATCAGCAGCCGACGCAATGGGCTTTTTGACGTAAATGCCTTGCGGCGGCCAGGGCACGCTGTAGAGCAACATCATGCCCTGCTCACCCAGTTTTTTCTCGACTGTGGGCTTGCTGACCTTGTACAGCTTGGCCGACTCGTCATAGCTGTCGGCCAGAAACGGAATGCCGTCCACGCCCCACATCTGCCACTCGTTCTGAAAGTTCGCCATCAGGATTTCGCCAATCTGCGCCTGACCGCCTTGCACCGCCCGTTTGATCTCGGGTGCTTTGAACAGTGCACCGTTGGCGTGCACCGTGATTTTCAACTTGCCGCTGGTGGCTTTGTCCACGTCGTTGGCAAACTGCACCAAGTTTTCGGTGTGAAAGTTATTGGCCGCATAGCCAGCCGGCAAGTCCCACTTGGTTTGGGCACTGGCACCCGCAGACAAGGCAAGGGCCACAAAAGAAAGCGCAAACTTGTATTTCACGATAGACACTCCAGAACAATGAAATTCACAGATATAGGATTAAAGCAGGCCCACAAAACGCCATTTGCTGTCATCCCCGCGCAGGCGGGGATCCAGGCGCGAAGGCTGCGAGGCCAATGGGTTTTGCGGTTCTCAGGCGTGGATTCCCGCCTGCGCGGGAATGACGGGATTGAGATAAACAAAAACCAGCCAGGACAGCGTAGCTGCAAAAGCCGGGCCAACCAACCCGGATATTCCCCCACGACGCCAGCCACGAAACAGGTCATCACACGCCATGAACCTTCGATTTGTTGAAGCCTTCTATTGGGTCGCCACCTTGCAATCTGTCTCGCGGGCGGCTGAAAAATTGTTCATCACCCAGTCGGCCATGTCGGCGCGCATTGCGGCACTGGAAGACGAGCTGGGCACCGTGCTGCTGGACCGGCGCGACAAGCAGTTTCGCCTCACGTTTGCCGGCCAGCGCTTTTTGAAGCACGCCACGCGTCTGCTGGAGTTGCAGCGCGAGATCAAGCTGGAGATGGGCGGTGACGTGCCGGTGGATGTGCAAATGCGCATCGGTGCCATTGAATCGGTGCTGCACTCCTGGTTGATTCCCTGGGTCGAGCAACTGCGGGGTGAGTACCCGGCGCTGGAGATGGAGTTGTCAGTCGAAACCACGCCAGTGCTGATCGAGTTGGTGCGCCGGGGCGCGCTGGACATTGTGTTCACCGCATCGCCTGCCAACGCCGAAGGCGTGCGCACCAAAACCCTGCCTCCCATGGAGATGGCCTTTTTGGGCAATGCACGGCTGCACCGCAAACGGGTGTACCGCATGAGCGACTTTGCCGAGATGGAGCTGATGACCTTTCAGCGCGGCTCGCACCCGCATCTGGCGCTGATGGATCAACTGAAAGCCGCGCAGGTGCAGCCCAAAAAGGTGCATGCCATTTCATCTATCTCTGCCATGGTGCAGCTGGTGCAAAGCGGGTTCGGCGTGGCAACCTTGCCTTTGGCCGCTGCCAAGCGCCTGCCAGACACGGCCGGCCTGAAGATTCTTCGCTGCGACACGCCCTTGTCGCCGCTGCCCATTCATGCCAACTACCGTTTCGATCCTTCGTCGGGGCATGCAGAACTGGTACTCAAATCGGCAATGAGCTTTGTCGCAGGTTTTTGAACTCTAAGGTGAAACCCTTGTCTTGCTTCGAGTCATCGAATAAATCGATGAGTTAATCGAAAAATTTTGCGTTTGCTGTGCGTGGGAGGTACTTCCAGAATCCACTCCATTACAACTTGTAAGCGATGGCTGGAGTCCTGATGAGTACCGTTCGTTCAACACCCGACAGCCCCTGTCCCCCGGAAAGCATGGCTGCAGCAGCCCGGCGCAAGATTCGCAGTGGCCAGTGGACAGCGCACACCAGCGGGCTGGCTGATGGCCATGTGCAGGGCAACGTGGTGATCCTGCCGCAGGCCCTGGCTGGCGATTTTTTACGCTACTGCCAGCGCAACCCCAAACCCTGCCCCGTGCTGGCCGTGGGCGAGCCCGGCAGCCCGCTGTTGCCCACCTTGGGGCACGACATCAACATCTGCAGCGACGTGCCCCGCTACCGCGTGTGGCGCGATGGCGTGGTGGTGCAGGAGCCCACCGACATCACCGCGCTATGGCAGGGCGACCTGGTCAGCTTTGTGCTGGGCTGTTCGTTCTCGTTTGAAGAGGCCTTGATTGCGGCCGGCCTGCCGCTGCGGCACATCGACCAGGGCAAAAACGTGGCGATGTACCGCACCAATGTGGCCACTCAACCGGCTGGCCCCTTTGGCGGGCCCATGGTGGTGTCCATGCGCCCCATGAAGCCAGCCGCCGCCATTCGCGCGGTGCAAGTGACCTCGCGCTTCCCTGATGTGCACGGCGCGCCCGTACACATTGGCGACCCCGCACTGATCGGCATCGCAGACCTGAGTCAGCCGGACTATGGCGACGCGGTAGAGGTGATGGCCGATGAATTGCCCGTGTTCTGGGCTTGTGGCGTCACGCCGCAAGCCGCTTTGTTGCAAGCCAAGCCGGCGTTTTGCATCACCCATTCACCGGGGTGCATGTTGATCACCGACTTGTTGAACAACCAACTGGCTGCTTTTTAGCTCTGCTTTTTTTCTTTGATTTGTTTTAACCCCAGGAGTGTTCCCATGAAAAAACTGTTTGCCATGCTCGCCGCCAGCTGCGCGGTTTCTGGTGCCTTTGCCCAAACCAAGTGGGACCTGCCCACAGGCTATGCCGTCAACAGCTTCCAGACTGAAAACGTGCAGGCGTTTGCCAACGATGTGGACAAAGCCACCGCCGGCAAATTGAAAATCACGCTGCACCCCAATGGCTCCTTGTACAAAGCCAACGAAATCAAGCGTGCCGTGCAGACCGGGCAAACCCCAGCCGGCGAGTTCATCCTGTCGGGTGCATCCAATGAAAACGCCTTGTTTGGCCTGGACTCCATTCCCTTCCTGGCCACCAGCTACGCCGATGCCCGCCGCCTGTACACCGCGCAGAAGCCGGGGCTGGACAAGTTGCTGGCCACGCAGGGCATGAAGCTGCTGTTCTCCGTGCCATGGCCACCGCAGTCGCTGTATTCGGTCAAAGCCATCAACGGGCCAGAAGACTTGCGAGGCACCAAAATGCGCGCCTACAACCCGGCCACCACCCGCATTGCGCAAATGCTCAAGGCCCAGCCCACCACCATTCAACTGGCCGAATTGGGCCAGGCTCTGGCTACTGGCACGGTGGAGAACTTTTTGACATCCAGCGCCAGCGGCGTTGAAAACAAGCTGTTTGAGCAAACCAAGTTTTTCTACACCGTGGCCGCCTGGCTGCCCCGCAATGCCACCGTGGTGAGCCAGAAAGCGTTTGATGCGCTGGACAAACCCACGCAGGAAGCCGTGCTCAAGTCCGCAGCCACCGCCGAAGCGCGCGGCTGGCAGCTGAGTGAGCAAAAAGACGCTGAGTTTGTCAAAGAGCTGGCCGCAAAAGGCATGCGCGTGGCACCCCCGTCAGATGCCTTGAAGAAAGAGCTGCTGGTGATTGGCGAGGCCATGACCGCAGACTGGATCAAGGCTGTGGGCCCCGAAGGCCAGGCCGTGGTCGACACCTACATGAAGCGCTAACAGGCGCGCAACCACATCCCCACGAGCCTGGCGGCCCGCCAGGCGGGGGAGAGCTTTGTCTGCATCACCCGAACCCCCAAGGAATACGCACATGAAAAACTACACCAAAAAGCTGTACGACAGCATGATGTTTCTGGCCTGCCTGTCCATGTTGGCCGCGTTCATCACCATCATGCTGGGCATTGCCGTGCGTGAATTTGCCTGGAACATTCAGGGGCTGGATGCCTATGCGGGCTACTCGATTGCCGCGGCGCTGTTTCTGGCTTTGCCCGGCACGCTGCGCAATGGCGATCACATCCGCGTCACGCTGCTGATGCAAAAGCTGGGCGAAAAAGGCCGCAACGTGCTGGAGTACTGGAGCCTGGGCGCGGCCTTGGCGCTGTCCCTGTTTTTGGCCTGGTACGCCTGCCGCCTGGTGTGGATCAGCTATGTCACCCATGACGTGTCGCCTGCGGCTGATGCCTCGCCGCTGTGGATTCCGCAACTGAGCATGGCGCTGGGTTGTATCGGTCTGGCCCTTGCGTTTGCCGAGGCCCTGTGGTCGCGGATTCAAAACGTTGAGTTCATCGTTCAAGGCGCTTCGGCGAACATGGAGTAAATCATGGGAACACTCATTGCGTTGTTGTTGATCGTGCTGCTGTTTGTGGTGCTGGGTTCGGGTTTGTGGATTGGTCTGTCGCTGTTGGGCGTGGCGGTGTTTGCGATGGAGGTTTTCTCCAGCCGGCCGGTGGGCGACAGCATGGTGCTGACCATCTGGGGCAGCACCTCCAGCTGGACGCTGACCGCTTTGCCGCTATTTTTGTGGATGGGTGAAATCCTGTTTCGCTCCAAGCTCAGCGAAGACATGTTCAAGGGCCTGGCACCGTGGCTGAACCGGCTGCCGGGCCGCCTGCTACATGTGAACGTGATTGGCTGCACGATTTTTGCAGCGGTCTCCGGTTCGTCGGCCGCCACCTGCGCCACGATTGGAAAAATCAGCCTGCCCGAATTGAAAAAGCGGGGCTACCCCGACGACATTTCCATCGGCACGCTGGCCGGTGCCAGCACCTTGGGGCTGCTCATTCCGCCGTCCATCATCATGATTGTGTATGGCGTGGCAGCCAACGTGTCGATTGCCAAGTTGTTCATTGCAGGCGTGATTCCAGGCCTGTTGTTAGCCTCGCTGTTTTCGGGTTACATCATCGTCTGGTCGTTGATGAACAAAGACAAAGTGCCCGCTGCAGATGAGGGTATGAGTTTTGTGCAAAAGCTGTATGCCTCGCGCCATTTGATACCCGTGGTGTCCTTAATTGGCCTGGTGCTGGGCTCCATCTACTCCGGTATCGCCACCGCCACCGAGGCGGCAGCGTTTGGCGTGGCCGGTTCCTTGGTGCTTTCGGCGATTGAGCGCTCGCTCAGCTGGGACAAGTTCAAGGAAGGCCTGGTGGCCGCATGCCGGGTGTATTGCATGATCGGTTTGATCCTGGCCGGTGCCGCCTTTCTCACGCTGGCCATGGGCTTCATTGGCCTGCCGCGCGAGCTGGCGCAATTCATTGGCAGCTTGAACCTCTCGCCCTTCGGCCTGATTTTGCTGCTCACTGGCTTCTTCATTGTGCTGGGCTGCTTTCTGGACGGCATCAGCATGGTGGTGCTCACCATGGCGGTGCTGCTGCCCACGGTGCAAGCGGCCGGCCTGGACTTGATCTGGTTTGGCATCTTCATCGTGCTGGTGGTGGAGATGGCGCAAATCACGCCACCGGTGGGCTTCAATTTGTTTGTGTTGCAGGGTCTTACCCGGCGCGAGATCACCTACATCGCCCGCACCGCCATGCCCATGTTTTTTCTGATGCTGGTTGCCGTGCTGGCCACCTATTTCTTTCAAGACATCGTGCTGTGGCTACCGCGGCAAATGGCGTCAGGCTGATCGAACCCCTTTCCCAATCACCCCCAGGAGATACCCATGGCAACTCACCTTAAGGCTGCATGCCTGGCAGCCACGGCCGCGCTTTGCCTGTTGAGCAGCGCCCAGGCCCAGAACCAAGGCACAGTGACCACGTGGAAGCTGGCGACCGGCTACCGGGCTGAGTCGTTTCACACGCAAAACATCGAAGCATTCGCCATCGAGGTGAAAGACGCCACCCAAGGCCGCCTGACGATTGAGGTCAGCCCCAACAACACCTTGGTCAAGCTGGCGGAGATTCCGGCGGCGGTGTCTGACGGCAAGGTGCAGGCGGGCGAGGCCATCATGTCTGGCATCAAGGAAGTACCGTTGGCCGGGGCCGACGGCGTGCCCTTTGTGGTGTCTACCTACGCCGATGTGCAGCGCTTGTGGAAGCTGCAACGCCCGGGTATTGAAAAAGAGTTTGCCGCCCGTGGCCTCAAGCCGCTGTATGCCGTGCCGTGGCCACCGCAAGGCCTGTACACCACCAAGCCCATCAAGGAAACCAAAGACCTGGCCGGTTTGAAAATGCGCACCTACAACCCCACCACGGTTCGCATTGCGCAACTGCTGGGCGCAACACCGGTTGACGTGCCCATGGTGCAGGTGGGTGCTGCGCTGGCCGAGGGCCGGATGGACGCCATGATGACCTCCGCCGTGACGGGCGTTGAAAACAAGGTGTGGTCTGGCTTGAAGCATTACTACGAGCTGAATGCCTGGTTTCCCAAAAACATTGTTTTTGTGAACGCCAAAGCCTTTGCCGCGCTGCCAACCGATGTTCAACAGGCTGTATTGCGCAGCGCCAGCCGCGCCGAAACCCGTGGCTTTGCGCTGAGCCAGGCGGCAGCATCGAGTGCGACCGACGAGTTGCGCAAAAATGGCATGAAGGTCGAATCTGTGCCCTTTGAGCTCAACCGGGACTTAAAGCGCATGGGTGAGAAGTTTTCCCGCGAATGGGTCACGTCCGTCGGAAACGCCGCCAACGAAGTTTTTATCCCCTATCACACACAACGTTAAAACACGCTCAGCATATGAACGAGACAACGACTTCCCCCGAGGCCCCCCGTTGGCAATTCTGGATCGACCGGGGCGGCACCTTCACCGACATCGTGGGCAAGCGCCCCGATGGCAGCCTGGTCACGCACAAGCTGCTTTCTGAAAACCCCGAGCAATACAAAGACGCCGCCGTGGCCGGCATTCGCCACCTGCTGGGTCTGAAGCCGGGCGAGCCGGTTACGCCAGCCCAGGTGGCGTGCGTGAAGATGGGCACCACGGTCGCCACCAACGCGCTGTTGGAGCGCAAGGGCGAGCCCACCTTGCTGGTGACCACGCGAGGTTTCAAAGACGCGTTGCGCATTGCCTACCAAAACCGCCCGCGTTTGTTTGACCGGCGCATCGTGTTGCCCGAGCTGCTGTACAGCGCCGTGGTGGAGGCCCAAGAGCGGGTGGGTGCGCACGGTGACATGATTGAGCCCTTGAATGAAACGCTATTAAAAATAGAGCTGCTCCAGCAGTATTCAAAAGGCCTGCGCAGTGTTTCCATTGTTTTTATGCACGGTTACCGCTACACCGCGCATGAGCAGGCAGCCAAGCGCATTGCGGCTGAAGTGGGCTTCACGCAGATCAGCACCTCGCATGAAACCAGCCCGATGATGAAGTTCGTGAGCCGGGGCGACACCACGGTGGTCGATGCCTACCTGTCGCCGATCCTGGGTCGCTACGTGCAGCAGGTGGCTGGCGAGATGCCGGGTGTGAAGCTGTTTTTCATGCAGTCGTCCGGCGGGCTGACCGATGCGCATTCGTTCCAGGGTAAAGACGCCATCCTGTCGGGCCCGGCGGGCGGCATTGTGGGCATGGCCCGGACAGCCGCGATTGGCCAATTCGACAAGGTGATCGGCTTCGACATGGGCGGCACTTCCACCGACGTGTCGCACTACGCCGGCCAGTTCGAGCGCGAGTTTGAAACCCAGGTGGCCGGTGTGCGCATGCGTGCACCGATGATGAGCATTCATACGGTGGCGGCCGGTGGTGGTTCCATCTTGCAGTTCGACGGCGCGCGTTTCCGCGTGGGCCCCGAGAGTGCCGGGGCCAACCCCGGCCCCGCCAGCTACCGGCGTGGTGGCCCGCTGGCCGTGACCGATGCCAACGTGATGGTCGGCAAGATTCAGCCGCGCTACTTTCCCAAGCTGTTTGGCCCCAAGGCCGATGAGCCCTTAAGCGTAACCGCGGTGGAAGCCAAGTTCAACGAGCTGGCAGGTAAAACGGGTCGTAATGCCGAGAGCATCGCCGAGGGCTTCATCAGCATCGCCGTGCAGCAAATGGCCAACGCCATCAAGAAAATCTCGGTGGCCCGCGGCTACGACGTGACCCGCTACACCCTGCAGTGCTTCGGCGGCGCAGGCGGCCAGCACGCCTGCCTGGTGGCCGATGCGCTGGGCATGACGCGCGTGTTTGTGCACCCGCTGGCCGGTGTGCTCAGCGCTTACGGCATGGGTCTGGCCGACCAGAACGTGATTCGTGAACAAGCCATCGAGCTGCCTTTGAGCGCGGCCAGCCTGCCGCTGATTGCTGAAAAACTGGAAGCGCTGGGCCAAGCTGCCCAAACGGAGTTGGAGCGCCAGCAAGCCAACGCTGGCGCGCTCACCGTGCACCACCGCGTGCACGTGCGCTACGAGGGCAGCGACTCGGCGCTGATCGTTCCGTTCGGTGACTTGGCGCAGATTCAAACCGCTTTTGAAACTGCCTACCGCCAGCGCTTTGCCTTTTTGATGCAAGGCAAGGGCTTGGTGGTGGAGGCCGTGTCGGTTGAGGCCGTGCTGGCAGGCGACGCCGCCGCCGAGCCCGTGCATGCCGTGCACCCGCAGCGCGAGGTGCCCCGCCGCGAAACCGTGCGCATGTACACCGTGGGGCAAGACGGCACCAGCCAGTGGCACGACGCCGCCCTGGTGGTGCGCGAAGACCTGCGCCCTGGCGACGTGCTGGCCGGCCCGGCCATCATTGCAGAGAAAAACGCCACCACCGTGGTAGAGCCCGGCTGGGAAGCCACTTTGACGACTTTTGACCACCTGGTGCTTGAAAGACGTGCCCAACGCGCTATCAAATACGCAGCAGGCACCACCGCAGACCCGGTGCTGCTGGAAGTGTTCAACAACCTGTTCATGAACATCGCCGAGCAAATGGGCCTGCAACTGCAAAACACCGCGTACTCGGTGAACATCAAGGAACGGCTGGACTTTTCGTGTGCGCTGTTTGATGCGCAAGGCAATTTGATTGCGAATGCGCCGCACATGCCGGTGCATCTGGGCTCCATGGGCGAAAGCATCAAAACCGTCATTCGGGAGAACAGTGCCACGGTGCAGCCGGGCGATGTGTATGCGTTGAATGACCCGTACCACGGGGGGACGCATTTGCCAGATGTGACGGTGATCACCCCGGTTTACTTGACGACTTCCCCCATGTCAGAACTCCCTCCCCTTCCGGGGGAGGAAGTATCAGTACCCCCTCCCCCTCTGGGGGAGGGCAGGGGTGGGGGCACGCGCGACGAAACCTCAGACTACGTGAAACCCATCTTCTACGTCGGCTCCCGAGGCCACCACGCCGACATCGGCGGCACCACCCCCGGCTCCATGCCCCCTTTCTCCACCCGCATCGAAGAAGAAGGCGTGCAGATCAACAACTTCAAGCTGGTTGAAAAAGGCCTGCTGCGCGAAGCCGAAATGGTCGCGTTACTCAAAAGCGGGGAATACCCCAGCCGCAACCCCGCCCAAAACATGGCCGACCTGCGCGCCCAGATCGCCGCCAACGAAAAAGGCGTGCAAGAGCTGCGCAAGATGGTCGACCAGTTTGGGCTTGACGTGGTGCAGGCCTACATGCGCCACGTGCAAGACAACGCCGAAGAGTCGGTGCGCCGCGTCATCACGCAGTTGAAAGACGGCAGCTTCACCCTGCCGCTGGACAACGGCGCGCAGATCCAAGTGGCGATTCGTGTGTATGCGAAAGAACGAAGCGCCGAGATTGATTTTTCTGGCACATCGCCGCAGCAAATCAACAACTTCAACGCGCCCACGGCAGTCTGCATGGCAGCCGTTTTGTATGTGTTCAGAACGCTGGTTGATGACGACATTCCGCTGAACGCCGGCTGCCTGAAACCGCTGAAAGTCATCATCCCCCCAGGCTCCATGCTCAACCCCAACCCACCGGCTTCGGTGGTCGCGGGCAATGTGGAAACCTCCAGCTGCATCACCAATGCGCTCTACGGCGCTTTGGGCCTGCTGGCGGCCAGCCAGTGCACCATGAACAACTTCACCTTTGGCAACGCCGCCCATCAGTACTACGAAACCATCTCGGGTGGTAGCGGCGCTGGGGCCACGCACAGTGGCACCAGCGTGGTCCAAACCCACATGACCAACTCCCGCCTGACCGACCCCGAGGTGCTGGAATGGCGCTTCCCGGTGCGCCTGGACAGCTACGAAATCCGCCACGGCTCGGGCGGCGCAGGCCAGCACACAGGCGGCAACGGCGGCATTCGCCGCGTGCGCTTTCTGGAAGACATGACCGCCAGCATCCTGTCCAACGGCCGCATCCATGGTGCTTTTGGCCTGCACGGCGGGCAGGCGGGGGCTGTGGGCATCAACCGGGTGGTGCGCGCCGACGGGCGTGTTGAAGAGCTGGGGCATATTGGGCAGGCCGAGATGCGGCCGGGCGATGTGTTTGAGATTCACACGCCGGGTGGTGGGGGCTGGGGGCCTGTTTAGGGCTCCCACAGCGGGCTTTGGGTATTCGAAGGGCTTCTGTAGTACTGAATTTGCTATCTAAGTGATAGCTGGTTGAGCTCTGCCAGACTACTCGGTTGGCACTTTTGGCTTGAAATTGAACAAATTTGGGCATTTGCTAGCGCCTGGAGATTGGCAGTTCAACGTTTGAGTTAGGTGCCGCTTTCGCCTCGCGCCTTGAGCCACTGCTGATAGTTTGAAAGCTCATCGAGGTATTTCGGCTTTGGCTTTGGATACTTCTCGCCGAGAAGTTTAGTCAGAGGAAGGTCGTAATGGGGATCGAGACCATCGTGACATGTCTTGCACAGGGTGATGAGGTTCTCCATTTCCGTGAGACCACCGTGCCCCCAAGGGACTGCGTGATGGACATGAAGCTCGACATCAACGTAGAAGGCCGCGGAACGGCCGCAAATCAAGCAGCGACGACCGTCGCGATTTAGCACCTGCATGCGCAAGGCTTTGGATGGGGCGTGCTGAAGTTTTCCAGCTGGCAATCCATCAATATGACGAAACCCAAGCCCTCCCGAGTCTTGCGCAGAAACATGTGCTCCAACGAGGTCTGGGAAGTGCTCAAGGCCAATCTGCTCAAGTATCACAGCGTGCCCGCCGAAGGCCCGCCATATGGAAAGGTCCCTGTCGTCGTTCACGAGTAAGGCTGGTTCGCCGATTTCCAAGTAGAACGCGCGCTGCGCTTCTCCGCGGTAGAGGCGACCCGTTCGAATCTCTCTTCTTGGCATGGAGTCTGTGTATCCACACCACAGTGTTTGAACACCCCACTGAAGGTTGCCCGATTCATCGGCGAGAAGGGTAACGGTGAAGTACTTAGCTCCCTGCAATTCAGCTTGAGTGAGCAAACGGACGACTTCCGTTTGGAAAGTGGCGTAGTCGTTCAATCGGCGACTCCTTGCGACACCCTAAGGTAGTTTCGACCGCAAAACCTGCGGATTAAAACGGCGGCTGCGGAATAAACTGGGCATGAAAATCCTCCAGAAGTGGCTTGTGTATTGGGTTTCCGGCGAATGTTTTGTACATAAAGACAGTTATAAATTGAGCCACCATACCCCGCAACGGATTCTAGGCACTCACCCCCACCAACACCACCCCCAAGTCACAGCGCCTGCCCACTGCCCGCAAAACCCAATCAGAGTGCCGGGCTCGAAGCACGGAAGAATGTGGGATCAGAAAGCGCGATTGTTTGAGCCGCAGGCGAGTTCGAGCGCTTTCCCCACATTCTGAGTACTGCAGAGGCTCCCCGCGAAGCGGGCCGGCGCACGGGGTTGCGGGCACTGGGCAAGCGATGTGCCGCCGCGCGATGCACGAGCAGGATTTTTTCGGCACCTTGCCGTCGGCCGGTTTTTGTGCCAGAAAGTCGCGCAGCTCTCGGTCGGTGGTATTGCCACCTGCGCGGGAATAATGAAATGAACATTCTGTGAAAGGCTCCATCCATGTTAGACCCAGCCCTTGCCAACTACCAATTTCTCGCCCGCTACAACGCCTGGTTCAACGAGCGCCTGTACACCGCCTGCAGCAGCCTGAGTGCAGACGAGCGCCAGCGTGATTTGGGGGCATTTTTCGGCTCGGTTGACAGCACCTTGACCCACCTGGTGTGGGCCGACCGCCGGTGGTTGGCCCGCTTTGCCGGGCAGGGCCACTTCTTTCCAGCGTTGAAACCTGAGGTGCTGGCGCTGCCCGCCGGTGCCAGCTTTGCCACGCCGCTATTTGACGATTTTTCGGCCATGCGCGCGGCCCGCAGCGAGCTGGATGCTGCCATTCAAGCCTGGCTGGCCGACCTGCCCGCTGACTTCCTGCCATCGACCATGCGCTACAGCACCACGAACGGCGTGGCGCGCGAGCACCCGGCGTGGCAGGCACTCACCCATTTTTTCAACCACCAGACCCACCACCGCGGCCAGGTGACCACCTTGCTCAGCCAGCTGGGTGTGGACGTGGGCACGACTGATTTGATCGCGATGATCTGATGCTGGTTGCTATTATAGTGATAGCTGCTTGAGCAATGAATACATGGGCTGCTGGCTGTTTTGTCTAGAGCTGCCGCTGTCTCTGGGTGCCGCAGCCCGGCGCTTCGTGTAACTTTCCCTCCGCCCGAGCGAATCTGCCCCGAAGAACCCTTGGCTAGCGCGCTCGCGTCTACGGTTCTGGCCAGCCTGCGGCTTATTTGCCGTGCCACGTTGAGATCGTGCCCTTGGTGAGTGACGAGTTGGCCCAGCTATAATGTTGCCCGGTTCGGTGATATAGCTCAGTTGGTTAGAGCGCAGCATTCATAATGCTGATGTCGGTGGTTCAAATCCACCTATCACCACCACCCAACACGCAAAAAGGCCAACCGGTTCCGGTTGGCCTTTTTTATTGGTGCTGCCGGGATAAGCGGTCAACGGCAGACAGGCATAGCGGGTGTGTTCAGCGCAAAAGCAGCTACCCAGCCGGTCACCCGAAGAAAAATGCCCCACCCGGTGGAAGGTCTGCTGGCTGGCCGACGATGGAAAGGGGCATATTGCCTGCCACGCCGGTGTGGCTGACGCTGCCATTGGCCAGTCCATCGGTGTCAAACACACCGCCATCGGTGATCTTGAAGTCCAGACGGATTTTGTTGCCTTCGGTCACGATCTGGCCACCGTAGGGTGCGCTGGCCAGGTTGACCCAGGTGCCAGACTTGTCCTGCGCCCAGTAACCGTTCACGCCCAGCGATGGATCCACGTACAAGCTGAACGACTCGGTGATGCCGTTTTGGCCCAGGTTGGCCGTAAAGTTGATCTGGCCCACCGGCGTCGTGAGCGATGTGGGCGTGCGCAGCGGCGTGCCCGGTTGCCCAAAGCTGGTGATCTGCGCGCTGTTGCCATCGGTGTTGTCGGTTTTGCCGTTCAGTGAATCGGCTACCAGGGTCACAAAGCTGGACGGTGCGCTGGCCGGGGCCGAAGGTGACCGGATGGGTGACGACTGCACATTGTTTTGCAACGAATCGGCAATGCCATCGCCGTTGCCGTCGCCCAGCTGACCCGGCGAGGTGGCCGACAGAACCAGGGCCGGTGCGTTGTCCTCTGGCGATGCGGGGGCCGGTACAGGCGCAGGCGAGGGTGGGGCTGGTGGTGCCAGGTCGTTGTCGGCAATGGTGATGTTTTGCGCGGTGGTGGCACCCAGCTTGATGCCCGAACTGGCGGTGCTGATGGTCAGCGTGGCCACCTCGGTGCCTTCAAACACGGTGTCGTCCAGTACGGTGAAGGTCACGGTGCCAGTGGTGGCACCGTTGGCAATGGTGATGGTGGTGCCGCTCAAGTTGTAGTCGGTGATGGTGATGCCGGTGCCACTAACAGCCAGCGCAAGGGTTTGCGGGCCTGCGACAGCGCTCGATGCGGTGGCAGTGACGGTGACCACCGTAGCGCCTGCTTCAGATGCAGCAGCGGTGCTGACGCTCAGGTTCACGGCAGGCGAATCCAGGTTCAGGCCAATCAACACCGGGTTGTGGTCGCTGGAGCGGTAGGCATCGGGCGCGTAAAACGAGGTTTGCTGGCCGGTGCTCTTGAACTCGATGTTGTAGTCCAGCACGGTGGGCTCTTCGGCGTTGATGCCCCACTTAACGGCCCCGGTGACCTGGCTGGTCAGCGAGGTGCTGCTGATGGCGTGATCCAGTGAACCCCACAGGCCGTCAAACACGTATGACAAGCCGGTGGACACCTTGGTGTAGCCCGCATTGGTCAGGGTGGTGATGGGCTGCTCGTTGCTGTAAGCATTGAAGTCGCCAATCAGCAGGATGTCGGTATCGGTGCTGCCGGTGGGGTTGGTGGCCAACCAGCTGAGGAGTTGGGTGGAAGCGCGGTCGCGAGCCAAATTGGCGTTACCCGCACCATCGTTTGCATCCAGGCCCTGAGTGGCCGTTGCGCTGCCTTTGGATTTGAAGTGGTTGGCCACCACGGTGAACACTTCGTTGTCGCCAACAGCCTTAAAGGTTTGGGCGACGGGTGCACGGCTACCGTAAGTGGAGGTGAAAGCGTCATAGGCCGCATTGCTTAAATCGGGCGTGGCGGCTTGCCCCACCAGGGTAACTTTGGCTGGCTTGTATAAAAACGCCACCATGATGGCGTCGCCGCCCGCCGTTGCGGCAGGTGCGCCATTCCCGTCGGGGTAAGGGCCTGAAACGTAGGCGTAGGTACCTGCACCAGCCACCAGGTTCAGCGCGTCCACCAGCGAGTCAATGCCGCTGGTGCCGTCGCCAAAGCCGTTGTTCTGCATTTCCATCAGGCCCACCACATCGGCATTCAGCCCCAGGATGTTGGCCACCAGTTTGTCTTTCTGGCGGGTGAATTCAGCGGCTGAGTTGGCACCACGTGAAGAGAAAGCGGTGCCTAGGGGGTTGGTGAATTCGGTGGTGTTGTCGTTGCCGTCTGCCAGGTCCGTGAAGTAGTTCAGCACGTTGACTGAAGCGACTTTGATTTCCGCATTGGTCACATTGGCGGGCAGGCTGGCAGCGGTGGGCCGGGGCGCTGCGGTGTAGACCACGTTTTCGGTGGTTTGAATGCGGTAAGTGGTTTCGTACGGGGCTGATGAAGGGTTAGTGGTTGACTGATCCAGAACCCCTGTCACGCTGGCAACGGAGCTGCCGGCGCGCAGGGTGTTGCTGGCTGACAGCGGTGCGCCGTTGGCACCCAGCACGTCGGTGTTTTGCGCGGTGGTGCTGTCGTCCACCACGATCTGGTCTCTGACGGTGGAGGCGATGTAGGCGGTATAGCCGGCTGTGCTGGGCGTGTTGGTTTCGGTGAAGTTGACCAGCAGGTCGTCCGAGGTCAGGGTCAACTGGCCGAATTGGCCGTAGTTTTGGCTGTCGGTCACCACCAGTTTTCCGCCCACGGTGGTGCCAGACGAGACGGTCACCAGCATGCCCTCAACCGCTTCCCAGTTGGCCAGGGCGGCTACTGGCAGGGTGATGGCGACGGGTGCAGGCAGGGTTTGCGCGGCGTTGTCGATGATGGTCTGAAAGCCGCTGAGGGTGGTCAGGCGCGTCATGCCGTTGGTTTCGACCACGTTACCGGTGACCTGCACGATGTCGCCTACGCTGTTGGCGTTCAAACCAGCGGGCAGCGTCGTGCCGTAGAAAACGAATATGCCTTCAGACGTGGTTGCATCAGCGTCTTGATCGGCCGTTTCCTCCTGAATGTAGAAGCCTTGCAGGTTGGGCTTGAAGGCGGTCACGACGCCCTGAATGGTAAGGCCGGTGGCGGCGGCACCCGTCAGCGTGGTTGCCAAACCGGAACCCTGAATGACGTTGATTTTGGTGATGGGCGCATCGTCTGACACGATGCTGCCGGTGGCTGTAGCTACGACGATGGACGTGCCCACGCTGGGCGTTGACAGCGTGACTGTGAAGTTCTCGTTGATTTCGGGTGTGGTGTCGCCCGAGGCATTGACCGTGATGGTCGCCGTGGTCTGGTTGGCCGCAAAGTTGACCGTGCCTGACGGCAAGGTGCCACCAAAGTCGGTGGCATCCACTGTGGGGCCGGTCACCGCCCAGTTGACCGTGGACGTGCCCGTGGTGTTGCCGCTACGGGTCACAGTGAAGGTGTGGGCCACGGTGCCAACCGAGCCTTCCAGCAGATTCGTCGTGGTCGCAGCAACCGACACCACTGAGCCCACATAGCCCTCAATTTTCACATCGTCCACGCGCCATTGCGCCGCATTGCTGCCGCTGGTGGCGGTGTACTGGAAGGCAAAGTACACGTTGGTGCCGCCGATAGCAGACAGGTCAATCAGGCCCGATGGCGTGATGACCTGGCTGTTTTCTGGGGAGGGCACATAGCTCAAATCAGTCCAGGTGGCGGTGGTCGGGTCTCCGCTGCCGCTGTAGTTCAGCGAGTACTTGATTTTGACTTCCGGGTTCACGGTCACCGAGTCGACAAAGCGCGTCCAGGTGGTGAAGCTCAGGTACTCGGCATCGGTCAGGTTCAGGTTGAAGCCGCGTGTGATCAGCCAGTCGTTGGCCGGTGCGGTGTCGGCAAAGCCGTTGACTTCCGCGCCCAGACCGGTGGTGTTGCGAAACCAGGTGTTGGTGGTGTCGGTATCGACACTGAAGATGGTGAAGTCGCCCAAGGTGGCGGTGAAGGGGCGCAGCACGGGGGTTGTGATGCTGGCACCAACGCCAGGGGTGGGAATGGCACCGGGGGAGCCGATGTTGGTGACCGTGGTTTGTGCAAACCCGCCAAATTCCCCCACCTTGGCAAAGGTGTAGGTCGGTGCGGTGGTTGACAGCCCGTCCCACACCGCCGAGGTCGTTGCTGTGCCGCCGACTGCGGCTCCGGCGTGACCGGCCACGATGGGGAGGGTGTCGGCGCGGGTGGCAGACGTGATGACGGTGGTGGCACTGGAGGTGATGGAAGCCGTGGTCAGGTTCAGCGATGTGGCCAGGTTGCCTGCGGCATCAAAAACAGCGATGGCGTCTGGGCTGCCAACGCCAGGGCCGCCCAGTGCAATCACTTGCACGCTGTTGGGCAGGTTGCCCCAAGCGGCGCGAAAGGCTGCGGCATCGGTGGTGTTGATGACGATGATTCTTTCGCCGGGGGCAATCGAGGTGCCCGCAGCAAAGGTCACTGCGGCGGCATCGTTGAAGTTGGCCGAGTCGTCGTCCCACCTCCAGCCCGACAGGTCGATGGCTGTGGTGCCGTAGTTGTACAGCTCGAAAAAGTCGGCGGGCGCAGCGTTGGAGTTGACTTCGGTAATGAGCAGCTTGGGAGCCACAAACGGAGCACTGGTGGTGAAGTTGTAGGCCGTCGCGCCTGTCAAACCGGCCCAGTTGTTGGGCACCGTGGCGGTGTCGGTCAAGGTGCCGGCAACCGCTTCCACGTAATACGCGGTGCTGGGGTCCAGGTTGGTTGCAGGGTTGATGGTGACGGTGTTGAAGGCGATGCTGACTTTGGTCGCGTCGCCCACCGCAATGGTCTCCACCACCGAGTTGTCGCTGACTTTTCTGATGACGAAGTTGCCGGTGCCAGCCTTTACGCCTTCGCTGAAGCGCAGGATCAGGTTGGCGTTGGGTGCGACACCGGTGGCGTCGTCGGCGGGGGTGGCGCTGACCAGGGTGGGGGCTGCGGTGTCGGCCGCCACATTGGCACCCAGCGACACCCAGTTGCCCTGAAACTGTTGCAAGCCGGGTGCCAAGTCTTTGGAAGCCACCGATTGTCCGGGCCAAATGGTGTCGCCGTTGTCTTGCAGCAGTTGCACCAGCGTGCCCTGCGCAGTGCTTTGCACGTCCACGATGCTCTCAAAGCTGCCACCCGTGCCGTCGCGCAGCGCATCCAGGTTTACGTTCAGCTCCACCGGGCTGGTGCTCACGCCATCCCAGCGGAACAGGCGGAAATCGTTGGTGACCTCGGTGCTGGCGCCGCCAGAAGGGCCCGCTAGGATCAAATAATCCGTGCCGTTGGACGATTTTTCGATGGAGCGAATGCCGCGCCCGCCCAGGTTCAATTCAATCGGCGCACCAAACACAGGTGTTGCAGTGAGCACGCTGGCCACGGTCACCGGCACGATGACGGCCATGTTGCGGCCGGTCGTGGTGGTTTGCGGTGCGCGGAAGGCGATAAACAGGTTGCTGCCGCCTTGGGAAGCGGTCAAGCCCTCGATGGAAAAGCCGTTGACCAACTCGGGCGCAACCCCAGCGGCCGACGAAGCCGTGAAGCCAAAGTAGTTGGCACCTTTGCCGTGGACATTGCTGCTGTCCCAGGTGGCAAGGGCCGCTTCCAGGCCACTGGCCTTGTTGCCGAAGGTGAATACCGTGTTGGCACCTGAGCCCGATACGGTTACGGTGAACACAAACTCACGGCTGTTGGCATCAGCGCCAGCCCGGGTATTGCTATGCGAGCCGAAGAAATACAGCGTGTCGCCAATGCGGGTGCCGGCTTCCAGGTCCAGCTCGCCGCCGTTGCCTAAAGCGGCCGAGTAGCTCCACTCCAGCACCGCGGGGCCACCGGCGCGGTCATACACGCGCAACACGCTGGCTTCGTCGTCGGCCACCACCATGAAATTGGCGTCCAGCGCAATGGCGGTGGACGCGTCGGAGCTGCCCGTGGTGGTGCCCGCGTTGGGCGTGAAGGTCTGCACAGTGCCTGTGATGCCGATGTCAGCAAAGTTCAGCCCCAGGTCGACCTTGGTGGAGGCGGTGACGCCGGCCGCGTTGTTGCCGGTGAAGGCGGTGTTGGCGAACGCCACGGTGACATTGGCCACGTCATTGGCGTTGGCATTCGCGGTGGCTGTGCCGGTGTAGCTCAGCTCGGCGGTGGTGGCGCTGGTGCGCACCAGCACGGCGGTCAGGCCTGCGGGCACGTTGGTGACGGTGACTTTGCTGGTGGTGACGAGGTTTTCACCATTGGCACCGGTGAAGGTGTCGCCGGTGAGCGTGATGACGGTTTTGCCGCTGATGCTGCCGTTGAAGGGATTGGCTTCGTTCAGCGTGGGGTTTGCGTAGGTCAGGCCCGCAGCGGGCGTATCGTTGTCGGTGATGTTGATGTTTTGCGTGAGCGTGGTGCCCAAGGTGAGGCCCGCGCTGGGGCTGCTGATGGTGAGCACAGCGGTTTCCAGCGCCTCGGCTACCGCGTCGTCCACCACCGTGAAAGTCACGCTGCCGGTGGTGGCACCGTTGGCAATGGTGATGACCGTGTTGGACAGCGAATAGTCACCCGCAGTGACGTTGGTACCGGTGACGCCCAGGTTGACGGTTTGTGCGCCGGTGACGGCGGCAGATGCGGTGGCGGTAACGGTGATGACGGTGGTGCCCGCTTCGCTACCGGTGTTGGTGCTGACAGAGAGGTTGACGGTGGGGTTGGCGACGGCGGCGGGTGCGCTGCTCACAACGATGTCGTCAATGCCAATCCACTCATCGTTACCGGTTGCGTTCACCGTGATGATGCGCACCTGAACCTGTGCCTGGCCATTGACCGCGGCGGGCAGCACGGCGGTGACGGCGTTGGTCTGCGTTGCGGTGTTGGGGCCACCACTGGCATCGGCCACGAAACCTGCGGGCACATTGGTCCAGGTGCCGCTGTTGCCAATGCGGTACTGCAGGGCAACGGCTTGGATCGAATTGTCGACAGACCCATCCAGGTCGCGCAGCAGGTAGTTCACGGTCACGTTTTCCCGACCCGTGGCGTTCAAGTGCAGCACCAGATTGGGTGCGTCGGCGGTGGCGGAGCCGCTCAAGGCCACCACATCGTTGTTGGCCGCATTGGCACCGGTGAAGTAGGTCACGCCGCCGGTGTTGAAGGTATTGGGCCCGACGGTGTTGACGTTCACATCCGGCGTCAGGGTTCCGTCGTTCAACAGGGTTTGGGGATCGGCCGCAATCGTGGTCGTCACGTCGTCGCCTCGGTAGCCCATGATGGAGGGCACCAGAGACCAGTCGTCGTTTGTGAGGGTTGCACCCGTCCAGTTCTGTGTGAAGTTACCGGTCGACAAATCGAAGTAAACAGCTGACATGAAGAATCCTTGAGAAGTAAGGCGAACGCGTGAAAGGGGAGCAAACCCGGGTCAACGGGTAAAACCTTTGGACGCTAGCCCACGCCTGTGAAAGCTAGATGACGGTGCTTTTGCAGCCTGTCAAACGCGCACATGGGTGCCCGGTAAAATCTCGAACTTCGCGCACTGCGCTCAACCAGCCTCTGGATACACACCATGAACCGCTGCAAACCCAACTCCATCGCTCCCTTTTTAATAGCTGCTTCAGCAGTATTCATATGGGCTGGTGGCTTATTTCATTCAGATTTGCAGGCCCAGACCATGCGCCGGGAGGTGCCAGCCAACGTCAAGCGGGCAGATATGAAGATCACGCTGCCGCCGCAGATCACGCTGGACGGCCAGCCTGACCAGCTGTCACCCGGTGCCCGCATTCGCAACACGCAAAACCTGATGGTGCTGTCAGGCACCCTGGTGGGCCAAGATTTGCCCGTGGTCTACCGGCGCGATGGGGCCGGGCTGGTGCATGAGGTGTGGATCTTGAGTGCCGAGGAGGCGCGTGCCTTGCCGGGCGGCCAGCGCACGATCTTCAACGTCATCACGGACAGCCTGGCGGGCAACACGCCCACGAGCGCGAGCAAGGCGGCCCCACAGCCGGCCGCCACACCCGGTAGCAACCAATGAACGCGCTCGCCCCAAGCCCGTCCGATGGTGTGGTCGGCGGCAAACCTGCCCCCAAGGTTTTCGTCAAAACCTTTGGCTGCCAGATGAACGAGTACGACTCGGACAAGATGGTCGACGTGCTGCATGCCGCTCAAGGCTATGAGGCCACGCAAGACGTCAACGAAGCCGATTTGATTCTGTTCAACACCTGCTCCGTGCGCGAAAAAGCGCAAGAAAAAGTGTTCAGCGACCTGGGCCGGGTTCGGCATCTGGCCAAAAAAGGCGTGCTCATTGGCGTGGGTGGCTGCGTGGCCAGCCAGGAAGGGGCCGACATCATCAAACGCGCGCCGTATGTGGACGTGGTGTTTGGCCCGCAAACCCTGCACCGCCTGCCGCAGTTGCTCGACGCCCGCGCCGCGCTGCAGCGCCCGCAGGTGGACATCAGCTTCCCCGAAATTGAAAAGTTTGACCACCTGCCGCCCGCCCGGGTAGAGGGTGCTACGGCCTTTGTGAGCATCATGGAAGGCTGCAGCAAATACTGCAGCTACTGCGTGGTGCCCTACACGCGGGGCGAAGAGGTTTCGCGCCCGTTTGACGACGTGTTGAAAGAGGTCAATGGCCTGGCCGCGCAGGGCGTGAAAGAGGTGACCTTGCTGGGGCAAAACGTCAATGCCTACCGCGGGATTATGGGAAACACAGCCGACATCGCCGACTTTGCGCTGCTGATCGAAACCATTGCCGACATCGCCAGCATCCAGCGCATCCGCTACACCACCAGCCACCCCAACGAGTTCACGCAGCGTCTGGTCGATGTCTATGCCCGCGTACCCAAGCTGGTGAGCCACCTGCACCTGCCGGTGCAGCACGCCAGCGACAAGATTTTGATGGCCATGAAGCGTGGCTACACCGCCATCGAATACAAAAGCACCATCCGCAAACTGCGCGCGATTCGCCCCGACATGGCCATCAGCAGCGACTTCATCGTGGGCTTTCCCGGCGAGACCGATGAAGACCATGCCAAGCTGATGAAGCTGATGGATGACGTGGGCTTTGACAACAGCTTCAGCTTCATCTTCAGCCCCCGCCCCGGCACGCCAGCCGCCAACCTGCACGACGACATGCCCCATGCGGTGAAGCTGGCGCGCCTGCAAGAGGTGCAAGCCAACATCGACGGCAACATGCGCCGCATCAGCGAGCAGCGCGTGGGCACAGTGCAGCGCATCCTGGTCGAAGGCCCGGCCCGCAAAGACCCCAGTGAATTCATGGGCCGCACCGAATGCATGCGGGCGGTGAACTTTCAAGGGCATGCGCGGCTGGTGGGGCAGATGGTGGATGTGCGCATCACGCAGGCGAATTCGCATTCGCTGCGGGGGGAAGTGGTCGGCGCGTGAGATGGCTTAACCCCTTCCCCTCCCGGGGGAAGGTAGGGATGGGGGCATGCGCGAACTGATGTTTGTTGGCCGCGTCTGGCCAAGAGCCCCCATCCCAGCCTTCCCCCGGAAGGGGAAGGAGCAAAACCCTTTACACCAGAGAGTTCTCCCTTGATCCGCCTGCTTCGCTTCTTCGAAAACCTCGTCAACCCCTACCCCGACGGCGAGCCGCCCCAGCCACCGGCCAGCTTTCTCGCATTTCTGTGGGCTGGCACGCAGGGCATGCGCTGGTTTATTGCGGGCATGACGCTGTGCACCGGGCTCATTGCCGCGTTTGAAGCCCTGCTGTTTGCCATGCTGGGCCGCCTGGTGGACTGGCTGGGAGCGATTCCGCCAGCTCAGCTGTGGGCGCAGGAAAAAAACAGCTTGCTGCTGCTGGCGGGCATTCTGGCGGTCAGCCCGCTGGTGGTGGCGCTACAAACTTTGCTAAAGCACCAGGCGCTGGCGGGCAACTTCACCATGCGGCTGCGCTGGCAGTTTCACCGGCGCATGCTGGGCCAGAGCATGGGGTTTTATGGCGATGAGTTTGCCGGGCGCGTGGCCACCAAGGTCATGCAGACGGCGCTGGCGGTGCGCGACTGCTGGTTCATCGTGGCCGACATTCTGGTGTTTGTGGTGATTTACTTCGTGACCATGGTGGCGGTGGTGGGCAGCCTGGATCTGTGGCTGCTCGTGCCATTTCTGGCCTGGCTGGTGCTGTACCTGGCAGCGGTGTGTTTCTTTGTGCCGCGTATTGGCAAGGTGGCCAAAACCCAGGCCGATGCCCGCTCGTTGATGACCGGGCGCATCACCGATGCTTACACCAACATCAGCACCGTCAAGCTGTTTTCGCACGCCCAGCGCGAGGCCGTGTATGTGAAGGGTGCGATGCAGGAGTTCATTCGCAGCGTGCACGGGCAGATGCGGCTGGTCACTGGCTTTGAAATCGTCAACCATTCTTTAAGCATGCTGCTGATTGCGAGCACCGCCGGCGTGACGCTGTGGCTGTGGACACACGGGCAGGTGGGCGTGGGCGCGGTGGCGGCCGCTACCGCCATGGCGCTGCGCCTGAACGGTATTTCGCACTGGGTGATGTGGGAGTTTGCCTCGTTGTTTGAGCACATGGGCACGGTGCAAGACGGCATGACCACGCTGTCCAAGCCGCACAGCGTGGTCGATGTGCCCAATGCCCAGCCATTGGTGGTCACGCGCGGCGAGGTGGTGTTTGACCAGGTGCGCTTTGCCTACGGTGGCGACAGGGTCGTGGTCGATGGCTTGAGCCTGACGATTCGCCCCGGCGAAAAAATCGGCCTGGTGGGCCGCTCGGGCGCGGGCAAGTCAACCCTGGTGAACCTGCTGCTGCGCTTTCACAACCTGGAAGGCGGCAGCATTCGCATCGACGGGCAAGACATTGCCACCGTGCAGCAAAACAGCCTGCGCGCGCAGATTGGCATGGTCACGCAAGACACGTCGCTCTTGCACCGCTCGGTGCGCGACAACATTTTGTATGGCCGCCCCGATGCGACGGATGCCGACATGCTGGCCGCTGCAAACCGTGCCCAGGCCACCGAGTTCATCGCCCAGCTGGCCGATGCCAAAGGCCGCACCGGCTTTGATGCCCACGTGGGCGAGCGCGGCGTGAAGCTGTCGGGCGGCCAGCGCCAGCGCATTGCCATTGCCCGCGTGATGTTGAAAGACGCGCCCATTTTGTTGCTCGACGAAGCCACCAGCGCGCTCGACTCCGAGGTGGAAGCCGCCATCCAGGCCAGCCTGTACCAGCTGATGGAAGGCAAAACCGTGGTGGCCATTGCCCACCGCCTGTCCACCATCGCCGCCATGGACCGCCTGGTGGTGCTGGAGCAGGGCCGCGTGGTGGAAGAGGGCACGCATGCGCAGTTGCTGGCCAGCGGCGGGCTGTATGCGCGGCTGTGGTCGCACCAGAGCGGTGGGTTTCTGGCCGACAGGTTGGACGAGTAAGGCGGCCCTGTCAGGCCGCTGCGTCTTGCAGCGCGTGCCACACCCGCGCGGCGGCATAGGCATCGTTGGCCGCATAAATCAGCTGCGCCTCGGTCAGCCGCGGGTTGGCCCAGTTGGAGGTGGTGGCTTTGCGGGACTTGATGAAGCGCTGGTGAAACAGCACGGCCACCGCGCCTTTCACACCCATGTCTTTGCGAAAGCC
This sequence comes from Comamonadaceae bacterium, assembly GCA_013297875.1. Classification (GTDB taxonomy): domain Bacteria; phylum Pseudomonadota; class Gammaproteobacteria; order Burkholderiales; family Burkholderiaceae_C; genus JAAFIW01. The sequence continues at coordinate 75,602 of JAAFIW010000005.1, read as the reverse complement.
GCGCTCGCGAAACGTGTTGTTCAAGTCGAGCACATCCTGCGGCTCTATGCCCAGCTTGTGGGTGATGCGCTTTTTGTCGTCGCCCAGGCCAAACCCGGCCTTCACCGTGCCCGGCACCGCCAGCAGCCGGGCCACCACCGCGCTGCACTCAGGCTGATGCAGCTGAAACACCCAGGCCTTGTGCAGCGTGGCCAGTTGCACCACGTGCGGGCCTTGCGAGACTTCGTTTTTCAGGAAGGTGGGCTTCGATTCAGTATCAAACCCCCAGGCCACCGCCTGGCCAGCCCCCACCAACTCATCCCACGCCCGCGCGGCCTGCTCACCCGTGGTCACCAGGGCAATGCGGTCCAGCCCCAAGCGCCCAAACTCGGGCAACAGGGCAATGTCTTCTTTGGAGGGTGTGGGGTGGCGTTCGGACATGTTTATAGGTAAAAAGTGCTTGCAGCCCATGTAGAACTTGCTCAAGCAGCTATCAAAATTATAGTAATTCAAGTGTCAGTGCAGACCAACAGGCTACCATCGGGCATGAAGAAAACTTTCCAACTCCACATAGAAGGCAAGCACCCCGACCGGGTGCTGGAAGCCATCAAACACGAAACCCGCCAATACATCCGCCGCGAGCGCGGCAAGCCGCTGGCAGAAGGCGTTGATTTTGTGGATTTTGATTGCCGGTTTGGAGCTACCGAAGCCGAGGCGCAGGTGGTGCACTTGACGGCGCTGACCGGGTTGATGGACGAGGTTTCCAAGGCGGGCGGGACGCAGTTTTATGTGGAGCTGCTGGCCAAGCCGGGGGTGCGGACGAAGCGGGGGGTGCCGGAGGCGGGGGAGAAGGGGATTGCGGGTGAAGATTCGGGCGAGTCAACCTAGCTGACAGGCAGCCTACACGCCCCCCCCAGCAATTCGCGGCTGATATGGCCAGCAACTTATTTCGTCGGGTATCTTGGAGTCCCGAAATATCCAACGATCCATATTACGTTAGGGCAGAATAATTTGTTGGTGTAGGAATACAAGGAGACTTTATGACGAGAGATGAATGTTTGGGCGCAATAAGTGCTGCATTTGATGACGTGCAAGTTTGGGCTGTGGTTGGGTTCTGGAATGTAAATATAGAAACCTCCCCCAAAAGAGAGTTGAGTCTTACACAATTGTTTGTAGACCAAAATATTGACAAGGATGGATTGCTTCCCGAAGAGTTTACTGAAGCCATAAAATCAATAAACGAAAATGATTGGCTCAAAGCAAAAGACGGAAGCCTGTTTAAAATTTATGGTTACCCATCCGATTTCACAAGCTTTGCTAAAAATGGTTTCCCACGTAATGTATAAATGTGTTTGACCTCTGTTGCCCGATCCATCATTCAAGCGGGAGACCTAGCGGCACCCGTTCATTCAAACGTTGGGCTTATGTGCGACAGGTCTGTGGACTAGAGTAACCAATGGAGAGATTTCCAGAGATACCGCCAACACTTCGGCCACAGCTTGAACAACTCAACCGGATTGACGTCAGAGCACATCGAAGCAAGTTGGAGCTATCAGAGGTTCGAACCGAGGTGCTTGTTGACGTAATCAATGGTACAAAAAGCGTTGGGTATTTTACGGCCTTGGATATTCACCTATTTTGCCTGAAGAAGATATTCACAACCCATTATTCCGCAGCCCGGGCAATTGAGCACGCGTACTCGAAATGCGATCTTTACGAATTTGATCCACCGAAGAACGGCCAGAACGTCATGAAGCACGGGGTCAGCTTTGGTGAAGTTGTCTCCTTTTCGAAAAATTTCGGGACATTGATGGTTCCCTGTCCGGACGGAACTGATACCGAACGACTTGTAGTGTTTTCTGAGCTAACCATCGATTGCGGTTATCACTTGGCATTGCCGTTGGATAGCATGGATTTCACAAAGGAAATGTATGCCCTGTCGATCGTTCACAAGCGCGGAGGAGGCTTCAGGTTTATTAGCTCTAGAACTTTCGGTCGAGCAAGCTACCGTAAAGCTATGTATCAATCATTCAAGGGCATCTACCAGAATAGTTCGGATAAGAAGGAGCATTTCACACGCCGCTGTTGCGAAATACTTGAGCAAGATCTCCTTAAATTCGGCCCAACCCATCATTCCGCCGAACCTTGCGCATGAAGCCGCGCATGGCCGGTGAATTCAGACGTTAAAGCTCCCGAATGCCCGTTATTCCAGATCGTGATCCCAAGGTTGTAGCGGGGCTTGCCCGAATCATGTCCGAATGCGTTCCGCCCCTCGTGGCGCGCTCCACGGTCCAGGTGGTGGCGTCCGTCAACCAGCATGTGCGTCACCTTGGGACCGGCACGCTTTTGGCGGTCGCAGAACACCGGTTCGTCGTAACAGCCGCCCATGTTGCTCACAGTGAAACAACCAACGACGCGACGCTAGCCATTTCCGGCGCATCAGACGGTCGATATGTCTCTTTAGCCGGAAACTGGATCCTGACTGGCGAGCGAGACTTCCGGAGCTTCGACGAGCATGACATCGCAATATACGAACTTGCCCCTGATCAGGCCCGGCGGTTCGACGACGGGGCTTTTGTCAGAGTCGCAGACGCAGAGTTCCCAAAAGACCTGTCTCATGCCTACTTTGTTGTCAGCGGCTTTCCAGCGGTCTGGTCCACTTCTCTTGGGCCCTCGGACACCACACTGTTGACCAAGATGCTTCAGTACGGGACCTTTGCCTACCAAGGCAGTGAAGTCGGCCTGGATGGATACAACCCTAATCGGCATTTCCTCTTGGCCTGTTCACCTGACCTGCTACTAAATAGCAAAGGCGAGCAGATAGCATTCCGAACGAGAAACGGCCACTCCGCGCAGATGCCTCGCGACTTGGCCGGCATCAGCGGCTGTAGCGTATGGATGCTCGGCGATCTCCGAGTACCACTCGAACGCTGGTCGCAGAGCCAAGTGCGCCTCGTGGGAATCGAGACCTCGGTGTACGTCCGAAGCCAAGCCATAAGGGCTACACGTTGGAATGGTGTCACCACACTGCTTCACGCTGGGTTTCCTTCAGTCCGGCCTGTACTTGAGATGTATGCCAAGCAACACGCTTCTGGCACCAGCACGGGAGACCAATGAATAAGGTTAGATCGCGCTTGCCGCGATCTGAACAGGTCGTTGGAGCGTCCAAAACGAGATAGACGTCGACACGCCGCCACGACTAAAGTCGTTCCTGTTCCGAGTTTCTCCAAGCGAAATTCCCTCGCAGCCCATACCCAATCTGCACAGCCAGCTACCAATTCCATAGTAAAAAGAAGCAGCTGATCCGCCAACCCCAACCTGCTCACAGCGCATCCCCACCGGCATGACGCTTCACAATCCCCGCATCGTTTTTCCTACCCGGATTGCCCGTCATGCCTTCTCACTCCCACCCGCCCAGCTTTCGCTCCCCTCGCGTCCGGATAGCGTCTGCACTGGCCTGCTGTCTGTGGCTCAGCATGTGGGCTGGGGTTGCGGTGGCGCAGGCGCAGCCCACCACACCCACGCCAATACCCACCCCCACCCGCAAAAAACCAAAAATCGACCTGGTGCTGTCCGGCGGCGGGGCCTTTGGCATTGCGCATGTGGGTGCCATTCAAGAGCTGGAAAAACTGGGCATACGGCCTGACTTGATCGTGGGCACCTCCATGGGCGCGGTGGTCGGCGGGCTGTATGCCTCCGGGCTTGACGGGCAGGCGCTGGAAAAGGCGGTGAGCGGGACCGATTGGGACGCGATTTTTGATGCGGCACCGCTGCGCGACGACCTTCGCTACCGGCAAAAAGCGCAGGAGACCAGCTTCCCGGTCAAGATTGGCCTGGGGCTGGAAGACGGTGCGCTGACGACGCCCGAGGGCGCTGTGTCTGACCAGAACCTGATGCTGGAGTTGCGGCGCCTGGTGCCCGTTGGCGCGGCGCTGGCCACGTTTGACCAGCTGCCCATTCCCTTTCGCGCGGTGGCCACCGACATTGCCAGTGGCGAGCGGGTGGCTGCAGGGCTGGGTGCCATGGGTGGCGGCTTTGCTGGCGGTGGGGGTGGCGGTTTCATCGGGCCGAATCAATAGGGAACCTTATTGATTCGGTCCGATAAAGCTTGAAATTTCCGTTCGGGCTGAGAGAGGTGTCTAGCCAAACACGAAAATCCCGTCCGGCTGGGCTGAGGAGCGCAAAACCCAGTGGATCAGGGCATGTGCTTGTGTGAGCCGCAGGCGAGTTTGCACGTGACCCCACTGGGTTTGAGCACCGCAAGGTACCCGCAGCGAAGCGGAGGGCCCAGACTGCGGGTCGCCTTTCTTTTGCTTGACTTTTCTTTGGCGACGCAAAGAAAAGTGAGTCGCTGTCGGGCGACCCCGACATCTACGCACACTACTAAGCCCTGTTTTGCTACTGAATTCGTAGCCGCCAGGCTGGGGGCGAACGGTTGACACTTCATGGGGCCGGATCAATAGCTCAACGCAAGCCCGCCGCCCGCAGCTTGTCCTTCTTGCTGGGCCGCTTTCCCTTGATACCACCCGTACCCGGCACAGGTGCCAAGTCCACCGCCGGTTTCACAGGCAGCTCTTTGGGCTCAAAACCCTCCACCTGCTCGCGCACCAGCGCCAGGCCGTTGCGCTTTTCGATCAACGCAAAGTGCGCCTCGCTGTCGGCGGTCACAAAGCTGATCGCCAGGCCGGTTTCGCCCGCGCGGCCGGTGCGGCCGATGCGGTGGGTGTAGTCGGTGGGGCTGCGGGGCAGGTCGTAGTTGATGACGACCGGCAGTTGCGCAATGTCGATGCCGCGGCTGGCCAGGTCGGTGGTGACGACTACTTCCCAGCGCTCGGCTTTGAATTCGTCAAGCACCTGGGTGCGGGCGCCCTGGCTCAGCTCGCCGTGGAATGGGGTGGCGAAGATGCCGTTTTTGTATAGTTTTTCGGCCACGGTTTCGGCGGTGTAGCGGGTGGCCACAAACACCAGCACGCGTTGCCAGCCATTGGTTTTAAACAGGTGGCGCAGCAGCTGCGTGCGCTGGGCGGCGTCGACCGCAATGGCGCGCTGGGTGATCGCGGGCTGGGTTTGCGGTGTGTTGGCAATCTCGATCAGCAGCGGCTGGTGCAACAGGCTGGCTGCCAGCGCCTGCACGGCTGGGGGAAACGTGGCCGAAAACAGCAGGGTTTGCCGCTTGGGGGGCAGCAGGGCCAGCACGCGGTTCAGCTCGTCGGCAAAGCCCAGGTCGAGCAGGCGGTCGGCTTCGTCGAGCACCAGGGTCTGCACGTCAGACAGGCTCAAGGCGTTGTGGGTCACCAGGTCGAGCAGACGGCCCGGCGTGGCCACCACCACATCGGCCCCGCCGCGCAAGCGCATCATTTGCGGGTTGATCGACACGCCACCGAATACGATGGCCACTTTGCAGCGACGGGGCAGGGCCTGCGCCAGGTCGCGCAGCACCTGGCCCACTTGGGCCGCCAATTCGCGGGTGGGCACCAGAATTAGTGCCATATCAGGCTGCCGCCCAAGTGAATCCTGCTCAAGCAGCTGCAATTTTTGTAGCAAGGGCAAGGCAAACGCAGCGGTTTTTCCGGAGCCCGTCTGGGCGCAGGCCTGCACATCGTGGCCTTGCAGCACGGCGGCAATGGCCTGCTGCTGAACCGGTGTGGGCGTTGAAAAGCCCTGTGTCAGCGCGGCGCTGACCAGCACCTCTGACAGCCCCAGCTGGGCAAACGAGGCGTCGCTACTCATGTGGTTCGCGTCGCCGCTCATGTGGTTCGCGTCGCCGCTCATGGCGAGCGGTGCAGGCGGGGAGCCGACAGGGCCTGCGTGGCGTCGGCCACAGCCTGGTCCACCACGGGCCAGCGGCCTATGAGCTGCTGCACGATGAGCGCGGCATGCAGGGCCTTGATGTCTTTCACGCTGGGCGCAACCTTGATCTGCGCCACCGCCGCGTTGGCGTTACCGCCTTTGAGAAGCGCCAGCACTTTGCTGGCCCAGTCGTTTTTTTGTGCCATGGGATGTGTGAGGGGGTAGAGGCAGCGATGTTACGCCCGCTGACGACGGAGAGTGCTTCATTATTGATAGCATCTTGAGCAAGTAATACATGGGCGTAAGGCTTGTTCTGCCTGATTACGCCTGGTCGAACGGCCTCAGCAGGCATTTTTGAGTTAAATCACCTGATCAGATACATGCCTCTGATCGTCATTCCCGCGCAGGCGCGCGCAGACGGGAATCCACGCTTAGCGTACTCAAATCCCTTGCTACGGCAATACCGCGCACCTGGATTCCCGCCTACGCGGGAATGACGGACATCTACGAATGCCCACTCATGCTTCTAGTGCAAGCCCAGAGCGCACAAGTAGCTATTAAGTTAGTAGCAAACGATTGCTTTTTTGCCGTATTTGCCAAGCCAGCCACAGCAGCAACACCCCCGCTGTCACCCAGACCGCGCTGGGCAGCCAGGCCAGTACCGGGCCGATCCGCGTGTCGGTGTTCAATTGGCTGGACACCAACGCAATACGTGCCAAGGCCGTGAGCGCCAGCAGCGAAAACAGGCTGCCTGTGATCCAGCCTTCCCGGCCGGTGCGGCCCACCACCAGCGCGGTGGCAAATGCGCCGGGCATCAGCAAGCCCCAGGCGCCACCCGCGATCACCTGGCAGGCGATCACCAGATTCAGTGAGCCCGCCACGGTGGTCAGGTAAGTGGCCAGCGCACCCAAGCAGGCGGCGGTGCTCATCACCCACACGCTGCCAAACTTCGCGGTCAAACGGCTGTTGGCCAGCAGCATCACGTTAAAGGCGATCCAGAAGATCGGCATCAACAGTTCCAGGTCGGCGGGTTGGGCAAAGCGCAGGTAAGCCGGTGCGGAGTTGAGTGAAAAGTGAATCTGAAAGCCCATGCCCAGCAGCGCAATGGCCATTAAAAAAGGAGCCACAGGTGGCTTTTGAGCGGCAAGCGCATCCGTTTCGGCCTTTGACTTTTTCAGTGACACGCCCGCCGCTTTCAAGCTGCGCTCGGCCCACACAATGCCCAGCGTGGCAAGCGCCAGCGCAATGCTGGACAGCGCAAACGGCCAGCGCGGATCGACGCCGCGCAGCGTCACGGTGAGGTAGGGTGCCAGCGCACCCGCAATGCCCAGCCCCAGAAACGACAGGCTGGCCAGCCGGGGCAACTCGGCCAAGGCGGCATATTTGCCCATCAGCACCATGGGCGGCGCGCGCAAGGCCGACGAGGTGACCGACCAGATCACAGTGAGCAACCAAAACCAGATGAGCGCGCCCGGCCCGCTGGCCGCCACAAAAGGAAGCAGCAAAAACGCCAAGCACGACACCAGGGTGAGCAGCACCACCCAGCGCCCCAGGCGGCCAAACACCTGGGCTGACTTGTCGGCCGCCATGCCCATGGCCGTGTCGGCGATCAGAAAAATCAGCTGGTCGGCCATCAAAATAATGAGCACCGCCTGCTGGTTCAAACCCACCTGCGCGGCCAGTTGGGGCAAAAAAATCACGTAGACCGTCCAGGTGAGCGTGAAAAAAAGCTGAATCACGGCCATGACCAGGCCAACCCGTTGAGAGACCCGTTGGGAGCCGGAAGCAGCAGGGGCGGGTGCAGGGGACATGAGCGCGCGGTTGATGAATGTGTATGGCAATGATGGTGCCACGCCCGCACCGCCGGGTCAAAAAGTTGCTGTTGCTCCGTCGCCGGTCCCTCAGGCAAACTGATGTACCCACAACGCACCAAACAAAAACCATGCTGATTGACGCCGACGACTCCCAACTGCTGCTGGTCGACTACCAGCTACGCCTGATGCCTGCCTTGTCTGGTGCTGGTGCCGCCGGTGCCGAAGCAGTCGCCAACGCCGTGCGCCTGGCGCAAGCCGCGCACCTGCTGCAGGTGCCCATCTGGGCCACCGAGCAAAACCCCGACAAACTCGGGCCGACCGACGCCGCGCTGTTAGCCGTGCTGCACGATGCAAAAGCCCGCGTGCTGCACAAAATGCAGTTCAGCGCCTGCACCGACGAGCTGTTGCGCGCGCTGCGCCCGCCCGCCCGGCCCACGCAAGGCGGCAATGCGCGTAGCCTGCCCAAGCACCTGCAAAAAGCCGTACCGCCGCAAGACGAGGGCAGGGCTGCTGTGGTGGTGGCAGGCTGCGAAGCCCATGTGTGTCTGATGCAAACCGCACTCGAATTACTTGAGCATGAGTTTGAGGTGTGGGTCGTCACAGATGCCTGCGCCAGCCGCACCGAGCGCAACCGCGACGCCGCATTTGACCGCCTGGCAGGCGCAGGCGCTGAACTGGTGACCACCGAGATGGTGGTGTTTGAGTGGCTGCGCAGCGCAGAGCATCCGTTGTTCAGACAGGTGCAGGGGCTGATCAAGTGAGCCCCCGCTTGATCTGCGTCAGCTACTCGCAAGCACGATGGCCACAATTGGTGCACACAAAAACACGGAGACAAGTGCCATGTCCAAACAAGCCGAAACCTACGCCGATTTCTACCGCCATTCGATAAACCAGAGCGAAGCCTTCTGGGCCGAACAAGCCCAGCTCATCGATTGGCAAACCCCGCCCGGCCAAAACGGCCAGCCGCTGTGCGACTACAGCAAGCCACCCTTCACCACTTGGTTCAAGGGCGGCACCACCAACCTGTGCCACAACGCGGTCGACCGGCACCTGAAAGACCGCTCCGATCAGCCGGCTTTGATTTACGTCTCCAGCGAAACCGGCATCGAGCGCAGCTACAGCTTCGCCCAGCTGCACCAGGCGGTGCAAACCATGGCGGCGGTGATGCTCGAGCTGGGTGTGAAGCCGGGCGACCGCGTGCTGATTTACATGCCCATGGTGGCCGAGGCGGCGTTTGCCATGTTGGCTTGCGCGCGCATTGGCGCGATTCATTCGGTGGTGTTTGGCGGCTTTGCCAGTGTGAGCCTGGCCAGCCGCATTGACGACGCGCAGCCCACGCTCATCATCAGCGCCGATGCTGGCTCGCGTGGTGGCAAGGTGGTGGCCTACACACCGCTGTTGGCCCGCGCCATTGAGCTGGCCAGCCACAAACCGGCGGCTGTGCTGCTGGTTGACAGAAAGCTGGCCGCTATTGAAACCATAGCTGCTCCAGCAATAGATTACTGGGCTGCCAGCCAAAAACACTTAAAAACCCAGGTTCCCTGCGTGTGGCTCGATGCCACGGCGACCAGCTACACCATCTACACCAGCGGCACCACCGGCAAGCCCAAAGGCGTGCAGCGCGACACAGGCGGATATGCCGTGGCGCTGGCCGCCAGCATGCGGCACATTTTTGATTGCAAGCCCGGCGAAACCTACTTTTGCACCAGCGACATTGGCTGGGTGGTGGGCCACAGCTACATCGTCTACGGCCCTTTGATCGCCGGCATGGCCACCGTGATGTACGAAGGCCTGCCGATCCGGCCCGACGCCGCCGTCTGGTGGAGCCTGGTGGAAAAGTACAAGGTCACCGCCATGTTTAGCGCGCCCACCGCCGTGCGGGTGCTCAAAAAGCAAGACCCGGCCTGCCTGAAAAAACACGACATCTCCAGCCTGCGCGCGCTCTACCTGGCCGGCGAGCCGCTGGACGAACCCACCGCCCGCTGGATTCAAGATGCCCTGGGCGTGCCCATCATCGACAACTACTGGCAAACCGAAACCGGCTGGCCGCTGCTCACCTTGGCGAATGGGATTCAGGGCGTGCAGAAGCAGCCCACCAAACTCGGCAGCCCCGGCCTGCCCATGTACGGCTGGCGCGTTAAGCTGCTCGATGAGAACACCGGCGCAGAACTCACCGCGCCCAACCAGAAAGGCGTGCTGGTGGTAGACGGCCCCACGCCGCCCGGCTTCATGCAAACCGTGTGGCGCGACGATGCCCGCTTTGTCAACACCTACTGGAAATCAGTGCCCAACGTCACGGTCTACAGCACCTTCGACTGGGCCACCCGCGACGAAGATGGCTACTACACCATCCTGGGCCGTACCGACGACGTCATCAACGTCGCCGGCCACCGCCTGGGCACCCGCGAAATTGAAGAAAGCATCTCTAGCCACCCCAACGTGGCCGAAGTGGCCGTGGTCGGCGTGGCCGACGCCCTCAAAGGCCAGGTGGCCATGGCCTTTGTGGTTGCCCGCGATGCATCAGCGCTGGGCGATGTGGCGGCGTGCCTGAAGCTGGAAGGCGAGATCATGCAAGTGGTCGACAGCCAACTTGGCGCGGTGGCCCGCCCAGCGCGGGTGCGCTTTGTGTCAGCCCTGCCCAAAACCCGCAGCGGAAAATTGCTGCGCCGGGCGATTCAGGCGGTGTGTGAAGGGCGTGAGCCGGGGGATTTGACGACGATGGAGGATCCGGCGGCGTTGCAGCAGATTCGGGATGTGGTGTAGGGGTTTGGAGCTATGCGATTTGCAGCACCAATTCTCTGCCGCAGGCCTGCGCGTATCGCCTCAGCGTAGCCAGGGACGGCGAGTGTTTTCCGGTTGCAAGTGAACGCTCCAGACGAGCAACGGAAGGCGGCTGTGTTCCCATGCGCTGCGCAACCTGTGCTTGGGTAAGACCCGCTTCGTGCCTCGCTTTCAGCAGCAAATCAAGCAGCTCGCCTTCCTCGCGTTCGATTCGATCGACCTCTTTCCTCACGCCGGGGCGTAGGAGTAGTTTTGAAACAATCTCATCATGGGTTTGCATCTTTGATTTCCTTCATGCGCTTGCGCGCGACTTCGAGTTCCCGCAGCGGCGTCTTCTGAGACTTCTTGATGAACGCGTGCAACATCATGATGCGGCGCCGATCAGCGTGCAAAAGAAGACTCGGGCAATTCCGTCCGCTCCCTTGAGCCGCAGCTCAAAAAGTCCGTCGCCAAACGAGTCTGTGTGTGGCTGCCCAAGGTTCGCGCCCACCGCAGTCATCTGGCGTGTCAAAACAATGTACCGAGCAGCGAGCGTGTCAGGAAGCGCCAGGATTTCCTCCTCGACGGCTTCACTGTAGTACTCGATGCGGAAATCCATTGGCGAAGGCCCGGCGGCGTTGCAGCAGATTCGGGATGTGATGCAGGGGTTGGGGGCGTCACTTGACGGCTGACGTTGCTTCCCTGAATTTCAACTTTAGTCCGTCGGTCGCGTGTGGGTCGAGTGTCAGTTCGTTCTGGCGGGATGTCCCAAGCAGGCCTTTCGATGAAAGGAATGCCCTGACGGATTCAAGCGATGTGACTTCGAAAGTGAGCGACTGGATGACGTGCTGAGGACCCGAAAGCAGTTTCAGTTGTATATCGGATGTAAGCGAAAACGGTGGGCCTTCTCCTGATAAAGCGGCCCACTTCGCCATGGCGTGTGAGAGTTCTGGCGTCGACAATTCGATTTCGGCCAGGCCCACGAGCCCCAGCACGCCACCGCCACGCTTTAGGAATTCTCTTCGATCTCGCGCGCTCCGCTGTTGGGAGGTAAGCCTTTCCGTCCAAGGAAAGATCGTTCCGTCTGGATCCCACGCACAAAAGAAGACGCAGCACGACTCAGACGAAAGATCCAGCACCACGGAATTGGTGAAGTTTGTGACGACGGTTCCTGCGCCACTCGGAGTTCTGTACGGTTTCGGCTCTTTGCATTGAATACCGACTTTCGCAAGCTTGGCGATGCTGTCGCCCAGATCGTGCATGGGATCCAGTGCGAACCCGTGTATGAGCGGTGGTTGGCAATCAACCGGGAGGTCTTTATTGTTTGTGGACGCCCACAGTTCCAGATCTGTGTTTCCGACGTGTACCCATGCGAATGTGGCAAAGCTATTGCTTTCCTTCGGCCATGAAATTGGGAGCTCAAACACGTTGCTGAAAAGCCAGAGCAGCCGATCAATGTTTAGCGCGCGAACCATCACATGGTCTACGGCGCGGTAGCTGCTGGTGCCCACGACGCTCAACGCTAAAGCTCAACAGCGCGAGAAGCGCGGCTGCTGGAGCGCCCAGCTGAAATACTCACCGCTCGCACTTTTCGAACCAACCTCAGCTCCAACTTACACCCCAGCGCCTCGGCATACCTGGACAGGGTTGCGAGCGAAGGTGCGTGCTTTCCGCTGCCCGATTCCATCCGGGCCACGGCCGACTGCGTTGTTCCGATTTTCTCTGCTACCTGCGCTTGGGTGAGCCCTTGAGCCGCGCGGGCTTTCAGGAATTCATCCAAGAGCGCAAATTCGTCGCTCAGCTTCTCGTATTCAGCCTTTACCGCGGGGTCGCCGAGCGCCTTGGCTCGCAATTGCTTATGCGTCAGCATCTTTCCACTCCTTCATGGCTGGATAGCGTCTAAATGATCTAGATTTTTACGGCTTTTAGGCCAACAGCCCATGTATTCATTGCTCAATCAGCTATGAAATCAGAAGCGCTAGCAAAGAATTCATCGCCAGAAAATCCACAGCGCAAACACCCCTTGAATGCTGATGACAGCCAGCGTGAGCACCATGCCGCCTGCTCGGCTCCAGGTGGCGTTGTTGGTCATCAGGCTTTGGGCATGCAGCAGGCGGCCCAGCAGCAGTGCGACGCCGAAACCTATGAGCCAGTGGCTGCTCAGGCCGCGCAGTTCCAACAAGCCCATCAGCAGCAAGGCCATGGGCACGGTTTCCGAAAAATTGCCGTGTGCGCGGATGCGGCGCAGCAGTTGGGGGTCGCCACCGTCCAGAAAGCCCACGCCGACTTGCAATCGGCGGGCAATCACCAGTGCGGTGAGCGCCACTTGCAGCAAGGCGCAGCAGCCGGCGAACAGCAAAGTCAGGGAAACGGTATGCATGGGCGATGTCTCTTGGGTGGTGATGTCGGTCTTCGGTGGCCAATATCACCACAGGCGTAGCAACTGTGTCTAGACGCCCTCCGCCTTAGCTTTCAACCCCGCCAGCGCCGCTGGCAACGTCTTCTTCATGCCCGAGCCAATCAAACGGCCCCACAGCGGTGCCAGAAAGCCCGAAAACGTGGTGCGGTGCGTCACCAGCGTGGTGTTACCTTGCTGCTGTAGTTCGTAGTCAAAGCGCATCTTGCCCAGCGGCAGCTTGCATTCGGAGTGCACGCTTTTGTTGGCCACCACCTCCACGAAATGAACCGCTGATTTAGGCCCGCCGTGTGGCACCACCTCACCCACCGCGCCGGAGGCAAAGCGGCCTTGCAGGCTGGCCGATTTCACATCGGTGTCCCAGCTGGGCCAGTTGGCCACATCCGCATAGAGCGCAAAAATGGTGGCGGGGGAGGCGTTGATCGTGGTTTTGGCTTCGAACTGCATGGCGCTGGTGCTTTCTACGGTTGTGGTTGATGAGGAATTGATGGTGGTGGTGGTCATGGTGAGCTTTTGAATATAAAAGATTTACACAGATGCTTACAGGGGTGAATAAGCCACTTGGCGCACTTGCAGCGCACCAAACTGCGCAGCCGGGCACTTGGCGGCCCAGCCGGTGGCGTCGGGCTCACCGGGCACGTCGATCAGGTAGTAGCCGCCAATTTGCGTGTCACCTTCCAAGGCCAAGCCCTCTTGGGTTTTGATGCGGCCTTTTTCTGCATAGACGCGCTGAGCGGTCTCGGGGGGTGCCAGCTGACCAGCTGCGAGCAGCACGCCCGCCTGGATCAGTTGGTGGTTGTATTCCATCATGGCTTGCATGATTTGCTGCTGCGCACCGGCGGGTGCGTCGGCAAACGAGGCGGGCTTGAATTGGCACAAGAGGAGGTATTTCATGGTGAGGTCCTTTGAAAAAGTGAAGGATTTGTTGAACGAGGCCTCACTGTAAAAACGATGCGGCAGTCGCGCAATTGATGGAATGCTTCATAAATACCAAATAAAAACTTTGGAATAAGTTGCTTTTGAGGAAAAATCACGGCCATGCAAACCTTAAGAGGCATCCTCAATTTCGCCCGCACCGCCGAGCTGGGCAGCTTTGCCAAGGCGGCCAAAGAGCTGGGCATTTCGCCGGTGGCGGTGAGTCAAAACATCAGCCGGCTGGAGGCCAGCCTGGGTGTGCGGCTGCTGGCACGCAGCACCCGCGCCTTGCAGCTCACGCCCGAGGGCCAGGCGTTTCTGGAGCAGTGCCGCCAGCCGCTGGCGCAGCTGGACGCTGCGTGCAAAGACGCAGCGAGTGACGTGCGCCGCCCCAGCGGCAAGTTGCGCGCCACCATGGTCTCGCCGGTGGCGCATCTGTATTTGATTCCGCTACTGCCGCAGTTTCAAAAGCGCTACCCCGACATTGATCTGGAACTGGAGCTGAGCGAAGACGCCAGCCCGCTGATCAACAAGCGATTTGATGTGGGCATTCGCGTAGGGGCCTTGAACGACGCAGCGTTTGTCGCCCGGCCGCTGGGGCCTTTGCGCCTGCTGCTGTGCGCATCACCGGCCTACCTGGCGCAGCACGGCGCACCGCAAAGCCTGGACGATGTGGCGCAGCACCGCCTGTTGGTGCTACAAGTGACCGGCCAGGAGCAAACCACGCCGTTCATCGTGCAGGGCCGGGGCGATGGCGCGCGCAACCTGCGGTTTTTGCAGTTGCAAGGCCGCTTTATCTGCAACGATTTCCAGGGCTTGACGCGGGCCTGCGCCGATGGCCTGGGCATTGCGCAACTACCGCAGCCCCAGGTGCTGCCGCTGCTGCGCAGTGGGCAGCTCAAGGCGCTGTTGCCCGACAGCGTGGCCGAAGGCGTTCAACTGTTTATTCACTACCCCAGCCGCAAACAACTGCCCGCGCGGGTGCGGGCGTTTGTGGACTTTGTGGTGGAGCATTTTGCCGGGCACCCGGACTTGAATGCGGATGTGTCGGGGTTTGTGGCTACGGGCTGAATCACGCGGCTTGGCCGCGCTGCCTTGTCACGCCGCCTTGCGCGCCACCACGGTGAACCCGGCCACGGGTTGCAGGTTTTCCAGCCGCAAGTCGGTGTCGGTGATCGACACATCAACAAACCCCGCCGCCTGGCACAGCGCCTCTATGTGGCTGCGCTTGTGCGCGTAGCGCATGCTGGGGCGCAGCACCAGATCGGCTTCTGATTCCAGCGCGGTTTCGCACGAAAACATCAAGTGGCCGCCGGGCATCAGAATGCGGTGCGCATTGGGGATGGCCTGGCTCAAATCGCCCACGTAGATGAACACATCGCAGGCGGCAATCACCTGGTACAGCGCAGCGGGTGTTTCGCTCAGCGCGTCCAGCAGGTTCACGGCATGAAAGCGGTCATACACGTTGTGGCGGGCGGCCTGCTCGATCATTTTTTCAGACACGTCAACGCCCACCAAGGCACCGTTGATACGGCCCAGGCACACGCCCAGCAGGCCGGTGCCGCAGCCCAAGTCCAGCACATTGAGTTTCAGATCGGGGTAGCGGTCCGTGATCAGCTGGGCCACCTGCTTGGGCAACTGGTAGCGCAGGCCCCGCACCATGTGCTGGTCATACACCGCAGCAGACACGTCAAACTGCTCTTTGAACACTTGAACCGGCTGGGTTGGGGGCGTCTTGCCGCAGGCCAGGTCGTACCAGAAGCGTAGGCTGGGGTTCTCAGGGTCGGCTTGCAGCAGGTTTTCGCCGTCGCTTTTGGCCAGTGCCAGATCACCTTTGGCATGCGCGGCCTGCATGCGGCCAGAGCGCGCCAGCAGGTCATCGGGCAGGGCATCCACCATCTCGGTGTAAAGCTGAATCGCCTGGTCGTGCTCACCCAAGGCCACCAGGTCAGACGCCAGCAGGCGCTTGACGGCCAGCGTGGGTGCCACCTCCATCAGCAGGCGCAGCCAGCGCACGGCATGGGGTATGGCTTGCGCGCGTTGCGCCACCTCGACCACACGCATCAGCACTTGTGGGTTGCGCCCGTCCAACACCACTGCACTTTCGGCTTGCTCGATGGCCTGCGCAAACAGGTTTTGGCGGGCCAGCAAATGGGCATATTCGGTCATCGACACCGACCAGCCGGGGTTGACCTTCACCGCCTGCTGCGCCAGCTCGCGCGCGCCCTCGGCATTGCCACTGGCCTCGGCCATGCGCGAGCCCATCAGGTAGACGCGGGGGTCTTGGGGAAAGGCTTTGACGGCCATGTTCAGTTGGCTTGTGGCTTCTTGCAACTGACCTTTTTGAATGAGCGCGTCGATGGATTGCAGATGGCGGGTGAATTGGGCAGCGGAGGATTTGGCGGTAATCATTGGGCAAGAGGGTCACGAAACAGTCGCAAATTATCCGTTAAGCACTTCTGCGGAACTGCGGCGAACGGATTGGGATGCAGCGCAAGGCGTCTTTTTGCAGTCAATAGAGGATCTATTGACAAGAAAAACAACGCGGCGAAGCGCCCCAGTCCGTTTGATCGCAAACCGCAGGGAGTGATGCGGAGGTTCCTTTTGGGGTTAGTACCGTGTTGCGAATCGGGTAGGCGGCATATAAATCAGTTATTGCTTATATTTGAATAGACTGCATGACCGCCTCCTCAAGCCCCTCCGATCTGGCTGACAGTGACCGCATTTTTGAGCTCGCCGCCGAGCTGTTTGGCCTGATGGCTGCGCCCATGCGGCTGCGTATTTTGAGTGCGCTGTGCGACGGCGAGCGCTCGGTCTCGCAGCTGCTGGAGAAGATTGACACCACCCAGCCCAATCTGTCGCAGCACCTGAACGTGCTGTACAAAAGCGGCGTGCTGTCCAAGCGCAAAGAGGGCACGCAGGTGATTTACCGGGTGCAGAGTGAGAAGGCCGTCACGCTGTGTCGCGCGGTGTGTACGCAGATTGCCATTGAGGTCGATGAGCCGCTCCAGTTGCCGATTGCCGAGCGCCTGTTGGCCAGGGCGGTGGCATGAACCGGCTGGCCATACGCCCTGCGCCCGAGGGTTTTTTGTCTGCGCAGCAGATTCAGCAGGTGCGCCAGGGCCGGCGCGGGTTTTTGGCGGGTGCCCTGGCCGCTGCGGCCAGTGGTAAAGCGGCGGCTGCGGCCAGTGGTGCGGTGGCACAAGCCGGCAGCGCTTCGGGTGACCCGGCCATTCTCACCCTGCCTGCCCACAGCAAAGGCCTGGGGCAGGGCGCTGCCGCCCGAGGCTACGGCAGCCCCAGCGAGTGGGAGAAAAACCTGCAGCGCCGCGAAAGCCCGGGCCTCACCAGGGTGAGCCAGGCGGGCGTGAGTTTTTGCCCGCTGCAAAGCCTGTTTGGCATCGTCACGCCCAGCGGCCTGCACTTTGAGCGGCACCACCAGGGCTGGTGGGACATTGACCCCCGACAGCACCGCCTGATGGTCAACGGCAGTGACCATGGAACCGGTGACACCATGTTGAAAAAGCCCATGGTGTTCACCTTGGACGACCTGATGCGCCTGCCGCCGGTCAGCCGCATGTACTTTATTGAGTGCGGTGCCAACACCGGCATGGAGTGGGGCAATGTGGCCGTGCCCACGGTGCAATACACCCACGGCATGCTCAGCTGCAGCGAGTTCACCGGCGTTCCCTTGATGACCCTGCTGCAAATGTGC
Organism: Comamonadaceae bacterium; assembly: GCA_013297875.1. Taxonomy (GTDB): domain Bacteria; phylum Pseudomonadota; class Gammaproteobacteria; order Burkholderiales; family Burkholderiaceae_C; genus JAAFIW01. The sequence continues at coordinate 58,213 of JAAFIW010000005.1, read as the reverse complement.
GGCGCCGACCTGAAGCGCGGCAAGTTTGTTCTGGCCGAAGGCGCAGACGGCTCCAGCATGACACGCACCATTCCGATGAGCCTGATTGAAAGCGGCCAGGTGCTCGTGGCCTACGGCCAAAACGGCGAAATGCTGCGCCCCGAAAACGGCTACCCGCTGCGCTTGGTGGTACCGGGCGTGCAGGGCGTGAGCTGGGTGAAATACCTGCGCCGCATCGAGCTGGGCGACCAGCCCTACGCCACCAAAGACGAAACCCTTCATTACGTCGATTTGATGCCCGACGGCCTGCACCGCCAGTACACCAGCATTCAAGAGGTCAAAAGCGTCATCACCTCACCCAGTGGTGGTCAGCAGTTGCTGGCTCAGGGCTTTCACAACATCACCGGCCTGGCCTGGAGTGGCCGCGGCAAGGTGAAAAAGGTCGATGTGTCGGTAGACGGCGGGCGCAACTGGCAAGCCGCACGGCTCGATGGCCTGGTGCTGGACAAATGCTTGACCCGCTTTCATTTCCCCTGGAACTGGACCGGCCAGAGCGCCTTGCTGATGAGCCGCGCGGTGGATGAAACGGGGCATGTTCAGCCCAGCTACGCCGAGTTGCGCAAGTTGCGCGGCACGCGGGGGATTTACCACAACAACGCCATTCAGACCTGGCAGGTGCAGGCTTCGGGGGAGGTGAGCAATGTTCAAGTTTCTTGAAATTTGGGCTGGGATCGGGATCGGGCAGACCGAACGCAGAGGACGCAAAGGATTCGCAGAGGACGCAAAAGAACAGCCGAAAAATTCGCCACTCAAAGTCGGTCAATGTCTAAAAATTTTGTCTTCTTTTTTTGAATTCTTTTCTGCGCCCTCTGCGAATCCTTCGCGTCCTCTGCTTTCGGCTGTCCTGACTGTAGGCCTGCTGATCGCCACACAAGCCCATGCCCAGACATTCACAGGCATCGGCCGCCCCGCCACGCAAGCCGAAGTCAAAGCCTGGGACATCGACGTGCGCCCCGATTTCAAAGGCCTGCCGCCCGGCCAGGGCACGGTGCGGCGCGGCGAGCAGATTTGGGAGGCGCAGTGCGCGTCGTGTCACGGCACGTTTGGCGAGAGCAATGAGGTGTTTCCGCCGATGGTGGGCTACACCACGGCCAAAGACATTCAAACGGGCCGGGTGGCGCGCCTGAACCTGGACGGCGATGCACCCACCCGCACCAGCATGATGAAGCTGGCCCATGTTTCCACGCTGTGGGACTACATCTACCGCGCCATGCCGTGGACAGCGCCCAAATCGCTGTCGCCAGACGATGTGTATGCGGTGACCGCCTTCATCTTGAACCTGGCCAATGTGTTGCCCGAAGATTTCACCCTGAGCGACAAAAACATCCGCGACGTGCAGGCCCGGCTGCCCAACCGCAACGGCCTGACCACCACGCACAGCCTGTGGCCGGGCGCTGAGTTCGGCCCTCGAACGAAACCCGACGTGCAGGGCGCGGCCTGTGTGCGTAACTGCACGCCGGGCCAGGTGAAAGTGGCCAGCGTCATCCCCGACTACGCCAAAAGCGCCCACGGCAACCTGGCCGACCAGTCGCGCCCCTGGGGGCCGGTGCGGGGCCTGCAAACGATTGCTTTAGAGCCAAAAGTGCCACCCGCCCAGGTGAATACTGCTCAAGCAGCTATCAAATCAGGAGTGAACGAAGCTGGCTCTGCGCCCACTTTTGCACAGATTCAACCCCTGATGCAACAAAACGCCTGCCTGGCCTGCCACGGCATGGACAACAAAATGGTTGGCCCGTCGTTCAAGGAAATCGCCACCCGCTACCAAAACAAGGCCGACGCGAGCGACTACCTGGCCCAGCGCATCAAGCAAGGCGGGCAGGGCGTGTGGGGCAGCATTCCCATGCCCGCGCAAGCCATTGGCGTGGGCGATGCGCAGGCGGTGGCCCGGTGGTTGGCTGCGGGGGCCAAGCCGTGATGCAGTTTTCCGTCATTCCCGCCTGCGCGGGAATGACGGTTCCGAGCCTGTGCGGCAATGACTGCATTCATTTCAAGGTCAGGGTATTGCCCGCCCCGCTCACACCGTAAGCCTTCATACAATTTCACCCATTCCGCAAGTTTAGGAGCCACCATGGAACGTCGTCACTTCATCAACACATCTGCCGCTGCGCTAGGCCTTGCCGCCACCGCCAGCCTCGTGCCCACGTCAGCCCAGGCCCAGGCGGGCTGGAACAAATCCGCCTTTGATTCCAAGACGCTGGCCGATGCCGTCAAGGCCCTGGGCGGCGGGGCGGCCGCCACCGAAAGCAAAGACCTGGTGCTCACCGCGCCCGAAATTGCCGAAAACGGCAACGTGGTGCGCATCGGCGCGCAAAGCAACCTGCCGGGCACCATTCAAATCGCGTTTGTCGTGGAGAAAAACCCGGCTGCGCTGTCGGCTGTGTTTGACATTCCGGCGGGCACCGATGCCAACGTCTCCACCAACGTGAAGATGGGCCAGTCATCCAACGTGTATGCCGTGGCCAAGGTGGGCGACAAGTTTTTTTATGCAGTGAAAGAAGTCAAAGTCACCCTCGGTGGCTGCGGCGGCTGAATACCTCAACACCAGGAGCAAAACATGAGCGATCCGATGCGAATCCGGGCCCAGGTGCTGGCCGACAAAACCACTGTGCGCGTGCTGGTCAGCCACGAAATGGAAAGCGGCCAGCGCCGCGATGCCGCCGGCAAAACCATTCCTGCCTGGTTTATCCAGACCATCAGCGCCACCCACGAGGGCAAGCCGGTGATGAGCGCCCAGTGGGGCCCGGCGATTTCGAAAAACCCGTTTGTGCAGTTCAGCTTCAAAGGCGGCAAGGTGGGCGACAAGATTGCCGTGACCTGGGTGGACAACCGGGGTGAAAAACGCACCGACGAAGCCGCGATTGCCTGAAATGCCCCGTTTTACGTCAAACCGGCCACTCGCCCAGGTATTCATTGCTCAAGCAGCTATCGCTTTCATAGCGTTTAGTGCGCCAGCAGCAGCACAAAAAACCACCACCGAAGCCATTGCCGACTACCGCGCCTCGCTGCAAGACGGCAACCCCGCCGACCTGAACGCCGCCCGTGGCGAGGCGCTGTGGAAAACCCCGCGCGGCCCGAAAAACGTGAGTCTGCAAGCCTGTGATTTGGGGCAGGGCGCAGGCAAGGTCAAAGGTGCCGCGGCAGCCCTGCCGCGCTACTTTGCCGACGCCGACAAGGTGATGGATGTGGAAAGTCGCCTGGTGCATTGCATGGTCACTTTGCAAGGCTTCAAGCCCGAAGAGTTCACCGCCCGCACCGTGTTCTCCAGTGAAGGCCAAAAGGCCACGCCAGTGGAAGACCTGGTGGCCTACCTGTATGACGAGTCGCGCGACATGGCCATCAACATCCCGATGGCGCACGCCAAAGAAAAAGCGGCCTATGCGCGTGGCAAGGAAATTTTTTATTTCAAGGGCGGCCCGTATGACTTTTCATGCGCCTCCTGCCACGGAGAAGACGACAAACGCATCCGCCTGCAAGACCTGCCGAATTTGATCAAGCAAAAACCCGCCCAAGACGCCTTTGCCCAATGGCCCGCCTACCGCGTGAGCCAGGGTGCGCTGCGCACCATGCAATGGCGCATGTACGACTGCTTTCGCCAGCAGCGCTTCCCCGAAATGCAATACCTCAGCCCCGCATCCATCGACCTGATCAGCTTTCTGGGCGTGAACGCCAATGGCGGCAAGATGGCCGCACCGGCGATCAAGCGGTAAGGCTCTATTTATGAAAAAAACAAAGATCGCCCAGGTATTCATTGCTGGAGCAGCTATTGCTTTCATAGCAACGATTGCCGGTTGCAGCAGCGGCCCCTCGCGTGAAGAGGTGCTTGCCACGCTGAAAGGCTCGTTCGCCGAGCGCGGCCCGGCCAAGCTGGATCGCCTGGAGCAAAACGAGTTGCAACGCGTGTGCTCGGAATCCGCGTCGTCAGGCAAACCGTTGAGCGAATCCACCCGCAACGCCCTGCAAAAAACCATCTACGACAAGCTGCCCTACCCGGCAGACGGCAAATACATCGGCGACTGGCGAGAAGGCGAAAAAATTGCGCAAAACGGCCGGGGTCTGCAGTTCACCGATGCGGTGGGCAGCGCCAACGGTGCCAACTGCTACGCCTGCCACCAGATCAGCCCGCAGGAAATCAGCTTTGGCAACCAGGGCCCCAGCCTGCTGAAATACGGTGTGCTGCGCGGCGTGAAAGACCCGGCGTCTGCCGAGTCAGAGTCAATAGTCAAATACACCTGGGGCCGCATCTGGAACACCCACGCCTTCAACGCCTGCTCGGGCATGCCCCGCTTTGGTGATGCGGGCATCTTGACGCAGGCGCAGATCAAGGACGTGATGGCCTTGCTGCTGGATCCTGCGTCGCCGGTGAACAAGTGAATTCGGGATCCTTTTGAACGCAGAGGACGCGAAGGATTCGCAGAGGACGCAAAAAATACCAGAACGTAAATCTGAATTTTTTGGTTTTAACTTCTGCGCCCTCTGCGAATCCTTTGCGTCCTCTGCGTTCAAAATTTCCCGGTCTCTACCCATGACAACCCTCTCCCGCCGCGAATTCACCTCCGTACTCACAGCCGCCCTGGCCGCTGGTTTCCCGCTCAAAGGTCACGCGCAAGACGCCTACGACTTGCCCCGCAAAGGCAATGTGCACCTGCTGCACATGACCGATTGCCACGCGCAGCTGCTACCCATTTACTTTCGCGAGCCTTCTGTCAACCTCGGCGTGGGCAGCATGGCCGGCCAGTGGCCGCACCTGGTAGGCGAGCAGTTGCTCAAAACCGCAGGCATCGCAGCCGGTTCCAGAGATGCCCATGCCTTCACCCACCTCGATTTTGAAAACGCCGCCCGCCGCTACGGCAAGGTCGGTGGCTTTGCGCATCTGGCCACACTGGTCAAGCGCCTGAAGGCCAGCCGACCTGGCGCGCTGCTGCTGGATGGTGGCGACACCTGGCAGGGCAGTGCCACCGCGCTGTGGACGCAGGGGCAAGACATGGTGGACGCCTGCAAGCTTTTGGGCGTGGACCTCATGACTGGCCACTGGGACTTCACCTATGGGCAAGACCGCATCCAGCAGGTGATTGAAAAAGACTTTGCAGGCAAGATCGATTTCATCGCCCAAAACGTTAAAACCCGCGACTTTGAAGACCCGGTGTTCAAGCCCTGGGTAATGCGCGAGATGAACGGCGTACCAGTGGCCATCATTGGCCAGGCCTTTCCCTACACACCCATTGCCAACCCCGCCTGGCTGGTGCCCGACTGGACCTTTGGCATCCGCGAAGCCGAGATGCAAAAGACAGTGGACGAGGCCCGGGCCAAAGGCGCACAGGCCGTGGTGCTGCTCAGCCACAACGGCATGGATGTGGACTTGAAAATGGCCTCGCGCGTGACCGGCATCGACGCGATTCTGGGGGGTCACACGCACGATGGTGTACCAGTGCCTGTCACCGTCAAAAACCCCGGCGGCCAGACCGTGGTGACCAACGCCGGCAGCAACGGCAAGTTCCTTGGCGTGCTGGATCTGGACGTCAAAGACAAGAAAGTAGCCGCCATTCACTACAAGCTGCTGCCGGTTTTCTCTAACCAGTTGCCTGCCGACAAAGACATGGCTGCGCTGATTGCCAAAATCCGCGCGCCTTACACTGCCAAGCTCGAAGAAAAACTGGCCACTACCGAGGGTCTGCTGTACCGCCGGGGCAACTTCAACGGCAGCTTTGACCAGTTGATCCTGGATGCGTTGATGCAGGTGCGTGGTGCCGAGATTGCGTTCTCGCCCGGCTTTCGCTGGGGCACCAGCCTGCTACCCGGCCAGGCCATCTCCCGCGAACATGTGATGGACCAAACCGCCATCAGCTACCCCTGGACGACGCTTTCCGACATGACCGGTGCCACCATCAAAACCATTCTGGAAGACGTGGCCGACAACCTGTTCAACCCCGACCCGTACTACCAGCAGGGCGGCGACATGGTGCGGGTGGGCGGCCTGCAATACAGCTGCGCACCCGCTGCCGCCATGGGTCAGCGCATCGCCAACATGCGTTTGAACGGCAAACCCGTCGAAGCCGACAAAACCTACAAGGTCGCCGGCTGGGCTCCGGTGCAGGAAGCCAGCAAAAACGCCGGGCCGCCGGTGTGGGAGGTGGTGGAAACCTGGTTGAAGGCCAAGCCCCTGGTACCCGCGTTGCCCCTGAATGTCCCCAGCATTGCAGCTTGAGTGCAACAAATATATAAAAAACTGAGCATTTGGTAAGGTTTTGTTGTCTTTTGAGACATTAATTTACTTTTGAAATAAAGTACACAACACCACCGGCGCATCTGGGTAGTTCCAGATTGACGCACGGACAAGTTCTCAGGGGGACTTATGTTTTGCACAGTTGAAATGTTGGGTTTTGGTGCGGCTGATCAAAAATCACTCGCCGCCACATTTGTTTTGTCGCTGCGGCGCCAGGTGATGTACTCACAATGGTTTGTGGGGCACCCCAAACCACCGGGTTTGCTGCTCATTGACGGTGACAACCCACACGCCACCGATGAAGCCTTGTCGCGTAACCTGCCGCCTGGTTATCCGGTGGTGTTGGTTTCTGTCAGGCCACCGGATCAATTGAGCTGCGTCTATGTGCAACGCCCGATCCGATTCATCAGTTTGTTCGATGCGTTTGACGAAGCGTTGCGCAATTCGCGCCCGTTCGGGGACATCTGCGCCGTATCTGACCACCAGAACAGCCCGTCAAACGCCCAGAAAAATGCCTGGGCTCGAACTGCTGCTGCTTCAATGTTCACGCCCCTGGAGCCCATCACCATCTACGATTTGACAGAGGTTGCGCCCTATGCCGCGTCGGCAACGCAGACCACGGATGGTTCAGCGCCGGGCTTCAAAAATGTGGTGTCGCTGGCTTCGTCGTTCGAACGACCTGCGATAACCCGCGCATCGGCTCAAACGCGTAGCCAGCAAGCCGACGCCATGTGGGTTCTGGTGGTCGATGACCATTTGGCCATTCGCCGCTTCATGGAAAGCAAGCTGAGCCAGTTCAATATCAATGTGGACTACGCCGCTTCAGGCGAGCAGGCTGTTGGCTTGACCGGGGTCAAACGCTACGCCTGCGTATTTCTGGACGTGGTCATGCCAGGAATGGACGGCTACAAGGTGTGCAAGCTGATCAAGTCCACCCTGGCGTCTGCGCCAACACACGTCGTGATGTTGACGAGCCGTGACGGTGCCTTCGACAAAATTCGCGGAAAAATGGCTGGCTGCGATGCGTACCTCACCAAACCCATTGACGAAGAAAAACTCATTAAAACGATCAGCCGCCTCCTGCCAGGTGTCGATTTGTTGAACAAGCCCTACGCCAACAAGGCGGCAAGCACATTGGGGTACAGCGAAGTGGATTCACAGCCGCGCAGGGTATTCCCGGCATGAACCCATGCGCTTTTGTTGCGTGAGGCGAGGCCATTAGGTGGCACAATCTAAAACTTCCGGCCCTTCCAGCCACAACGCATCCGCCAAACGGTTCAGCCGTGTAGCGGAAGGTTTCTCAACCAAACTAATGTTTCCCAGAGGGAAACGGAGGTCAGCGATCCATGAGTTCAGTCCCGCAGTCCACTTCAGCATCAATTTATGCTGCTTACGGTGGCAATTCCTACCTCTTTGGCGGTAATGCACCGTATGTCGAAGAGCTGTACGAAAACTACCTTGCCAACCCCGCCAGCGTGCCCGACAACTGGCGTAGCTACTTTGATGCGTTGCAAAACGTGCCCGCATCCGACGGCAGCAACGCCAAAGACGTGGCGCATCTGCCAGTGGTCAATGCCTTTGCCGAGCTGGCCAAACAAGGCACCAGCCGCGTGGTCGCTTCAACTAGTGCCGATTCGGAAATGGGCCGCAAGCGCACGGCGGTTCAACAGCTGATTGCCGCCTATCGCAACGTGGGTGCCCGCTGGGCTGACCTGGATCCGCTCAAACGCACCGAGCGCGCCAAGATTCCCGATCTGGATCCTGGTTTTTATGGCTTTACCGATGCTGACCAGGAAACGGTGTTCAACACCAGCAACACCTATTTCGGCAAAGAGTCGATGAGCCTGCGCGACCTGCTGAACGCGCTACGCCAGACCTACTGCGGCACGATCGGTGCGGAGTTCATGTACTCCACTGACCAGAACGAAAAACGTTGGTGGCAGCAAAAGCTCGAATCTATCCGCAGCCAGCCGAATTTGAGTAAAGAGAAAAAGCTGCACATCCTGGATCGCTTGACTGCGGCCGAGGGCCTGGAGCGTTTTCTGCACACCAAATACGTGGGCCAAAAGCGCTTTTCGCTGGAAGGTGGCGAGAGTTTTATCGCCTCCATGGATGAGTTGATCCAGCAAGGCGGCGTCAAGGGCATTCAAGAAATCGTGATTGGCATGGCCCATCGGGGCCGCTTGAATGTGCTGGTCAATTCGTTGGGTAAAGTGCCCGCCGACCTGTTTGCAGAGTTTGACCACACCGCGCCAGAAGACCTGCCCAGCGGTGACGTGAAATACCACCAAGGCTTCAGCTCCGACGTGACCACGCCCGGCGGCCCGGTGCATTTGACCCTGGCCTTCAACCCCTCGCATCTGGAAATTGTGAACCCCGTGGTGGAAGGCTCGGTGCGCGCCCGCATGGACCGCCGTGCCGACCCGCGTGGCAAGCAGGTGTTGCCTGTGCTGGTGCATGGTGACGCCGCTTTTGCCGGCCAGGGCGTGGTGATGGAAACCCTGGCGCTGGCCGAAACCCGCGGCTACTTCACCGGCGGCTCGATCCACCTGGTGATCAACAACCAGATTGGCTTTACCACCAGCGATCCGCGCGACAGCCGCTCCACGCTGTACTGCTCGGACGTGGTCAAGATGATCGAAGCGCCGGTGTTGCATGTGAACGGCGATGACCCCGAGGCGGTGGTGCTGGCCACGCAGTTGGCGCTGGAATACCGCATGGAGTTCAGCCGCGACGTGGTGGTGGACATCATCTGTTTCAGAAAACTGGGCCACAACGAGCAGGATACCCCCGCGCTGACCCAGCCCCTGATGTACAAAAAAATTGCGCAGCACCCCGGCACGCGCAAGCTGTATGCGGACAAGCTGACCGCTCAAGGCTTTGGTGCAACCCTGGGCGACGACATGGTCAAAGCCATGCGTGCCGCGCTGGACGCGGGCAAAAGCACCTTTGACCCGGTGCTCACCAACTTCAAGAGCAAATATGCGGTGGACTGGAGCCCGTACCTGAACAAGAAGTGGACCGACAGCGCCGACACCGCCATTCCCACTGCCGAGTGGAAGCGCCTGGCTGAAAAAATCACTGTGGTGCCTGCGACTTTCACCCCGCACAACCTGGTGAAAAAAGTGCTGGACGACCGAGCCGCGATGGGCCGCGGCGAAATCAATGTGGACTGGGGCATGGGCGAGCACATGGCCTTTGCGTCCCTGGTGGCCAGCGGCTACCCGGTGCGCCTGAGTGGTGAAGACTGTGGCCGTGGCACCTTCACCCACCGCCACGCCGTGCTGCACGACCAGAACCGCGAAAAGTTTGACGAAGGCACCTATCTGCCGCTGCACAACGTGGCCGAGAACCAGGCCCCGTTTGTGGTGATTGACTCCATCCTGTCGGAAGAAGCGGTGCTGGGTTTTGAATACGGCTATGCGTCGAATGATCCGAATACGCTGGTGATCTGGGAGGCCCAGTTTGGCGACTTTGCCAATGGCGCGCAGGTCGTGATTGACCAGTTCATTGCCAGCGGTGAGGTGAAATGGGGCCGCGTGAACGGCATCACACTGATGCTGCCACACGGCTATGAAGGGCAGGGGCCCGAGCACTCGTCCGCTCGTCTGGAGCGCTTCATGCAACTGAGTGCCGACACCAATATGCAGGTGTGCCAACCCACCACTGCCAGCCAGATTTTCCATCTGCTGCGCCGCCAGATGATCCGCAACCTGCGCAAGCCGCTGATCATCATGACGCCCAAGAGCTTGCTGCGCAACAAGGATGCGACCTCGCCGCTTTCTGAGTTCACCCGTGGCGGCTTCCAGACCGTGATTCCCGAGAACAAGGAAGCCGTGATCGAAAAGGCCGAGAAGGTCAAGCGCGTGGTGGTGTGCTCCGGCAAGGTGTACTTTGACCTGGTGAAAAAGCGCGAAGAACGCGGTGCCGACGACGTGGCCCTGCTGCGCGTGGAGCAGCTGTACCCGTTCCCGCACAAGGTGTTTGCTGCCGAGCTGAAAAAGTATCCCAACGCGGTGGACATCGTGTGGTGCCAGGACGAACCGCAAAACCAGGGCGCGTGGTTTTTTGTGCAGCACTACATCCACGAAAACATGCTGGAAGGCCAGAAGCTGGGCTATTCGGGCCGCGCTGCATCGGCATCGCCGGCGGTGGGCTATTCACACCTGCATCAGGAGCAGCAAAAGGCACTGGTGGATGGCGCGTTCACCAAGATCAAGGGCTTTGTGCTCACCAAATAACCCATGACAAATGACCGCTTGCTGCGCAAGCGGATGACGGCGCTGACGCGCCATGACGACGGAGTTCCGCCCCAGTCATCTGTCATCACAGTGCGCAGCACAAGGTCATGCCGGAAAGCGGCGTCATCAACACACGTAGAAGGAAAAATGAAATGGCAATCGTAGAAGTCAAAGTCCCGCAGCTGTCCGAGTCTGTGGCCGAAGCCACCATGCTCACCTGGAAGAAAAAAGCCGGTGATGCGGTCGCAATCGATGAAATCCTGATCGAAATTGAAACCGACAAAGTGGTGCTGGAAGTGCCCGCCCCCAGCGCAGGCGTGCTGGCCGAGATCGTGGTGGCAGATGGCGGCATGGTCGTCTCGGATCAAGTGATTGCGAAAATCGACAGCGAAGGCAAGGCCGGTGCTGCAGCACCTGCACCCGTGGCGGCAGCACCGGTCACAGCCCCCGCCGCAGCGGTTGCAGCCCCCGTCACCACGTCTGCGGGTGGCAACAAGTCTGACGTTGCCATGCCAGCGGCAGCCAAGCTGATGGCGGACAACAACCTCGCCGCAGGTTCGGTGGCAGGCACCGGCAAAGACGGTCGCGTGACCAAGGGCGATGTGTTGGGTGCGATGGTCGCGCCTGCGGCCGCTCCTAAAGTTGTAGCTGCTCCAGCAATACCTACCGGGGCTCCAGCCACTTTATTGCCTCAAGTGGCCAGCCCGGCGGCCCCCGACCTGGGCCAGCGCCCCGAGCAGCGCGTGCCCATGAGCCGCCTGCGCGCCCGCATTGCCGAGCGCCTGCTGCAAAGCCAGTCCACCAACGCCATCCTGACCACCTTCAACGAAGTCAACATGGCCCCGGTGATCGAGATGCGCAAGCGCTTCCAGGAAAAGTTTGAAAAAGACCACGGCGTGAAGATTGGCTTCATGAGCTTCTTCGTTAAAGCTGCCGTGCATGCGCTCAAGAAATATCCAGTGCTCAACGCCAGCGTGGACGGCAACGACATCGTCTACCACGGCTACTTTGACATCGGCATCGCCGTGGGCAGCCCGCGCGGCCTGGTGGTGCCCATCCTGCGCAACGCCGACCAGATGAGCTTTGCCGACATCGAGAAAAAGATCGCCGAATACGGCGCCAAAGCGCGTGACGGCAAGCTGGGCATTGAAGAAATGACCGGCGGCACCTTCTCGATCTCCAACGGCGGCGTGTTCGGCTCCATGCTGTCCACCCCCATCATCAACCCACCGCAATCGGCCATCCTGGGCGTACATGCCACGAAAGACCGGGCGGTGGTGGAAAACGGCGTGGTTGTCGTTCGCCCGATCAACTATTTGGCGATGAGCTACGACCACCGGATTGTTGATGGGCGTGAAGCAGTGCTGGGGCTGGTGGCGATGAAAGAGGCGCTGGAAGACCCGGCACGGTTGTTGTTTGATATTTAAGTTAGCGAAAATGAAATCATATCTTCGCATTCAACTGCTGTTTTGCACACTTGTAATACTGTTTCTCTCGGCATGTGCTGCGCCAAGAAAAGACTATAACGATGGTTACGACTTTAGGTCGTTTTTATGGTCGAAATATGTCTTGCTTTATTACACGGGTAATCCTCAGCCAATTGAAGAAGTTTCAGTCGTTTCATATACAACTAGTCTAATACTCCACGGAGTAGAAGACGGTAAAGGAGAGCCAATCAAACCTTTCCGTGTTGAATCTCAGAAGGGACAAATGACAGCTGGACCATCGCAGTTGCATTTTGCTCCGGGCACTTACACTTTTACCTTCGGCTATCGTGTGAGTGAAAACAATTTCACTTCGTGGTCTAAGCAGAATATTTCTAAAACTTTGACTCTCAAAGCAGGCGATGTGCAGCACTTTATATTTGATTATGGTCGCCAAAGTTGGTCACTTAGTGTTAAAGATGGATCATCAGCACTTCCAGAGCTTAAGCGGGACTTTCTGGAAATCGTGAAAGCTAAATCATGACCAAACAATTCGACGTCATCGTCATCGGCGGCGGCCCCGGTGGCTATATTGCCGCCATTCGCGCAGCCCAGTTGGGCTTTAACACCGCCTGCATTGACGAGTGGAAAAACGAAAAGGGTGGCCCGGCACCGGGTGGCACCTGTACCAACGTGGGCTGTATTCCGTCCAAAGCTTTGCTACAAAGCTCGGAGCACTTTGAGCAGGCGGGCAAACACTTTGCAGACCACGGCATTCAAGTCAGTGGTTTGGCGCTGGATCTACCCAAAATGCTGGGCCGCAAAGACACCGTGGTCAAGCAAAACAACGACGGTATTTTGTATTTATTCAAGAAAAACAAAATCTCGTTTTTCCATGGGCGCGGTTCGTTTGTGAAAGCGAGCGATGCGGGTCACGACATCCAAGTCACTGGCGCTACAGAAGAAATCATCTCTGGCAAGCATATTGTGGTGGCCACCGGCTCCAACGCCCGCGCCTTGCCCGGTACGCCGTTTGACGAAGAAAACATACTGTCCAATGACGGTGCCTTGCGCATTCCCGCAGTTCCCAAAAAGCTGGGTGTGATTGGCGCTGGCGTGATTGGCCTGGAAATGGGGTCTGTGTGGCGCCGTTTGGGGACCGAGGTCACCATTCTGGAAGGCCTGCCCACCTTCCTGGGCGCGGTAGACGAGCAAATTGCCAAAGAATCGAAAAAAGCCTTTGACAGGCAGGGCTTGAAAATTGAATTGGGTGTGAAAGTCGGCGAAATCAAGAACGCCAAAAAGGGCGTATCGATTGCCTACACCAATGCAAAAGGCGAAGCCCAAACGCTTGACGTAGACAAACTCATCATCTCGATTGGCCGCACCGCCAACACCATCGGCCTGAACACCGAAGCCGTCGGTTTGAAGCTGGACGAGCGCGGCATGGTGGTGGTGGACGACCATTGCAAAACCAATTTGCCCAACGTATGGGCAATTGGCGATGTGGTGCGTGGCCCCATGCTGGCGCACAAGGCCGAAGAAGAGGGCGTGGCTGTGGCCGAGCGCATCGCCGGCCAGCACACGCATGTGAACTTCAACACCGTTCCCTGGGTGATCTACACCAGCCCCGAAATCGCCTGGGTGGGCCAGACCGAGCAGCAACTCAAAGCCGAAGGCCGAGCCTACAAATCAGGCACTTTCCCTTTCCTGGCCAATGGCCGGGCAAGGGCCTTGGGCGACACCACTGGCATGGTGAAGATGCTGGCCGATGCGGTGACCGACGAAATCCTGGGCGTGCACATCGTGGGGCCGGTGGCCAGTGAGTTGATTGCCGAATGCGTGATGGCCATGGAATTCAAAGCCAGCAGCGAAGACATCGCCCGCATCTGCCACGCGCATCCGTCATTGAGCGAGGCCACGAAAGAGGCGGCGCTGGCGGTGGATAAGCGCACCCTGAACTTTTGAGGGTGGATGCAAAGACATTTTTGAACGCAGAGGACGCAGAGATTTCGCAGAGAACGCAGAAGAACTCATCTGCACTTCGGCTTCCTCTGCGTCCTCTGCCTACATTTCGCGTCCTCTGCGTTCAATAGGTTCCCAGGATGTCCGTCCACACCCAATACCAAGCCGAGCTAGCCTCCCGCGGCTACACCAGCGACCCGGCGCAGTTGCGGGCGGTGGAGGCGCTGGAGCGCTGCGCGACCGAGTGGGCGCAGTTCAAGGAGCAGCGCTCCAACTTCATCAAAAAACTGATCAACCGACCCGAGATTCCGCGTGGCGTGTACATGCACGGCGGGGTAGGGCGGGGCAAGAGTTTTTTGATGGATTGTTTTTACAACGCGGTGCCGATTCAGCGCAAAACGCGGTTGCATTTCCATGAGTTCATGCGCGAGGTGCACCGCGAATTGACGGATTTGCAGGGCACGGTGAACCCGCTGGATGAGCTGGGCAAGCGCATGGCCAAGCGGTTTCGCTTGTTGTGTTTTGACGAATTTCACGTGGCCGACATTACCGACGCGATGATCTTGCACCGGCTGCTGGACGCGCTGTTTGACAACGGCGTGGGCTTTGTGACCACCTCCAACTTCAAGCCCGATGACTTGTATCCGGGCGGCTTGCACCGAGACCGCATCTTGCCGGCCATTGCGCTGCTGAACGCCAATTTGCAGGTGATCAGCGTGGACAACGGCACCGACTACCGCCGCATCACCATGGATCAGCTGCAGCTGTACCACACGCCTTTGGGGCCGGTCGCCGACGAAGCGATGGCCACCGCGTTCACGAAACTGGCCGAAACCCGCGACGAAGACCCCGTGCTGCACATTGAGGCCCGCGAAATCCATGCCCGCCGCAGAGCAGGTGGCGTGGTGTGGTTTGACTTTAAAAGCCTGTGCGGCGGGCCGCGCTCGCAAAACGACTACCTGGAAATCGCCACCCAGTTTCACACCGTGCTGCTGTCAGACGTGCCCGAAATGCCGCTGCGCATGGCATCTGAGGCGCGGCGTTTTACCTGGCTGGTGGATGTTCTTTACGACCGACGCGTTAAGCTGATCCTGTCGGCTGCTGTGCCGCCCGAGCAGCTGTACACCGAAGGTCCGCTGGCACACGAGTTTCCGCGCACCGTGTCGCGGCTGAACGAAATGCAGTCAGCCAGTTTTCTGGCATTGGAGCGGCGCTCGGTCGACACAGGATTGACATGACATTGCGCTGGATTTTTGTTTCCTTCCTGCTTTACCTGGCCGCGAATGTGTCGGCTCAATCGTCGCCAGCAGCGGATCAAACCGTGGCCAGTCAGCGCGCGGGCATTGCCGTGCAGCGCGAAAAAGTGCAGGCTGAGCACGCGATCAAAGAGGCCGCTTGCTACAAGTTGTTTGCGGTGAATGATTGCTTGAACCGGGCACGTGTGGAGCGCAGGGAAGCACTGGCAGATTTGCAGCGCCAGGACAACAGCCTGAACGATTTGGAGCGACGGCGAAAATCGGGTCAAAAAATACAAAGCATCGACGACAAGCTGATGCAAGACCGGCTGGCCATTGATGCTGCTGCCCGCGCCCGTCCGCCTGCGGCGCCCAGTAGCGCACCCGTGGTGGACAGCGCCGCCGCACGACGTGAGCACGAAAGCCGGCTCGCCCGCCAGAAGTCTGAGGATGCGCATCGGGCCGAGCAGGCCGCACAGGCCCCCAGCAAGCGCCAGCAATACGAGGAGCGCTTGCGCAAAGCCCAGGAGCGCCGGGCCGAACATGAGCAAAAGCTGTTGAAAGCCAAGCAGGATGCTGCGTCTGCACCCAAGGGGCTTCCTGTACCGCCTTGAGACACATCGGAAAAAAATTGCTACTGAATGAATAGCTGCTCGTGCGCTCTGGATATGCACGAGAGGCTGAAACGATCAAAAAAATCGTCGAAAACCCCGTTTCAGGCCAGCGGTTCCAGCTTGATCACCACCAGCGACAGGTTGTCGCCACCGCCACGCGCACGGGTGCGGGCTTTTTCGATCAGGAACTCGGTGGTTTCCCTGGGCGAGAGGGACGACAGCACCGAGCCCAGCTCGTTGGGGCTGAAGTAATGCCACACGCCGTCGCTGCAGGCCATCAGCACGTCGCCAGGGCGTAGCAGCGAGATCGAGTGCGTCTCAAAAGGTGGGTCGTCTTCTGTGCCCAGGCAGCCCATCAGAATGTTGGACTGCGGATGCACATTGGCTTCGTCTTCGGTCAGCTCGCCTTTGTCCACCAGGGTCTGCACGTAAGAATGATCCAGCGTGCGCTTGATCAATTTGTTGCCATGGTAGTGGTAGATGCGCGAGTCGCCCGCATGCACCCAGTGGCACTCGCCGGTGGGGTTGATCAAAAACGCTGCCACCGTGCTGTGCGGCTCCTGCTCCGAGGAAATCGCCGTGAGCTTGATGACGATGTGGGCCTCTTGCACGATCTGCTTGAGCATGCTGGGGCCGTCGTCCTGCTCGGGTGCGAAGCGTTCAAACAATTGGCGCGCCGTCATCATCACCTGGTCTGAGGCTTTGCGCCCGCCACTGCGGCCACCCATGCCATCTGCCACCACAGCCAGCATGCAGCCGGGCACGCGCGTGTGGCTGAGCAAGACAACCTGATCTTGCTGGTATTCGCGGTCACCCTTGTGGATGCCGGTCGATGCGGAAAGTCGATAACCTTTGGCCATAAGTAGCAATGTCGATTAAGCGGTGCCCGAAAGCCTGAGCCGCCGCGCTCGATAATTCTCCCTTACGGCCATCTTATCAAGTCACCTCTGTCAGGCCCATCAGGAATTGCCCACACTTGGAAACCAATCTTCACTCGCCCCAACGCAGGCTGATCGAGTTGCGTATTGAGCACGCAGACCTCAACGCGCTGGTGGATCGCGTCAGCCATGCACTGCCGCTGGACGAATTGATGTTGCAGCGCTTGAAAAAGCGTCGTCTGCGCCTGCGCGACCTGATTGCCGCAATGGAGTTGAAACTCGATCCCAAAGAGCCAGCA
Organism: Comamonadaceae bacterium; assembly: GCA_013297875.1. Taxonomy (GTDB): domain Bacteria; phylum Pseudomonadota; class Gammaproteobacteria; order Burkholderiales; family Burkholderiaceae_C; genus JAAFIW01. Next base: position 41,298 of record JAAFIW010000005.1, on the reverse strand, counting down.
TGAGGAAGTTGCCATGAGTCTTGTGCAGGCGGTGCGGCAGACCTTTGCCCCCGGTGGTGTGTTGGCCGGTGCCACCGAAGGCTTCAGCCCGCGCAAGGGGCAAACCGACATGGCCGTGGCGGTGGCGGGCGTGCTGGAGCAGGGTGGTGTGTTGGTGGTAGAGGCGGGCACAGGCGTGGGCAAGACCTTTGCCTACCTGGTGCCTGCGCTGCTCAGCGGGCAGCGCGTGCTGCTGTCTACCGCCACAAAAACCCTGCAAGACCAGTTGTTTGGACGCGACTTGCCGCGCCTGGTCAAGGCCCTGGGTTTGCCGGTACGTTTGGCCTTGCTGAAGGGGCGAGGCAGCTACCTGTGCCTGCACCGGATGGAGCTGGCAAGGCACGAGGTGTCGGCCACCGACCGGCGGGCGCTGGCCAAGGTGGAGCAATGGGCGCAGGCCACCCGCAGTGGCGACCTGGCCGAGCTGGCGGGGCTTGACGAACGCTCGCCCATCATCCCGCTGGTGACCTCCACCCGTGAGAACTGCCTGGGCTCGCAGTGCCCCAAATTCCGCAATTGCCATGTGAACCTGGCGCGCCGCGAGGCCTTGGGGGCCGACATCGTGGTCGTCAACCACCACCTGTTTTTTGCCGATCTGGCGGTACGCGAGTCGGGCATGGCCGAGCTGCTGCCCACGGTGCGGGCCGTGGTGTTTGACGAGGCGCACCAGCTCAACGAAACCGGCATTCAATTTTTAGGCAACCAGCTGGGCACGGCGCAGTTGCTGGATTTAACGCGCGATGTGCTGGGCACGGGTCTGCAACTGGCGCGTGGCCTGGTCGATTGGTCCAGTGTGGCCGGCACGCTGGAGCACAGCGCGCGGGAACTGCGCCTGGTGGTGGGTAAAACCTGGGGTCAAACCAAACTGCGCTGGGTTGACGAGTCACCCGAGCAAATCGACGCACCGGCCTGGCGGCAAGCCCTGCAAGACGTGGCCGATGCCTGCGCGCTGGCCGCTGCGGCGCTGGACACCGTGAGCGAGATTGCGCCCGACTTTGTTCGCCTGCACGAGCGCACCAGCACGCTGGGTGAGCGCGCCAAGCTGTTCCTGGCACCCTGCGAGCTGGGTTGTGTGCGCTGGCTCGATGTAGGCGCGCAGCTGCGCCTGGTGCAGTCGCCGCTGGACATTGCGCACGCTGTGCAAAACCGGCTGCTCAAATCCCCGCCGCTGGCAGCTGCAAACGATGCCGAGCCGCTCGCCGCCCGCAGCTTCATCTTCACGTCTGCCACCTTGGGCGATGAGCCCCGTTTGAGCTGGTTCACCGAACCCTGCGGCCTGCAAGCCGCGCAGGTGCTGCAAGTGTCCAGCCCGTTTGACTATGCGCACCAAGCTTCACTGTATGTGCCGCGCCATTTGGTGCGCCCCAACGACCCGGCGCACAGCGCGCAGGTGGCGCAGATCGCAGGCGATGCGGCAGAGCGCATTGTCGGGCGCACCCTGGTGCTCACCACCACCTTGAAGGCCCTGCGTGCTGTGGGCGAAGCCTTGCAAAAACGCTTCGAAAATGATAGCGGCTTGAGCATATTAATCCAGGGCGAACTGCCCAAAAGACGCTTGATGGAGCTGTTTCAGCGTGGCAACAAAGATGGCGCACCCGGCTGCGTGCTGGTGGCCTCCGCGTCGTTTTGGGAGGGCTTTGATGTACCGGGCGATGCCTTGCAGGTGGTCGTCATCGACAAGCTGCCGTTCCCGCCGCCCAATGACCCGCTGGTGGAGGCCCGCGCCCAGCGCCTGGAGGCACAAGGGCGCAATCCGTTCAATGACTACTTTGTGCCCGAGGCTGCGGTGGCGCTCAAGCAGGGCGCGGGGCGTTTGATCCGCACCGAGACTGACCGGGGCATTCTGGTGGTGTGCGACACCCGCCTGGTGGGCATGAGCTACGGACGGCGCTTGATGGACAGCCTGCCGCCCATGCAGCGCTTGACGACGCAAACGCAATGGGAGGCGGCGCTAGACGGGCTGCGAGCGGCGGGCGCCGATCAACCGGTCACCACACTTTCCACCACGGATCCTGATTGGCTTTGAAGCCCTGGCTGAGGTAGGCGCTGTTGGGGAAATTTTTGTCCAGCACGCGGCGCGAGTCGTCACGCAGCTGCGTCAAGCCCATGGCGTCATACGAGCGCACCAGGATGTACAGCGCCTCTTCCAGCGCGGGCACGTCCTGGTAGTCGTTCAGGGCCAGTTGCGCACGGTTCACCGCCGCCACATAGGCACCACGCGTGAAGTAGTAGCGGGCCACATGCACCTCGTATTGGGCCAGCGAGTTCACGATGTAGGTCATGCGCTGGCGGGCATCGGGCGAGTAGCGCGAATCAGGAAAGCGGGTGGTCAGCTCCTTGAACGACTCGAACGATTCTTTGGCTGCTTTCTGGTCGCGCTCGGACAGATCCTGCTTGGTCACAAACGAGAACAGGCCCAGGTTGTCGTTGAAATTCACCACGCCTTTGAGGTACAGCGCATAGTCCAGCGCCGGGCTGGCCGGGTGCAGCTTCATGAAGCGCTCTAGCGTTGCAACCGCTTGGGCCTGCTCGTTGGCCTTGAGATGCGCATAGGCCTTTTCCAATTGCGCCTGCTGGGCCAGCGGCGTGCCGGCGGCCCGGCCTTCAAGCTTTTCGTACAACAGCACGGCCTTATCGTAGGCCCCTGCGTCCAGCTCGGCCTTGGCTTCAGCGTAAATCTTGTTGGGACTCCAGGTGGCGGTTTTGTCGTCGGACGTGGTGGAGCAGCCCGCCAGCAACACCAGCGACAGCAGACTCAGCTGACCGACCCTTGATAATTTGCCACTTGACATCACACACAACCCCTTTTAGTCAAAACGCACAGTTTACTGCGGCGGGCCCCGGCTCTAAACAGCCAACCTCGCCGGATGAAGCGCTGGCTGACGACGTGCTGGGTGCCCCCGATCCTGGCCCCGACAGTGAACTGCGGACCCTGCAGGTGCCGCCCGAGCTCCACGGCCAGCGGCTGGACCGCTGCCTGGTCAGCCTGGTGGGTGAGTTTTCGCGCAGCTATTTGCAGCAACTGGTGGAGGCGGGCTCTGTCACCCTGTCGGGCGCAGTCCTCACCAAAAACTCGGCCAAGCTTCGCGCGGGCGAGGTGCTGACCATTGAATTGCGACCCACTGCGCAAAGCCAGGCCTTTGCGCCCGAGGCGATGGCGCTGGACGTGGTGTTTGAGGACGCCTACCTGCTGGTGGTGAACAAACCGGCGGGCCTGGTGGTGCACCCGGCTCCCGGCAACTGGAGCGGCACCTTGCTCAACGGCTTGCTGGCGCGTGACGCGAGTGCCGTCACCCTGCCGCGCGCGGGCATCGTGCACCGGCTGGACAAGGACACCAGCGGCCTGATGGTGGTGGCCAAGACCCGCGGTGCCATGGACGGCCTGGTGCAGCGCATTGCCGCGCGCGACGTGAGCCGCCAGTACGTGGCCCTGGGCCATCGCGGCTGGCGCGGTGAGCCTGAGCGCCTGGTCGACGCAGCCATTGGCCGCGACGTGCGCAACCGTTTGCGCATGGCGGTGGTAGATTTAAGCCAAAACAGTGGGAAGCCCAGTCAAACATTGCTCAAGCTGCTACAAAATCAGGAGTCATTTTGCTGGGTACAGGCCAATTTGCACACCGGTCGCACCCACCAGATCCGCGTGCACATGGCCCATCTGGGGCATCCGCTGGTGGCCGACGCCCTGTACGGCGGTGCCCCGGCGCTAGGCTTGGCGCGCCAGGCCCTGCATGCCCAGCGGCTGGCGTTTGAGCACCCGGTGACGCTGGAGCCCCTGGCGTTTGAGGTGCCCTTGCCGGCCGACTTGCGGGCGGCGGCGCAAGCGGCAGGATTCATGGTTTAAGTCAAAAAACGACGGCCATTACAATTGGGCCCTTGAAGCGATTCGCTTTGCGCCCCAATAGCCCTGGGGCTGATCGCACAAAGGCATGGCAGGCCACCGGCCCACAAGCCTGATGCGAAGGCCGACCTGATCCGAAACTGCTGATCCCGTCGCCCACCCACTGATTACCTAGATAAACGAAGAGACCCAACCATGAACACGGTGGATGCCAAGCGCATCCTGGAAACGGCATTGATTTGCGCCAACGAGGCGCTGCCCGTGCGCGCGCTGCGTGTGCTGTTCAACGATGCCCTGGGCGCTGACAGCATCAAAAGCCTGCTGGAGCAGCTGCATGCCGATTGGGCGCAGCGCGGCGTGGAGTTGGTGTGCATTGCCAGTGGCTGGCGCTTTCAAAGCCGCCCGCAGATGCGCGAATTTCTGGACCGGCTGCACCCCGAAAAACCGCCCAAATACACCCGCGCCACGCTGGAAACCCTGGCCATCATTGCCTACCGCCAACCGGTGACGCGGGGCGACATGGAAGACATTCGCGGCGTCACCATCAACAGCCTGATCCTGAAACAGCTGGAAGACCGGGGCTGGGTCGAAGTCATCGGCCACCGCGAGGCAGCGGGCCGCCCGGCCTTGTTTGCCACTACCCGCCAGTTTCTGGATGACTTGGGTTTGCAGTCGCTGGATCAATTGCCTCTGCTGGATAGCCCCACCGAGCAGGTCAGCGCACTGGCTGCGCTGGGCCGGGCCGATGACCCGGCGCAATCGGCGCTGCCCATCGACGAAACCGACCCGCCTGATATCCCTGACATCGACGCGCTGACCGTCGATGCCGCTGCCAGCGTGCTTGACGCGGCTGCCCCCGATCAGCCAATGCCCAACGACCCTGTAGTGAGCCCGTCATGACCCCTGATCTGCCAGACCTGACTGAACCGGTACCTGAGCCACCGGAGTTGGCTTCAACCCCCGATTTTGTGCCAAAAGCGCCAACAGCCCATGTAGATACTGCTCAAGCAGCTATCGAAAATATAGCGTTTGACACTGCTCCAGGAGCCGTTGAGCTGCCATCAGCACCCGATACGCCGCCCGATGGCCTGTTTGCGGCCCTGATTTCCGGCCAGTTCGACGCCGAGCAGGACAGCAGCGAGCCCGCAGTGCCGCCCAAACGGGTGCTGCTGCCCCAGGCCGAAACACCCAAGCTGCACAAGGTGCTGGCCCAGGCCGGTATGGGTTCGCGCCTTGAGATGGAGCAGTTGATCCTGGAAGGCCGTATTTCGGTGAACAACGAGCCTGCCCACATTGGCCAGCGCATTCAATACGGCGACCAGGTCAAGGTCAACGGCAAGCCGATTCGCTACCGCATCGACCCACCGCCGGCCCGCGTCATCGCCTATCACAAGCCGGTGGGCGAGGTGGTGAGTCACGACGACCCGCAAAACCGCCCCACGGTGTTTCGCAAGCTGCCCCGCCTGCAACAGGGCAAGTGGCAATCGGTGGGTCGGCTGGATTTGAATACCGAGGGCCTGCTGCTGTTTACCAGCTCCGGCGAGCTGGCCAACCAGCTGATGCACCCCCGCTTTGGCCTGGAGCGCGAATATGCCGTGCGGGTGCTGGGCAAGCTGGCCAAAGAAGAGCGCGAACGCCTGCTGTCGGGCGTGAAGCTGGACGACGGCATGGCCAGCTTTGGCTCGATTGAAGACGGCGGCGGCGAAGGCTCCAATTGCTGGTACCGCGTCACGATTTCTGAAGGCCGCAACCGTGAGGTGCGCCGCATGTTCGAGGTGGTGGGCCACGCGGTCAGCCGCCTGATCCGCATCCGTTACGGTGCCATGCTGCTGCCACGCGGTCTGCGCCGGGGGGCTTGCATGGAGCTGGATGATTCGGATATCCGGGCATTGGTGAAGGCCGCTGGCCAGAGTCGGCCCGACCGGGGTGCCTTGCCAGACGAGGCCCGCCCCGCAAGGGGTGCCGGGCAACACCCGGTGAACCGCCGTCGCGATTCACGGGTGGGTGGGCCGCGTGGAAACATGGGCCAGGCCCCCGGCGGTGCGCGCGGGCCCGGGCCGCGCGATGCGGACGGGCCGCCCCGCAATGCCGGCCGCAATGCAGGGCAGGCCAACAAACGCCAGCCCGGCAATGGCAGCGCGCAACCCGATCCCATGAAAACCTCGTTGGGCTATATCGGTGCCGACAGCTTCACCCGCCAGCGGCAAGGCCAGGGGCAAGGTCAAGGCGGCCCCCGCAGAGGCGGTGGCGGCGGCAATTTTGGCGGCATGGGTGGTGGTCAGCGGCGCGGGCGTGGATGACCGATTGACGGCGCTGGCGCGCGGACATCGCCTTCATCACCGTCAGGGCGTCACAAGCGCCCGGCTAAAATGTGAGGCTTTGTCAATTCGGCAAGATTTTCTTTTTTCACAACTTCAGGCACAGGAACAACCATGGCTATCGAACGCACCCTCTCCATCATCAAACCCGACGCAGTTGCCAAAAACGTGATTGGCCAGATTTACGCCCGTTTTGAAGCAGCCGGCCTGAAGGTTGTGGCGGCCCGCATGGCACACCTGTCGCGCGGCGAGGCCGAGCAGTTTTATGCGGTGCACAAAGCCCGTCCCTTCTTTAAAGACCTGGTTGATTTCATGATCTCCGGCCCGGTGATGATCCAGGCGCTGGAAGGCGACAACGCGATCTTGAAAAACCGCGACCTGATGGGCGCGACCGACCCCAAGAAAGCCGCCGCTGGCACCATTCGCGCCGACTTTGCCGACAGCATTGATGCCAACGCCGTGCACGGCTCGGATGCCGCTGAAACCGCAGCTGTGGAAATCGCCTTTTTCTTTCCCGGCATGAACGTTTACACGCGCTGAGCCCAAGCCTGCACGCGCAATGACCGCCAACCTGCTGGACTACGATCTTGAAGGCTTGGCTGCGTTTTGCGAGCAGCTGGGGGAAAAGCGCTTTCGCGCCACCCAGCTGTTTCGCTGGATCCATCAAAAAGGTGCCTCACAGTTTGACCAGATGAGTGATCTGGCCAAGTCGCTGCAAGGCAAGCTGCAGGGCGTGGCCCATGTGCAGGGGCTGCGCATCATCTCCCAACACGAATCGGCCGACGGCACCATCAAATGGCTGTTTGATGTGGGCGGTGGCGACGCGGTGGAAACGGTGTTTATCCCCGAAGATGACCGGGGCACCCTGTGCGTGTCCTCGCAAGCGGGTTGTGCAGTGGGCTGCCGTTTCTGCTCCACCGGTCACCAGGGGTTCAGCCGCAACCTGACCACTGGCGAAATCGCGGCCCAGCTCTGGTTTGCCGAGCATTTTTTGCGCAAACACTTGGGTATTGCAGAGCGTGTCATCTCCAACGTGGTGATGATGGGCATGGGCGAGCCGCTGCAAAACTACGACGCCTTGGTGCCGGCGCTGCGCACCATGCTCAGTGACCATGGTTATGGCCTGTCGCGCCGCCGCGTCACGGTGTCCACCTCCGGCGTGGTACCGATGATGGACAGGCTGGGGCAGGATTGCCCGGTGGCGCTGGCGGTGTCGCTGCACGCACCCCATGACAGCCTGCGCGACAACCTGGTGCCGCTGAACCGTAAATACCCGCTGGCCGAGTTGATGGCGGCCTGCCAGCGCTACCTGGCGCATGCGCCGCGTGACTTCATCACATTTGAATACTGCATGCTCGATGGCGTCAATGACCAGGCTGTGCATGCGCAGGAACTGGTGCAACTGGTCAGGCAGACCGGGCCAGGTGCCTGGTGCAAGTTCAACCTGATTCCCTTCAACCCTTTTCCAGCATCTGGTTTGTTGCGCTCAGACCCCAAGCAGGTCACTGCTTTTGCCAAAGTTCTGAGCGAGGCTGGTATCGTCACCACCGTGCGCAAAACCCGTGGTGACGACATTGATGCCGCCTGCGGGCAGCTGGCTGGCGACGTGCAGGACAGAACCGCAGTGGCCAGCCGCATGGCCCGGCAGCGCACGGTGATGCTCAAATCCGTGCCAGCCTGATCAATAACCTTTCGTTGGAGCCAAACACACCATGAAACTCCTTTTGCCCAGCGCAGCCGTGTTGATTGCGCTGCTCGGCGTGGTGGGCTGCGCGAGCAAATCGGGGGATTCTGGCGGGAGAACCACCGACATCGCCACCGAGTCCGACGAGTCCGAAGCGCGCAAGCGGGCTCGCATCCGCATGGAGCTGGCAATTGGTTATTTCGAGCAGGGCAAGACCAATATCGCGTTGGATGAACTCAAGCAGGTGATTGCCTCTGATCCAACCTTTCCCGATGCCTATAGCCTGCGCGGCCTGATCTACATGCGGCTCAATGACACGGGGCAGGCCGAAGAGAGTTTTCGGCGCGCCCTGCTGCTCAATCCGCGCGATGGCAACACCTTGCACAACTACGGTTGGCTGCAGTGTCAACAACTGCGCTATGCCGAGGCCGACAAACTGTTCGACCAGGCCCTGAGCAACCCACAGTACGGCGACCGGGCAAAAACCTTCATGACCCAAGGCATTTGCAGTGTGCGCCGTGGCCAGTTGCAGCAGGCCGAAGGCAGTTTCTTGCGGGCCTACGAGCTGGATGCGGCCAACCCGGTCACTGGTTTCAACCTGGCCAACCTGTTGTTCAGGCGGGCTGATTTTGCCCGTGCACAGTTTTACATCCGCCGCCTGAACAACAGCGAATTTGCCAACGCCGAGTCGTTGTGGCTGGGCATGAAAGTCGAGCAGCGCCTGAACGATCAGGTGGCGTTGATGCAGCTGGGCGAGCAGTTGCGCAAGCGTTTCCCTGCCTCGCGCGAGGCGGCAGCATATGACCGGAGAGCCTTTGATGAGTGAGCCTGTTGCAGAGCCGATTCCCTCGGACGATTCGCTCACCGCTGGCGGTCTGTTGCGCCAGGCACGAGAGGCGGCAGGCTTGCACATTGGTGCGTTGGCGGTGTCGCTGAAAGTGCCCGTGCGAAAACTGGAGGCGCTGGAGGCAGACCAGTTTGACAGCCTGCCCGACATGGTGTTTGTGCGGGCCCTGGCCTCCAGCGTTTGCCGCACCCTGCGGGTCGACCCTGCCATCGTGCTGGCGAAATTGCCAACCACGCAGAGCACCCCGTCGCCGCAGGCACACAGCGCCCTCAATACGCCGCTGCGCAACCCCGGGTATGCCGCAACGGGCGTTTCGCGTTCCACGCCCTTGTCCAGGCCGCTGGTGGTGGCTGTGGCCTTTTTGTTGCTGGGCGCGCTCACGTTGTTTGCGTGGCCTTATTTGCAGTCTCTGAACCCAGGCCAAATGCTGCCCTTGGGTGGGTCACCTGTCGCAGCTGCCACGGTGACCACGCCGGTCACCGCAACCGGCGGCGATCTGCCGGCGCAAGCTACAGACAGGACGGTGTCCGTCGTCACTGCTGCGTCCACCGTGACGGTTGCCCCCGCCAGTGCGCCAGCTCCCCAGGAACTGGTGGCAACACCTGCGCTGCCAGCGGCCAGTGGACTGGTGGTGTTCAGTGTGAAGACCGATACCTGGGTCGAGGTGACCGATGCCCGAGGCGCCACCAGCTTGCGCCGCCTGATTCCGGCCGGGCAAACCGTCGGCACCACTGGCAACCTGCCTCTGGCTGTGACGGTGGGCCGCGCCGATACCACCCAGGTCATGGTGCGCGGTCAGCCTTTTGATCTGGCACCCGTTTCCCGTGACAACGTAGCCCGATTTCAGGTGAAGTGATGACCGACGTTTTGAATTGCCTTCCCATCGACGCCGCTGCCCCTGGCTTACGCCGCTCCCGCCAGTCCCGCACCGTGTGGGGCAGCAAAGTGGTCACTGTGGGTGGCGACGCGCCGGTGCGCGTGCAGTCTATGACCAACACCGACACGGTGGACGCGATTGGCACGGCCATTCAGGTCAAAGAGCTGGCCTTGGCTGGTTCTGAGATGGTGCGCATCACCGTGAATACGCCGGAGGCCGCCGCCGAAGTGCCACACATCCGCGATCAGCTGGATCGCATGGGCATTGACGTGCCGCTGATTGGCGACTTTCACTACAACGGCCACCGCCTGTTGACCGACTTTCCGGCTTGCGCGCAAGCCCTGTCCAAGTACCGCATCAACCCCGGCAACGTGGGCAAGGGCGACAAGCACGACAAGCAGTTTGGCCAGATGATTGAAGCGGCCATGCGCTGGGACAAGCCGGTGCGTATCGGCGTGAACTGGGGCAGCCTGGACCAGGAGCTGCTGGCCGATCTGATGGACACCAACAGCCGCCGCGCCGAGCCTTGGGACGCCAAGCAGGTGATGTATGAAGCGCTGATCACTTCGGCCATTGATTCAGCCAAGCTGGCCGAGTCCATGGGTATGAACGGTGACCAGATCATCTTGTCTTGCAAGGTCAGCGGTGTGCAAGACTTGGTTTCGGTCTACCGCGAGCTGGCAAGGCGCTGCAATTACGCCTTGCACCTGGGTTTGACCGAAGCAGGCATGGGCACCAAGGGCACGGTGGCTTCCAGCGTGGCGCTGGGCATCTTGCTGCAAGAAGGCATTGGCGACACGATTCGTGTGTCGCTCACCCCACAGCCCGGTGAATCGCGCACGCAAGAGGTGGTGATTGCTTCTGAAATCTTGCAGTCGCTGGGCTTGCGCAGTTTCACGCCCAGCGTGACGGCTTGCCCGGGTTGCGGTCGCACCACCAGCACCACGTTTCAGGAGTTGACACAGCAAATTGACGACTTTTTGAGGGCTCAAATGCCGGTGTGGAAAGAAAAATACCCCGGCGTGGAGAAACTGAAAGTCGCGGTGATGGGTTGCATCGTCAACGGCCCCGGCGAAAGCAAGCACGCCGACATTGGCATCAGCCTGCCGGGCACTGGCGAGGCACCCGCTGCGCCGGTCTACATCGACGGCGAAAAAGCCGTCACCCTGCGAGGCGACAACATTGCCGGCGAGTTCCATCAGCTGGTGGAAAACTACATCGACAAGCGTTTTGGGCAAGCAGCAGAAGTCTCGGTGTAATTCTCTCTTTTGAGGCCAAAACAGGCCAACCGCCCAGGTATTTATTGCTCAAGCAGCTATACAAATAATAGCAAATCATTTTCTCATGACTGAAAAACTCACCGCCGCAAAACCTGACAATTTGACTGCGGTCAAGGGCATGAACGACATCCTGCCACCCGATTCGGCGCGCTGGGAGTGGCTCGAAGAAAAAGTGCGCCAGCTCATGGCCTGCTACGCCTACCGGAACATCCGCACGCCTTTGGTGGAGCCCACCGCGCTGTTTGTGCGCGGCCTGGGTGAGGTGACGGACATTGTTGAAAAAGAGATGTACTCGTTTGAAGACCGTCTCAACGGCGAGCAGCTCACCCTGCGCCCTGAAAACACCGCCGGCGTGGTGCGCGCCGTGGCCGAGCACTCGATGTTGTACGAAGGCGGTAAGCGCCTGTATTACATGGGCCCCATGTTCCGCCACGAGCGGCCCCAGCGCGGGCGCTACCGGCAGTTCCACCAGATTGGCGCGGAAGCTCTCGGTTTTGGTGGCGCAGAGATTGATGCGGAATTGATTTTGCTGGCCGATGCCTTGTGGAAATCGATTGGTTTGACTGATGTGCGCCTGGAGATCAACAGCCTGGGCCAGCCCGACGAGCGCAAAGCCCACCGTGCCGCCTTGATTGCCCACTTCGAGCAGCACCTGGACGTGCTGGACGACGAAGCCCGCCGCCGCCTGCACACCAACCCGCTGCGCCTGCTGGACACCAAAAACCCCACCATGCAGGCCGTGGTGGCTGCCGCGCCCAAGCTGATCGACATGCTGGGGGAAGCCTCTTTGGCGCACCTGAACACCGTCAAAGCCATTCTGGACGCCAACGGCGTGGCCTGGACCCTCAACCCGCGCTTGGTGCGTGGTATGGACTACTACAACCTCACCGTGTTCGAGTTCATCACCGACCGCCTGGGCTCGCAGGGCACGATTTGCGGTGGTGGGCGCTACGACTACCTGATCGAGCAAATTGGCGGCAAACCGGCTCCCGCTGTGGGCTGGGCGCTGGGCGTAGAGCGCGTGCTGGAGTTGCTGAAAGAGCAGGGCGTTGCAAGCCCCGCGCCGGTGCTGCATGCCTACGCCGTCATTCCCGATGTGGCAACCCTGCCGATTGCCAGCCAAACCCTACAGGCTTTGCGTGCGGCGGGCGTGTCGGTGCAAATGCATCCGTCGGGTGCAGACGGCATGGGCAGCATGAAAAGTCAGTTCAAAAAAGCCGATGCCAGCGGCGCGCTGTTTGCCCTGGTGTTCGGCGCGGATGAGCTGGCCCGTGGCCAGGTGCTGATCAAGCCCCTGCGCGGTGGGAAAGACGATTTGGCCAACGCACAAGTGCCACGCCCGCTGAATGATGTGGCCTCGTGGGCCGCAACCCTACAATCGCAGGCTTGACCTCAGCAGCCGCCTGGCTGCTTTTTTACTGATTTCGAACCCCACATGGCCAAACAACTCGACCTCGAAGAACAAGAACAGCTTGACCAGCTCAAGCATTTCTGGAACCAATATGGCAACCTCATCACCTGGGTGCTGATTGCCGTGTTTGGTGCCGTTGCGGCCTGGAACGGCTGGCAGTATTGGCAACGTAGCCAGGCGGTGCAGGCATCGGCTCTGTACGACGAGGTGGAGCGCTTTTCGCAGGCCAATGACGCGCAGCGCGTCGAGCGGGCGTTTGCCGACATCAAAGACAAGTTTGGGGGCACCGCTTACGCCCAGCAGGCGGGTCTGCTGGCAGCCAAAACCCTACAGGCCAACAACAAGTCCGATGCCGCCAAAGCGGCTTTGAGCTGGGTGGCCGACAAGTCAAGCGACCCGGGCTATGCGGCCATTGCCCGCTTGCGTCTGGCCGGTTTGCAGCTGGATGCCAAAGCGTTTGACGAAGCCGCCAAACTACTGTCGGCCAAGTTTCCGCCCGAGTTTGAGGCGCTGGCAGCTGACCGGCGCGGCGACCTGCTGCTGATGCAGGGCAAGAAACCCGAGGCTAAGGCCGAATTTCTGAAGACCTACAAAGGCCTGGATGAGCGCGACGAGTACCGACGCTTGGTGGAAGTTAAGCTCAACTCCCTGGGCGTTGACCCCAAAGAAACCGCTTCGCCTGCAACGGTAGCGGCACCAGTGGCGGCCGCCAGTACTGCAGCATCCGAGCCAAAGGCCAAACCATGATGATTTTCAAGCCGTTTAGGCCTCGCGTGCACAACCAGAGAGCACGAGCAGCTCTTATTTCAATAGCGTTTTTAACGCTGTTGACAGCTTGCTCCAGCTCTCCGCAGAAGCCCAAGCCAGCCGAGTTAGCCCCCAACGTCGCATTGGTTGGCGTCAAGCCCGTGTGGTCTACCCGCGTGGGCGACATTGCTTATTCGTTGGAACTTGCCGTGGTGGGCAACACGGTGCTTGCCGCCGGTGGCGATGGCTCGGTTTCGGCCATTGATGCCACAACCGGCCGCGACCTGTGGCGGGCCAGCGTCGGTGCACCCATTGCCGCCGGTGTCGGCAGCGATGGCAAGTTGGCCGCCGTGGTCACCCGCAGCAACGACCTGGTGGTCTTGTCGTCGGCCAATGCCGGGCGCGAACTGTGGCGCCAAAAGTTGCCCGCTCAGGTCTATACCGCGCCGCTGGTGGCCGGCGAGCGGGTATTTGTGCTGGGCGCAGACCGCGCCGTGAGCGCTTTTGACGGCCAGACCGGCAGACGCCTGTGGCAAATTCAGCGACCTGGCGACCCCTTGGTGCTGCGCCAGGCTGGTGTGCTACAAGCCGTCGGCGACACGCTGGTGGTGGGCCTGTCGGGCCGTATGGTCGGCCTGAACCCGTTGAACGGCACCGTGCGCTGGGACGCACCGGTCGCGACGCCACGCGGCACCAACGAGGTGGAACGCCTGGTTGATTTGCTGGCCCGCACCAGCCGCGTGGGCGATGTGGTCTGCGCCCGCGCCTTCCAGGCCAGCGTGGGCTGCGTGAACGCCACACGCGGCACGGTTTTGTGGAGCAAGCCTGCCAACGGCTCGGTCGGCGTGCACGGAGACGACCGTCTGGTGGTCGGCAGCGAAAGCGACGGCAAAGTGGTTGCCTGGCAACGCGCCACCGGCGAGCGCGCCTGGGTCACTGACCGCTTGCAGTACCGCGGCCTGAGCGCGCCCCTGTTGCTGGGCCGTTCCGTGGCGATTGGCGATAGCACCGGCTTTGTGCACCTGCTCTCGCGCGACGACGGCAGCTTGCTGACCCGCTTGTCGACTGACGGCACAGCGGTCGCTGCGCCACCGGTTCTGGTGGGCACCACCCTCGTGGTCGCCACACGCGGCGGCGGAATTTTCGGCTTCGCGCCAGAGTAAATGACCCCCACGCTTGCCACTTCGTGTGCTGCGCTGCCCCCCGAGGAGGCGCGTATGACCCCCACGCTTGCCACTTCGTGTGCTGCGCTGCCCCAGTCCGGGGAAGGGCCCCCGGCCCTGCCGGTGCGTGGGGCGCGTTTTGCCTTGGGGCGGCCCGGCGGCAAAACCTCAATATGAAGCCTGTCATTGCATTGGTCGGGCGCCCCAACGTCGGTAAATCCACGCTCTTTAACCGCCTGACCAAAACCCGCGATGCCATCGTGGCCGATTTCGCGGGCCTGACACGCGACCGCCATTACGGCAATGGCCGCCAGGGCAAGCACGAGTTCATCGTCATCGACACCGGTGGCTTTGAGCCCCGCGCCGAGACCGGCATTTATGTCGAGATGGCCAAGCAGACCCGCCAGGCCGTGGCCGAGGCCGATGTGGTGGTGTTTGTGGTCGATGCCCGTGGCGGCATCTCCGCGCAAGACCACGACATTGCCAACTACCTGCGCAAGCTGGGCAAACCCACAGTGCTCACGGCCAACAAGGCAGAGGGCATGAAAGACGGCACCCGGCTGGGGGAGTTTTACGAGTTGGGTCTGGGCGACGTGCATCCGGTCTCTGCGGCGCACGGCGAGGGCATTCGCAGCCTGGTGGATCTCGCGTTGGAGCCCTTGCATTTGCCCGATCCAGATGAAGAACTGGCAGCAGGCGAGGGCGCGCCGATCAAGCTGGCAGTGGCAGGGCGGCCCAACGTGGGCAAATCCACCCTCATCAACACCTGGCTGGGCGAGGAACGCCTGGTGGCCTTTGACCTGCCAGGCACGACGCGTGATGCCATCAGCGTGCCGTTTGAGCGTGCGGGCCAGCAATTCGAGTTGATCGATACCGCCGGTTTGCGCCGCAAGGGCAAGGTGTTTGAAGCCATCGAAAAGTTCTCGGTGGTCAAAACCCTGCAGGCCATTGAATCGGCCAATGTGGTGCTGCTGCTGCTGGATGCGACCCAAGGGGTGACCGACCAGGATGCGCATATTGCCGGCTACATCCTGGAAAGTGGCCGCGCGGTGGTGGTGGCGGTGAACAAGTGGGATGCGGTAGACAGCTACCAGCGTGAGTTGCTGCATCGCTCCATCGAAAACCGCCTGGCCTTCTTGAAGTTTGCAGCGCTGCATTTCATCTCGGCAAAAAAACGACAGGGGCTGGAGCCTTTGTGGGGAGCCGTGGCACAGGCACACAAAGCGGCCAATTGCAAGATGTCTACACCCGTTTTGACCCGTTTGCTGCTGGAAGCCGTGCAGTTCCAGTCACCGCAGCGCGGCGGCATGTTCAGGCCCAAATTGCGTTACGCACACCAAGGCGGCATGAACCCTCCGGTGGTGGTCATCCATGGCAACTCGCTGGAGCACGTGACCGATTCGTACAAGCGCTATCTGGAAGGGCGCTTCCGCAAGGAATTCAATCTGGTGGGCACGCCGATGCGCATTGAAATGAAGACATCCAGCAATCCATATGCCGATAAAGATCAGCGATAAGGCCTTGAAATTGGGTGGACATCAACTATTTGTAGTGCTTGAGCCGCTGTCGCTGTGGTAACGTCTTCAATCCAATGCGCCGATAACAGGCGTTTTTAACAATTTTTTTCCAACACGGAGAATATCGTGAGCAATAAAGGGCAACTTCTACAAGACCCCTTCCTGAACACCCTGCGGCGCGAGCACGTACCGGTGTCCATTTACCTGGTAAACGGCATCAAGCTGCAAGGCCAGATCGAATCGTTTGACCAATATGTGGTGTTGCTGCGCAACACTGTCACGCAAATGGTCTACAAGCACGCCATTTCCACCATTGTTCCCGGACGTGCAGTGAACTTCCAGGCCGCCGAGAACGCCGACCCCAGCGCCAGCTGATCTCAAAGATTGCTTGCTCCCGCTAAAACGCCGATTGCCCCTACCTTGCTGGTAGGGGTTGATTTGGGCTTGCCGCATTTCGATGGTGAGCTGCTGGAGCTGGGCTTGTTGGCTGAAACGGCGGGCTTGTCGCCGGTGGCGCGCATCACCTGCAAGCGCAAAGCGCCCGATGCGGCCTTGTTTGTGGGAAGTGGAAAGGCCGACGAAATCAAGCGACTGGCTGAGGAAACTGGTGCCACGGAAATCCTGTTTGACCAAGCTTTGAGCCCGGCCCAGCAGCGCAATCTGGAGCGGCATCTGGAGCTTCCCGTGACCGATCGCACCCTGCTGATTCTGGAAATTTTTGCCCAGCGCGCGCGCAGCCACGAGGGCAAATTGCAGGTGGAATTGGCGCGCCTGCAATACCTCAGCACACGCCTGGTGCGGCGCTGGTCGCACCTGGAGCGCCAGCGAGGCGGTATTGGTGCACGCGGTGGTCCGGGTGAAACGCAGATCGAATTGGATCGGCGAATGATTGGACAGGCCATCAAGCGCACCCGTGAGCGGCTGGTCAAGGTCAAGCGGCAACGACAGACCCAGCGTCGCCAGCGCGAGCGCCACGGCACCTTCAAAATTTCGCTGGTGGGTTACACCAACGCTGGTAAGTCCAGTCTGTTTAATGCCCTGGTCAAGGCGCAGACCTACGCTGCCGATCAATTGTTTGCCACGCTGGACACCACCACGCGCCAGCTGTATCTGGCTTCACCGGACGGACAACACACTGGGCGCACGGTGTCCTTGTCAGACACCGTGGGGTTTATCCGCGACTTGCCGCACGGCTTGATCGACGCGTTTCAAGCGACCTTGCAGGAATCGATCGACGCAGACTTGCTGCTGCATGTGGTGGATGCCGCCAACCCCAATCACCCGGAGCAAATGGCCCAGGTTCAGTCTGTGCTGGCTGAAATCGGTGCGGGCGATGTGCCGCAATGGTTGGTTTTTAACAAGATCGACGCCCTTGAAAGTGGCCAGATGCCCTTGCATTTGCAGGATATGTTTGACTTGAACGGTCTGGCGGTTCAGCGGCTTTTTGTCAGTGCTAAAACAGGTGAAGGTTTGGCCGGTTTGCGCCATGCCTTGGCCGGGCGTGCCGCAGTGCAGCCTGCAGCGCTGGATGCCGATGCCCCTGCCATGCCCTTGCAAGACAGCCTTGAATTCGTCGTACCAGTGGCCTGATTGGGCACAATCTGGTCTGCACAAAACAATGAGACCCGCGCGCATGAATCTCAACACCAGCCGCCTAACCTGGTTTGGCATCAAAGCCAGGCTTCCTGGCATGTTCAACCTGAACGACCCGCAATGGGGCCGTAAAGATGACTCGGCCAGCGGCGCAGACAAACCTGCGGGCAATGGCACGCCACCCCCACCCGCTTCTCCCCCGCCGCCGCCTGCGCCCTCCGATGACAGTCGGCCAGCCAATGGCCGAAGCGGTGGTGGCAACCAGGGCCCGCCCGACCTGGATGAGCTGTGGCGAGACCTGAATCGCAAAATCAACGGGTTGTTTGGTGGCAAAAACAACGCACGTCGACCCGATCACAACGGTCCAGCAGGCCCCGGTGGCGGTGGTTTCCAGCCCGATATGAAGAGCGCGGGCATTGGTGTGAGCGTCGTATTGGGCCTGGCTGCGCTGATTTGGCTGGGTTCCGGCTTTTTCATTGTGCAAGAGGGCCAGCAGGCGGTGATTACCCAGTTTGGCAAGTACAAATCCACCGTGGGTGCGGGTTTTAACTGGCGCATGCCCTACCCGGTGCAACGCCATGAGCTGGTGTTCGTCACGCAGATCCGCTCGGTGGACGTGGGCCGCGACAACGTGATCAAGACCACCGGTCTGCGTGAATCGGCCATGTTGACCGAAGACGAGAACATTGTGGAGATCAAGTTTGCGGTGCAATACCGCCTGACCGACGCACGAGCCTTCCTGTTTGAAAGCAAAGACCCGCAGGGTGCCGTGGTGCAAGCTGCGGAAACGGCCGTGCGTGAGGTCGTGGGCCAGATGAAGATGGACTCTGCGCTGGCCGAGGAGCGAGACCAGATCGTCGTGCGGGTGCGCAAGCTGATGCAGACCATTCTGGATCGCTACAAAGTCGGCATTGAGGTGGTGGGTATCAATTTGCAGCAGGGCGGCGTGCGTCCACCGGAGCAGGTGCAAACCTCATTTGATGATGTGCTGAAAGCTGGCCAGGAGCGCGAGCGCGCCAAGAACGAGGCGCAGGCCTATGCCAATGAGGTCATTCCGCGTGCAGTGGGCTCGGCCTCCCGCTTGAAGGAAGAAGCCGAAGGCTACAAGGCGCGCATTGTGGCGCAGGCGCAGGGTGATACGCAACGCTTTCGCTCGGTGTTGGCCGAGTACCAGAAAGCGCCACAAGTCACGCGCGACCGCATGTACCTGGACACCATGCAGCAGGTCTACGGCAACGTGACCAAGGTGCTGGTCGAGTCACGGCAGGGCTCCAATTTGCTGTACCTGCCGCTGGACAAAATCATGAGCCAGGTCTCTCAAGGTGGCGCTGCGGACCCCGCAGCAACACCCATTGCCCCCGCCACGCCCGCACCGGCTGCGGCTGTTCCCGATGCCCGCGCCCGTGACGGGCGCACCCGTGAGCGCGACTCACGTTAAGACGACCTGTTTATGAACAAAATCGGACTTATTGTTACCTCGCTGCTGGTCGCTCTGGGCTTGAGCAGCTCCATGCTTTTTGTGGTTGATCAGCGCCAGTTTGGCGTCTTGTATGCACTCGGCCAGATCAAGGAAGTTATCACCGAACCAGGCTTGAACTGGAAGTGGCCGGCGCCCCTGCAAAACGTCAGCTACATCGACAAGCGGCTTTTGACCCTGGACAGCCAGGACACCGAGCCCATGTTGACGGCAGAAAAGCAGCGGGTGGTGATTGACTGGTATGTGCGCTGGCGTATCACGGATCCGACGGAGTACATCCGCAACGTGGGTCTGGACGAAAGCGCCGGTGCCAACCAGCTCAACCGGGTGGTGCGCAATGCGTTTCAGGAAGAGATCAACAAACGCACCGTGAAAGACATCCTGTCGCTCAAGCGCGAAGCCTTGATGGCGGATGTGAAAGTCGCTGTACTGGAAGTTGTCAAGGGTGCCAAGCCTTGGGGTGTGGACGTGGTGGATGTGCGCATTACCCGCGCCGACTATGTGGACGCGATTACCGAATCGGTTTACCGCCGCATGGAAGCCGAGCGCAAGCGCGTGGCCAATGAGCTGCGGTCAACGGGTGGTGCGGAGGGTGAAAAAATTCGCGCCGATGCCGATCGCCAACGTGAAGTGACCATTGCTAATGCCTACCGCGACGCGCAGAAAATCAAGGGTGAGGGCGATGCGCAAGCGGCTGCCATTTACGCCGAGGCGTTTGGACGCGACCCTCAGTTTGCGCAGTTCTACCGCAGCCTGGAAGCCTACAAAGCCAGCTTCAACAAGAAGGGTGACGTGATGGTGGTGGATCCTTCTTCGTCAGAGTTCTTCAAAGCCTTCCGTGGCAGCACGGCGGGTGCCCCACCAGCCGCTCCCGCACGTAAATAACGCTCGCCATGAATGGCGATGTGCTGGTGGCAGCGCTGGCGCTGGTGCTGGTGATCGAAGGGCTATTGCCCTTTCTGTCACCCACACGCTGGCGTCAGATGTTCACGCAACTGCTCGGTTTGCAGGACGGGCAGATCCGCTTCTTTGGTTTGTGCAGCGTGTTGTTGGGCTTGGCTGTTTTGTGGCTTGTCAGCTGAATTTTTGCCCTGCACCCACCGCTAAACTACCGGTTTCCCCAACGCTTATCAATACACATGTCCGCCTGGTCACCCTGGCTCTTGCCGGATCACATTGCCGATGTGTTGCCTTCTGAGGCACGGCACATCGAAGACCTGCGGCGCGATCTGCTGGATACTGCCCGGCGTTATGGCTATGAGCTGGTCATGCCGCCGCTGGTAGAGCACCTGGAGTCTTTACTGACCGGCACCGGCCAGGCGCTGGATTTGCAAACCTTCAAGCTGGTGGATCAACTCTCGGGCCGCATGATGGGTGTGCGGGCTGACACCACGCCCCAAGTCGCCCGCATTGACGGCCACCTGCTGAACCGCCAGGGCGTGGCCCGCCTGTGCTACTGCGGGCCGGTCTTGCACACCCGCCCCAGCCGCCCACACGCCACGCGCGAACCCTTGCAACTGGGTGCTGAAATCTATGGTCACGCCGGGCTGGAGGCGGACTTGGAAAGCCTGTTGCTGGCGCTGGAATGCCTGCAGGTGGCGCACGTTCAGGGTGTGCGCTGTGATTTGGCACATGTTGGCGTGGTGCGGGCTGTGCTGGCTGATGTGGACGATGCCTTGCATGCCGATGTTCACGCCGCTTTGGCCACCAAAGACAGCAGCACGCTTGTGCAGTTGACGCAAGCAGTGCCCGCTCCATCGCGCGACGCGCTGCTGGCCCTGGTGAACCTGTACGGTGATGCGCAGGTCTTGTTTGAGGCCGAAAAAGCCCTACAGCCCTTTCCAGATGCGCTCAAGGCGCTATCAGATTTGAAGTGGTTGACCGCGCAACTGGCTCAGCAATTGCCCGGCGTGGCGCTCAGTATTGACCTGGCCGATCTGCGTGGCTACGCCTACTACAGCGGTGCTCGCTTTGCCATGTATGCCCCCGGTGCGGCTGATGCGCTGGTGCGCGGTGGCCGCTATGACGGCGTGGGTGCCGCGTTTGACCACCAGCACGCGCGCAACCGCCCGGCAGCAGGTTTCAGCCTGGACTTGCGCGAGCTGGTCGGCGTGGTGGCCAAGCGGCCGCTGCGCGCCGCCATTCGAGCCCCCTGGCCACGGGGCGGCGATGCAAAAGCCCTGCGCGCTGCTATTGCCGGTCTGCGCGATAGCGGCGAAACGGTGGTGTGCGTGCTGCCCGGCCATGAACACGAAATTGACGAATTTCATTGCGACCGGGAGTTGGCTCAATTGCACGGGCACTGGGTGGTGCAAGCGTTATGAATGCGGGTGCCAGGACGCGGGTACCAGAACGCAGAGGACGCAAAAGTTACGCAGAGGACGCAAAAAAAGCCAAGGCACTTTGTTTTTATTTCTGCGTCCTCTGCGTTCAAAATATTTTGACTTTCACCTTTACAAACCTCATATGAAAAACACACTCGGACGCAACGTCGTCGTCGTCGGCACTCAATGGGGCGACGAAGGCAAGGGCAAGCTGGTCGACTGGCTCACCGAAATGGCGCAAGGCGTGGTGCGCTTTCAGGGCGGCCACAATGCAGGTCATACGCTGGTCATCAACGGCGTGAAAACCGCGCTGCACCTGATTCCCAGCGGCATCATGCGCCCCGGCGTCAAGTGCTACATCGGCAACGGGGTGGTGCTTTCTGCCGCCAAGCTGTTTGAAGAAATCGAAGGGCTGGAAAAGGCCGGGGTTGACGTGCGCTCGCGCCTGCGTATCTCCGAGGCCTGCCCGTTGATCCTGCCGTTCCACGCAGCGCTGGACATCGCCCGTGAAGCCGCGCGTGAGCAAGGCGGTATTGAAAAAATCGGCACCACCGGCCGTGGCATTGGCCCGGCCTATGAAGACAAAGTAGCCCGCCGCGCGCTGCGCGTGCAAGACCTCAAGCACCCCGAGCGTTTTGCCGCCAAGCTGCGCGAGGTGCTGGCCCTGCACAACCATGTGCTCACCACCTACCTGAATGCGCCTGCCATCGAATTCGAGCCGGTTTTTGCCGACGCGATGCGCCATGCCGAACTGCTCAAACCCATGATGGCTGACGTCTCGCGCGAACTCAATGAGGCGCATCGCAACGGTGCCAACCTGCTGTTTGAAGGCGCGCAAGGCACTTTGCTCGATGTAGACCACGGCACCTATCCGTATGTCACATCCAGCAACTGCGTGGCGGGTAACGCAGCAGCAGGTGCCGGCGTGGGCCCGGGCATGCTGCACTACATACTGGGTATCACCAAGGCTTATTGCACCCGAGTGGGCGGTGGGCCATTCCCCACCGAGCTGGACTGGGACGTTCCTGGCACGGTGGGCTATCACCTCTCCACCGTGGGCGCTGAAAAAGGCGTGACCACCGGGCGCTACCGCCGCTGCGGCTGGTTTGATGCGGCCTTGCTCAAGCGCTCGGCCCAAGTCAATGGTTTGAGTGGTTTGTGCATCACCAAGCTGGACGTGTTGGACGGCATTGAACAGCTGCAAATTTGCACCGGCTACCAGCTAGACGGCGAGTTCACCGACATCTTGCCCATGGGCGCAGACGATATCGAGCGTTGCGAGCCGGTGTATGAAGTGATGCAAGGCTGGAGCGACAGCACCGTGGGCATCACCCAGTACGACCAGCTGCCCGTAAACGCACGCCTGTATTTGCAGCGCATCGAGCAGGTCACGGGTGTGCCCATTCACCTGGTGTCTACCAGTCCGGACCGCGACCACACCATCATGAAGCGGCATCCTTATCTACCTGGTTGATCTGTGGTGTGATTTTGTATAAAAAGCGCCTTCAGCCCATGTAATTACTGCTCAAGCAGCTATCAAAATAGGAGTATTGAAAGATGTTGACTGAAGACGGAAAACACCTGTACGTCAGCTACGACGAGTACCACAACCTCATCGAGAAGCTGGCCATCAAGATCCACCAGTCTGGCTGGCAATTCGACACCATCTTGTGCCTGGCACGTGGTGGTATGCGACCCGGCGACATCTTGAGTCGTATCTTCAACAAGCCATTGGCCATCATGTCCACCAGCTCCTACCGCGCAGAAGCTGGCACCGTGCAAGGCCACCTGGACATTGCCCGCTACATCACCACACCCAAGGGCGAAATCGCGGGCAAGGTGCTGCTGGTAGACGACCTGGCCGATTCTGGCAAGACCCTGCACGCAGTGATCGACATGCTGCGCAACAGCTACAAGCCCATCACCGAGCTGCGCAGCGCCGTGATCTGGACCAAGGGCGTGTCCAGCTTCACACCCGACTATTCGGTGGAATTTCTGCCATCCAACCCCTGGATTCACCAGCCATTTGAAAGCTACGACGACCTGGGTGCCGAAAAGCTGCTCGAAAAATGGCGGGTGTGACCTGACTGGATTGGCTTTAATAGCGTCATGACGAACGGCATTTTTGTTCAAGTGGCTGGCTTCACGGATATCGAGCGCCATGCCTTGAACACCCTGTTTCGCCTGTCGCAAGGGCGTGCGGTGCGCTTTGATTTGTGGATGCCCGGTGCGCCGCAGGCCCCCCGCCTGGTGCTGCTGGACGGCGACAGCTACGAAAGCCGCTTCGTGCTGGAAACACTGAATCTGACAGCGGAAACCCGTTTATTGTGGGTCGCCAAAGACACCAGCAAAGGCGTTCCTGCGGCGGCACATGCCTTCTTTTCCCGACCGGTGGACTGGCCCCAGGTCGTACAGGTGCTAGACGATTGGTTTCCGTCAGCCGCGCTGGATCTGGATCTTGATTTTTCTGCCACCAGCCCCGTAGAACTGCAGCAGCGCACCGGTGGCCCGCGTGCACTCATTGTGTCTGGCGACACCCAAACCACCCTGTATCTGCATGCCAAACTGTCTCTGGCCGGTTTGACCTGGGTGGATGAAGCAACGGATGGTCAGCTGGCCCTGCAACTGATGCATCTGCAGGCCTATGAATTGCTGGTGCTGGATCTGGACACCGCCCAGTTTGCCGGATGGGGTTTTTTGCAGAAGCTGCGCGCCAGCGTCACGGGCCTGTACCCGCGTGCCATCAACACGGTGCTACTGACCAACCGGGTGCGGCTGCGAGACCGCATCAAGGCCCGCAAACTGGGCATACGGGCAATCTTTGAGAACCCGCCGCATCCAGGCGAGTTTGGTCAACTGCTGCGATGTCTTTAGTGGCGCTACACGCACCGCGCGCCGTCCACCTCAATGCACACCCCACTGATAAACGCCGCCTCGTCACTGGCCAAATACAGCGCAGCGTTAGCCACGTCCAGCGCGGTGGAAAAGCGGCCCAGGGGAATGCTGCTTAAAAACTTGGCTTTGCGGGCATCGTCCAGCGGGCCACCGGCAAACTCGGCCGACAAGCCGGTGTCGGGGTTGAACACGGGGTTGATGCAGTTCACGCGGATGTTGTCTGGCCCCAGCTCAGCCGCCAGCGACTTGCTGGTGGTGATCACCGCGCCCTTGGAGCCGTTGTACCAAGTCAGCCCCGGGCGCGGGCGCACGCCGGCGGTGGAGGCGATGTTGATGAAGCTGCCGCCACCCGTGGCTTTGAAATGCGGCACGGCGTGGATCGTGGCCAGGTAAATGCTCTTCATGTTCACCGCGTAGCACTTGTCAAACTCGTCTTCGCTGACTTCCAGCGCGGGGCGGTTGCGGTGCGTCCAGCCGGCGTTGTTCACCATCACGTCCAGTCGGCCGTGGCGCTGCACGGCGGCTTCGACCAGGGCTTTGACTTGCGCGGACTGCGTCACATCGGCCTGAAAAAACGAAGCCTGTCCGCCGGCCTGAACGATCTCTGCCACCACTTTCTGGCCCAAGTCGGCGTTGATATCGTTCACCAGCACCTGCGCCCCTTCTTGTGCCAGCCGTTTGGCAATGCCCTCGCCAATGCCGCCGCCGGCACCGGTGACGATGATGGATTTGTGTGGGACGCGCATGGTTTTTTCCTTGTCTTGGGTATGGGGTGAAACGGTGATTTTGGCGCTGCTTTCACCGCAGGCGTGTCACACCTGCGTGCGCACCGTGCTGCGCAACTGGCTGGGCGTTAGCCCCATGGTTTTTTTCATCAAGCGGCGTAGCGCTGTGGCGTCCTGGTAGCCCACTTGTTCGGCCACTTGGTCTACCGACATGCGGCTTTTTTCCAGTAGCACGCGGGCGCGGGCCAGGCGCACCTGTTGAATCAGTGCCAGCGGGCCCAAGCCGGTGGCGGCCATCACGTGGCGCGCCAGGGTCCGCTCCGACATGCCCATGCTCTGCGCCAGCGCGTGCACGCCCGGCACCTGCGGCAAGGCCGCTTCAATGCGTGCAGACAACTGCGACACCAGCGC
The DNA here is from genome assembly GCA_013297875.1 of Comamonadaceae bacterium. Taxonomy (GTDB): domain Bacteria; phylum Pseudomonadota; class Gammaproteobacteria; order Burkholderiales; family Burkholderiaceae_C; genus JAAFIW01. The sequence goes on along the minus strand of JAAFIW010000005.1, from coordinate 16,152 downwards.
ATCGCCACTGGCCAGCACAGCAGGAATGACGTATTGCGCCTGCGCCGAGCGTTGGTCGATCAGCAGGGCGCGCGACACACCGTCGGCCAGCGCGCTGCTGTGTTTGCGCAGCAGGTGCAGCATCAAATCGGTGTGCGCCAGCGCTGCGCCAGCGGTGGTCACCTGGCCATCGGCAATGACCATGCGCTGAGCGTCCACTGTGCCGCCGAGCAAGGTGCGGCGCAGGTGTGATGCCAGCCACCAGGTGGTGGTCACGGTTTTTCCGTTGAGCACGCCGGCGGCCTGCAACAAAAACACCGCCGAGCATGATGCCGCCACGTTGCCACCGCGCCGCGCGTGGGTGGCGATGGCGCGGGCTGCGACCACTGCATCAGCTTGCTCCAAGCGCGTGGACAAGCCCGCTGGCGTGTTGATGCCCAGACCCGGCACGATCCACACCGACGCGTCGGCAGTGGCCCTTTGCGGCAGCCGCTGGGTGGGCACCTGCAGACCATTGCTCAAGGCTACCGGTCCACCTGAGACGGATGCCACCCGCCAGCGGGGCGGTGCCACAGCATAGTGGCCCGCCATCCGCGCCGCGCTGGCCAGCACGTCCAGCGAGAGCGCCACGCTGGAGGCAAATGCACCTTCCAGCACCAGCACTGTGAAATCAATCATCCTAGAAACAGCAGTTGACCGCTCCTCCCGGTAATTTTCACCAATGAAATCAAACACTTGTAGCGTTGCGCGAGCTCACCAACCAGGTGAGAACGCTACGCACCCGATTGAGCCACCCTGGCGCGCGCTGGCCGCGTTGCTCCGCCTGGCAGGCAAGAGCCTGCGTCGTTGTCGCGCCTTGCCAGCCCACCCCATGGCGACCCACTCGGGCGCGTCCAACTGCTGTTTCTAGGATCATTGGCGTATTTTGCACGAAAGATGTCGTTTCTGACACTGGTGCAAATGCTTTGAAGGCAGTTCAATGCAGCTTCCCACCACTTCACATTGACCGACCATGCCCACACAAAACCTGAACGCTCATGACCCCCTGCAAGACTTCAGCGCCCGCAACATCGCACTGGATGGCGTCACCAAGCGGGTCTACCTGGCAGGCAGCGGCCCGGCGGTGATTGTGATGACCGAGATGCCCGGCATCAGCCCGCATGTGGCGCGTTTTGCCCGCTGGGTGCGGGACGCGGGATTCACCGTGTACATGCCCTCGCTGTTTGGTGTCGACGGTGCCGTGCCCAGCGCGCAAGAGGGCGTGGCCGTGTTCCAGCGGGCCTGCGTGAGCGCTGAGTTCCGGGCGTTTGCCAACCCAAAGGGACCGAACGCGGCCAGCCCCGTCACGCTCTGGCTGCGCGCGCTGGCTCGGCTGGCGCATGCCGAGTGCGCAGGCCCCGGCGTGGGAGCGATTGGCATGTGCTTCACCGGCAACTTTGCGCTGAGCATGATGCTGGAGCCCGCCATGCTGGCACCCGTGCTGTGCCAACCCTCGCTGCCGCACGATTCACCCGCGAGCCTTGAGATCGGGCCGGGCGATCTGGCCCAGATCAAGCACCGCCTGGAGCAGGAAGATTTGAGCGTGCTGGCCTTTCGCTTCGCCGGTGACCGCTATTGCAAGGCTGAGCGCTTTGCCGCCTACAGCCAGGCGCTGGGCGAGCGCTTTGTGGCACATGTATTGCACGACACGGCGGCCAACCAAGCCTCGCTGCCCCCATTTTTCGAGCAGGTGGTGGCCAGCCCGCACAGCGTGGTCACCGTGCATCTCATCGACGAAGCGGGCCAGCCCACGCTGGCGGCACGCGACGCCATCCTGTCGTTTTTCACCCAGCGTTTGAGCTGATAAAAGAGCCCGCCGTGAACCACCCCGTTGCCGTAATGGCCCTGCAGGTCGCGCTCCGCAGCAAACCGTCCATCTACCCCAAGCCTTTTGCCTCACGTATGCAGGGGCGCGTAAAGCGCCAGCTGGGCGAGGTGTTTGGTCTGAAAAACTTTGGTGTGAACCTGAACACGCTGGCACCCCACGCGGTCTCGGCGCTGCGCCATGCACACACCACACAAGACGAGTTCATCTACATCCTGGCTGGCCAGCCCACGCTGCATACCGATGAGGGGGCGCGTGCGGCTGGTGCCCGGCATGTGTGCAGGCTTCAAAGCAGGTATCGGCAACGGACACCGGCTGATCAATGAGACCGAGCAGGACGTGCTGTACCTGGAGGTGGGCGACAGAAGCGCCGGAGACCAGGCCACCTACCCGGACGACGATCTGAGCGCCGAGCTGGTGAATGGACAATGGCAATTCACGCAGAAAGATGGGACACCATATGGGTAATCAAGCCGCGCGCCAAGCGCCGCAAGCCCATGCCAAATCTGCTCAAGGCACTACAACTTTTGTAGCAAGCAAAACGGCGCAGGCTATCCGTGTTTGACCGCCACCGTCTTCAACGTCGTAAACCCCAGCAGCGCCTCCAGCCCCTTCTCGCGCCCGTAGCCGGAAGATTTCACGCCGCCAAACGGCAGTTCCACACCGCCGCCCGCGCCGTAGTTGTTTACAAACACCTGACCGCATTGCAGGCGTTTGGCCAGGCGCAGTTGGCGGCTGCCGTCGCGTGTCCATAAACCGGCCACCAGGCCAAAGCGGGTGCTGTTGGCGAGGTGCACAGCGTGGTCTTCGCTTTTGAACGGGAATGCGCACAGCACCGGTCCAAACACCTCTTCTTGCGCCAGTCGGTGATCGGGTGGCACATCGCGCAGCAGCACCGGGGCTTGGTAGTAGCCGCCCTCGGGTGCGCCGTCGACCACGCGGCCTTGGGCCACCATGGGGATGCCGGCCACCTGGGCGTCGCTTAAAAAATCCCACACCCGCTGCTGCTGGGTCTGGCGAATCAGGGGGCCCAAGTCCATGTCCATCGCGGCGGGTCCTACGCGCAGGTTTTCAAACACTTCGCCCAGTCGCTCCAACAGCGGTTTGTAGATGAGGTCATCGATTAGCAGGCGCGACCCCGCGCTGCAGGTCTGCCCGGCGTTTTGCACGATGGCGTTGACCACGGCGGGCACCACGGCGTCCAGATCGGCATCGGCAAACACGATTTGCGGGCTCTTGCCGCCCAACTCCAGCGTGACTGGGCAGTGGCGCAGCGCTGCCGCCTGGGCAATCAAAGTACCCACGGCCGGGCTGCCGGTAAAGCTGATGTGGGCAATGCCCGCGTGCCGCGCCAGCGCGTCGCCCACCTCGTGGCCCAGGCCGGTCACGATGTTGATGGCCCCCGCCGGAAAGCCCACTTCGGCAGCCAGTTGCGCCACGCGAATCAGGCTCAGGCAAGCGTCTTCGCTGGGCTTGACCACGCACACATTGCCCGCTGCCAGCGCGCCGCCCACGCTGCGGCCAAAAATCTGCATCGGGTAGTTCCAGGGAATGATGTGACCCGTCACCCCGTGCGGCTCACGCCAGGTGAACACGCTGTAGCCATCCAGGTAGGGCAGGGTTTCGCCGTGCAGCTTGTCGCAGGCCCCGGCATAAAACTCGAAGTAGCGGGCCAATGCCACGGCATCGGCACGGGCCTGCTTGGTGGGCTTGCCGCAGTCGCGCTGCTCCAGAGTGGCCAGCTCATCGGCGCATTCGGTAATTTTGTGAGACAGGCGCATCAAAAGCCGCCCGCGTTCGGCACCGGTCAAACGGCTCCAGACGGTGCTGAAACACTGCTGAGCAGCCTGCACGGCGGTGTCGATGTCTTGCGCGTTGCTGCGTTGCAGCTCGTCAAACGGCTGGCCGTCTGATGGGTCGATGACGGGAATGCTGCGGCCTGACGAGGAGGACACGCTGGCGTTGGCGATGTAGTTGTATTGCATGGCAGCTATTTTGTGGCGATACGGAGCCCATCGTGTGATGGGGGCGTGGTTTGGAGAAAAAAATGAGTGAAAAACAGTTTACGTGCAATACCAGAGCGCTCAAGCAGCTATCTTTTTAATAGCTTTTTAGGTAAAAAAAACGGTCAGCCACTCAAAGCGATCAGCGCGGCCAGATCCAGGATCTCCACCTCGCCCCGGTCACCCGGTCTACCGCATGGCGCTGCAAACCATCTACGCCACAGGCCTGCGCGTCTCGGAAGTTTGTGCACTGAAGGTCACCGACATTGACAGCGCACCCGACCGCATGTGCGTGCGTGTTAACTCAGGTAAAGGCGGTGCAGACCGCTACAGCGTGCTTAAGGTGCAGTCTGCTGGCGCTGCTGCGCTTTTACTGTGGCACCTACAAACCACAGCGCCATGCAGGCAAATGGCTATTTGCCAACGCCACAGGCTCAAGCTGCCTGAACATCCAAAGCGCTTACCAGGGTGCGCGCCACTGCGCCCGCATCACCAAGCGCGGGGGCACTCACACCCTGCGCCATTGCTTTGCGACCCACTTGCTGGAAGGCGGCGTAGACCTGTACACCATCAGCCGCCTGCTGGGCCACGGCCACATCAGCACCACCAGCCGCTACCTGCACCTGACCAGCCCACAGTTTCGCCCGCCCAAAGATATTGACCCACTGGATTTGCTGGCAGGCTTGCCCAAGCTGTAGCACTGGCTTGTCATGGATCAGCCCGCTACGTGCATCTGCATGCGGTGATGGCTTGTGGGGTGCTGGGTCAAGACGATCCGAACTGCGACCGGTGGCACACACCGGTGCGCAAGCCCGACTTTCTGTTTCCAGTGCAGGCGCTGTCGCGGGTGTTTCGCGGCAAATTCATGGCTGCGCTGGCGCAAGTGCATGCCAGTGGCCAGCTGCCACGTGACCGCCAAGGCGATCCGGCCAGTTGGTGCGCGCGCCAACGCCAGCTGTACCGGCACGACTGGGTGGTGTACGCCAAGACGCCTTTGGGTGGGCCTGCGGCGGTGTTGGCTCACCTGCCGCGCTACACGCATCGCACGGCCATTGGCAATGAGCGCATTCGCAAGATCACCGCCCAGGAGGTGGTCTTTACGGTGCGCGCTGACGATCACGGTGGCAAGCGACGGGTCAGGTTGGACGGCGCCGAGTTTGTGCGGCATTTCTTGCTGCATGTGCTGCCCACGGGCATCAAGCGCATTCGCCATTACGGGGTGTTGGTCAGTGCCTGTAAGTCGGTCAAGTTGGCTGCTGCACGGCTGGCGTTGCAGATGCCTGGTGCCAACCCCAAGGCGGCTGAGTCGGCTCAGGCTTTTATGGCGCGGGTGGCCCGCATGGAGGTGGCTGTGTGCCCGTGTCGCAAGCGGGGGCGCTTGCGCGTGGTGGCGACTTTGGCTGGGCTGCAGCATTTGCCCATGCCCGGGGCAAAACTGTGGCAGCACCCAAGCCGCGCAGCCGGGGGCCGCCGTGATGGCTCGTGTGTCGCTTGTCTGTGTGCCGTTTGCATGGCCGTTTGAGCTGCGCCAGGGGAGGCATTGCGTGGTGCGTGTAGGAAGCGGCTTCATGCACAGCGTTGATCGGTCAAAGGTGCGTCGCCGCAGCGCAATGGGTGTGTCAAGTCCCATCCAGGGCATGTCTGGCGCTGCATTCAAAGTCGCCCACGCCAAGCTTTCAAACCCCTATACCGCCAGCGTCAGTTCCTTAACCAGCAATGGTTCAGTCCAACGAGGTTCATCCGCCGCGTTGAAGGCTTTGACTTTGGCTGGGTTGGTGAGCGCGGCGGATAAACGCTGATCGTCAGGCTGCTTCCAGCCCGGCACATTCACCGCGTAGTGGGTTGCCTTGCCGACACCCTGCGCGCGAATCAGGCCTTTGGCCAGCAAGTGTTCGCGAAGGCTTTGCCAGTTTCGCCTTAGCGCAACTCAGCGATGAAGTCACTCATGACTTGTAGCTGTGATCCAGTTTGTCCAGCTTGCGGATCAGCGACGGCCAGACAAAGGCACCGCCCAGTCCACCGGTTTGCACGCGCATGGCTTCGGCCACGCCCTTGACGATCAGCGGGTTAACCTGGGTGAGCGGGCCACCGGCTTGGGCGTCGATCTGGATGCGGCAGGTGTTTTCGAAGGTGTACATGCTTAAAAACGTATCAGCAATGGTTTTGCCCACGGTCAGCAGGCCGTGGTTGCGCAGCATCAGGAAGTTGGCGTGGCCCAGGTCGGCCTGCAGGCGGGGCTTTTCGTCGTCACGGAAGGCCACGCCTTCGTACTCGTGGTAAGCCAGCGAGGCCAGCACAAAAGTGGACTGCTGGCTGATCGGCAGAACGCCGCCGGCTTGTGCACTCACTGCCACGCCAGCGCGCGTGTGGGTGTGTAGCACGCAGCCGGCGTCGGGCCGCGCCTCGTGCACCGCGCTGTGGATCACAAAACCGGCCGGGTTCACGGGGAAGGGCGAATCGATAATTTTGTTGCACTGACCATCGACCTTGACCAGGCTGCTGGCCGTGATTTCGTCGAACATCAAGCCGTAGGGGTTGATCAGGAATTGGTGCGAATCTGCGCCGCTGACGGATTCGGGCAGTTTGGCGGTGATGTGGGTGAACACCAGGTCGCTCCAGCCATACAACGCCACCAGGCGGTAGCAAGCAGCCAGGTCGCAGCGCAGTTGCCATTCTTGCTCGGTGACGACTTCTTTGAGAGAGGGGATGTGCATGATGAAGCTCCTGTCGTTGGGGGTTGAAAGCGTCGGGCAGTTTGAAGTATCAGCGTACGGCATGGCTGACGCATGCGCGGTCACCGGCGACACAACGCAGGGTAACTCCGGGTTGCGGCTCAGAGTGCCTGAAAATCCACATCATGAAATTTCTATTTCATCATTTGGAAAATGACTGCCATCAAGTCATGGCGGCAGTGTTGGATTTCGATGCATTTCATTGCATTTTTCAGACAACTCTCGTCTAAGCTATTGATTTCATTCAACAAAAAATAATTCTTCTATAAGACATAAGAGCTTGAACAGGTCTTATAGAAGACTTATAGTAGTGCACCGGCCTGATTCATCACGTCGCTTCGTTTTTTCAACCTCAAAGGAGCTTTCGCATGTCATCCAACTGGACCCATCTGACCCGTGACCAACAAATCGCCGCCCTGGAAAAAGACTGGGCTGAAAACCCCCGCTGGAAAGGCATCAAGCGCGGCTACAGCGCCGCTGATGTGGTCAAGCTGCGTGGCTCGCTGAAGGTTGACCACACCCTGGCCCAGCGCGGTGCCGACAAGCTGTGGGGCTTGATCAACACCGAGCCGTTCGTCAACGCCCTGGGCGCGCTCACCGGCAACCAGGCTATGCAGCAAGTCAAGGCCGGCCTGAAGGCGATTTATCTGTCGGGCTGGCAAGTGGCGGGTGACGCCAACAGCAATGGCGAGATGTACCCCGACCAGTCGCTGTACAGCGTCGACTCCGTGCCAAAGGTCGTGAAAAAAATCAACGCCACCTTCACCCGCGCCGACCAGATTCAGTGGGCCGAAGGCAAGGGCCCAGGCGACGACGGTTACCTCGATTACTTTGCGCCCATCGTGGCCGATGCAGAAGCCGGTTTTGGCGGCGTGCTGAATGCGTTTGAGCTGATGAAATCCATGATCGAAGCCGGTGCCGCTGGCGTCCACTTTGAAGACCAGCTGGCAGCTGCCAAAAAATGCGGCCACATGGGCGGCAAAGTGCTGGTGCCCACCCGCGAAGCCGTGAGCAAGCTGGTGGCAGCCCGCCTGGCCGCTGACGTGATGGGCACGCCCACTGTGCTGCTGGCCCGCACCGACGCAGAAGCCGCCGACCTGGTGACCAGCGATGTGGACGACAACGACAAGCCCTTCATGACCGGTGAGCGCACCGTGGAAGGCTTTTACCGCAGCCGCAACGGCGTGGAGCAAGCCATCAGCCGCGGCCTGGCCTATGCCGAGTATGCCGACCTGATCTGGTGTGAGACAGGTACACCCGACCTGGCCTTTGCCAAGCAGTTTGCGGACGCCATCCACGCCAAGTTCCCCGGCAAATTGCTCAGCTACAACTGCTCGCCATCGTTCAACTGGAAGAAGAACCTGGACGACGCGACAATAGCCAAATTCCAGCGCGAGCTGGGTGCCATGGGCTACAAGTTCCAGTTCATCACGCTGGCCGGTTTCCACAGCCTGAACTACGGCATGTTCGACCTGGCCTACGGCTACGCCCGCAACAACATGACAGCCTTCGTTGAGCTGCAGCAAAAAGAATTCGCAGCGGCGGATCGTGGCTTCACGGCTGTGAAGCACCAGCGCGAAGTGGGCACCGGTTACTTTGACTCGGTCACCACCACGATTGAAGCCAATGCGTCGACTGCTGCACTGAAAGGCTCGACGGAAGACGAGCAGTTTTTTGACAAGAAGCACGCGTAAGCCAAGCGGCCTGCCAACGAACCCCGCGTCCCTTCAAGGACGCGGGGTTTTTTATTGCCGTTACCCCGAGATTTCAGATGTAATGCAGCGTACCAACTGATGCTTGAGGCTGCGATGACCGATTCGGGCGACAACACCGTGATGAACCACAAGTTTTGCCACCACTGCCGGGGGACCGGCAAGCTGATGGTGGATGGCGACAGCGTGAACGAGAAATTTGAGGTGGAAAAGCAGACGGTGATGACGCCGTGCCCGCAGTGCGGTGGCAAGGGTTTTTTTACGGACAACTACCGGCCACCGGCTAAAATATAAGCATTTGGGCCGCCAGCCCAGAGGTTTGCTGCTCAAGCAGCTATCAAAAATATAGTAAAGCGCGGTGCCTTCCGCGCTTTTGTTTTAGTCCCTTGCGCTTTCACCATGATCCACATCACGCTTCCCGACGGTTCTCAACGCGAATTTCCTGGCCCGGTCACGGTGGCCGATGTGGCAGCGTCCATCGGCACCGGTCTGGCCAAGGCCGCGTTGGCGGGCAAGGTGGGCGGGCAGGTGGTGGACACCAGCTATTTGATCGAGTCCGACAGCCCGCTGTCCATCATCACCGGCAAAGACGCCGACGGCCTGGAAGTCATTCGCCACTCCACGGCGCACCTCTTGGCCTATGCCGTCAAACAGCTGTTCCCCGATGCGCAGGTGACCATCGGCCCGGTGATCGAGAACGGGTTTTTCTACGACTTTTCGTACATACGCCCGTTCACGCTGGACGACCTGGCGGTTATCGAAAAGAAGATGACCGAGCTGGCGAACAAAGACGAGCCGGTGGTGCGCCGCGTGTTGCCGCGCGACGAGGCCGTGGCGTATTTCAAAAGCCTGGGCGAGCACTACAAGGCCGAGATCATTGCCAGCATCCCTGCCAATGAAGACGTGAGCCTGTATCGCGAAGGCGCGTTTGAAGACCTGTGCCGCGGCCCGCACGTGCCCAGCACTGGCAAACTCAAACATTTCAAGCTGATGAAGGTGGCCGGTGCCTACTGGCGCGGCGACCACCGCAATGAAATGCTGCAGCGCATTTACGGTACTGCCTGGGCCACCAAAGACGAGTTGCAGGCGCACTTAACGATGCTGGAAGAGGCTGAAAAGCGTGACCACCGCAAACTGGGCCGTGAGTTAGATCTATTCCACATCGACGAGCATGCACCCGGCTTGGTGTTCTGGCACCCCAAGGGCTGGACCGTGTGGCAGGGTGTGGAACAGTACATGCGTCGGGTGTACCAGGACAATGGCTACCAGGAGGTCAAGAGCCCGCAGATCATCGACAAGAGCCTGTGGGAAAAAACCGGCCATTGGGACAAGTACCGCGAAAACATGTTTGTCACGGAGAGTGAAAAGCGCGACTACGCGCTCAAGCCGATGAACTGCCCAGGGCACGTCTTGATCTTCAAGCAGGGCTTGAAAAGCTACCGCGACTTGCCGTTGCGCTTTGGTGAGTTCGGGCAGTGCCACCGCAACGAGCCCTCGGGCGGCTTGCACGGCATCATGCGGGTGCGTGGGTTCGTGCAAGACGACGGCCATATTTTCTGCACCGAAGACCAGATTCAAAGCGAGGTGCTGGCCTTCACGGCGCTGCTGCAAAAGGTTTATGCCGACTTCGGCTTCAAAAACATCATCTACAAACTGTCCACCCGACCCGAGGCGCGCATTGGCTCAGAAGAGAGCTGGGACAGGGCCGAGAAAGCCCTGGCCGATGGCCTGAAGGCGTCGGGCTGTGATTTTGAATACCTGCCGGGCGAGGGCGCTTTTTACGGCCCCAAGATCGAATACACGCTGAAAGATGCGTTGGGCCGCCAATGGCAATGCGGCACGATTCAGGTCGACCCCAACCTGCCCGAGCGGCTGGATGCCGATTTTGTTGATGCCGATGGGCAGCGCAAACGTCCCATCGTTTTGCACCGCGCCATCGTCGGCAGCCTGGAGCGTTTCATCGGAATCCTGATCGAAGAACACGCGGGAGCGCTGCCCACGTGGCTGGCTCCCACGCAGGTCGCTGTACTGAATATTACTGACGCGCAGGCCGATTACGCGACCGAAGTGGCCCAAAAACTACGTAAATCACAGCAAAATCAAGACCTTAGGGTAGTGACTGACCTGCGCAACGAGAAAATTACGCTTAAAATACGAGAGCATTCGTTGCAAAAGCTGCCGTACCTACTGGTTGTAGGTGACAAAGAAAAGGCAGCCGGGACGGTCGCAGTGCGAGCCCGGGGTGGGCAAGACCTCGGCGTCATGCCACTCGATACTTTCATACAGAAAATATCAGCTGACATCACACAAAAATCTTGAGTTTTTGGCTCTGACCGTTTTCTTTTGTTTTTATAAGGATTTGAACCATCGCTACTGAATTTCGCGACCGCCGCCAGCGCGAGGAACGCAAACACCGCCTGAACCGGGAAATCATGGCCCCGGAAGTCCGCCTCTCGGGAGTCGAAAACGAACCCCTGGGCATTGTCAACATCAATGAAGCGCTGCGCATGGCAGGCGAGTTGGATGTAGATCTGGTGGAAATTGCCGCAACAGCGGTTCCACCGGTCTGCCGCTTAATGGACTACGGCAAGTTTAAGTACCAAGAGCAGAAAAAGGCGGCGGAAGCCAAAGCCAAGCAGACGGTTATTGACATCAAGGAAATCAAGTTCCGCCCTGGCACCGACGACGGTGACTACAACATCAAGCTGCGCAATATTCGCCGCTTTTTGGCCGAGGGCGACAAATGCAAGATCACGCTGCGCTTTCGGGGCCGCGAGATCACGCACCAGGAACTGGGCATGGCACTGCTCAACCGCATCCGCGATGAACTCGCGGACATCATTGTGGTGGAGCAGTTTCCCAAGCTGGAAGGCCGGCAAATGATCATGATGATCGCGCCGGGCAAGAAAAAAGTGGCTGCAAAGCCAGCTGAGGTGGCGCAAACCGCCTCAGCGTGAAGTTTCGATTCGCGGGTGGGTCGCCTGTGAATTGAATAAGTGGAGAGCCTAGAAACTCACCACAAAAAGTGGAGAGCCTAGAAACTCGCCACAAAAAGTGGCTCGGGGCCAACAAGGCTGCAAGTATTTTGCAGACGCCTCACGAGCACAAATGAAAAGGAGCATGCAATGCCCAAAATGAAGACCAAGAGCAGCGCGAAGAAGCGTTTTCGCGTTCGTCCGGGTGGCACCGTCAAGCGCGGCCAAGCCTTCAAACGTCACATCCTGACCAAGAAGACCACCAAGAACAAACGCCACCTGCGGGGCCCCACCGCTGTGCATGAGACCAATATGGGTCACATGGCACAGATGCTGCCCGGCTTTGGTATTTAACTTCACGACGAACAAGGAGAACACTCATGCCTCGCGTCAAACGTGGTGTAACGGCACGCGCCCGTCACAAAAAGGTTCTGGCTTTGGCCAAAGGTTTCCGCGGCCGCCGCGGTAACGTATTCCGCGTCGCCAAAGAAGCGGTGATGAAGGCGGGGCAATATGCTTACCGCGATCGCCGTACCAAAAAGCGCGTATTCCGCCAGCTGTGGATTGCCCGTATCAACGCCGCCGCGCGTGAATGCGGTATGACCTACAGCCAGTTTGCCAATGGCATTCGCAAAGCCGGTATCGAGATCGACCGCAAAGTGCTGTCTGATATTGCGATTCACGACAAAGCGGCTTTTGCTGGCATCGTTAACCAGGTCAAGGCCCACCTGGCTGCTTGATTCCCACCCTCAGGCACTATGATTTTCATAGCCGCTTGAGCAATAAATCTCTGGGCTAGAGCTTGAAAAGGCACTAGCCCTTTGTTTTTTGACCTATTGGTACCTCCAAAGCCATGACCGACCTGGACTCTATCGTTGACGGCGCCACGCACAGCTTTGCGCAGGCCCAGACCCCTGCCGAGCTGGAAAACGCCAAAGCGCTGTACACCGGCAAATCGGGCCGCATCACGGAGTTGATGAAAGGCATGGCCGCCTTGAGCGTCGAAGACAAGAAGTCTCGCGGTGCTGCGATCAACCTGGCCAAGCAGGCGATTGAAACGGCTTTGAATCAGCGCCGCGAAGCACTGGCCGACCAGGAACTGCAAGCTCAGCTCAAGGCCGAGGCGCTGGACGTGAGCCTTCCCGGCCGCCTGCGCGCACCCGGCGGTCTTCACCCGGTGAGTCTCACCATGGAGCGCATCGAACAGATTTTTGCCAGCATGGGTTTTGATGTGGCCGATGGCCCTGAAATCGAAACCGACTGGCACAGCTTCACCTCGTTGAACAACCCGCCCAACCACCCCGCGCGTTCCATGCAGGACACGTTTTACGTGGACATGAAGGGGGATGACGGCATTGCCTACAACCTGCGGCCTCACACCAGCCCCATGCAGGTGCGCTACGCCCACCAGCATGTGACGAAATACGCCGAAGGTGTAAAAAAAGGCAAACCGATGCCCGAGATTCGCGTCATCGCGCCCGGCCGCACCTACCGCGTGGACAGTGACGCCACCCACTCCCCCATGTTCCATCAGTGCGAAGGCCTGTGGCTGGGCGAGAACATCAGCTTCAAAGACCTGAAAGTGGTGTTCACAGGCTTTTGCCGCACGTTTTTTGAAAGCGACGACCTGGCGCTGCGCTTTCGCCCCAGCTTTTTCCCGTTTACCGAACCCAGCGCCGAGATTGACATCCAGTTCCAGAGCGGCCCGCTGGCCGGCCGCTGGCTGGAAGTGGCTGGATCCGGTCAGGTGCACCCGCAGGTGGTGCGAAACATGGGGCTGGATCCTGAAAAGTACATCGGCTTTGCCTTCGGCATGGGCCCCGACCGGCTGACCATGCTGCGTTACGGCGTGAGCGATTTGCGCTTGTTTTTTGACGGCGATGTGCGCTTTCTCAGCCAGTTTCAGTGACTATCAAATTGATAGCTGCTTGAACAATAAATACCTGGGCGATATGCCAATTTGACTGTTTAACTATGCAATTCCCCGAATCCTGGCTGCGCAGCTTTTGCAACCCGCCCCTGACCACGCAACAACTGGCCGACACCTTGACCATGGGCGGCCTGGAGGTGGAAGACCTGCGCCCAGTGGCACCGCCGTTCACGCAGGTGATGGTGGGAGAAATCAAGGAAGCGGCGCAGCACCCGAATGCTGACCGCTTGCGTGTTTGCCAAGTGGATGTGGGGCAGGGCGCTTTGCTGACCATCGTCTGCGGCGCGCCCAACGCCCGTGCCGGCATCAAAGTGCCTTGCGCTTTGGTGGGCGCACAACTGCCGCCTGGCGACGACGGCAAGCCATTTGACATCAAGCTCGGCCAGCTGCGCGGCGTGGAAAGCCAGGGCATGTTGTGCTCGGCCCGCGAGCTGAAATTAAGCGAAGACCATGGTGGACTGCTGGAGCTGGCCGCGGATGCGCCGGTGGGCGGCAATATCCGCGACTGGTTGAAGCTGGACGATACGGTGTTCACGCTCAAGCTCACGCCCAACCTGGCCCATGCTTTGAGCGTATATGGCGTGGCCAGGGAGCTGGCAGCCCTTACAAATATTGCTGTGGCAGCTCCTGAGTTTGTAGCAAACCCGGTGACCCATCCAGACAGCCTGCCAATCACCCTTAGCGCCCCCGACCTGTGCGGGCGCTTTTCAGGCCGCATCGTGCGCGGCGTGAACACGAAGGTGAAAACCCCGGCGTGGATGGTCGAGCGCCTGGCGCGCTGCGGCCAGCGCAGCGTGAGCCCGCTGGTGGACATCTCCAACTACGTGATGTTCGAGTTCGGCAGGCCCTCGCATATTTTTGATCTGGACAAGATTCACGGCGGCCTGGATGTGCGCTGGGGCAAGCCCGGCGAGCAGCTCAAACTGCTCAATGGCAACACCGTCACGGTGGACGAAACTGTGGGCGTGATCGCCGACGCGAATGGATTGGAGTCATTGGCCGGCATCATGGGCGGCGATGCCACCGCCGTGTCGGATGACACGCAAAACATCTACATCGAAGCAGCCTTCTGGTGGCCGCAAGCCATACAGGGCCGCTCCAGGCGCTACCAGTTTTCAACTGACGCCGGGCACCGTTTCGAGCGCGGCGTAGACCCCAGTAGCACCGTGGATCATCTGGAGCACATCACCCGCCTGGTGCTTCAGATTTGCGGCGGCAGCGCTGGGCCCATGGGCGACCAGACCACGCGTCTGCCCGAGCTGCCACCCGTCACCTTGCGCGTGGCGCGTGCCGCAAAAGTGATTGGCATGCCGCTGACGCAAGCCGATTGCGCCCAGGCGCTGGGGCGGCTGGGCCTGGTGTTCACGCAAGGCGAGGGCAGTCTGACCGTGACGCCGCCGCCGCACCGTTTTGACCTGACGATTGAAGAAGACTTGATTGAAGAAGTAGCCCGCGTGATTGGCTACAACCAGTTGCCCGACGTGCCGCCACAAGCGCCGGTCACGCCGCAGTTGCGCACAGAAGCCAAACGCAGCCGCTTCGCCGTGTGCCGGCAACTGGCCGCGCTGGGCTACCAGGAAACGATCAACTTCAGCTTTGTGCAGGAGCAGTGGGAGCGCGATTTGGCGGGTAACGCCGATCCGATCCGCCTGCTCAACCCCATGTCCAGCCAAATGGGCGTGATGCGCTCGTCTCTATTGGGTTCTTTGCTACAAGTTTTGAAGTTCAATCTGGATCGCAAGGCCGAGCGGGTGCGGGTGTTTGAAGTGGGGCGCGTGTTTGTGCGCGATGCATCGGTGGTCACCACCGACACCACGGTGCGGGGCATTCACCAGCCGATGCGGGTGAGTGGCTTGGCCTATGGCGACAGCGCCGGCCTGCAGTGGGGCGCGTCCTCACGGCCTGCCGATTTCTTTGACGTTAAGGGCGATGTGCAAGCGCTGTTGGCACCGGCCACGCTGCAATTCAACGCCGGAGGGCACCCGGCCTTGCACCCGGGCCGCTGCGCGCGTGTGTCGCTGGCCGGGCAAAACATCGGCTGGGTCGGCGAGTTGCATCCAAAGTGGCGGCAAAGTTGGGAGCTAACTGCCGCACCTGTGCTGTTTGAGCTGTCGCTGGACGCGGTGCTGGCGCGCGATGTTCCCGCGTTCCAGTCGGTGTCCAAATTCCAGTCGGTGCAACGCGACATCGCCGTTGTCGTCGCGGATGCGGTGACCCATACGGCCTTGATGCAGGCCGTACATGCTGCAGCTACGGGTGGTTTGCTGCGCGATGCGCTGCTGTTTGATGTTTACAGACCCAAGCAATCAGGGTCAGGCCTGGATGTTGGCGAAAAAAGTCTGGCAGTACGTTTGACACTGTGCAGCGACGAGGCAACCCTGACTGAGGCGCAAATTGATCAGGCGGTTGGCGCGGTGACCTCCGAGATCGAACGCCAGGTTGGCGGACGGCTGCGCAGCTGATGCATCCCGCTAAAGAACACATGGAAGACGCTATGGATTTCTCGGTTGAAAGTCTGGAAACACCCGCACTGACCAAGGCGCAACTGGCCGATTTGCTGTTTGACCAGATTGGTCTGAACAAGCGCGAGTCCAAAGACATGATTGACGCTTTTTTTGACCTGGTCTCTTCCAGCCTGGTCGAGGGTGTTGATGTCAAGATTTCCGGTTTTGGCAACTTTCAGATCCGCACCAAAGCACCCCGGCCCGGACGCAATCCGCGTACCGGTGAAGCCATCCCCATTCAAGCCCGGCGCGTGGTGACCTTTCATGCCAGCCAGAAGCTGAAAGAGCAGATTCAGGCGACTTTGCCCAGTCCCGAGTGACCCAAGCCTAGTGTAGTG
Source organism: Comamonadaceae bacterium (assembly GCA_013297875.1). Classification (GTDB taxonomy): domain Bacteria; phylum Pseudomonadota; class Gammaproteobacteria; order Burkholderiales; family Burkholderiaceae_C; genus JAAFIW01. Next base: position 115 of record JAAFIW010000005.1, on the reverse strand, counting down.
TTTCATGCTGTTTGAACCGTTTTCAATTTTGCTTTTGCCCGCATGACTTTTTCCAGGATGTCCCGTGCGCTAGCGGTCCAGACAAAGGGTTTGGGGTTCTCGTTGTGCGCCAGCA
>JAAFIW010000030.1 GCA_013297875.1 Comamonadaceae bacterium | reverse complement strand
CCTGAGCGAGTTGCAGACGACTGCACGCAACAAGCTCAAGAGTGCACAAAAGCGCCCCTCCATCATCGTTGCTTGCTGGAAGCAGGCAGATTTGTGGTGATGTCATGATTTATGAAAGTCTCAATAAGCCGCACGATTTTTTGAAAGTGACATCCGCACGACAGACCTTGGCAAGCAATGAAAGAACAATTGGGTTTCGTTTTTAGTTGCCTTGGAATTGACTTCAGGAATCCTCATGTTGCGCCAACTGTCTGATGCTTCGTTTTCTGCATTGCGAAACCAATTTCTCGCTGCGCTCATGCTGCTCAGCGCATCGATCGCAGGCGCACAAACGGCTGCGCCTGCAACCGTCCATGGCGCTCCAGCCATACCAGCGGGCACGGTTGTCTTGGCAGGCGTGACGTTCGAACCCAGTATCGAATTCGCTGGAAGCCGCCTGCAGCTCAATGGCACAGGCATTCGCTCCCGCGCGTTTTTTAAAGTCTATGTCGCCGGCTTGTATTTGCCGGCCAAGGCCCATACCCCTGCGGAGGTGTATGCCAGCAAAGGCCCTAAGCGCGTGAAGGTGACCATGCTGCGCGAGATTGAATCCGGCAGCTTTGGCAAAACCATGACGCAAGTGATGGGCGATAACCTGCCTCGCGAGCGCATGGGCAAATGCATTCCCGGTTTACTTAAATTGGGCGAGGTGTTTGCCGTCAAGAAAAAAATGGCTGTTGGCGAGTGGTACACCATTGACGAAATCCCCGGCAAAGGCACCGTGTTGTCCATCAACGGCAGCACGGTGGCCGAAATCGCCGAGCCCGAATTTTTCACCTGCCTGATGCATAACTATTTCGGTGACAAGCCGGCCGACACGGATCTCAAGCGGGGGCTGTTGGGCAGCTGACCCCGGTTGACGTTTAATATCTCAATCTCTTGTATTTGAAAACGATCAATAGGAGAGTGCTTTATGGAAAACCCAGTCATTGTTGAGTGGCTTGCTTCGGCCGTCGGCCTGAGTGTTGCGTTCCTGCTTGGCATGCTGTTTGAGCGTCGGCGGCATCTCAAGCGCAACCGGCTTTAGGCCAGCTCAGCCGCGCGCAGCCATAAGCACCTGGGCGGCAGCCAGATCGGCCAGGGTGTCGATGTCGGTGGTAGTGCCCACATCGTCAACTGCCAGAAATGCTACTTTTTTGATAGCTGCTTGAGCAAGTAATACATGGGCGGCACCCTGGTTTCCCTTTAAAACCAGCAAATCGGCCTGTAACGAAGCCGCAAAACCCACCGGGTGCCCGCGCGCTCCCAGGCAGGTGGGCACAACCACCGTGTGGGTGTTGGCCTGCATCGCCTGGGCCACCGCAAGCAGGCTGCCAGGCATGATCAGCGGCAAATCACCGGGCAGCACCAACCAGCCCGCTGCCCCCTGCGTGGCCGCCACGGCAGCCGCAATCGAGTCGCCCATACCAGGGTGGCCCGCGTCTTCCAGATGCCAGGGCAAGCCACTGGCGCGCACCGCGTCCAGCGTGTGCTGTAGCACCGGCTTGCCCGCCAGCAGGGCTTGTAGCTTGTGTACCGTGCCACCTGAGGCGGCGAAGCGCTCCCCCCGGCCGGAGGCGAGGATGAGGACGGTGGGGAGCAGTTGGGGCATGCGGCCGATTGTGGCCGGGCCTACAGTAAAGTGAACGCCAACAGGAGCCGTTTTATGACCTCAACACCCCGTGTAGACGGCATCTGCGCCACCAGCCGCCTGCTGCCTTTCAAACCGCAAGACGTGTTTGCCGCATTTGCCGATGCCAATTGCCTGGCCCGCTGGTGGGGGCCAGACGGCTTTTGCAACACCTTCGAGCAGTTTGAATTCAGGCCCCAAGGCCGCTGGACCTTCGTGATGCACGGGCCTGATGGCACGAACTACCCCAACGAAAACCGCTTTCTCGAAACCTCGCCCGAAAAAATTGTCATCCAGCACGTCAACGCGCCGCACTTCACGCTGACCGTGACCCTGGCCGACGAAAACAGCCACACCCGCCTGCACTGGCACCAGGCCTTCGACGATGCCCAGGTAGCCGCCAGCATCTGGCACATCATCGAACCGTCCAACGAGCAAAACCTGGATCGGCTGCATGCGGTGCTGGCCAGGGCGGGATGAGGGTTCAGCATTTGGACGCTCCCAAATAGATAGCTGCTTGAGCAGTATTCATATGGGCTGTTGGGCGATTTCTTCATAAATCGCACACAACGAGTCGGGGTTAGCGTCACCGCCTTCCCTGGCAGGCAAGCGGGTCGTTCAAGCCAGAATTTCCATTAGGGTTTGGATAGACAACGGATGCAGTTGCGAGTCAGTTTTGACCCGACTGAGGAGGCCCATGGCGCGCGCCATGGGCGACGAAGAGGGTCGAAAATGGCCGCAAATGCGCCGTTGGAATCCAAACAGCACCGAAGGTGCGTCTAATGGAAAATCTGGGCTCAAGCCAGCTTGAACGGCATCTCCCTCGGCGTCTTGCCCGTCAGCTTGGCAATCGCATTCGCAAACGCTGGTGCCAACGGCGGCAGGCCGGGCTCGCCCATGCCGGTGGGGGCGTCGGCGCTGGGCACGATGTGCACGTCGACCTGGGGCATGTCGGTGATGCGGGCCAGGGTGTAGTCACCAAAGTTGCCTTGCTCGACTTCGCCGTTTTTCAGCGTGATGGCAGCGCCGGGCAGGCAGGTGCTCAAGCCCATCAGCGCCGAGCCTTGCACCTGGGCCTGCACGGCCAGTGGGTTGACGGCCAGGTTGCAGTGCACGCCAGCGGTGACCTTGTGCAGCTTGGGCACACCGGCGGTCACTGAGGCCTCGACCACCATGGCCACCACGGAGTTGAAGCTTTCGTGCACGGCCACGCCCCAGGCGCGGCCGACGGGCAATTCGGTTTTGCCGTAGCCTGATTTGTCAACCGCCAGTTGCAGCGCGGCCTTGTGGCGGGGGTGTTTGTCGCCCATGAGCTTCATGCGCAGGGCCACGGGGTCTTGTTTGCTGGCGCGGGCCACTTCATCGAGCAAGGTCTCCATGACGTAGGCGGTGTGGGTGGAGCCCACGCTGCGCCACCACAGCACGGGCACGTTCACCTTGGGGTGGTGCACCGACAGGCGCATGGGCAGGTCGTAGGGCTCTTTCATGCCTTCGGTCATGGTGCCGTCTATGCCGTCTTTGACTAAAAAGGCTTCAAACGGCGAACCGGTCACGATGGATTGGCCCACGATGACGTGGTCCCAGGCCAGGATGTTGCCCTGTGCGTCAAAACCGATCTCGGCGCGGTGCACGTGCAGCGGGCGGTAGTAGCCGGCTTTGGTGTCGTCTTCGCGCGTCCACAGCGTGCGCACGGGGGCGTTGATGCCCGCTACGCGTGCCGCCTTGGCCACGTGGCAGGCTTCGGTGACGAAGTCGCTGCTGGGCACGGCGCGGCGGCCAAAGCCACCCCCTGCCGCTTGCACATGAATTTTCACGGCCTCGGGTTTCACGCCCAGGGTGCGGGCTGCGGCCATGGCGTCCAGGCCGGGCATTTGCGAGGCGGTGTAGATATCAGCCTTGTCTGCGGTGTAGGCCACGGTGCAGTTCAGTGGCTCCATGGTGGCGTGGGCCAGGTAGGGAAAGCTGAACTGCGCGCTGATTTTCTGGGGCGCACCAGCCAGTTTGGCCAACTTGTCAGCATCGACCTTGATGGCGACCAGGCCGGTTTTCTTGGCCAGCTCCTGGTATTGGGCCAGTTGCTGCACCGAGTCCACACGCTCCAGGCCTTCGGTGTTCCATTCGACCTTGAGCGCGTCGCGGCCCTGCTTGGCAGCCCAGTAGCCGTCAGCCAGCACGGCCACGCCTTCGCCGCCCCGGTCTAGCGGCGTGCGCACCACGGCGCGCACGCCTTTGATGGCTTTGGCAGCGGCGTCGTCAACTGATTTCACCTTGCCACCAAACACCGGCGGGTGCGCCACCACGGCGGTGAGCATGCCGGGCAGGCGCACGTCAATGCCAAAGGCTTGCGTGCCGGTGGATTTGGCACGGGCGTCCAGCCGGGGGGTGGCCGTGCCGATCAGCTTGAAGTCTTTCGGGTCTTTCAAGGCCACTTTTTGCGGCACCAATTGCTTCATGGCGCGCTCAGCCAGCTCGCCATACGTCAGCGTTTTGCCGCCCGGACCGATGATGCGACCGCGTTCGGTGCGCAGATCGGTCAGTGGCGCTTTCCACTCGCGCGAGGCGGCCTCCATCAGCATCTGGCGCGTGCGGGCACCCAGCTCGCGGTATTGGGTGTAAGAGTTTTTGAGGGCATTGGAGCCACCGGTTAAGTGCATGCCAAACGCCGGGTCGGCATAGGCGGCGTCGGCATCGCCATGCACGGCCAAAACTTTTGTCCAATCAGCGTCCAGCTCCTCGGCCAGCACCAGGGCCAGGCCAGTGTGAATGCCCTGGCCAAACTCCAGGCGGTTGATGGTCAGGGTGATGGTGCCGTCTTTGTCAATCTTCACAAACGACTTGGGCTGCTCGAAGGCTTTCAGGCCTGCCGGTGCAGCCGCGGGTGCAGCAGACTGTGCTGGCGCGGCCAGCGGTGCCAGGCCTAGCGCAAAGGCCCCCACACCTGCCAGCTTGACGAAGTTGCGACGCGAAAAGCCATCGTCAGTTGCTATATTTTCAATAGCTGCTTGAGCAGTATTGACATGGGCGTGAAGCCCTTTTGGCATGGAATTGAGCAAAAAAGCGGTGTTATCGAAGTGCATGTTGTTCTCTTTCGGTGTGATTCAAGCCAGGGCCACGGCGGCGTCTTGGATGGCGGCGCGCACGCGCTGGTAGGTGCCACAGCGGCAAATATTGCCGGCCATGGCCGCGTCGATGTCAGCATCAGACGGCTTTTTGTTGGTTGACAGCAAGGCCGTGGCGCTCATGATCTGGCCGCTCTGGCAGTAGCCGCACTGGGCCACGTCGTGCTTGACCCAGGCGTTTTGCACGGCCAGGCCCACTTTGTTGGAAGCCACGGCCTCAATGGTGGTGATGCGTTTGCCGGTGGCCGCTGAAATCGGCGTGACGCATGAGCGGATGGGTGCGCCGTCCAAATGCACGGTGCAGGCACCGCACAGGGCTGCGCCGCAGCCAAATTTGGTGCCCGTCAGGCCCAGCGTGTCGCGTAACGCCCAGAGAATCGGGGTAGACGGGTCGGCGTCAACCGCCGTGGCTTTGCCGTTGATGTTCAAGTTGACTGTCATGGGGGGTTCTCCATTGGTTGAAATCAGATGCTGCGCACAAAGCCCCAAAATGTAGAACTGCTCAATTAGCGCTGCATGATTAAGGTTATTTCAGTAATCGACCCACTCAACCACACCACCATGACCACTCTTGCCGACCTGCGCAAAAGCTACGAGCGCGCCGAACTGACCGAAGCCCTGGCCCACGCCGACCCCTTGGCCCAATTTGAACAATGGCTGGCCGAGGCCATCGCCGCACAGGTGCCCGAGCCCAATGCGATGACACTGGCCACGGTGGGCAGCAACCTGCGCCCCAGCACCCGCATCGTGCTCATCAAGGGAATGGATGCACGCGGCATCGTGTGGTTCACCCACTACGGCAGCCAAAAAGGCGTGGAGCTGGCAGGCAACCCGTTCGCTGCCCTGCAGTTTCATTGGGTGGAGCTGGAGCGCACGGTGCGCATTGGGGGCCGGGTGGAAAAAGTCAGCCCCGCCGAAAGCGACGCCTACTTTCACAGCCGCCCCCTGGCCAGCCGCATCAGCGCGATGGCCAGCCCCCAAAGCCAGGTGGTGCCAGACCGCGCCGCGCTGGAAGCCGAAGTGGCCCGCGTGGCGGCCCTGCACCCCGAGCAACAACCACCCCGCCCCGACTTTTGGGGCGGCTACCGGCTGGTACCCGACGACTGGCAATTCTGGCAAGGCCGTAGAAGCAGGTTGCACGACAGGTTGCACTACCGGCTGCAAGGCAATGGTGACTGGTTGCGGGAACGCCTGGCCCCCTGAACTTGTATTGCCGCAGTATTGGGAATTGCTCAAGAAAAAAGGACGTTCACTGAACTTCAGCGAACGTCCTTGAACGGTCATATGGTGGAGCTGGGGGGATTTGAACCCCCGTCCGCAAGCCTTTTTCGAGCAGTTCTACATGTGTAGCGGTCTGATTTGGGTCTCGCCACGGGTATCGCGCAGTCGCACGCTATACCCGCCGCCAGCATCCTATTGTCTCGTTGCGCGCTAAGGTGCCCAGCGTGCAACCAGCCGATGAAAATTACCCCACGGCCTGGACAGTTTCACCTTGAGAGTGTTGCAGCCCTTGCCCAGCCCATCGGCCTGCTGTTGTGAGGCTCACGGGTTATTAAGCCGCGAGTGCGAAACGTTCGTCGTTTGCAGTTAGTTTGTTTGAATCTTTTTTACGAGCACATTCAGCTCGACATGCCCTGCCGCGCGTCCGAACCCACGTCGAAACCAGTGCAGCCCCAGGAAGGCGTATTTTAGGCTGCTTATGCGGTTTGCAAGAGCGCAAGCAAATCCAGCGGCCCATGAATGGCGGCGTGGGCACCCCATTGGCTGGTGTCGGCGCGGGCACCGAGGTAGCCGTAGGTGGCGGCCACCGTGAACATGCCAGCGGCCAGGCCAGCCACGATGTCGCGTTCGTCGTCACCCACATACAGGCACTGCCGTGGCGGCAAACCCAAACGCCGGGCGGCTTCCAGCAGAGGCTCGGGGTGGGGCTTGGCATGGGGCGTGGTGTCGCCGCACACCAGGGCGCCCGAGGTGGCGAACAAGGGCATACCCTGTGTGAGGGGCACGGCAAAACGGGATGATTTGTTGGTGACCACACCCCAGGGCAGGCCGCGCGCTGTCAGCTGGGCAATCAGGTCGGTCACACCATCAAAAGCGTGGGTGCGCTCGGTCAGGCACTGCTCGTAATTCACAAAAAACTCTTCGCGCATGGCGTCAAAGTCGGCATGGCCGGGCGCGATGCCAAACGCGATACCCAACATGCCGCGTGCACCTGCACCGGCCATGTGGCGGTACTGTGCCAATGGGAACGACGGAAGACCGCGTTTGATGCGCATCGCGTCGGCAGCGGCGCCCAGATCAGGGGCGCTGTCGACCAACGTGCCGTCCAGATCAAACAGCACGGCTTTCACATCAAATGTGCTCATGTTTTTTGGGTGGCGAGCAGGTAGTTCACGCTGGTATCGCCTGACAACCAATAGCGCTGCGTGAAGGGGTTGTATTCCATGCCTTTGGTGGCTTGCAGCGACAGGCCGTTGCTGCGGCACCAACCCACCAGCTCGCTGGGACGAATGAGTTTGTCGTATTCATGGGTGCCGCGCGGCAGGAGGTTCAGGATGTACTCCGCACCAACAATTGCAAATGCAAACGATTTGGGGTTGCGGTTGAGGGTGGAAAAGAACACCCAACCGCCCGGTTTGACCAGCTGTGAGCAGGCGTGCACGACCGACGAAGGGTCGGGCACGTGTTCCAGCATTTCCATGCAGGTGACCACATCAAAGCTTTCGGGTTGCTCGGCGGCCAGGTCTTCGGCACTGACTTCGCGGTAGCTCACACCCTCGGTTTGCGCATCCAGCGCGTGCAATTGGGCAACCTTCAATGGTTTGGCGGCCAGGTCAATGCCCAGTACATCGGCACCCTGGCGGGCCATGGCATCGGCCAAGATGCCGCCACCACAACCGATGTCCAGCACGCGCTTGCCCTTCAGCGGTGCCATGCCCGCCAGCCAGGCCAGGCGCAGCGGGTTGATGCGGTGAAGGGGTTTGAACTCGCCATCGAGATCCCACCAGCGGTGGGCCAGATCAGAAAACTTGGCCAGTTCGGCGGGGTCGGCATTCACGGTTTGGGTCATAAACTGATTTTCCATCACGCCATGAAAAAAGCCCCATCGCTGGGGCTTTTTGGGGCAATCCAAAGAGAGGATTACTGGAGAGATGTTACTTGTTGGTACGGGTACCAACCACTTCGATCTCTACGCGGCGGTTCTTGGCGCGACCTTCTTTGGTCTTGTTGTCAGCCACTGGCTGCTTCTCGCCCTTGCCTTCGGTGTACACGCGGTTTTTCTCGATGCCCTTGGACACCAAGTAAGCCTTGACGGCTTCAGCGCGGCGAACCGACAGCTTCTGGTTAGATGCATCACTGCCGACGGAATCAGTGTGACCCACAGCAATCACGACTTCCAGGTTGATATCTTTCACTTTGCCAACCAGATCATCCAACTTGGCCTTGCCTTCAGACTTGACCACTGACTTGCCGGTATCAAAGAAAGCGTCAGCAGCGAAAGTCACTTTGCTGACCACTGGGGGAGGAGGAGTTGCTGGAGCAGCAGGTGCACTGGCAGCGGGACGAGGTGGCGTTACAGCAGGAGGCGCACCAGTGGGGGGTGTAGCTGGCGCAGTGGCTGGGGCAGCCATCGGGGGCTTGGCCACAATGGCACCGTCACAAGTCGCTGCAGCGGTTGCAGGTGTCCAGTTGGTATCGCGCCAGCACAATTCATTGGTGCCATTCTTCCAAACGAGTTCGGAAGTGCCATTGCGCCAGTTATCGATCGTCTGGGCACTGGCAGCGGTTGCAAGCGCAGCGGAGGCAAACAACATCGCCACTTTATTCAGATTCTTCATGGTTCTCCTCTTGGGGAAAAAGCCGCAGCCGCGCTGCGTAAACAGAACGATTAAGGTGACCATCACCTAAAACGTGTTTTGATTGTGCCACACGTCATTACACAATCCGAGTGTGCGCGCCACGGTATACGAATCCTGTAACCGCATTCGCGCTGTTGTGTTGTGGGTTTGCGACAGGCCTGAGGCCGTAAAATCGTTGTTTTCGCGCCGCACCCAGCCGCTCCAACCGGCCCTCATATGACCCAATTTGCCAAAGAAACCCTGCCCATCAGCCTGGAAGAGGAGATGCGGCGCAGTTACCTTGACTACGCGATGAGCGTGATTGTGGGCCGCGCGTTGCCCGACGCACGCGACGGTTTAAAGCCCGTGCATCGCCGGGTGCTGTTCGCGATGCATGAACAGAACAACGACTGGAACCGACCGTTCAAAAAGAGCGCCCGTATCGTTGGCGATGTAATGGGTAAGTACCACCCGCACGGCGACTCTGCCATTTACGACACCATCGTGCGCATGGCCCAGCCGTTCAGCTTGCGGCACATGCTGGTCGATGGCCAGGGCAACTTCGGCTCGGTGGATGGGGATAACCCTGCGGCCATGCGCTACACCGAGATCCGCCTGGCCAAGATTGCCCACGAGATGTTGGCTGACATTGACAAGGAAACGGTGGACTTTGGGCCGAACTACGACGGCAGCGAAAAAGAGCCGCTGGTGCTGCCCAGCCGCTTGCCCAATCTGTTGATCAACGGCTCCACCGGCATTGCCGTGGGCATGGCCACCAATATCCCGCCGCACAACCTGAACGAAGTGGTGGATGCCTGCCTGCACCTGCTGCGCAACCCCGAAGCGTCGATTGACGAATTGATGGAAATCGTGCCTGCGCCCGACTTTCCGACCCACGGGATCATTTACGGCACCTCCGGCGTGAAAGACGGCTACCGCACCGGCCGTGGCCGCATTGTCATGCGGGCCAAGGTGCACTTTGAAGACATCGACAAGGGCCAACGCCAGTCCATCATCGTGGACGAGTTGCCCTACCAGGTGAACAAGAAAACCCTGCAAGAGCGCATGGCCGAGCTGGTGCACGAGAAGAAGCTGGAAGGCATCAGCCACATTCAGGACGAGTCGGACAAATCGGGCATGCGCCTGGTGATTGAACTCAAACGTGGCGAAGTACCCGAGGTGGTGCTGAACAACCTGTACAAGCAGACGCAACTGCAAGACACCTTTGGCATGAACATGGTGGCGCTGATCAACGGCCAGCCGCGTTTGTGCAACCTGAAGGATCTGATCGAGGTGTTTCTGGAGCACCGCCGCGAGGTGGTCACACGGCGCACCGTGTTCACGCTGCGCAAGGCCCGCGAGCGGGGCCATGTGCTGGAAGGTCTGGCGGTAGCGCTGGCCAACATTGACGACTTCATTGCCATCATCCGCAACGCGCCCACACCACCAGTGGCCAAAGCCGAGTTGATGCTCAAACCCTGGGACAGCCAGTTGGTGCGCGAAATGCTGACGCGCGCCAAGGAAGACGGCGGCACAGTGAACGCCGACGACTACCGCCCTGACGGTCTGGACAAAGCGCTGGGTATGGGCAGCGATGGGCTGTACCGCCTGTCTGACGTTCAGGCCCAGGAAATTCTGCAAATGCGCCTGCAGCGCCTGACCGGGCTGGAGCAGGACAAGATCGTGGCCGAATACAAAGAGGTGATGGCCGAGATTGAAGACCTGCTGAACATTTTGGCCACGCCGGAACGCGTCTCCACCATCATTGGTGAAGAGCTGGTGGCACTCAAGAATGAATTTGGCCAAACCAAGCTGGGCGCACGCCGCAGCCTGATCGAGCACAACGCGCAAGACCTGGCCACAGAAGACCTGATCACCCCCACCGACATGGTGGTCACGCTCAGTCACAGCGGTTACATCAAAAGCCAGCCGCTTTCCGAATACCGGGCCCAAAAACGCGGCGGGCGCGGCAAGCAGGCCACCGCCACCAAAGAAGACGATTGGGTCGAACAGCTCTTCATTGCCAACACGCACGACTGGATTTTGTGTTTCAGCAACCGGGGCCGCATGTACTGGCTCAAGGTGTGGGAAGTGCCCTCAGGCTCGCGCGGCTCGCGCGGTCGACCCATCGTGAACATGTTCCCGCTGCAAGACGGCGAAAAAGTCAACGTTGTGCTGCCGCTGACGGGCGACAACCGCCGCTTCCCGGCCGATCATTACGTGTTTATGGCAACGTCCATGGGCACGGTTAAAAAGACTGCGCTGGACGAATTTTCAAACCCGCGCAAGGCCGGCATCATCGCTGTCGATCTGGACGAAGGCGACTTTTTGATTGGCGCGGCGCTCACCGACGGCAAACACGATGTGATGCTGTTTTCCGACGGTGGCAAGGCCGTGCGCTTTGACGAAAACGACGTGCGGCCCATGGGCCGCAACGCCCGAGGTGTGCGCGGCATGATGCTGGACGAGGGCCAGAGCGTGATAGCGATGCTGGTGGCCGAGGGTGAGGGAACGCCCGTGTCGGACACCACACGCAGCAGCGTTTTGACGGCCACCATCAACGGCTACGGCAAGCGCACCCCGATTGGCGAATACACGCGTCACGGCCGTGGCACCAAGGGCATGATTGCCATTCAGCAAAGCGAGCGCAACGGCAAGGTCGTTGCAGCCGTGCTGGTGCATGCCGACGACGACATCATGCTGATCACCGACAAGGGCGTGCTGGTGCGCACCCGGGTGAGCGAAATCCGCGAAATGGGCCGTGCCACGCAAGGCGTGACCTTGATCGGACTGGACGAGGGCTCGCGCCTGTCAGGCCTGCAACGGATTGTGGAGAACGACGCGGCTGGCGATGCCGCAGTGGAGCCCGCTGGCGCAACGGAAGTACCCGACGATACGGCCCCCGATTCAGCACCCAACGACCCCGTTGCCTGATCTTTTTTGCTATTATTTATATAGCTGCTTGAGCAGTTTCTACATGGGCTGTGGCCCTTTTTGACTCAAAAAACGGCATGAAACGCCCCTACAACTTCTCCGCTGGCCCCGCCGCCATTCCTGAACCCGTTTTGCAACAAGCCGCTGCCGACATGCTCAGCTGGCAGGGCAGCGGCATGGGCGTGATGGAGATGAGCCACCGGGGCAAGGAGTTCATGGCCATTTACGCCCAGGCCGAAGCCGACTTGCGCGAGCTGCTGACGGTGCCCAGCCACTTTCGCATTCTGTTCATGCAAGGCGGCGGGCTGGCTGAGAACGCTATCGTGCCGATGAACCTGTCGCGCGGGCTGGTGACCGACTTCGTGGTCACGGGCAGTTGGAGTTTTAAGTCGTATACGGAGGCGGGCAAGTACTGCACAGCCCACGTGGCTGCGACCAGCTCACCTGAATGCACGACTCTGCCCTCGCCCACGACCTGGCAGCTAAGCCAGTCGCCCAGCTACGTACATATTTGTACCAACGAAACCATTCACGGCGTCGAAGTGCATGAGTTGCCCGATTTGAAAACCCTGGGCTGCGACACGCCGCTGGTGATTGATTTTTCGTCTCACGTGGCCTCGCGCCCGGTGGACTGGAGCCGCGTGGGCCTGGCCTTTGGTGGCGCGCAAAAGAACCTGGGCCCAGCGGGCCTGACCCTGGTCATCGTTCGTGAAGACCTGCTGGGCCACGCCCTGCGCGAATGTCCCAGCGCGTTTGATTACAAAATCGTGGCCGATAACCAGTCCATGTACAACACGCCTCCCACCTGGGCCATCTATGTGGCGGGCTTGACCTTTCAGTGGCTGAAAGCACAAACCGAAGGCAACCAGACCGGCGTGGCAGCCATGAATATCCGCAACAAGGCCAAGGCGCAGCTGCTGTACGACTACATCGACAGCTCACAGCTTTACGTCAACAAAGTGGCGCACGACTGCCGCTCGCGCATGAACGTACCGTTTTTCCTGCGCGATGAAAGCCGCAACGAGGCCTTTCTGAGCGGTGCCAAAGAAAACGGCCTACTGCAACTAAAGGGCCACAAATCAGTGGGCGGCATGCGCGCCAGCATCTACAACGCCATGCCGCTGGCTGGCGTGCAGGCCCTGGTGGACTACATGCGAAAATTTGAAGCTGCTTCCTAGTCTTTTCCCTCAGCCCCTCATGACCCCAACCCTTGCCGACCTGCGCACGGCCATCGACAGCGTGGACAGCCAGTTGCTGACCCTGCTCAACCGCCGTGCCGCGCTGGCTGGCGAAGTGGGTGACATCAAGCGCGCAGAAGGCTCGCCGGTATTTCGCCCCGAGCGCGAAGCGCAGGTCATTCAAGGGCTGCAAACCGCCAACCCAGGCCCGCTGAAGGCCCATAACATTGCCACCATCTGGCGCGAAATCATGTCGGCCTGCCGTGCGCTGGAGGCACCGCAACGCGTGGCCTACCTGGGGCCAGCCGGCACCTTCAGCGAACAGGCGGCCTTGCAGTTTTTTGGCTCCAGCATTGACCCGGTACCGTGCTCCACCATTGACGAGGTGTTTCGCGCCACCGCCGCTGGCACGGCGCAATTTGGCGTGGTGCCGGTCGAAAACTCCACCGAAGGCGTGGTGGCCCGATCGCTCGATTTGTTTTTGCACACGCCCCTGCACGTGGTGGGCGAAACCAGCCTGATGGTGCGTCACAACCTGCTGCGTTTGAGCAACTCCCTGGCCGACATCGAGGTGGTGCTGGCCCACCCACAAGCGCTGGCGCAATGCCAGGGCTGGCTCAACACCCACCTGCCCCACGCCGAGCGCCGTAGCGCCACCAGCAATGCCGAGGGTGCCCGCCTGGCCGCCACCAACCCCGCCTGGGCCGGCATTGCCAGCGCCCGTGCAGGCACCGAGTTTGGCCTGCACATCGCGGCCCACGCCATACAAGACGATGCGTTTAACCGCACCCGCTTTGCCGTGGTGTGCCTGCCCCAAACGCTGCCCGCGCCACAGGCATCGGGCAAAGACTGCATCAGCCTGATCGTGTCGGTGCCCAACAAGCCTGGCGCGGTACACGACTTGCTTGTGCCCCTGAAGACCCACGGCGTGTCCATGACCCGTTTTGAATCCCGCCCGGCCCGCTCAGGCCAATGGGAATACTATTTTTATATCGACCTGCAAGGCCATCCCTCGCAGCCCCATGTGGCGGCCGCGCTGGTTGACTTTCAGGCGCTGTGTGCGTTTTACAAGGTACTGGGTACTTATCCAACGGGTGATTGAGATGGCTCTAGGCCATCCGACCCATTTCATGTTTGATGCGGCCCGAGTGGGCCGCTTTTTAAGTGACGACTATGTTTGAACAACTGGGTTTGATTGGCTGCGGAATGATGGGTGGCTCGTTTGCACTGGCGCTGAAAAAAGCCGGTCTGGTCAAGCGTGTTGTGGGCTACAGCAAGTCGCCCTCCACCACCGAACGGGCGCGCAGCATGGGGGTCATTGACATCGAGGCCCCGTCAGCGCTGCTGGCTGTCTCGGGCGCCGACATCGTGCTGGTGGCGGTGCCCGTGGCTGCTACCGAGGCCACCCTGAAAACCGTCAAGCACCTGGTCAGCCCCAACATGCTGATCATGGACGTAGGCTCCACCAAGAGCGACGTGGTGGACTCGGCCCGCCGCGTGCTGCGTGACCACATTGGCCTGTTTGTGCCTGCGCACCCGATAGCCGGCAAAGAACAATCGGGCGTAGAGCATGCCGATGCGGATTTGTATTCGGGCAAGCAGGTCATCCTCACGCCGATTGACCGCACCAACCCGGCGCAACTGCAAAAAGCGGTGGACGTATGGACGCGCCTGGGCTGCCTGGTGCAGCAAATGACGCCTCAGGCGCACGACGCCGCATTTGCCGCCGTCAGCCACCTGCCGCACCTGATTGCCTTTGCCGCCATGACAGCCATTACCAGCCAGGACGCGGCCAAGCAGTTGCTGTCAGTGGCAGGCCCCGGTTTTCGCGATTTCAGCCGCATTGCAGCCAGCGACCCCAAGGTGTGGCGCGACATTTTTTTGGCCAACAAGCAGGAGCTGCTGGCGCAATCCAAGGTGTTTCAGCGTAGCCTGCACGCGCTGGAGTTGATGATTGAAAGCGGCAACACCCAGGCGCTGGAGGGCATGCTGGAGCAGGCCCGCACCGCGCGCACGGGCTGGCGCATGAACGGTGGCAACAAGAACGGCTGATTCATGTTCGCCACCCAATTTCTGGACATTCCAGCCCTGTCCAGCGTGCATGGCACGGTGGCACTGCCGGGCTCCAAAAGCATTTCCAACCGTGTGCTGCTTCTGGCGGCGCTGAGTCAGGGCAGCACGGCTATTCACGATCTATTGGACTCTGACGACACACAGGTGATGCTGCAGGCGCTGCGCACCCTGGGTTGCGTGATCGCGCAAGACGGCCCGGTTCTGCACATCACTGGCCTGGCTGGCCAACTAGCCAACCGCCAGGCCAAGCTCTTCCTGGGCAATGCGGGCACCGCCATGCGCCCGCTGGCTGCGGCACTGGCCGTGCTGGGCGGCGACTTTGAGCTGTCTGGCGTGCCACGCATGCACGAGCGGCCGATTGGCGATCTGGTGGATGCGCTGCGCTCGTTGGGCTGCCAGATTGACTACCTGGGCAATGCAGGCTTTCCACCGCTACGCATCGGGCAACCCAGCATTCAGCTGCACGCGCCGATTGCGGTGCGCGGCGACGTGTCCAGCCAGTTCCTCACGGCCTTGTTGATGGCGCTGCCCCTGGTCGCCACGCAAGATGTGACGATTGAAGTCACGGGCGAGCTGATCTCCAAGCCCTACATCGACATCACGCTGGCCATGATGGGGCAGTTTGGCGTGGTCGTGCAGCGCGAAGGCTGGCAACGCTTTGTCATTCCGGCAGGCAGCCGCTACCAGTCACCGGGCGCGGTACATGTCGAAGCTGATGCGTCGTCTGCTAGCTATTTTATAGCTGCTGCAGCAATGAATTCATGGGCGGGTGGCCCAAAAGGCATCAAAACAGGCCTGCGCATCCACGGGGTGGGCGCTGCGTCGATTCAAGGCGACATCCGCTTCGTGCAAGCCGCGCAGATGATGGGCGCGCAGATCGCCAGCGGCCCCAACTGGCTGCAAGTCTCTCCCGGCGCGTGGCCGCTCAAGGCCATAGACCTGGACTGCAACCACATTCCCGACGCCGCGATGACCCTGGCCGTGATGGCCTTGTACGCCGACGGCCCGAGCACCATGCGCAACATTGCCAGCTGGCGCGTGAAGGAAACCGACAGGCTGGCCGCCATGGCCTGCGAGCTGCGCAAGCTGGGGGCTGCGGTTGAGGAAGGTGCCGATTTCCTGCGCATTGAGCCCATCCATGATGTGACCCAGTGGAAGGCGGCCTCCATCCACACCTACGACGACCACCGAATGGCCATGTGCTTTTCGCTGGCCGCATTCAACCCGGCTGGCCTGCCGGTGCGCATTGAAGACCCGAAATGCGTAGCCAAAACCTACCCCGATTACTTTGAAACGCTGTTCGGCATTGCGACCCCAGCCACAGCCGTGCCGGTGATCTGCGTGGACGGCCCCACCGCCTCGGGCAAGGGCACGCTGGCCGCCCAAGTGGCGGCGCAGCTGGGCTACCACTACCTGGATTCGGGCGCGCTGTACCGCGTGACCGCGCTGGCCGCACTGCAGGCCGGGCTGGCGCTCAACGCGGCGCATGAAACCCAAATCGCCGCGCTGGCTCAACAACTGCCGGTGCAGTTTGCGAGCGACCGGGTGCTGCTGGGCGACACCGATGTGTCCGACGCCATTCGCACCGAAGCAGCCGGCATGAACGCCTCCAAAGTCTCCGCGCTGCCCGCCGTGCGCACCGCCCTGGTGGCCTTGCAGCACAGCTTTGCCAAGCTGCCCGGCCTGGTGGCCGATGGGCGCGACATGGGCACAGTGATTTTTCCGCAGGCGCAGCTGAAGGTGTATCTGACCGCCAGCAGCGACCACCGCGCCAAGCGCCGCCATAAGCAATTGATTTCAAAGGGTTTTTCGTCTATACTCGAAGACCTTCGCGCAGATTTGCAGGCGCGTGACGCACGGGATTCATCCCGCAGCGTTGCACCCCTCATACCCGCGCAAGACGCCCAACTGCTGGACAACTCCGAGGTATCTATCGAGCAATCGGTGGCCCAGGTGTTGAGCTGGTGGCAGGCACAACAGCCGTTTCAAGCACTTTAAAAATCACTTGAAGCGGCGACCGCTCCATACCGGGCCTTCCGGTATGGTTTTTTAACCAAACCCGTGGCTAGCCCACAAAACCATTGCTCAAGCAGCTATACAAACAATAGCAATATCGCTGTTGTCAATCCTGCCCTTGAAGCACAAGGAAATACATGTCTGAATCTTTTGCCGCCCTGTTTGAAGAATCCCTGACCCGCACGGAAATGCGCCCCGGTGAAGTCATCACCGCCGAGGTGGTCCGCATTGAGCACGGCTTTGTTGTCGTCAATGCCGGCCTGAAATCGGAAGCCTACGTGCCGATCGAGGAATTCAAGAACGACAAGGGCGAGCTCGAAGCGCAAGTGGGCGACTTCGTATCGGTGGCCATTGGCTCCATCGAAAACGGCTTTGGCGACACCATCCTGTCGCGCGACACGGCCAAGCGTCTGGCCTCGTGGATGAGCCTGGAAAAAGCCCTGGAGTCGGGCGAATTCGTCACGGGCCAGACCAGCGGCAAAGTCAAGGGCGGCCTTACCGTGCTGGTCAACGGCATCCGCGCCTTTCTGCCCGGTTCGCTCATCGACACCCGCCCCATCAAAGACTTGTCTCCCTATGAGAACAAGACCATGGAATTCAAGGTCATCAAGCTGGACCGCAAGCGCAACAACGTGGTTCTCTCACGCCGTGCCGTGGTCGAAGCCAGCATGGGCGAAGAGCGCGCCAAGCTGATGGACACCCTCAAAGAAGGCTCCGTGGTGCGCGGTGTGGTGAAAAACATCACCGAGTACGGCGCATTTGTGGATCTGGGCGGTATCGACGGTCTGCTGCACATCACCGACATGGCCTGGCGTCGTGTGCGTCACCCGTCTGAGGTGGTGCAAGCCGGCCAGGAAATCACTGCAAAAATTCTGAAATTTGACACCGAGAAAAACCGCGTGTCACTGGGTCTGAAGCAAATGGGCGACGACCCGTGGATGGGCGTGAACCGCCGCTACCCACAGGCCACCCGCATGTTCGGCAAGATCACCAACATTGCCGACTACGGCGCGTTTGTCGAGCTGGAGCCGGGCATCGAAGGTTTGGTGCACGTGTCCGAGATGGACTGGACCAACAAGAACGTGGCTCCTTCCAAGCTGGTCAGCCTGGGCGACGAAGTGGAAGTCATGGTGCTGGAGATCGACGAAGACAAGCGCCGCATTTCCTTGGGCATGAAGCAGTGCCGAGCCAACCCATGGCAAGAGTTTGCACAAAACACCAAGCGCGGCGACCGCGTGAAGGGCCCGATCAAATCCATCACCGACTTCGGCGTGTTCGTCGGCCTGGCGGCTGGCATCGACGGTCTGGTGCACCTGTCTGACCTGTCGTGGAACGAAACCGGCGAAGCCGCTGTGCGCAACTACAAAAAGGGCCAGGAAGTCGAAGCCCTGGTTCTGGCTGTGGACGTGGACCGCGAGCGCATCAGCCTGGGCATCAAGCAGCTGGACAGCGACCCCTTTACCACCTTTGTGTCCATCAACGACAAGGGTGCCATCGTCACCGGCAAGGTCAAGACTGTTGACGCCAAAGGTGCCGAGATCGACCTGGGCGAAGACATTCTGGGTTACCTGCGTGCCAGCGAGATCAGCCGCGACCGCGTGGAAGACGCCCGCAACGTGCTCAAGGAAGGCGACGAAGTCACGGCCGTGGTGGTCAACATCGACCGCAAGACCCGCAACATCCAGCTGTCGATCAAAGCCAAAGACATGGCCGATCAGCAAGAGCAGATGAACAATCTGAGCCAGCAGTCGGTGCGCGAAAACGCAGGTACCACCAGCCTGGGTGCCCTGCTGCGCGCCAAGATGGACAGCAGCGACAAGTCCTGAGATGACGCGATGACTGCAAGCTGCGCGGCTTGCATGACAGATGACGAACAGCCCAGGCGCTCTTGGTCATCTGTCATTCGCAGGCGCAGCCGCAGTCATCTGTCATTGAATGCCATGACCCGCTCCGATTTAGTCGAAGAACTGGCCAACCGTTTCGGCCAGCTCACCCAACGCGACGCTGAATACGCTGTGAAGGCGATTCTTGACGCGATGGGTGAGGCCCTGGTGCGCGGCCACCGCATCGAGATTCGCGGCTTTGGCAGCTTCTCCGTCAACCGCCGCCCGCCCCGCCTGGGTCGCAACCCGCGCAGCGGTGAGGCCGTGGCCATTCCCGAAAAACGCGTGCCCCACTTCAAGCCGGGCAAGGCCTTGCGGGAGGCGGTGGATGAACGGACGAAGCAGCTGCTGGGGGTAGATGACAAATGACATCGCCGCCATGCGGCGTATATGAAATAGGACTTACGCAAAACCATCCGAACGCTTGGTTGTCATCCCCGCGCAGGCGGGGATCCAGGCGCGAAGACTGCGAGGCCAACGGGTTTTGCAGTTCTCAGAGATGGATTCCCGCCTTCGCGGGAATGACGGAAGTGGTTGTTTGCGTAAGTCCTATTAAAGATGACTGAATTCACGCGGTGCAGACTGCGGTCATTTTTCATTCAGGCCGCGTAGCGGCCAAGTCATCCCGTCATCGGCCGCTAAGATGCCGATACCCACAAAGGAGACCGCTTGAAATACCTCCTGTGGCTGCTCAAGGCAGCCATTTTTTTTACGCTGTTCGCATTCGCCTTGAACAACCAGCAAGACGCCACCGTGCATTTTTTCTTTGGCACGCAATGGCGCGCACCGCTGGTGCTGGTGGTGTTGGCAGCGTTTGCCCTCGGTCTGGGCGTGGGTGCTTTAGGAATGGTGCCGCGCTGGTGGAAGCAGCGGCGGGCTGCAGCGACGCACCGCATACAGGCTGCCGCCGCCACGAAAGCAGCAGCGCCCATGGGCGCACCGCCGCATCTGCCGCTGTGAGCCGCGAGCCCTTACCCCATGGACTTTGATCTCAACTGGGTTCTGCTGGGCCTGCCCGTGGCCTTTGTGCTGGGCTGGCTGGCTTCGCGCCTGGATTTGCGGCAACTTCGCATTGAAGACCGCGCCGCGCCCAAGGCCTACTTTCGCGGCCTGAATTTCTTGCTTAACGAGCAACAAGACCAGGCCATTGACGCCTTCATCGAGGCCGTGCAAAACGACCCCGACACCTCCGAGCTGCACTTTGCCCTGGGCAATCTGTTTCGCCGTCGCGGCGAGTACGAGCGGGCGGTGCGCGTACACGAGCACCTGCTGTCGCGCGGCGACTTGGGGCAAGCCGAACGCGAGCGTGCGCAACATGCGCTGGCACTCGACTTTTTGAAAGCCGGTCTGCTGGATCGCGCCGAAGACGCCTTGCGTAAGCTGGAAGGCACACCGTTTCAAAGCGAAGCCCGGCTGGCCCGGCTGGCCATCTACGAGCGCACCCGCGATTGGACAGCCGCCACCGACATTGCCCGCAAACTGCAAGCCTCGGGGGACATCAGCTTTGCAGCCCGCATGGCGCACTACCTGTGCGAGCAGGCCGCGGCAGCCAGCGGCACCGAAGCCGATGCCTTGCTGCGCGAAGCCATTGCGCTGGCACCTGCCGCACCCCGCGCCCACTTGGCACTGGCAGCCGCCCAGGCCCGTGCTGGCGATGCCAATTTAGCATTCAACACGCTACTAGCCCAGGTAAATACTGCTCAAGCAGCTATACCTTTAATAGCAAAAGAACTGGCAATACAAGCCCGAGCCAGCGGCCAGGAATCGGCCGCGCGGGATGCGCTGGTCGCCGCACAGGCCAAAGCCCCGTCACTGGACGTGATGGACGCGCTGGCCAGCCTGTCGCCGCAGCCCGACCAGGCTCGCCAGTGGTATACCCAGCACCTGCAACGCGAACCCTCACTGGTGGCCGCCACCCGCTGGATGGCCAACCCCGCCGAGCCAGGGAGCGAGCAAGCCGTCGAAGTTGCGCCCCATCTGCAACGCGCACTCGACCACGCCGTGCGCCCGCTCTTGCGCTACCGCTGCGCCGCCTGTGGCTTCACGGCCAAACAGCATTTTTGGCAATGCCCGGGGTGCCAGGCGTGGGATAGCTACCCCGCGCGGCGGGTGGAAGAGCTATGAGCCGTCATTCCCGCGAAGGCGGGAATCCAGACGCGAGGTTTTCGCAGTTGCCTGACGTTCCTGCGCGCTACCACTGGATTCCCGCCTGCGCGGGAATGACGGTCATTTTGGTTTTTGTAGCAACCCCATGAATAGACAAGAACTCCATTCCGCCCGCGTCCTCGTCGTCGGCGACGCGATGATTGACCGCTACTGGCATGGCACGGTCGACCGCATTTCGCCCGAGGCCCCTGTGCCCGTGGTCAAGGTCACGCGTGAAGAAGAGCGGCTGGGTGGCGCGGCCAATGTGGCTTACAACGTGGTGGCGCTGGGTGCGCAGGCCAGCTTTCTGGGTGTGGTGGGCAACGACGCGCCCAGCCAGCGCCTGGAAGCGCTACTGCAACAAACCGGCATTGCCAGCCACCTTGCGCGCGATGCTTCTCTGCAGACAACTGTGAAGCTGCGCGTGATTGGCCGCTCGCAGCAACTGCTGCGGCTGGACTTTGAAAGCGAGCCCGACCACGAAGCCCTGGCCTCGCAAACCGAGCACTTTGGTGAGCTGATTCCCGTCCACCAGGCCGTGCTGTTTTCAGACTACGGCAAGGGCGGCCTGGCCCACATTGCCACCATGATTGCTGCCGCCCGGGCCGCTGGATTGCCCGTGCTGGTCGACCCCAAGGGCAGCGACTATTCCCGCTATGCCGGTGCCACCGTGATCACGCCCAACCGAGCCGAGCTGGCGCAAGTCATCGGCAGCTGGCACACCGAGGCGCAGCTCAACGAACGTGCGCACCAGTTGCGTCACCAACTCGCGCTCGACGCCCTGCTCCTGACCCGCAGCGAAGAAGGCATGACCCTGTTTGATGCGCAAGGCGAGCTCACCGTGAAAACTCAGGCCCGCGAAGTGTTTGACGTGACCGGCGCAGGCGACACCGTCATTGCCACCCTGGCGGCCCTGGTGGCCGCCGGCTTGAGCCTGCGTGATGCGGTGCCACTGGCCAATAAGGCAGGCGGCATCGTGGTGGGCAAATTCGGAACCGCGACGGTGTCGTTTAAAGAGTTGTTTGGGGGTGACGCGTGAATTCGGGATCCAGGACGCGAAGGGCGCGAAGATACGCAAAGGACGCCAAAGAAAACCATGAAAATTTTTGCTGTTCTTTTGCGTCCTTCGCGAGTTTTCGCGCCCTTCGCGTCCTTGACTCAAGCCCGCCCCCCCGGAGGTAGTCCATGAAAATCATCGTCACCGGCGCAGCCGGTTTCATTGGCAGCAACATCGTTGCGAGCCTGAATGCGCGAGGCATTGACAACATCATTGCGGTCGATGACCTCACCCAGGCCGACAAATTCCGCAACCTGGCGGATCTGGCCATTGCCGACTACGTAGATGCCGACAGCTTCTACGATTTGTTCTCTGCCGGTGCCTTTGGCAAGGTGGAGGCTGTGTTTCACGAAGGTGCCTGCAGCGACACCATGGAGACCGATGGCAAGTACATGATGGACAACAACTACAGCACCTCCTGTGGCTTGTTTGAAGCCTGCCAGGAACAAGGCACGCGCCTGCTGTATGCCTCGTCTGCCGCCACCTATGGCAATGCACAAGCTGACGAAAGAGCAGGTGCACAGGGCCAGTGGCTACCCTTTCGCGAAAGCCCCGAGTTTGAAAAACCGCTGAATGTGTATGGCTACAGCAAGCTGCTGTTTGACCAGCGCTTGCGCCGGGAGATTGGCCGCACGTACAGCCGCGCCGCGGCGCAGGTGGTGGGCTTTCGCTACTTCAATGTGTATGGCCCGCGTGAGCAGCACAAGGGCCGCATGGCCAGCGTCGCATTCCACCAGTTCAACCAATTGCGTGCCGACGGCAAGGTGAAACTTTTTGCTGACTACGGCGGCTACGGCCCCGGTGAGCAGATGCGCGATTTTGTGTTTGTCGACGACGTGGTCGCCGTCAACCTCTGGTTTTTCGATCACCCGGAAAAAAGCGGCCTCTTCAACCTGGGCACCGGCCGCGCCCAACCGTTCAACGATGTAGCCCGTGCGGTCATCAGCAGCCTGCAGCCGCAGGCCAATTCGCTGGACAAAATTGAATACATCCCTTTCCCGGACGCGCTGCGTGGCAAATACCAGACCTACACCCAGGCCGATTTGTCGGCCCTGCGCGCCGCCGGTTGCGACCATGCTTTTGCCGATGTGCACACCGGCGTCACGCGCTACATGCGCTGGCTGGCTGCCGGTTGATGTAAATCGCCGGTCAACCCCCGCAGGCGCCACGCGTTATGGGTGAGCAGCGGCGCTTAGCCTACGCATTTCAAGCCTGTTTTCATGTCAGTTTTATTTACTCAGAGGAACCACCATGTTGAAGAAATTTCTAGCTTTCGCCGTCATGCTGTATGCAGCTGCTTCGTTTGCCGCCGTTGATGTGAACAAGGCCAGCGCGGCTGATCTGGACAGCGTCAAAGGGATTGGCCCCGCCATTTCCAGCAAGATCATTGAAGAGCGCAAAAAAGGCAACTTCAAAGACTGGAACGATTTTGTTGAGCGCGTCAAAGGCGTGGGTGAAGGCAATGCCGCCAAGTTGTCTGAAGGCGGCCTGACCGTCAACGGCGCTACTTTCAAAGGTGCAGCAGCAGCCCCCGCCACCGCCAAAAAAGAAGACAAGCCCATGGCCAAAGCCGAAGAGAAAAAAGGCGACGCCAAGCCCATGGCCACCGCGGCAGCCACCACAACCGCTGCCCCTGCCGCTGGTGCCAAGCCAGTAGCCGCTGCTTCAGCCCCTGCTGCAAAAGACGCGAAAGTTGACGCCAAGGCAGAAGCCGCAGCCAAAAAAGACGCTGAGAAGAAAGCCAAAGAAGAAGAAAAAATGAAGAAGGCTGAAGAAGCCAAGGCCAAGAAAGAAGCCGACAAAAAGGCCAAAGACGAAAAAGCCGCCAAGAAAGACGACAAGCCAGCCGCTACAGCTGCTGCCGACGCAAAACCCGCCGCCAGCGCTGCCAAGAAGTAATTGAGCCCTTGCCGTTCAGGCAACAAAAAAACCCGCTTCGGCGGGTTTTTTTATGGGTGACTGACAAGTATCCCAAGACACTGATCGCTACAAATTCAGTAGCTACTTGAGCGCTCTAGCCCGCATATTTCACCGGGGCAGCGTGGGCCGCGCGTTTTAGCGGGATGCATGGGTGCGCAAGGTGACGACCCAATAGCACTTGCTATTGGAGAGGAGGCTTGTGCGCTCAGGCGCCCGCCAAAACGATGCGGCACGCGCTGAGCCGTTTTGATGGAATCCAAATTGGATTTGAGGTCATCACAGACTTTCCCAATGAAAACGCTTCAAAACGGCGGTCCCGGTGAAATATGCGGGCTAGTATTGGACGTTATGGCAATCAGATCCAAAAGTGATTCTGGCGACACCTCACAGCTTCACATAGCTGTATTCCACCGGGTTGGCATTAATCCCCCGGTCTGGCGGCGCAATCCAGCCGGCCATCTTGCCCGGCTCGGTGACGCGGTGCATCAGGCTTTTGACGAAGCGGGTGTCGGCATCGGTGGGCAGCCACTGGTCTTTTTGCGCTTCAAATTCGGCGGCTGAAATCGGCTGGCCTTGGGGGTTGGTGTGCACACCGGCCCAGGAGCCGACCTCGCGGCGAAAACGGGTGGAGGGCAAGCTCAGTTCCAAAGCCACACCGGCACGTTTGATGGCCATGTTCCAGCGTGTGACGCCCACATTGCAGTCTTTCACGTACTCCAGACGGGTGGTTTCGTTCATGCCATTGCGGCAGGAGATGGTTTCGTTTTTCAAGCCACCTTGTCCGTCGGGCACGACGATTTGCATCTCGGTGCCGTCTTCCACGTGGTCGGCAAACTTGGCTTCGTCGGGCCGGCCTTTGATGCCGTTGGCAAAGTAGTTGGCGGCGTTGCTGGAGGCTTCCGAGCCGAACAAATCCAGCGAGCTGGTGAACCAGTAGTTCATGAATTTCTGGATGGTGGGCAGGTCAATCGCGCCAGCATTGCGCACGCTTTGCACGTTGTCGGTGCCCAGCTCTTTCATCACTTCCAGCGTGCGCTTGATCACGCGGCCAATGCCGGTTTCGCCGACAAACATGTGGTGCGCTTCTTCGGTGAGCATGAAGCGGGTGGTGCGGGCCAGCGGGTCGAAGGCGCTTTCGGCGAATGACTTCAGCTGAAACTTGCCATCCCGGTCGGTGAAGTAGGTGAACATGAAGAACGAGAGCCAGTTGTCCATGGGCTCGTTGAAGGTGCCCAGAATACGCGGCTTGTCGGCGTCGCCGCTGTGGCGCATCAGCAATTCTTCGGCTTCTTCGCGGCCATCACGGCCAAAGTGGGCGTGCAGCAAATACACCATGGCCCACAGGTGGCGGCCTTCTTCCACGTTCACCTGAAACAGGTTGCGCAGGTCGTACAGGCTGGGCGCCGTGTGGCCTAGAAGCCTCTGTTGTTCTACTGACGCTGGCTCGGTGTCGCCCTGCGTGACGATCAGGCGGCGAAAGCTGCTGCGGTATTCGCCGGGCACCTCTTGCCACACGTCTTGCCCCATGTGGTCACCAAAACCAATCTTGCGACCTGGCTCCTGATCCGCCAGAAAAATGCCCCAGCGGTAGTCGGGCATGGGCGTGTAGCCGTAACTGGCCCAGCCTTGCGCGTCCACGCCCACGGCGGTGCGCAGGTAGACCTCTTTGGCCTTGAAATCACTGGGGCCCATCTCGTCCCACCAGTTCAGAAACGCGGGCTGCCAGTGCTCCAGGGCACGCTGCAACTGGCGGTTTTCGCCGAGGTGGATGTTGTTGGGGATTTTTGCTTGCAGGTCAATGGTGCTCATTACGAGGTGCTCCTAAAAATTCGGGGACGGGGAGTTTTGAACGCAGAGGACGCGAAGGATTCGCAGAGGGCGCAGAAGGGAAATACAAAATGAAATTCAAAAATAAAACGGTATTCATTTTTATTTGGTTTTTTTTCTGGCTGCTCTTTTGCGTCCTCTGCGAATCCTTCGCGTCCTCTGCGTTCAAAAAATGTCTTAAATACGTTTCCAGTCAAACCGAGCCTTCTTGCCCGTTCCAAACAGCTTCAAAGCGCCCTCTTCTCCCACCGCGTTGGGTCGGATGAAGATCCAGTTTTGCCAAGCGCTCAGGCGGCCGAAGATGCGGGTTTCCATGGTCTCTTTGCCAGGAAAGCGCAGACTGGCTTCCAGGCCGGTCATCGCGTCGGGGGAGAGGCTCGCGCGCTCTTCCAACATGATGCGGATTTCGTCGTCCCAATCGATGTCGTCGGGCGTCAGCGTCACAAGGCCCAGGCCTAGCGCCTGGTCGGCGCGCAGCGGAGTGTCTGTGACGCCTTGCAACTGGGCGATGGTGGCCGCGTCTTCGTTGAAGCGGGTTTGCAAGCGGGTGAGGTGGTTGACGGCCGGGTAGCGGCCGAAGTTGGCGGCGTTCAGTTGCAGGCTGGGCGCGGCGTCAGGGCTGTCGGGCAAATCCAGCATGTAGATGCGGTCGCAAGCCAGAGCCAATTCGAACAAGGTGCCCGCAAAACACGAACCTTGATCGACCAGCGCGATCAATGAGCGGCTGGTCACGTCCAGCCGGGCCAGGGTTCGGCGCAGCGCGCCGGTGGTGCGGCTGACCAGCCAATGGGTTTTGTGAGCCTCCAACACCGCGTCGGCCTGCATCACCAGCATCGCATCGCCACGGGTCTTGATGGTCCAGGTGCCAATGTCCAACTCGTTGGTGCGCAGGTTCAATATCGCGTCGTCCAGCTCGCGCTGCATGCGCAGCGGCCACCATTGCGCACCTGCGGCTTCAATCGCTTCGGGGGTGGATGCTATGGCTTGGGTCGGTGCGCTCACCGTGAGCGTGGCGATGCGGGCGGCACGGTCGATTTGCACGTCAACCGTGCTGTAGTGGTAGCCCGCTTCATCGATCAAGGGCTTCAAAGGCGTCAATTCAATGCCTTTTGAGCCACTCGCCCATGTATTCATTGCTCGGAGTGCTTCTATTTCTGTAGCAACCAATTGACCAAACTGCTGCGGCTTGGCGTGCTCGTCAATCAGTTTCCAGTCGCGTGCCCGGTCGGCGCGCACGCCTTCGCTGGTGGTGCAAAAGATGTCGGCCAGGTCACGGCGCACCTTGCGCTTGTCGGTCACCCGGGTCAGGCCGCCGGTGCCCGGCAGCACGCCCAGCAGCGGCACCTCGGGCAGGCTCACGGTGGAGCTGCGGTCATCCACCATCACGATGCGGTCGCAGGCCAGGGCCAACTCGTAGCCGCCGCCTGCGCAGGCACCGGTCACAGCCGCAATCGACTTGATGCCGTCGTGGCGCGACGAGTCTTCCAGGCCATTGCGGGTTTCGTTGGTGAACTTGCAGAAGTTCACCTTCCAGGCGTGGCTGGACAGGCCCAGCATGTAGATGTTGGCACCACTGCACCAGATTTTTTCTTTGCCTGACTCGAAAACGATCACTTTCACCGAGGGGTGCTCAAAGCGGATGCGGTTCAGCGCGTCATGCAGCTCAATGTCCACACCCAGGTCGTAGCTGTTCAGTTTCAGCTTGTACCCGGGCTTGATACCGCCGTCTTCGTTGATGTCCAGCTTGAGTTTGGCCACCTCGCCATCGACCGCCAAAGTCCAGTGCTGGTAGCGGCTGGGGTGGGTGGCAAAGCTGACCAGCTCACGCTCCTGGCCGTCCATGACTTGTTTGAATAACAGGGGTTCGGTGATGGCGTTCATGTTTGTCTCCTTGTGAAATCAATCAAGTTTTCGATGGTGTGTGCGCCGCCACCGCCCTCACCCCCGCCCTCTCCCGCAAGCGGGAGAGGGAGTGAATGCGGTATTGCTCCCTCTCCCACTCGTGGGAGAGGGCTGGGGTGAGGGCGCGCGCGGTTGGCTTTCCAGGAATGACTACCGAGGTACTGCACGTTCCAAATCCTTCAACGATTGCCTAGCCGTGCGCGCCGCCGTGTCCACCACCGCATCGGCCCGCGCATACAGCGCCTCGCGGCTGGCCAGGATGCGGCGGATGTCGTCCAGCGCGTCGTGGGTGGCGCCGTGGGTCACGTCAAACGGCCGCATGTCGCCTTGGGCCACCACACGGCTCATGTGTTCTTCGGGGCTGGCTTTGAGCCACACGCAGTAAAAGTGGCTTTGCAGCAGGTCAAACGTCTCGCGCTCGCTCACGATGCTGCCGCCGGTGGTCACCACCACGCCGTCAGCACATTCCTGCGCAATGCGCAGCAGCGCGCGGCGCTCGTAGCGGCGGTAACCGGCCTGGCCGTGCAGCAGCAAAATTTCATTCATGCTGGTGCCGGCCTCGCGCTCAATCTCACGGTCCAGCTCCACAAACGGCACGCCGCGTTGCGTGGCCAGTTGCGCGCCCAGCGTGGTTTTGCCGGCACCGCGCAGGCCGATCAAGGCAATGCGCTGCTCGCGGCCTTGGGCATCAGCCAAATCAAAACTGCTACTCAACATCGAATAGGCCTGATCCAGCTGCCCGTCATCCAGCCGGGCCAGCAAGCCCTGCGCGCGGGCCAGCGCCGGGCGGGGCGCGTCTTGCAGCAAATCCAGCAGGCTGATGTTCAGCGCGCGGGCCGCCGCCTCCAGCGAGTTGATCGAAACATTGCCCTTACCACTTTCCACATCAGCCAGAAAGCGCTCGGACAGGCCCGAATCAGCCGCCAGTTGCTTGCGCGTCATGCCCCGGCGGGCGCGCCAGGCACGCACACGGATACCCAGGTCGGCCAGAGTGGCCTGTGTCGGGTTGGCGTCTTGATCGGTTTGCATCGGGTGAAAGCGTGTTTGAACTGTTGTTTGAATTGCACTATACTTCACAATACCGAACTGTCAAGCAGTTTATTGCATCAACCCGCCATCGGAGTCAACTTCATGAAACTCAAAATCCTCGTCGGCACCATGACCAGCACCGCAGACTACGTAGCGCAATCGATCCAGATGGACTGCGGAGATTTGATCGACGAGATCGAGGTAACGATGATGGACGGGCGCGACATCAGCGCATTTGATGAAGATGCACTTTATCTCATCTGCACATCTACCTATGGCAGTGGTGACGTGCCCGACAACGCCCGCATGCTGTACGAGTCCATGAGCAGCCAACCCAAATTCCTGGGCCACGTGCGCTACGGCGTGATCGCCCTGGGCGACCGCACTTATATGCAAACCTTTTGCTTTGGCGGCAAAAAGTTTGACGAGCGTTTGCAAGACCTGGGCGCGCAGCGCATCGGCGAGGTGTGGTGCCACGACGCCAGTGCGGGCACCTTGGCCGAGAGCGAGGGCACGGCGTGGTGCCGGGAGTGGCTGGCGCTGGCCACGGCCCACGTGCCTGCAACCGCCTGATTGAAGCCAAATCGCCCGCTCGCCCAGGTGTTTGCTGCTCAAGCAGCTATAAAAATAATAGTAAATTCTGGAGACAAGTCGCCATGCCAACGCCCTACAACGCCGCGCAAGACCTGCTGCAACGCAACACCCAGCGCCCCAACAAAACCGCCTTCATCGACGCGGCCACCGGTCAGTCGCTCAGCTACGGCCAGCTGACAACCCAAGCCCACCAGTTCGCCCAAGCCCTGCGCGCCCAGGGCTTGGCACCCGAGAGCCGCTTGCTGGTGGCGGTGCTGGACACGCTGGAGTGGCCGGTGATTTTTTTGGGCGCGATGCTGGCGGGCGTGGTGCCGGTGGCGGCCAACACGCTGCTCACGGGCAAAGACTTTGAGTTCATGCTGCGCGACTCGCGGGCGCAGGCTTTGGTGGTGTCGCACGCCCTGCTGCCGGCGTTTGCGCCGTGGGTGGGCAGCGTGGCGTCGCTGCGCACCGTGTGGGTGGCTGGGGTGGAGCGTTTGGAGTCAAATCGCACGGTAGCCCAGGAATTATCTGCTCAAGCCGCTACACCTTTTATAGCAGACACGTCGAGTGACGAGCCCGCTTTCTGGCTCTACTCCAGCGGCTCCACCGGCACGCCCAAGGGCACGGTGCACCTGCACAGCCACTTGATGGAAACCGCCCGGCTGTATGGTCAGGGCGTACTGGGCTTGCAGGAAAGCGACGTGGTGTATTCAGCAGCCAAGCTGTTTTTTGCCTACGGCCTGGGCAATGCGCTGACGTTTCCGATGAGCGTGGGTGCCACCACCGTGCTGCTGCCCAGCCGACCCACACCCACCGATGTGTTTGGCGTGTTGAAAACCTACCAACCCACCATCTTCTACGGCGTGCCCACGCTGTTCGCCGCACTGCTGGCCGACCCCAAGCGCCCTGCCCGCAGCGAGCTGAACCTGCGCATCTGCACCAGCGCCGGCGAAGCCCTGCCCGCCGAGATTGGCCGCCAGTGGACGGCGCTGTATGACTGCGACATTCTGGACGGCATTGGCTCCACCGAAATGCTGCACATTTTCTTGAGCAACCGCCCCGGCCAGGTGCGCTACGGCACCACCGGCGTGCCCGTGCCGGGCTACCGGATGCGCATCGTGGGTGACGAAGGCCAGACATGCGGGCCCGGCGAGATCGGCGAACTGCAAATCAACGGCCCCAGCGCCGCGCTGTGCTACTGGAACAACCGCGACAAAACCAAGACCACCTTTGCCGGCGAGTGGACGCGCAGCGGCGACAAATACACGGTGGACGCCGACGGCTACTACACCTACAGCGGCCGCACCGACGACATGCTGAAAGTCGGTGGCATCTATGTAAGCCCGTTTGAGGTGGAAGCCAGTTTGATGACCCACGGCGCGGTGCTGGAGGCGGCCGTGATTGGCGTGGCCGATGGTGATGGGCTGGTGAAACCCAAAGCGTTTGTGGTGCTGAAGGCCGGGTTTGCGGCCACCGCTGATGAGTTACAGGCCCACGTGAAAAACCAGCTGGCACCGTACAAATACCCGCGCTGGATTGCGTTTGTGAGTGAGTTGCCCAAGACCGCGACGGGGAAAATTCAGCGCTTCAAGTTGCGGGCTTCACAGTGATGACAGGCAAATCGCGGCACGACCGCTGGATCCCCGCCTGCGCGGGGATGACAGCAAGGAAAGTGTCATTCCCGCGAAGGCGGGAATCCAGTGAACTGTGATGAAGCAACCGGCGGTCTACATCCTGGCAAGTCAGCGCAATGGAACGCTATATGTCGGCGTGACGAGCGACTTGATTCAACGGGTCTGGCAGCACAAAAACGATGCAATTGCAGGATTTACCCAGCAATACAGGGTTCACGACTTGGTGCATTACGAGCTATTTGATGACATGCCTACTGCTATAGCCCGCGAAAAGCAGTTGAAAAAATGGAATCGCGAATGGAAACTCAATTTAATCGAAACTGGCAATCCTGCATGGCGCGACCCGTGGGCGGCGAAACCCCTTGATCCCCGACTGCGCGGGATGACAGCATAGAAACCGTCATTCCCGCGAAGGCGGGAATCCAGCGCGGCGCGATACCGGCGACTTGTAGCGAAACCCCTGGATCCCCGCCTGCGCGGGGATGACGGTTACCAGCTGGTTCGGGTAACTCACAGGCCATCATCTCAGCCACATGAAATACAGTGCATACATATCAATTCCCCCTCCTGGAGAGCTTTCATGTCCACTCGCCGTCTCGTTCTTTCCCGCAGCGCCGCCCTCATCGGCGCAGCCTCCACCGGCTTGCTCTTGCCCGAAATCGCCCGCGCCCAGTCGGGCAAGGTGCGCGTGGGTTTGATGCTGCCTTACACCGGCACGTTTGCGCAGCTGGGTGTGGCCATTGAAAACGGTTTTCGCCTGGCGATTGATCAGCAAGGTGGCAAGCTGGGTGGGCGCGAGATTGAGTGGTTCAAGGTGGACGACGAATCCGAGCCGCCCAAAGGCATTGAAAACGCCAACAAACTGGTGCAGCGCGACAAGGTGGACGTGATTGTGGGCACCGTGCATTCGGGGGTGCAAATGGGCATTCAGCGCGTGGCGCGCGAGTCGGGCGTGCTCAGCCTGATTCCCAACGCCGGCGTGCACGCCGCCACCCGCGCGCAGTGCGCACCCAATGTGTTTCGCACCAGCTTTTCCAACAGCCAGCCCACCCGCGCCCTGGGCAAAGCCATGGTGGATCGGGGCCACAAAAAAGCCGTATGGATCACCTGGAAATATGCAGCGGGCGACGAGGCGTTTGAAGGCTTCAAGGAAGGCTATCTGGCCGCGGGTGGCACCATTGTGAAAGAGCTGGGCCTGCCGTTTCCGCAGGTGGAGTTCCAGGCGCTGTTGACCGAGATTGCAGCCCTGAAACCCGACGCAGTGGCCTGCTTTTTCGCAGGCGGCGGCGCGGCCAAGTTCATTCGCGATTACGCGGCGGCAGGGCTGAAAGACAAGATTCCCTTGTATGGCTCGGGCTTCCTGACCGAGGGCGTGCTGGAAGCCGCAGGCCCTGCGGCCGAAGGCATCATTACCACCATGCACTACAGCGACTCGCTGGACACGCCGCGCAACAAGCAGTTCCGCCTGGACTACGCCAAAACCTTCCGCCTGCAGCCCGATGTGTACGCCGTGCAAGGCTACGACACTGGCCTGCTGCTGGCCCAGGGTGCGAACGCCGTGAAAGGCGACTTTGCCAACAAGGCGGCGCTGCACAAAGCACTCAAAGGTGCCACCGTGGACAGCCCGCGCGGCAAATGGACCATGAGCGAATCACACAACCCGATTCAAGACATTTACCTGCGCCAGGTGGTCAACAAGGAAAACAAGGTGCTGGGTGTGGCAGCCAAGGCGCTGGCCGACTCGGGCGCAGGTTGCAAGATGGCTTGAATGAGGCCCTTTGACGGCATTTGCGCCACGCGTTTCTGTCATTCCCGCGCAGGCGGGAATCCAGCGGTTGGTCGATCCAATGTGCTCCAGTTTCAAGCGGCTCGCACCTGGATTCCCGCCTGCGCGGGAATGACGTAAATTTTGTGTTTACGTAAACCAGACCAAGATTTCCAGCACCATGACCCTCTCCACCTACCTCCTGTACCTCGCCGCCGTCGCCCTGCTCATCCTCACCCCTGGCCCCACCATGCTGATGTGCGTGACCAACGCCATCAACCATGGCCCGCGCCGGGCGATGACGGCAGTGGCTGGCTCAGTTACCGCCGTGCTGGGCGTGATGATTCTGTCGGCGCTGGGCCTGGGCGCGCTGCTGGCCGCGTCTGACACGGCTTTCACCATCGCCAAAGTGGTTGGCGCGGCGTACTTGATCTGGCTGGGCATCAAGACCTTTCGCAGCCCGGTGCTGCCCTTGCAGTTGACCGGTGACGCTCAACCACAAGCCACGCGCTCGTTTTACCTTCAGGGCTTTCTGGTGGGTGCCAGCAACCCCAAAGCGCTGCTGTTTTTTGCTGCGTTTTTTCCGCAATTTTTGAACCCCGCCGCGCCCATGCTGCCGCAGTTTGCACTGCTGGCGCTGACCTTTGTGGCGTTTGAATTTGGCGTGCTCACCAGCTGCGCTTTAGGCGTGTCACGACTGGTGCCGCTGCTGCAATCAACCACGCCTGTTCGCTGGATCAACCGTGTGTGTGGCGGGCTGTTTACGCTGATGGGTGCGGCCTTGCTGTTTACCAGGCGCCACGCATGAACATGAAGCCCCCACGGTTGCTCACTGCGTGTAGCGCCCTGCCCCCCGAGGGGGCCGCTGCGCCTGTGGCCCGGCAAAGCCGGTTCCACGGCCCCTACTGGAAGTAACAGCCCGCTTTTTCGACCATGGATTTCGCCCAGTTCCTCATTCAGCTTCTGAACAGCGTGCAGTACGGCCTGCTGCTGTTCATGCTGGCCGCAGGGCTCACGCTGATCTTCGGCATCATGGGTGTGGTGAACCTGGCGCATGGCAGTTTTTACATGCTGGGCGCTTATCTGGCCTGGTCGCTGTCCAAAACACTGGGCAGCTTGACGCTGGCCATCTTGCTGGGCGCGGTGCTGGCGGTGGCCTTTGGTCTGGCGCTGGAGCGGCTGCTGTTTCGTCACTTTTACAAACGTCCGCACCTCGACCAGGTGCTTCTCACCTTTGGCCTGATCTACATCTTTGAAGAGCTGCGCTCCATCATTTGGGGCGACGATGTGCACGGTGTGCCGATCCCGGCCTTGCTCAGTGCTTCAATTCCACTGACCGATAACCTGTCGTACCCGGTGTACCGCCTGTTCATGTCGGGCGTGTGCCTGGTGCTGGCGCTGGGCCTGTACCTGCTGATTGCCAAAACCCGCCTGGGCATGAAGATTCGCGCAGGCGCATTCAACCGCGACATGGCCGAGGCCCTGGGCGTGAACATCAAACTCATCCACGCCACCGTTTTTGCCCTGGGCGTGGGCCTGGCCACCGTGGCCGGCATGATCGCCGCGCCCATTGCCAGCGTCTACCCCAACATGGGCTCGCAAGTGCTCATCATGTGCTTTGTGGTCGTGGTCATCGGCGGCATCGGCTCGGTGCGCGGCGCACTGATCGCGGCCTTGCTAGTCGGCCTGGTGGACACATTCGGCAAGGTGCTGCTGCCGCAGGTGGCGGGCATGCTGGTTTATGTATTGATGGCGGGGGTGTTGTTGTTCAAGCCTGAGGGGTTGTTCAAGCAATGAAAGTGAATCAAGACATGGGAGTTTTTGAACGCAGAGGACGCGAAGGTCACGCAGAGTGCGCAGAAAAACAGCCAGGTTCGCTTCAACACGCCTCCTTGTGCCCCCTTTCGCGTCCTCTGCGGATCCTTTGCGTCCTCTGCGTTCAAAAATTCTTCTGCCCCCCATGAGTACCCCGACCGCCAACCTCGAAACCCTGCCCCGCAGCCTGCAAATCGCTCTGGCCCTGGGCCTGGTCGCCTTGCTGGTATTCCCGTTTGTGGGCAGTGAGTTCTACGCGCAGATGGTCGCTCGCATGATGATTCTGGCGATCTTTGCAATGAGCCTTGACTTGCTGCAGGGCGTCACTGGCCTGGTGTCGTTGGGCCATGCGGCTTTCTTTGGGTTGGCTGGTTACGCGCTGGCTTTTCTTACACCAGCCAATGAGCCGGTGAGCCTGTGGATCAGCTTGCCGCTGGCCGTTCTGACGTCCGCCGCTGCGGCGCTGGTGATTGGCTTTTTCGTGGTGCGCACCCATGGCATTTACTTCATCATGGTCACCATGGCGTTTGCGCAAATGGTGTTTTATCTGTTCTTTGACAACAAGGCGCTGGGCGGGTCGGACGGTTTGTATGTGAACTTCAAGCCCGATGCCACGCTGCTTGGCTTCAAGCCGTTTGACTTGAACCACAAGCTCACGTTTTATTACTTCACGCTGGTGTGTCTGGTCGGTGTTTATTTCTTTTTGCGGCGCGTATTGTTCAGCCCATTTGGCCAGGCGCTGGCGGGCATTCGGGTGAACGAGCACCGCATGCGGGCCATGGGTTTTGGCAGCTTTGGCTACAAGCTGGCCGCTTTCACGCTAGCCGGTGCGCTGGCGGGGCTGGCGGGGTATTTGTGGGGCGTGCAAACCGGCTACATCAACCCCGAGTTGATGGGTTTTCACATGAGCGCGCACGCCATCATGATGGTGATTTTGGGTGGCATGGGCAACTTTGCGGGCGCGATTGTGGGTGCGTTTGCGTTTGAGTATTTGCTGCATGTGTTCAAGGACTTGCCCACCGTCGGTGTCGTGAAGTTAGGCAAGCACTGGCAGCTGTGGATGGGTATTTTTATTGTGCTCATCGTGATCTTTGCGCCACGGGGATTGCTGGGGCTGCTACAAAAATGGATGCAGCGCAAACCATGAGTGCCGTGCTTCAAGCCAGCAAACTGGTCAAGCGCTTTGGCGGCCTGGCGGCCGTCAACGACGTGTCGGTCGATCTGCACAAAGGCCGCATTCACGCCGTCATCGGCCCCAACGGCGCGGGCAAGTCCACACTCACCAACCTGCTCTCCGGCGACCTGCCGCCCACCTCGGGCAGCGTCACGCTGGGCGGGGTCGACATCACCGGTTGGTCACCCGAAAAAATCTCGCGCCAGGGCCTGGGGCGCAGCTACCAGAAGACCAATATTTTTCTGCCCTTCACCGTGCAGGAAAACGTGCGCCTGGCCGCACAGTCGCGGGCACCCGAGGCATTCAAGATTCTCAAAAACGCTATCAAAAGTGAAGCTGCCCGAGCAATATCCACCTGGGCGATTGAGCTGTCTGGCTTAAAAGACCGTGTTAACGCCATTGCAGGCACCATCAGCCACGGCGAGCAGCGCCAACTCGAAATTGCGATGACGCTGGCCACCCAACCCAGCGTGCTGCTGCTGGACGAACCCCTGGCTGGCATGGGCGTAGCCGAAGCCCAGCGCATGGTGGAGCTGCTGCTGAAAATCAAGGCTGACCACGCCATCTTGCTGGTGGAGCACGACATGGACGCGGTGTTTGCGCTGGCCGATCAGCTCACCGTGATGGTCAACGGCCAGGTGATCGCCAGCGGCGCCCCCGCCGACGTGCGGGCCGATGCGACCGTGCAAGCCGCTTACCTGGGGGAAGAACATTGACCCACCTCATCGAAGCCAAAAACCTCAACACCCACTACGCCGCCAGCCACATCCTGCGCGACGTGAATTTCCACGTGGCGCGGGGTGAAACCGTGGGCTTGATGGGCCGCAACGGCATGGGCAAAAGTACCTTGCTCAAAAGCATCATGGGCCTGGTCAAACCCAGCGGCGGCACGGTGCAGGTGATGGGCCGCGACATGACGGGCCGCGCACCTTATGAAATTGCGCAACTGGGCATTGCCTACGTACCCGAAGGCCGCGGCATTTTCGGCAACTTGAGCGTGGTGGAAAACCTGAAAATGGCTGCCCGCGCGGGAACCAGCGGAAAGCGTGACTGGACCTACGAGCGCGTGCTGGAAACCTTCCCGCGCCTGCAAGAACGCCTGGGCCACGGCGGCCAGCAGCTCAGTGGCGGCGAGCAGCAAATGCTGACCATTGGCCGGGCGCTGATGACCAACCCCGACCTGCTGATCCTGGACGAAGCCACCGAAGGCCTTGCCCCGCTGATCGCTCGCGAAATATGGCGCATCTGCGGCTTGATTCGCGAAACCGGCATCAGCAGCATCATCGTCGACAAGAACTGGAAACACGTCACCCAGGTCACCGACCGCAATGTCATTCTGGTCAAGGGCCAGGTGGTGTTTGAAGGCAGCTCGGACGCGCTGCGGGCGCAGCCCGAGGTGCTGGCGCAGCACCTCGGCGTTTAAGCATAACCTCGCTTCCGCCCAGGTATTCATTGCTCAAGCAGCTACGCTTTTAGTAGCAATCACCGCAGCCAACGAGCGCAAGCTGGCCAACACATCCGCTGGTTCTGCCCGGTTGCGGTAGTCCACATCTACATGCGCAAATGCAATCCTGCCATCCTGCCCGACCACATAGGTGGCCGGTAGCGGCAGCGTCCAGCGGCCGTTACCATTGCGGTTGCCATTAATCAGCGGCAGGTCATGGCCTACGCTGGCATACAAATCCACCAGCGCGGGCGGCAGATCGAACGCAATGCCAAAACCCTGCGCTGCCTGCAGTTGCGAATCGCTCAGCACCTCAAAGGCCAGCTCGTTTTTCTGTTGCGTGCTCAGTGAGTTGTCGGGTGTTTGCGGCGAGATGGCCACCAGTTGCGCACCCAGCGCCTTGACCTGCGGCAGCAGCTCTTGCCAGGCTCGCAGTTCCAGGTTGCAGTAGGGGCACCAGCCGCCGCGGTAGAACACCACGATCAAGGGGCCGCGCCGCCACAGGCTGGACAGTGCAAGCCCCTGCCCGCTTGCATTGGGCAGCGTCACATCGGGCGCCATCTGGCCGAGTTTCAGGGCAGTGGCCTCTATGCCACTGTCTCTGAGCAACTGGGTGGCAGCTTCCATGGTGGCCACCCGCTCTGGTGCGGCGCGGGTTATGAACGCGGCTTTGAAGTCGGCCAACTGGGTTTGAAGCGAGGTCATGATGAAGCTTTCAACAGAGGTTTTAAAAACGGGGGAAACGAGGAAAACGGGGAATGAGGCGGAAGGTGGTGACGCTGATCACCAAACCCGTGATGGCCAGCAGCAGCCCAAGCACTTCGAGGCCAGTGGGCATGTGCCCCAGCACGGGCCAGGCTAGCAAGGCGGCCAGCCCGGGTGCCAGTGCCGGGAAAATCGACGCACGGGCGGGGCCGAGCAGGCTGACCATTTTTCCGTAGGTGTACAGCGTGCCGCAGCCCGCCACCACACCTTGCACCAGCACTTGCGTGAGCAACAAACCGGTGTCGGCCTTCAGCAGCGTTTGTGCACCGGTGGTCAATAAATACGCGGGCACATAGGTCAGCAAGGCAAACAGCGAGATCACGGCAGTTGCCAGCAAGGGGTTGAGCTTGTGCTTGCGCAGCAAAATGCCAAAGCCTGCCCACATGGTGCCGGCGGCCACAAACAAGGCATCACCCAGCAGGGCCTTGCCTTGCAGTGACGAGGCTGACAAGCCGCCCAAGACCAGCAGCCCCGCAATTACCACGCCAATGCCAGCGCCTTTGCGCAAGGTGATGGCGTCGCCCAGAAACACGGCTGCCATCACCAAGCCCATCACACTCATGGCTGCGAATGGAAACACGGCTGCATGGCTGGGCGGTGCAAAGTACAAAGCGCCAAACATCAGCAAGCCAAACAAGGGCCCGGCCAGCAGCGCCACCGCCAGCCACACGCGCCACTTGGTTCGCAAAACCTGCCAGTCACTCGGCTTGGCCCACCACCACACCGGCAAGGTCAACAAGCCCGCCACGGCAAACCGCAGAAAGGTCAAATCCCAGGGGGCGAGCCCCTTTTGGATGCCGTCGCGGGCAAACACGGTGTACAGCGCACCAATGCTCGCCGCGCAAAGCCCCACCAGAATGCCCGCCAGCGGCAAGCCCTGTCGGGGTGCCAAGACAGGTGCTGCAGGCAGCGCAGCGAGGGAAACCGCCGAAGTGATGTTCGTCATGGACTGGCCTTTTGTTGGAATGGGTGCAGGTGAAATAGACGACTGCAAGCCTCAAATGGCCGGTGCCTGCGGAAAGTCCACCGGAATCTGGGTCGTGCTGTGCAGGTAGTTGCTGATGATCTTGTCGCCAATCACCATCAGGGTGTCGATCAGGCTGGCCTCTGTGTAGCCCGCATCGAAAAACGCTTGCGTCAACGCGGCATCGGGCTTGCCACGGTTTTCAGTGATGGAGCGGGTCAGCTGGGCCAGCGCATCCAGTTGGGTGTCTGCGACTGCATGGCCTTTGCGGATGTTGATGATTTGCGCATCGGTAAAGCCCACCATTTTTCCCAGCACCGTGTGAGCAGCCAGGCAATAGCGGCAGTCGTTGACCTGGCTGACCACCAGGTTGATGACTTCACGCTCTTTGGCAGACAGCGAGCTTTTGGCGTTTTGCAGCGCCAGGTAGTTGCCCAAGGCGGTTTCTGAATGGGCAAACGTGGCATACAGGTTGGGCACAAAACCCAGCTTGGCTTGCAGCGCATCAAAAATGGCCTGGTTGCTGGCCGAGACGGTGGCACGGGTGGGAACAGAAATGGTTTTCATGGTGAGTCTTTCAAAAAGTGACGATCGGGTTTCGCTGCCAGCCGCTGTGGCCTTGCGTGCAGCGCATCAGCACCGTGCTGATGGAAAGAAGTTTCTTTGATTCCAATTGAGATGAATAGTCTGATATTTAGACTATTATTTAGTCTTATTTGGAATCAATAGAGCGAGCCAATGAGCCCCAACAAACTTCAAAGCGCACCATGGACCGCTTAACCGCCATGCAGGTATTTGTGCGCGTGGTGCAAGTGGGCAGCTTTTCGGCTGTGGCGCGGGAAAGCGGCACCACACAAAGCGCCATCAGCAAACAGGTGGCCGCACTGGAGGCACACCTGGGCGTGCGTCTGCTGTCGCGCACCACCCGCGCCATCTCGCTGACCGACGAGGGGCGCAGTTACTTTGAAAGCGCACAGCGCATCGTGGATGACAACCAGGAGGCGGAAGACGCCCTGCGGGCTGACCACAAAGGCGAAGTGACAGGCCGCCTGCGTCTGGGCGCGTCGGCGGGATTTGGCCGCTTTGTTTTGTTTCCCATCGTGCAGGCATTCATGGCGCAAAACCCACGGGTGCAGGTAGATTTGCAACTGGCCGACGGCTTTGTGGATGTGGTGGCCCAAGGCCTGGACGCCGTGGTGCGCGTGGGTGACCTGAGCGACAGCAGCCTGTTGGCGCAGCGCATGGGCACCGCCCACCGCTCGGTGGTCGCCAGCCGGGCCCTGGCCGCCTTGCTCAACCAACAAGGTCGTCTGCCAGTAGTGCCCGACGACCTGACCGCGCACGACTGTGTGGTGTATTCAGGCCTGACCACGCCCAACACCTGGATTTTTGATGCCGTTCAACCGTCGGACGCAGGCAGAAATGCACGTGTAGATGCAGGTGCCCGCGTGCGGGTGCACGGCCGCTTTTCCACCAGCAGCACCGAGTTGGTTCGCGAAGCCGTGCTTGCCGGCATCGGCATCGGCTTTACGCCCGACTGGTTTTTCACCGATGAATTGGCACGCGGTGATGTGGTGCGCCTGCTCCCACAGTTTTCCCCCCATCCCCTGCCCATACACATGATGTACCCGGCGTCCCGACGCGCATCGGCCAAACTACAGGCGTTCACGCAGTTGGCTAAGCAGCGAATGTCCAGCGCATTGGGGGGCTCAAGCAGTGCTTGAGCCACGGCGGCGAGTAGCTCCATGGCGCGCTGCAAATCAGCAGAAATGCCTCTCCAGCCCATAGAAAGACTGCACGAGTAGCTACTTTTTTTGTAGCAATCAAAGTCTTACCCAAGCCGCACCCGACTCGTGCCCGGCGCTTGGGGTCTGGGCGCTTGGGTCAGTTGCTACTTGGTGCCGTCAGCGCCGGCAATCCGAGCAAGGCCCGGCGCAGTTCGGGCCGCTTGGTGCCTTCATCCAGCCAGATGGCGAAGAAGGCATCACCAAAC
Source organism: Comamonadaceae bacterium (assembly GCA_013297875.1). Lineage (GTDB taxonomy): Bacteria > Pseudomonadota > Gammaproteobacteria > Burkholderiales > Burkholderiaceae_C > JAAFIW01. The sequence goes on along the minus strand of JAAFIW010000030.1, from coordinate 6,651 downwards.
GCCGGGTCGTTGATTTCAGAAATCAGCTTGCCGTTGAAGAAAAAGCGAGTGCCCGCCTTGGGCACATACACGCCGGTCAGCTTGTCGCCCGATTTGACAGACGGAAACGTTTTTTGCATCTGTTCATTCCAGGCCTTGACCTGGTCTTGCGTCAGGCGGCGCAGGCGAGCCATTTCGATCAGTGACACGTTGACGATTTCTTCCCCCGTCACCGCCGCGTTGTAGTCAATCTCCAGGGCAAACAAGGCCTTGTTCACCAGCGGACTGGGCGTGCCCCCCGCCACCCACAGGTAAGCGTCGTAGGCTTTGAAGCCAAAGAACCGCAGGGCACCGTTGCCCAGCAGTTGCCAGGGCGTGGCCGGGTTGGCAAAGGCCGACAGCTCGGCAGGCGCGGTGCGACTGGGTCGGCGCGGCGCGTCGGATTGAGCCCACGCTCGGCCACCGGTGGCAAGCCCAGCGAGAAGCAGCAGTTTTTGCGCAAAGTGGCGGCGGCTTTCGCTGGGCAAACGGTGGTGAGACTTTGGGCAGGGCAACATAAAAAACCTATTTAGAGAAGGGATTTTTATGCTAACGGTAATTAATTGAACTTACAAGTAAATTTTTATCCTTTATCGTTTTATTGCGGGCGACGCCGTGACCAACGCATCATTAACATGCCATTACAACGAGTTACACTGCGTCGGCCAAGAAGTTCCTCGGGGGGACGGAAAGCAAAATTTCAAGAAAGCTTGTTATGTTGAAAACTTCTGCACTGGTTGTTGCAGCAATGGCCTTGACCGGCTGTGCATCCATCGTCAACGAAACCACCCATCCCATCAAAATCGAAACCAAAACCGAAGCCGGCCAGTTCATCACGGGCGCTGAATGCAAGATGAGCAACGACTACGGAAGCTTCAATGCCAAATCTGGCGACAACACGCCAACACGCCGCTCAAACAAAGACCTGGACATCACCTGCACCCAGGCAGGCCAGCCCGATGCCAAAGGACGCGCCATCTCCCGGGCCAATGCGGGCCTGGCAGGCAACATCATTTTTGGCGGCGGCATTGGTGCCATCATTGACCACAACAAGGGCACGGCTTACACCTACCCCAACTGGATCCAGTTGATTTTTGGTCAGACCCTGGTGTTTGACCGCCGCGATGAGAAAGAAGGCGCGCCGGTCGTGGGTAAGAAGCCAGAAGAAGTAGCCGCCAAGTGAAGGGGCTCAGGGTCGCCACGCCAGGGTGATTCCAAAGCAAAAATGCCTGGCGTGCACAACCTGTGCGCTCAAGCCGCTTGTTTTTTGATAGCAGATCACAACGCAATAAACGGGTTTTCGCGGCCCCTGTCACACCAGTGGCCGTAACTCCCGCGCCGCCTCTTCCAGCAGCGGCAGCAGCAGACGCATGGCTTGCGCATCGTGTCTGCCGGGTGAGCACACCAAGTTGATGGCGGCAACCGCCTGGCCTTGCAGGTTGCGCACGGGCACCGCCAGGGCCTGCACGCCCAACTCGTGGGTTTGCACGGCCAGTGCGTGGTCTTGCTGGCGCACCTGATCGATTAACAGCCGCAAGCGCTGGGTGTCTGTGTCGGTGTGGGCGGTCAGGCGAATCAGGCTTTGCCGGGGTGCGTGGGTTTTCAGCCAGGCGTTGAACTGGCTTTTGGGCTGGGCCGCCAGCAGCACCTGGCCGGTAGACGTGGCATGGGCCGGCAGCCGGGCTCCCAAGTGCAGGCCATAGGCCAGCAAGGGCACCCCAGCCGATGCCATGCTTTGCGCGCCCCGGGCAATGATGACCACCTCGCTGCCGTCCAGCACCACAGCCGATGCCGCCTCGCCCGACTGCAAGGCCAGCCGGTTCAAGCTGGGCTGCAGCACACGCGGCAGGCGGCTAGAGGCCAGGTAGCTGCCGGAAAAACGCAGCACTTTGGCACTCAGCCAGAAGTAGCTGCCGTCCGTCTCCAGGTAACCCAGATGCGCCAGGGTAAGCAAATGGCGGCGCGCCGCTGCGCGGGTGATGCCCGCCCGCTGCGCGGCCAGGGTGGCGTTTAGGCGCTGGCGCTCGGTGTCAAAACTCTCCAGCACAGCCAGGCCTTTGGCCATGCCGGCGATGAAGTCGGTGGGGGCGATGGGCATGTTGAGATTGTGAGTCATTGCGCGGTGATCGCACAAACATGGCGATCATCGCGCAAATGTGACTTGCATAAATGGTTGTGAACTGCATGGCGGCTTAGGCTTGACGGCTAGTTAGCAGCGCGCATGCCCCAACCCCTACCCTCCCCGGAAGGGGAGGGAGAGCCCGATCTTTCTCCCCCGGAAGGGGAGGAGGCCCGATCTTTCTCCCCCGCAAGGGGAGGGAGAAATTCAGGAGACACCCATGAAAACCCAAGTCGCCATCGTCGGCGCAGGCCCGGCAGGTTTGCTGCTGGGCGCACTGCTGCACCAGGCCGGTATTGCCAACGTCATCATTGAGCGGCAAAGCGCTGCGTACGTGCTGGGGCGCATTCGGGCGGGCATTCTGGAGCAGGGCACGGTGGACTTGCTCGACCAGGTGGGCGTGGGCCAGCGGCTGCACCGCGAGGGCACGGTGCACCACAGCATTGAATTGGTGTTCAAGGGCCAACGTCATGCGGTGGACGTGCAGGGCTTAAGCGGGGGCAAGGTGGTGACTGCGTACGGGCAAACCGAGGTCACGCACGACCTGATGGACGCACGCGCCCAGCTGGGCCTGTCTACGGTGTATGAAGCCGCCGACGTGCAGATACACGACTTCGACGGCACGCGCCCACGCATCACCTACACGCACAACGCCCAAACACATGCGCTGCAAGCCGATTTCATTGCCGGTTGCGATGGGTTTCATGGCATCTGCCGGGCCAGCGTGCCCGAAGACGCCATCACCGAGTATGAAAAGGTCTACCCCTTTGGTTGGCTGGGCGTGCTGGCCGATGTGCCGCCGGTGTCGCCCCACGCCATCGTCTACGGCAACAGCGAGCGCGGCTTTTCGCTGTGCTCCATGCGCAGCCCCACGCGCAGCCGCTACTACGTGCAATGCGCCCTGAACGACCAGGTGGCGCAATGGAGCGATGCCCGGTTTTGGACCGAGCTGAAAAGCCGCCTCGACCCCGAACTGGCCAGCCGAATCGTGACCGGCCCCAGCATTGAAAAAAGCATTGCCCCGCTGCGCAGCTTCGTAGCCGAGCCCATGCGCTTTGGCCGCCTGTTTCTGGCTGGTGACGCCGCCCACATCGTGCCGCCCACCGGGGCCAAGGGGCTGAACCTGGCGGCCAGCGATGTGAAGTATTTGTCTGATGCTTTCATTGAGTTCTACGGCGAAAAGTCGCAGGCCGGCATTGACGGCTACTCCGAGCGCGCCTTGAAAAGAATCTGGAAGGCCGAGCGCTTCAGCTGGTGGCTGACCTCGCTGATGCACCGATTTCCAGACACCGGCGCGTTTGGCCAGAAGATGCAGGACGCCGAACTGGAATACCTGGTCGGCTCGCAGGCCCTGTCTACCGTGCTGGCTGAAAACTATGTGGGTTTGCCGCTGTGATTTGTGGATGCAAACCACAGATTTCCGTCATTCCCGAGCAGGCGGGAATCCACATTGGCGAACCTATTGATTCAGCCCGATGAGGTTTGAAATTTCGGTTCGGGCTGAGAGAGGTGTCCAACAAAACATGAAACCCCGTTCAGGCTGGGCTGAGGAGCGCAAAAGCCAGTGGATCAGGGCACGTGCTTGTTTGAGCCGCAGGCGAGTTTGCACGTGACCCCACTGGGTTTGAGCACCGCAAGGTGCCCGCAGCGAAGCGGAGGGACCCAGACTGCGGGGTCGCCTTTCTTTTGCTTACTTTTCTTTGGCGACGCAAAGAAAAGTGAGTCGCTGTCGGGCGACCCCGACATCTACGCATGCCACTTAGCCGTGTTTTGCTACTGAATTCGTAGCTGCGGAGAGGACGTTACAGAGGTCTATCGAACCCGCAAGCGGCGCACGATCAGCACCAAAAGCAACACACCAAACCCCACAAAACAAATAAACGACCAGTTCGCAATCGACAAGCCCAAAAACGTCCAATCCACCTTGGTGCAGTCGCCACTGCCCTTGAAGATCATCGGAATCGCGCGCTTCAAGGGAAAGGTCTCGATCATTCCGTAAAAGTCTCGCCCACAGGTCGCCACTTCGGGTGGGTACCACTGCAGCCAGCTCTGGCGGGCTGCCACAAACGCACCAAAGCCCGCGCTGAGCAAGCCCAAGCCCGCAGCAGCCATTTGCAAGCCTTTCAGGCCAGTAGCCCATGCCAATACTGCTGAAGCAGCTACAAAAATGAGAGCATACCGCTGCACAATACACATCGGGCAAGGCTCCAGGCCGACCCCGTGTTGCAGGTACAAGCCAAAGGCCAGCATGGCGATGCAGGCGGCGGCCAGGGCGGCCATCCATTGGCGGAAGCTGAAACGGTTTAAAAGTTGATTCATGGGTGGTGTGAGGCAGCCAGTGCGTGAAGGTTTCCAAAAATGCGCAAAATCGGGGGCTAATGTATCGGCTGTATCGACCTCTTTCTACCTTAAGGACTCCCCCATGCCACGCACCGTCACCTGCGTCAAGTTCGGCCCCAACGCCGATGGACTTGACTTTCCCCCCTACCCCGGCGAGCTGGGCAAGCGCATTTGGGAAAACGTGAGCAAGCAGGCCTGGGCCGACTGGCTCAAGCAGCAAACCATGCTGGTCAACGAAAACCGCCTGAACCTGGCCGACCAGCGCGCCCGCGAGTACCTGAAGCGCCAGATGGAAAAGCACTTTTTTGAAGGCGGGGCGGATGCGGTGCAGGGGTATGTGCCGCCATCGGCATGACGTGATGACCGCGTTGCCTGGCAACGCATGACCGATGACTGAAAGCCCGTTGAGCCAAGATTTTTTCAATTGGGCAGGGCACGATTGCCACACGGTTTTAGACACCCGCTTTGGCCACGGCGAGCATTTTCTGCACACCTGGGGCCTGTGGCAGCGCGACCCACAGCGCTGCCAGCGGCTGCACTATGTTGCCGTGGCACTGGGCGATGTCTCCAGCAACCTGCCCCACGAACTGGCCGCCCAGCTGTGGGGCCTGGCGCCCGGCATGCACCGCATCAGCCTGAGCCAAGGCCAGGTGCTGCTCACGCTGGCCCTGGCGAAGCCGCGCGAAGATTTGCAAGCCTTGCTGCGCGCCCTGGTGTGCGATGCCGATTCGGTGATCGCGTCATTTGAGCAGCCGCCCAGCCCGGACACCCTCAAAGCCCTGACCCGCCACTGCATTCGCGGCACCCGCCTGGCCCTGAACCACTGCGACACGCCCACCCAGCAGGCCCTGCAAAACCTGGGTTTTGACCTCCAAGCAGATGGCCAGCAAGCCACCTACAACCCCCACTGGGCGCTGCGCCGCCAGCCCCTGCCCCGCACCGCGCCCAGCCAGGCCCTGGTGATTGGCGCAGGCCTGAGCGGCGCGGCAGTCGCCCACAGCCTGGCGCACCGGGGCTGGCAGGTGCAGGTGATTGATGCGGCACACACACCCGCCCAAGGCGCATCCAGCCTGCCCGTGGGCCTGCTGGTGCCCCATGTGTCACCCGACGACGCACCCCTGTCGCGCGCCAGCCGCGCAGGCCTGCGCATGACCGTGCAAGCCGCCCAGGCCTTGCTGCGCGAGGGCATGGACTGGCAGGCCACGCCGGCCTTGCGCGATGGCGTGCTGCTGCCCCATGCCGCGTGGATCAAACCCCAGGCCCTGGTGCAAGCCTGGCTGAGCCACCCTGCTATCCGCTTTGAAGGGGGTCTGCATGTGGCGCAAGTGCAATGTGCTGGCGGTGTGTGGCAAGCCCTGGACGCGCGCAAACAAGTGCGGGCGCAAGCACCGCTGATGGTGTTGTGCACAGCGTATGGCATCACCCAGCTACTTCCCCCGGATCCATCGGGCACGCTGCCCTTGTGGGTGGACGAAGTCGCAGGCCAGGTCGCCCACGGCCCCTGGACAGCCGAGCTGGCCCATTGCGCCCCGCCCCACCCCATCAGCGGCCACGGCCACTTCATTCCCAACGTGGCGCACGGCACCGCCCCCTTCTGGCTCAGCGGCTCCACCTACGAGCGCGCCCCCCTGGACCAACTCGATGCGCAAGCCGGCCTGCAAGCCAACCAGCAACGCCTGACCACCCTGCTTCCCCAAGCCGCAAGCGCCATCGCCACTCAGTTTCGCAACGGCCAGGTTCACACCTGGCAAGGCCAACGCTGCACCTCCAGAGACCGCTTCCCCCTGGTCGGCCCATGGCTACCCGGCCTGCACATCAGCGCCGCCATGGGCTCACGCGGCCTGACGTTTGCAGCCTTATCGGCCGAACTGCTGGCCGCGCAACTGCACGGCGAGCCGTTGCCGATAGAGGCCAGACTGGCGAAGGCGTTTGGTGCAAGACGCTGGCAGGTTTGATGCCAAAAACAGCGTCTAGCCCATACAAAAACTGCTCAGACCGCTATTAAAAAAGTAGCAACAATGAACCACGCCAGCACGTTTGTCCGCAAACAACTATTGAGACTTTCATAAATCATGACATCACCACAAATCTGCCTGCTTCCAACAAGCAACGATGATGGAGGGGCGCTGTTGTGCACTCTTGAGCTTGTTGCGTGCAGTCGTCTGCAACTCGCT